>CALVMH010000006.1 GCA_944343275.1 uncultured Clostridia bacterium | reverse complement strand
ACCCCTCCTGCACTCAAGTCTAACAGTTTTGGCAGTAGCACCGGAGTTGAGCCCCGGGATTACGCTGCCAACTTGCCAGACCACCTACGCACCCTTTACGCCCAGTCATTCCGGATAACGCTTGCCTCCTACGTATTACCGCGGCTGCTGGCACGTAGTTAGCCGAGGCTTATTCCGAAGGTACCGTCACTTTCTTCGTCCCTTAGAAAAGAACTTTACAATCCGAAGACCTTCATCATTCACGCGGCGTTGCTGGGTCAGAGTTGCCTCCATTGCCCAATATTCCCCACTGCTGCCTCCCGTAGGAGTTTGGACCGTGTCTCAGTTCCAATGTGGCCGATCACCCTCTGAGGTCGGCTACCTATCGTCGGTTTGGTGGGCCGTTACCCCGCCAACTGCCTAATAGGACGCGAGCTCATCCATATCCGATAAAATCTTTTACCCCAAAGAGATGCCTCTTCGTGGTCTTATGCGGTATTAGCAGTCATTTCTAACTGTTATTCCCCAGACATGGGCAGATTGCTCACGCGTTACTCACCCGTCCGCCACTAACATAAGGGGCAAGCCCCTCATGTCCGTTCGACTTGCATGTGTTAAGCACGCCGCCAGCGTTCATCCTGAGCCAGAATCAAACTCTTGAGTTTAATTGTTTAAAGCCGATATGCGCTAAACATACCGACGGCTCTAACGAAATTCGTTATCTTGCTGACTTTGTTTTGAGTACTTTGATGCTCAAAAAAATTGACAGAAACTGCTTTTTGTGTTACAAAAAATCGTTTCTTTCTTATTCGATTTTTAATCTGCGTTTGCCGAGCAACAGCCCGGTTGCCGTCCCCTTCGCGGAGAGAGCTTGCCTATTATAGCACACTCATATTGTCCGCGTCAAGCGTTTTTCAACACTTTTTTCGGTTTTTTCGGAATATTTTTCCGAAGCGCCGAAGCGGTGTTCTCTCGTTCGGACAGCTTGCTTATTCTATCACACCAAAAAAGGAAAGTCAACTGTTTTTCGCAACTTTTTTGCATTTTTTCGGGTTTTTTTCGGGTTTTTTTCGGCAATATTTTTTGTATACAATCTGTTGTGTTTTTGTACTCAGTATGGTACAATAGGTATGGTTTTATACCATGTTCGGAGAAACTTTTATGAATGCGCTGCAATTTGTTTTCTGCTTTCTGGCGCTCGTATGCGTCGCCGCGGCGGCAATGGTCGCACTGCTCGTCAGTGTCTGGTTCGCCCTCATCCCCGGAGCGGGCGCGCTCGCGTTTGGCGCGCTCGTCCTGTTCACCGAGAAAAAGCGCCGCGACGCAAAGCGTTCCGCCGCGCAGGACAACGGCAGGCACGACTGAACAAAGCGACCGTATTATATATAATAGTATTATATATAATAATGTAATAGGGCACCGCCCGTGAACGGAGTTTATGCGGAAATTACAGATCGTTTTGAGCATCCTGTCCTGTGCGTGCGTTGCGGCGGCAGCCATTGTCGGCGCGTTCGTACAGAATTTACCCCTTGTGTTGGGGCTGATGTTGGGGGCAGTCGTCTTCGGCTGCGCGATGTTTTTTGTGCGCTCGCGCGCGAATGCGCGGGAAGACGCGGAAGCGCGCAGGAACCGCCCCGACTTCATGAACGCGCCTCCCGCCGAAAAAAAGGAGGAGGACAAACCATAACGCCATTCCGCGGCGCGGCGGCAAGTATATGCCGCCGCGCCGTCCGTTTGCGCCCGCAGCGTGATATAGGAGACTTTTGCGCCGCCGCCCGGATACCGGGCGGCGGCGCGCTTTTTCGGAGAGCCCCTTCAGATGCGGTCGGTGCTGTTCAGGTGCAGCGCCATGCCGCTGCGCAGCCCCATTGCCGTGATGCACAGCCCCGCCGCGCCCCGATGGTCCATCCACGCGGGCATCACCACACCCGAATAGACGTCCTCCGGCGTTTCGATACGGATATACCGCGCGCCGAACATCTTCCACGTTCCGTACAGGGCGCCGTCCATGACGCCGTCCTGCCGGAGCGTGACACGCTGCGCGGCAACGGTCTCCACGCCCTGCCGCAGAAGCACCGCCTCGAACTTGCCCGCCGAAACGTTCAGCAGTTCGTCCGCGGTCACATCCCGGAGCCTCTCTCCCGCGTAACGGTTGGCGTTCATCACAGGCCACCCCTCCGCGTTGAAGTCGTACTGTCCCAGATAGAGATAGTGGAAATTGTTGGAACGGGAGAGCCGCTTCTCGATGAAATAATGGGTGCGGCAGTGGTAGGCGATGAGCCGCACACCCGCGGACGTCGTGAACATGTCGTTGTGCCCCGGACAGAAGCGGTCAACAGGATCTCCTTCCCAGCAAAAGGAGCCGAGCATCTTGTTCCCCGTGCCGATATCGGTGGAACAGACGACAGGATTGCCGTTGACGTCGGTATACGGTCCGTCGGGGCGCTCGCTGCGCGCGCAGCGCATGTTGTACGCCGCGGAGAGCGACCCGAACGAGCACATCAGATAATAATAGCTCTTCCTTGTCCATGTTCCGTGTTCGAAGACGGGCACGTCCTTTTCAAAGTGCAGCACGCCGCCCTCCGCCGAACCGCGCACAAGGGGCGTTCCGTAGTAGCAAGAAAACGCCGCCCTGCCCGCCGCAAAGTCGGCATAGGTCAGCCCGTCCCGCCTGTGCCCCGTTGCGGGGTCGAGTTCCAGAAGATACAGCCCCAGCCCATAGGAACCGTACACCATCCACAGCTTCCCTTCGGCGAAGAGCACCTGCGGGTCGATGGCGTTGGGCGTGCGCCAGCCCGCAGGCGACTGCACGAGCAGCCCTTCACACACGAAGGGTCCGAGCGGGGCGTCCGACTTGGCAAGACCGATGCACGACTTGGAGCCGCCGAAATAGCCCGTCAGGCTGAAATACAGCCAGAATTTTCCGTCCGTTCCGCGCACGCAGTGGGGCGCCCATAAAGACATGGTGCCGTCCGGATGCGTGCAGACGCTATCGCCCGCCTCCTTTTTGTCCGTCACGCACCAATCGAACGCCGCCTGCAAATTTCCCTGTTCCGCCCCCGCCGCACCCCGCTTGTAAAGGGGCGCCGCGTCCGTCAGGCGGAAGGCGCTGCCCGCATATTCCCAATGCAGCAAATCGTCGCTCACGCGGATCTGACAACCCGCGGGCGCGCCGACGGTATCGGTGGAATAGGCGTAATATCTGCCCTCCCATTCGAGCAGGGACGGGTCGTGCGCGCAGCCCTCCTGCCATGCGGCATAGTCGGGCGAGCGCATTTGCAGGCGGTTGAACCGCGGGTTTTTCGGATATACGACCGCCATAACGGTCCTCCTTTGAAAACAAAGAGGCGGGCATGCGCCCGCCCCTTGTGCGTTTGTGTTTGCGTTATTCCGCGCTTGCGGGCTGCGCCTCGAACGTGCCGACCGCCCACAGGCTGCGCCCCGCCGCCGAGACCGCCGTAAAGACGAATGCGGGGTGCATCGCGCCCTCGTCCGCCTCATACAGACTGTCATAGGCGGGTGCGGCGACGCCTTCGTAGGTGACGCTGCCCAGCGTGACGGTGACGTACTGCCCGTCGGTCAGCGTCCATGTACCGACCTTAGCATCTGCGCCGTCCGTGACGGTGCCGTCCGCGTTGAAGGTGCAGGAAACGGACTGCGCAAATGTTGCCGTCGTCCCCTCGGTGTGTTCGACGACGTCATATTCGCCCGCGAGCTTTTCCGCCGTCAGCCCCTTCCCGGGCTTTTCCGTGGCATAGCGTTCGGGGCTCATCACGGGCCAGCCGTCCTTGTTGAAGTAGAGCCGGAAGACGTACAGGTTATGCCCCGGGCTCACGCCCGTTCCGCCGCTCTGACGGCGGACGTGCGCCGCAACGAAGAACTGCCCGTCCTTCTCGATGACGGAGTTGTGCCCGAGTGCGGCATAGCCCTTGGTTTTGTCGCCCATCACATAGTTGCCTGCGATCTTGTTGCCGCCGCCGTCGCCCGTCGCCTTGGCGACGTCCGCGCCCGTGATGTCCAGATAGGGACCGTCGGGCGTTTTGCTGCGCGCCACGCGCATGTTATAGTTGGTGTTCAGGTCGCCGTAGCTGACCATCAGATAGTAATACCCCGTGTCCTCGTTGTAGAAGATGAAGGGGCCCTCCTGATTGTTCGTCCCCGACCAGAGCTTCTTGCCGAAGCCCTGCCCTGCCTTGGGCAGCCCCCAATTCTCGCCGGAATTTTCCAATTCGAGGAGATAGATGCCGCCCGCCGCGGAACCGTATACCATCCAGAGCTTCCCGTCCTTGTCGGTGAAGAGTTCGGGGTCGATGCAGTTGGGATCATGTTTGTCGGTGTTCCCCATGCTGTCGATGACGGGCTCGTTGTCCGAATAGGGACCGAGGACGTTCTCGGAGGAGACGCGGCCGATGGCAGACTCCGCGCTGCCGAACGCCTTCGTGAGAGAGTAGTACATGTAGTACTTCCCGTCGTGATACGTGACGTCGGGCGCCCATGTGGACGTGACCGCATTTTCCCCCGACGAAACGGGGCTGACCAGCGAGACCGTCGCGGACAATGCGGACGGGAAGCTCGTTTCGGTGCCGTCGCCGTAGAGGTCTTCGGGATGATAGTCCTCCACCTCCTGCGTCCACGCCATGAGATCTTTGGACGAAGCGACCGCATAGTGCGTTCCGAACGCATAGTAGGTGCCGCTCGCCTCGTCGAAAAAGACGGACGGGTCGTGCACCATGGCAAGATTGTCCTTGCCGTCCCACCCCTCCGGAACGTCCTTCCACGTCGGAAGAACATAATTCCCGGAATCGCCCGACGTCTCGCCGTCGGGCGCGCATGCCCCCAAAATACCCGCCGAGAGCGCAAGAACTGCGGCAAGCGTCGGGCAAAGCCATTTCCCTTTCATACCAATCACTCCTTTTCATGTTGCAACGGTCCGCGCGCCCGCGAAGCGGAGCGGACGGACCTGTTCCGTGCAGCTTACTCCTTGGACCCCGTGAGCATGAGCGAACCGATGATCATCTTCTGGAACGCGGCGAACAGGATGACGACGGGGAGCACGCACATGACGGCTGCCGCCATGACGGGACCGAGGTCGTCCGCATATTCCCTGCTGCTCATGATGGTCATCGCGTGCGGCAGGTTGATCCACAGCGACGAAGTCGGGATAAAGACGAGGGACGCCATGTAGTTGTTCCAGCAGCCCATAAAGGACAGGAGCCCCTGCGCGACGATGGCGGGCATCGCCAGCGGGAGGATGAAGCTGCAAAAGATGCGGAAATACCCCGCGCCGTCGATCTTTGCCGCCTCGATGATGGAGGAGGGCAGCCCGAAGAGGAACTGACGGATGAAGAACGCCGTCATGATGGCGCCGAACATGCCGGGGATGGTGAGCGTCATCCATGCGTTGGCATCGCTCAGCCAGCCGAAGGAATCATACATCGCATACTGCGTGGTCATGATGGAGGGACCGGGGACCATGACGGCGGCGAGCAGGAACATAAAGACGACGCCCCTGCCCTTCCATGCGATCTTGGCAAAGGAGAATGCCGCCGCCGCCGACGTGATGACCCCCACCACGACGGGCACGACGGAGTAGATGAGATTGTTGAGCACCGCCCGCCAATAGGTATACCCTGCGGCAAACCCGTTGATCCCCGTGCCGTTCATGCCCTTGGTAAAGAGCTGTTCGTAATTGTAGAACAGTCCGTGCCGTCCGTCGGCGGGCGTCATTGTGGGAAGGGCGTTGACGGGCCACCACGTCATGGAAGACACCTGCGCCGAAAGCATGGGCGTGGACGTATCCGTGAACGCGGAAGCCAGCATCCACCAGAAGGGATAGACCATGAGGAAGGCGCCGAACAGCAGCACGATGTACGTTGCAATGTCCGCCACGAGCTTGGCGCGCTTTTTGCTGCCGCGGTGCGTCTTGGAGGAGATGCCGAAGAAGGCGAGCACTGCCCCCACCGCACGGCGGAACGGGGAATACTGCTGTTCTTCGGGTGCGGGATTGGTCTGCATTGTTTCCATGATATCCGCCTCCTTATGCGTTGCTGCGCCTGTCCAACCAGAATTGGAAGAGCGTCAGAACGAGAATGATGACCGCAAGCACCATTCCGTAGGCGGCACCGAGGCTCTGATAGGCAACGCTGTTGCCGCCGAGGAAGATGGTGGAATTGCCGGGGGACGCCGTGCCCGTAAGTCCCCAGAACCAGATGAGCGCGACATAGCCCGACGTAAAGTAGTTGGGAAGATCGCCCGTCGGGAAGAAGAGTTCGGGTTCGGCGTAGATCTGCATGCCGCCGATGACCGCCGTGACCACGTTATAGAAGATCACGGGGTACAGATCGGGCATGGTGACCTTCCAGAAGATCTTCCAGCCGCTTGCGCCGTCGATCTGCGCCGCCTCTTTGGTGGCGGCGTTGACGCCCGAAAGCCCTGCAATATACAAAATGATCGTGCCGCCCAGCCCCTTCCAGACCATCATGATGACGACGACGCACTTGTTGATCATGCCCAGCGTCCAATAGGGATCGATGCCCTGTTCATATCCCGGCGGGAAGGTGCCTTCCACCAGGCGGAACCACGGGATGGGGTTGCCCAGACGGTTGAGCAGCGCATTGATGACGCCGCTCGGCGCAAAGAGATTGCTGAACGTATAGACGATGGAGACGGTGCTGGCGACGCAGGGCAGGTAGTAGAGCACGCGGAAGACGTTTCCGCCCTTGATGTCGCGCGACATGCACACGGCAAGGAACATGGAGAGCACCATGCCGATGGGGATGCCGATGAGATAGAACACTGTGTTGAAGAGCGTCGCCCCCATCGTGCTGATCTTGGAGCCGTCGGGCATCATCTCGCTGTACGAACTCAAAAAGTCCTTGTTCGTAAAGATGAATTCATACCATCTCCACGGATTGGTACGGATGATGTACTCCCCGTTCCCGGTCTGCACAAAGTCCTGAAAGGCGTTGAGCCCGCCGGGAGAGACCGCCTCGCCCGTGAACATCTTGCCGAGAAATTCCCAGACGTCGCCGTGCAGCACCGAACTGTATGTGGTGAAGGACAGCAGCAGCGCCATGACGAGCGCAATGTATACAAAGAGCACCGTCCCCACGATGAGGGGCAGGCAGAACAGCCATCCCCACAGATTATCCTGCAATTTCTGCTGATTGATGCGCCGCTTTTTCTTTTGCGGCACCGTCGCCTCCGCCGCGACGGAGGCTGCCGCGGTCTCTTGCACCGCCGCGGCGTTTTTTTCCATCATGTTGTGTTTCCTCCTTCTTGGGCTGCCCCGCCGCCCGCCCCCGCCCGAAGAACGGGGGCGGGCGGCGGCAAGCCGTTACTGACCGTCCGAGAGATAGTTCTGCGACGCCAATGCCTGACGGACGGCAAAGACTGCCGGCGTCATATACGATCTCCCCGCCGTGTTGACCTGAGAAGGATGGAACGCCACGCTGTCGGTATAATTCTTTTGCGCATCCGTCAGTTCCACCTGATTGATATAGGCAAGGAAGCTGGACGCGGAGCCGTCGGCGTTCAGCGTGTTGATCCAGCGCGTGCCCTGCGTATACAGCGTCTGGTCCTTGACGGCGTTCATGCCCGTGACCATGCGGATAAGGATGTCGCGCTCGGCGCGGGTGTAGTTGATCATGCGCAAAACGCGCATCGCATAGGCGATCCTCGTCTTGGACGTGGTCGCGGTGGAGAACTCGGAGAGCTTGACGCCGTCATACTGCGTATCGTATTCGAGCGGGATGGTCTGCTTCTGCCCCTGTTCGTCCATATATTCGATCTGCTTGCCCGCAAGGAATTCCTTGACGGTCTTGGAATTGTTGGCGGACGCCATTTCCAGCGCAACTTCGTAATACGCATCCCAGACGTCGTGCCCTTCGGCATCGCCCTCGGGGGTGATCATGTCCTTGAAGGCGCCGTCCTTCGCCGTCGTGTTATAGTTGAGATACTCGTTGCACTGCGACATCACGTTGGGGATCTGTGCGCCCGCATAGGTCAGCGTGACCTGCGCCTGCTCGCCGATGGTGAGCGCCATGACGAGGCTTGCCGCCGCGGGCGCCACCCACTCCGCGTCCTCCGCAAGCTTTCCGTTGACCGCATACCCGACGGAATCCATTCTGCCTGCCCATTTATCCTGACGCAGCGCCTGATTGAAGGCGATCTCGGCCTCCGTGTACACTTTCAGTCCCTGCTCCTGCGTGTCCGCCACCCCGTCGTTGAGCCCTTTGCGCTGCGTATAGTCGCCCGTGGAGCCCGTTGCCGTGCCCGCCGTGGCGCCCGTGCCCTTTTGGGTCGCGCCGTTGGCGTAGGTGACCGCCTTCAACGTCCGATCGGTCTCGCTCGCATAGTAATAGGCGCTGCGGCTCTGCGCATAGAGGGAGAGCTTGTTGGAGACCGCCGTGGGCATGACGCCGAGGTCAAGCACGGCGCGGTGGACTTCCTGATATTCGGAGACGTCCCAGGTGCCGACACCGTAGAAGATGGACGCGCCCGAAACAAATCCGCCCTGTCCGTTGCCGCCCTTATCATAGCCGACCGCCGTGTCGCCCGCCTCGCCGTAGTGCGCGTTCCACGTTGCGCTGTATTCCTGGAACGCGCCGTAGGTCTCGATGAAGTTTTCGCTGTTGATGCCGTACTGCACCAGCGCCTCGCGCTCCGTGCCGTCGAGGTTGATCTTCGAAATGCGTTCGGAAGCGGTGCCGACGCGGGAGAAGATGTCGGAATCGCTCGTAGCGCTCGTCCAGCTCCAATCGTTGTTGGCATTTTTCGACGCGATGACGGTGTCGCCGCGCTTCTCGTTGATGGATTTTTCGTTGCTCTCGTTGATGAAGACGGCATCGTTGGAGAACAGCCAGGGAAGAATATACAGGTTCTGTCCGTTCTCCCACTCGTTCTGTTCGCCGCCGTAGACGTTGTTGAAATCGCCGATCTCATCGTGATCGTCGGCGTTGCCGCCCGCCGCCGTGTAGACGCCGCCCCTGCCCTTGAACCACGCGGAGAAGGTGTTCTCCTTGACGGTCTTTGCTTTGAGCGCGGCGGCGATGTTGTCCTCATCCTTGACGTTCTCCGAATAGATATCCGAATTATCGTCCCAGGAGAAGGAATTGAGCAGATAGGCGCACGCCCAATTGAGCGCGCCGTACTCCGCATAGGTGAGCACGAGGTTGGCGTTTGCCGCATCGTATTCGGCATCGTCGTTGACGGTGTTCGGCAACGGTTCGCCGCCGTTGTCCGTCAGGCTGAACGTCTCGCCGGGGAACCCGGGGATGGTGATGATATAGCCCTGGCTGCCCGTAAAGTTCAGCGTGCTGACCGCAAGCGGATCACCCTTACTGAGGGCCTCCTGGAACGTCGCATAGCGATAGAAATTGAAGGGCTTGTATCTGGTGGGGATGCCGACGTTGATGAAGGACGCGGGCTCGCCCGCCTTGGCGGAGATCGCGGCGCCCGTATACTTGTTGGTCACGCCGTTGACGTCCACGGCATAAGTGATCGACGCCGTATCCTTTCCCTCATGCGTCGGCGCCTTGCGGTTGCCCGCCGTCTCCACCGGTCCGCTCTGCGCATAAAGGCGCGTCGTGACGCTGCGTCCGTTCGCGCTGCCCGACGAAGGTTTGAGCGTTGTGTACGCTGCCTTCATCACGTCGTCGAAGTAGTTGCGGTTATAGCCGAGCCCGAAGCTCGAATAGTCCTTGGGCAGCCCGTAAAAGCGCAGTTCTTTGTCGTTCTCCGCATCGTAGAACGCGCCGCGCTGCGCATCGTATTCGACGCTGTCGGCGCCGTTCAGGAAGGGCGCCGTGCCATACCCCGCATAGAAGGCGAGACTGTCCTTCCAGACATTGCCGACCGCTTCCGTCATCGCCTGATCCGCAAGGATGTAGTCGGTGAGGTCAAGGATGTGCCCCTGTCCCGCATAGGTGAGCGTCTGCGCGGGCGAAACATAGATGATATCGGGGCATCTGCTTGTCCCGATGTCGTCCGCCATATCGTCAAAATAGGTGGGCTTGTCGGGCTCGGAACGGAAATTGATCTTGATCTTGTTTCCGCCGAGTTCGGCGGAATGCGCGGCGGAATATTCCTCCGCCCAATCCAGACAGATCTTCTCGTTCGTGTAGGAGTCCGCCTCGCCGCAGAAGATGTAGACGCTGAGCGTATAGCCGTCGCGTCCTCCTTTGCCGCAGGCGGTGAACGCCATCGCCGCGCCGCCGACCAGCACGGCGGAGAGCGCAACGAGCCCGGCGTTCCGCATCCAACGCTTTCTTTTCATGTTTCACACCTCTGAATATAGTTTTTCGCACACGGCGCCGGGCGCGCCCTTTGCGTCCTCTTCCGCCTTCGGGGGCGGCGGAAAAAAGTGCAGAAAAAAGCGCCCGACGGCAGAAACGCCGAAAGGTCGCCCAAAAATGAAAAACGACGGTAAAACCCCGCCCCCTTCCGTCTTCCGCCGCAAAGCGGAACACAAAAAAGGCGCGCGAATGTTTTACCGTTCGCTCCTCACGTTCATGACTTCCCCCCGATGTCACTGCTTGTACTGCACATAATATACCATGCGCGGAAACGTTTGTCAATGGGATTTTGCAAATTTTTTCGTGAAAACTTCTTCTTTTTTTCGCCTGTTTTCGGGCATATCGGCAAACGATTCGTCGGTTTTTCCGCAAAAAAAGACCGCTGCGCGGGGCAGCGGCACAAGATGTTGTGTTTGTGAACTTTTTTGTCGCAATTTGTCGGACGGGCGCACTGCGCCTGCCGCCGCCCTACATCGCGGCGGTCTTTTCGTAATAGACGAACGCGGCGTCCTCGCCCGTTTTCCGCATCCCCGCATGCAGGAGCATCCTGCCCGAAGGCGCGTTTTCACAGACGTGCTTTGCCTCGACGCGCTCCAATCCGAGCTGTCCGAAGGCGTAGCGGCACAGTGCGGCGACCGCTTCCGCGGCATACCCGTTCCCCTCCGCCTCGGGCAGCAGGCGGACGCCGACCTCCGCCTGCGCGACATAGCCGAAGCGGTGCAGCACCGCCTCGCCGACGAGCGCGCCTTCGCGGTAAATGCCGAGGGAGAGTTCCATCTTACTGCGGAACAAGTCCCGCGCAAAGCTCAGAAAATATGTGTCCGGCGGTTCGGGCGGGGCGTCGTCCCGCCAATCGTACCCCCACCAGCGGTTGCGCCGGATGTCGCGCGCGAGGCGCGCATACACTGCCGCATCCTCGTCCCGTACGGGCGCAAGGACGAGCCGCTCCGTTTTCAGGCGGGGCAGGCGGGAGACGCCGTCGATGGCGCGGCGCGGCGTCACGTTGTATTTTCCCACCAGCCGGCAGGGAAGGTACTGCAATTTGGACTTCCTGAGCCCCATGTCGCCCGCGTCGTCCATGCGATTGATATACTTCGCCCCGTCCGTAAAGGCGAGGGCGAACTGCTGTGCGACCATGGGGTACGCCCCCTCGCAGCCGCGCAGCGCCTTCTCGACGTGAACGACGACCATGTCCCCGCAACGCTCGCCCACCGAACAGGCGACGATCCTGCCGCCCGCGCGCAGGACGCCGCACAGCAGCCCGAACCTGCCGATCTCGGGGATCAGTTCGTAGACCTCGTTCATCTCCTCGTCGGCAAGGCGGCTGCCCTTGGCACGCTGGGTGCTCTCATACTCCCGTAAAAAGGCAAAAAGTTCTGCCTCCATGGCGGGCGTGTAGACGCCGAACGACCAATCGGGGAAGTTCTTTTTGAACTTGTTGACGTGATTGCGCTGCCCCGCGTACTTCCCGCCCGCGTAGGTGCGGAACGCCTCCGCCTCGTAGAGGTAATCCTGCCAACGGCGGATGTTGGTGACGGAGACCTCCCTGCCGTAACGCAGAACGAGCCACGGGACGGCTTCTTCGGGAACGTTGGTAAAATGCAGGCGCACCTCATTGTCGCGGCAGTCCTCTTCGAGCAGCGCGACGGCGCGCCGCGCCGCCTCCGCATCCCCCGACTTCGGGAGCGGATAGTGAAACCACGTCTTGCCCGCGTACCGCTCTTTTAAGACGAGGCAGTCCTCGACGACGGCGTATTCGGGCGTAAAATGCTTGTGCCACATGAACTGAAAGCACAGCGAAAAATCGGAGATATGCGTCGTCTGCCGCGCGAAGTAGGGCGCAAACCGGACGACATCCTCTTTGCTCGTCTTAGAAAATGTCAACATACCTTTGCCCGCAGCATGTCCCGAGAGGACCTGCGGGCGAATGCTCCTTTCGCCGCCATGTCTGCGGCGGCGCCGCAAGACGCGCCTTCCGCGGGCAGCATGTCCGCGGTCTGCCCGCAGCACGGGCGCGCGTCACATCCTGTCGATGATGTCCAAAAGTTCGCTGATGCGGTCGAGGTCGTCGCGGGTATAGTAGTCGATATAGATACGCCCCTTCTTGTCCGTTCCGATGAGGGACACCTTGGTTTTGAGCGTGGCGCGCAGCCGTTCGACGAGATGTTTGAGTTCCGCATTGGCAAGGGCGTTCTTTTGTTCCTTGTCCTTGGCAAGCACTTCGGGCGGGTTGAGGTACTGTTTGACCGCCCGCTCCATCTCACGCACCGACCACCCGTTCTTCACGCATTCCTTGGCAAGGTAGGTCTGCGCCTCCTTCGCCACGGGAACGAGCGTGCGCGCGTGCCCCGAAGAAATTTTCCCCTCGCGCACGAATTCGATGACATCCTCCGCAAGGGAGAGCAGGCGCAGGGTGTTGGCGATGGCGGGGCGGGATTTTCCGAGCCGCTCGGCGAGCTGCTCCTGCGTCAGTCCGAAGTCGTCCATGAGGCGCTTCATGCCCGTCGCCGCTTCGATGGGGTTGAGGTCCTCGCGCTGCAAGTTCTCGATGAGGGAGATCTCCTGGACCTCCTTCTCCGAAAGCTCCTTGATGATGACGGGCACCTTGGCAAGCCCTGCCTTGACGGCGGCACGGTAGCGGCGTTCGCCCGCGATGATCATGAACTTGCCGCCTTCGCTCCTGTTGACGACGATGGGGCTGATGATGCCGTGCTCCCTGACGGAGTTTGCAAGATCGTTCATGGCGTTCTCGTCGAACGTCTTACGCGGCTGGTGCGGGTTGGGGAAGATATCCTCGATGGCGACTTCCGACGTTCCCCCCTCCGTCTCGCCGAGGTCCGTGCGCGCGTTTTCGTAAGCCTCTTCCGTATCGCTGAACAGGGCGGAAAGCCCCCTTCCGAGTCCTTTTGCCATGTCTTATTCTCCCTTTCCTTGCGTTTTTTTCAAAAATTCTTCGGTGAGCGCGGCATACGCCCGCGCGCCCATGCATTTGGGATCGTGCAGCAAGATGGGCTTGCCGTGGCTGGGCGCCTCGGACAGGCGGATATTGCGCGGGATGACGATCTCATAGAGCTTCTTGGAGAAATACTTCTTGATCTCGGCGGCAATCTGCCGCGAGATGAGCGAACGCCCGTCGTACATCGTGAGCACCACGCCCTCCACTTTCAGCGAACGGTTGAGGTGCTGACGGACGAGCGAGATGGTGTTCATGAGCTGCGAAAGCCCTTCGAGCGCGTAATATTCGCTCTGGATGGGGATGATGGCGCTGTCTGCCGCCGAGAGCGCGTTGATGGTCAGCAGCCCCAGAGAGGGCGGGCAGTCGATGAGGATGAAGTCAAACTCCCCCTTCACCTTTTCGAGCGCCGCCTTCAAAACGCGGTCACGGTTCTTTTTGTAGACGAGGCTGACTTCCGCCCCCGCGAGGTCGATGTTGGAGGGCAGGACGAACAGCCCTTCGATCTCGGTGGCAAGCACGTTGTCCTTGACGTCCTCGTCGTCGATGATGACGTTATAGACGGACTTTTTGAGCGTTCCCTTGGAAAAGCCCAGCCCCGTCGTGGCGTTGCCCTGCGGGTCAAGGTCGATGAGCAGAACGCGCTTGCCGGAACGCGCAAGATATGCCGCCATGTTGACGCACGTCGTCGTCTTTCCCACCCCGCCCTTCTGGTTGGAGAAGGAGATCACCTTTCCCATATCTCTCACTCCTTATCGGATTTTTCTTCCTCTGCATCGGCGGCGGGTGCGTCTCCGGCGCCATCGGCGTCGCCTGCGGCAGCGGCAGCGTCGGCAGCGGGCGCGCTCTCCTTGGCGGCAGCCGACCCCTTCAACCCGAACGGGTCGTCCGGTTCGCCCTTGTCGTGCCGCTCCATGTAGGCGAGCACGTCGGTATACGACGCTCCCCGCATGAGCATATCCACTTCCGCCGTGTAAATGGTCTCGCGCTCGACGAGCACGCGCGCCATATTATCGAGAATGGGACGGTTGTCTTTGAGCAGCGTGCGCGCGCGTTCGTATTGCCGTTCGACAATGGCGCGCACTTCGCCGTCGATGACGGACGCCGTCTGCTCGCTGTAACTGTTGCGCTCCTCAAAATCCCTGCCGAGAAAGACGGGACCATCGCTGCCGTAACAGATGGGACCCACCTTTTCGCTCATGCCCCACTCCGTGACCATCTTGCGCGCCATCTGCGTGACCTTCTGGATGTCGTTGGAAGCGCCCGCCGAAACATCGTGGATGACGAGCTCTTCGGCAACCCTTCCGCCCAGCGCCATACAGATAAAATCGTTAAGTTTATTAACAGTCATGTCATTGTCATCCGATTCGGGGCGGGTGAGCGTATAGCCCGCAGCCATCCCGCGGGGGATGATGGACACCTCATGCACGTTATCCGTGTGCTCGCAAAGTTTGGCGAGGATGGCGTGTCCCGCTTCGTGATAGGCGGTACACTTCTTGTCCGCCTCGGTGACGACACGGCTCTTTTTCTGCGGACCCATGATGACCTTGTTGATGCCCTCGTACAGTTCGAGGTTGCCGATCATCTTTTTCCCCTCGCGGGCGGCGAGAATGGCAGCTTCATTGAGCAGGTTCGCAAGATCCGCCCCCGAGAATCCGCTCGTCATGCGGGCGATCACTTTGAAATTGACATCGGGAGCGAGCGGTTTGTTGCGGGCATGGACTTTGAGGATCGCCTCCCGCCCCTTCACGTCGGGCAGGTTGACATAAATCTGCCTGTCAAACCGCCCAGGGCGAAGAAGGGCACTGTCGAGGATGTCCGCACGGTTGGTCGCCGCCATAACGATGACGCCTTCATTCGTCTCAAACCCGTCCATCTGAACGAGGATCTGGTTGAGGGTCTGTTCGCGTTCGTCGTGACCGCCGCCGAGCCCCGCCCCCCTCTGTCTGCCGACCGCATCGATCTCATCGATGAAGATGATACAGGGCTGATTGCGCTTCGCCATATCAAACAAGTCGCGCACGCGCGACGCCCCGACGCCGACGTACATCTCCACGAAATCGGAACCGCTGACCGAGAAGAAGGGCACGCCCGCCTCCCCCGCCACCGCCTTGGCGAAGAGCGTTTTTCCCGTTCCGGGAGGGCCGACAAGCAGCACGCCCTTGGGAATCTTGGCTCCGAGGTCGGCGAACTTCTTGGGGCTCTTCAAAAACTCGACGACTTCCTTCAATTCCTCTTTTTCCTCTTCCGCCCCGGCGACGTCGGAGAACCGGACTTTAATATTGGTGGATACCCTCGCCTTCGTCTTGCCGAAGTTCATCACCTTTCCCCCTCCGCCGTTCATGGAACGGAGAATGAGGAAGAAGGCGACAAGCCCCACGACCATCACGGCAATATAGAGGATATTCCCCCACCCGCTGCCCGCATTGGGATTGGAAAGATCGTATCCGATCCCGAGCGAACGCCAATAGTCGAGCGTTCCCTGCGGGATCATGCCGCCATCGCTCGTATCGACGCCTGCGTCGGAATAGAGGCTCTTATAGTTTGCCCAATAGGTATAAGTGGCGTCCGTCTTGTTGAGATAGCCGTACACCACATACCCGTCCACATACACGAACTTGATCTGCTCCTTATCGTCGATCTTGTTGTCGGGATCGTAGAGCAATTCGTCGAAGCGCGACGTATCGATCTTCTTCGAGTTGCGTATCTGATTGGTGATCACAAAGTACGCTGCGACGCCGAGGATCGCAACAAGCACTATGATGATGACCGTCTTGACTGTCTTACTCAATCTTGGTCTCCTTTTTTGAATTATCGTCCATACAGAGAGTATGAGCGATGATACTGCTCCTATTGTATCATGAACCGCAAATAATTTCAAGTCTTTGGCGGCAAATCTTTCCGATTTTTCATAAATATCACTGTTTGACCTTATTTTGCCCCGTTTTTGCCATTGCACCCATCAAAAATTGCCCGAAAATGTTTCATGTGAAACACTCCGCAGAATTTTTTCAATTTTTTCATGTTTCACGTGAAACAATGAACGCAAATTTTTCAGACAGGTGCGAACACTTGTCAACAGCCCTGATGTGCGGAACGTACCGACATCGCCTTTTGTGGAGGATTATTCCGTGCAAATTCCACGCATTGCACAAAAACCTGTGGACAACTTGCCTGTGCGCGCAGTTTTTTGCGGCATGATCGCTATCAAAATGCGGATATCCGAAAAAGCCGTCCACAAAGCGCGGTCGCGCGGACGGCAAACCGCACGCAAAATACCGCTGTGCGGCTGTTTTTTCTGCCGATCTCTTTGCTCATGTTCCGCGTCAGTTTCGGAAAAAGCGGTTTTGCCGCTGCGAAAACGTATTTTTTCGCAGAACCAGACAAGCGGCGGAGGTCCGCGGAAATTTTTTGAAAAACCCGCACAACAAACGCCGCCTTGCAAAGCGGCGCGGCGGCTTTCGCCATAAAACCAGAAAAAGTGGGGAGCGTCATACAAAAAATGCCTGCTCTTTCTGCGAACAAATCCGTGTTTTTTTCTTTCCCCGAACGGGCGGCGACAGGGGAGAGGTGTGCCTCGGATGTGTCCGAAGGGCTTTTTCGACGTTCCAACCCTCCCTCCGGCACCGAAAAATGGCAAGGGCGTGAATTTGAGTATTCCGGCAGTCTGTTCCGCAAAAAATTCTGCAATTGCGGAGCATGCGTTGCGCCTGTTTTGAATACAGGCGCGTATTTATGATGCGTCTGCAAAAATGCGCGGCGCATAAAAAATCTGCGCCCCCACATTTGTGGGGGCGCAGAGCATTGTTTTGTACTTAACTTTATTTCAAAAAGTTGAAATTTGCAGCCCAGCGGAACCATTCCCATTCATAGATCGCCTTGACAATCGAGCTTTCCCCGATAAAGGAATTGACCGCTTCGACGTTGATCCAGGTACAGATGCTCAGCAGCAGGAAGATGAGAACGAGCGCTTCCGCCAGCCCCAGCAGTCCGCCGAGGAAGCGGTCGATCGCCGCAAACGCCTTCACCTTGTCGACAAGGAGCTTGCCGATCGTACCCAGCAGCCATGCGCCGACTTTGGTGATGAGGAAAAGCGCAAGAAAGGAAATGATGATGCTCACCCAGCTTGCGGCGGTCTCGCCGATGCCGCCCGCCATCGCGCTCGTCAGCCCGAAGGCGCTTTCCAACGTATTTTTGAAGGCATTGCAGAAGGTAAAGGCAACGAAGATGGCAACGAACGTCCCCGCCAGCTTGCACAGCCCTTTGATAAAGCCGCGCCACGCGCCGAAGAGGATGCCGAGGAGCAATATGACGACAAACGCGACGTCCAGCGCCCATGTGCCCGATGCAAGTAAATTCACTAAGCCCCTCCTTATCGGTTTCGGTGCGCATATTATACCACACTTTGCGGAAAAAGTCACGTTCTGCGCAAATCAAGTTATAAAAATTTTGCCCGCGGGCAATCATTTTCCCTGTCAAGGAGATGCCATGAACATGCCGGAATATGCCTTTCACTTCAACAACGCGATGGCGGAAACGGGCGTATATCTTGCCCTGAAAAAGCTGCTCGGAACCCCCGAACGCCCGCCCGTGGTGCTGTGCATCGGCAGCGATCTTGCGGTGGGGGACAGCCTCGGCCCCATCACGGGGACCATGCTGCGCCGCCGCGCCTTTGACGGCTACATCTACGGAACGCTGAAAAATCCCGTCACGGCAAAGGAGGCAAAGTATCTCGGCGACTTTCTGAAAAAGACGCACCCGAAAAGCCCCGTCATTGCCGTGGACGCCGCCGTGGGGGAGGAGTCGGACGTGGGGCTTTTGAAGGTGCTGCCCGGTTCCCTGCGCCCCGGCGCGGGCGCAAACAAGCGGCTGCCGAAAGTGGGGGACGTCTCCGTGCTCGGCATCGTCGCCAAAAAATCGCCGCTCGCCTATCCGCTGTTCAACCTCACACGGCTGGGCGTGGTGTACGCCATGGCGGAAGCCGTCGCCGCAGCCATTTCCGACCTCTCCTTCCGTGAAATTGTGAACGATTCACAAAAATGCGTTTGAACGTCGGCAGCCACTGTCCGAAACGGCGGTTTATCAAATATTTTTTTATTTTCCATACAGTGGTTGACAAACCGCGCCGCAGGGTATACAATAATGACAAATCTTGAAAAAGGAGAAACACGGCTATGATCAAAAAGACGAGCAAAAAGACGTTCGATACCGACACGGCGACCGTCGTCAAAAAGGTGACGTCCGGCGCGTTCGGCGATCCCACCGGATACGAAATGACGATGTACATGACCCCGGAGGGAGACTACTTCCTGTATACCAACGGCGGCGCGCAGTCGGCATACACGGAAGAGAAGATCACTTCCTACACCAAGGCAAATGCCAAGAAGTGGCTGGAAGAGAACTGAACAAGGCAGCACTATCAAAAAGCAGCGGAATCCCGCTGCTTTTTTTGTGACCGTCCGATGCCGCCGTCTGCCATGCGATTCTCACGCTCTGCGGCATCCGCCGCTGCGCTCGGAATGACAGATGTGGGGCTTGCAGACAGCCGGGGCAGAGGGGCGGCGCGCATGGGAAACGGCGCAGGCGCGTCATGATTTTTTCTGCAAAAAACCGACGGCAATGCCGTCGGTTTTTTCTCATTCATCCTTGTTTTCGTCTTCGTCCTTGCCGAGGTAGGTCCCGAAAAAGCCCGAAAAACTTCCCTTTTTGTAGCCGGGCGCCGCGCCGCCGCGCTGAAAGCTCGTTCCGGACGATTCGGGCGTCCCTTCTGCGGGGAGCTCGCGCTTGGGATAGGGTTTCCTGTCGCCGAACCTGCCGCGGTCGTTCCTGCCGCCGCGGAAGCCGCCCTCGCGGCTGTCACGGTTGAACCTGCCGCGGCTGCCGCCGTGTTCGCCCCTGTTGTCGAACCTGCCCCGCTTTTCGTAAGGTTTCAGATTATTGGGAACGATGACGACGAAGCGCTGCGGCTCCTTGCCTTCGCTCTTGGTGGTGACCTCCGGGTCGTCCACGAGGGCGGAGTGGATGATGCGCCGCTCATAGGGGTTCATGGGTTCCAGGCGGACGCGCTTGCCGAGGCGGACCGCCTTCGCCGCGAGCTTGTGCGCCACGCGCTTTAAGGTCTCTTCGCGGTCCTCGCGGTAGTTCTCGCAGTCCACCACAACGCGCTTATACTCCTTCCTGCCCGTGTTGGCAACGGCGCCCGCCAGCGTCTGCACGGCGTCGATGAGCTCTCCGCGCCTGCCGATGATGCTGCGCGCGGAAGGGGAGGACAGCTCGATGACGATCTTTTCGTCCTCGCTCTTCAATTGGACCGCCGCTTCTGCGCCGAGCAGCGGCAGCAGTCCTTCGAGAAAGACAACGGCGCGCTCGCCGTCCGAATTCTTCTCTTTCAGGGTGAGCCGCACCTGCGCGGGCTTGGAGCGCAGCAGCCCCTTCTTCCCTTCGTCGAGTACTTCCACTTCGACGTCCTCTTTCCTGCACGCGAGCGCTTCCAGCCCCGCACCGACGGCTTCTTCCACCGTCTTACCCGTAAAAATGTTTTCCATACCCTTATTCCTTCACTTATATTTTCCGCCTCAGCGGTCCTTGTTTTTCCGGTCCTTCTTTTTTTGTTCCTTCTCGCGCGCCTCGCGCTCCAAAAGCCACTTGGGTTTGTTGGTGTTCACTTCAATGACCTGCTTTTCTTCCTTCTTCTTGAAGATCCTTCCCAGGATCAGGTTGGAAGTGAGCGTCACGATCAGCGAGAAAAGGCTGGAAATGAGCATGTAGATGGTGAACGCCGCACTGTACATGAACGCGAAGATCGCATAGATGATGGGCATCATGATGAGCATGATCTTCTGCGTGCGCGCGCCCTGACCGTCCACCGTCTGATATTGGTTGCTCTCTTTTTGCGAACGCATCATCACGAACTGTGACAGCACCATGAGTCCGATGGAGAGGATGATGAGCCCGAAATATCCGTTTGGCGCCGCTTTTTCGTCGGAAAGTTTTGCCGTCAGCGCCTCGTAATCGTTGGCGTCGAAGATGTTCTGAAGCTGCGCGTTCGTCCCGTCTTCCAGCACGACGTTGGTATTCCCGAAATTCTCCTTGAACTTTTCATACGTTTCGGGGATGGGGTGATTGTAAGAGACGTCCGGATACCATACGTTTTCCACCCACAAAAAGTTTGCGCGGTGCCCGTCGTACCAGGTCTTTGCAGCCGTTGCGCCAAGTCCCTTGACGTAGTCGCGGCAGAGATTCTCCGCTTCTTTGTCGTTCTTGGCAGCCGCAATTTTGTCGTACATTTCCTTGTCCGTCTCCTGAAGGACGGTTGTCAGCCGCTGCGTGTCGATATAATAATTGCGCTGCACTTTGGTCGCGCCGAGGGAGTCTTCATAGAAGAGGTACTTCTTCGTATCTTCGGGAACGGCTCTCAAAAAGTATTCTTTTTCTTCGCTCCCGCTGCCCTGCTTCACGGTGAAGGTATAGCCGTTTCCGCCGAGGGAAAAGGTTTCCCCGTCTTTGATGGGTTTTTTCTGTTCTTCGCCCGCTTCGTTTGTCCAGACAAGGGTGTAAGAATCCCCGTCCACAAGGATGACGCCGTCCTCTCCGCGTGCGAGCACCATGTCCGTCCCTTCCGTTCCGTTGGCGAGAATGGCGGCATTATAATCGCCCGCCATCTCCACAAAGAAGTCGAGGTTCGCATAGCGCGAATAGGCGTTGAACGCCTGGAATGCGATGATGATGACCACAAGCGAGATGATCATGGGCAGACAAGCCCCGAAGATGGAATAGCCGTTCTTTTTATACAGCTCCATCATCTTCTGATTGTACATCGTCTTGTCGTTCGCGTATTGCTGCTGCAATTTGTCGAGGTCGTCCTTCATCGCCCGCATGATGAGCGTCTGTTTGCGCATCTTGACGCGCTGATACACGTCGAACGGAAGGGTGATCGCCTTTAAGATGAGCGTAAAGCAAATGATGCCGACACCGATGATGCCGACGCTCTCGATGATCGCCCGGACGAACTGTCCCAGCCAGTCCAGCCCTATTTCATATCCTTGTTCGAGCAGCGTGATCCCCACGCTCAATAACGACGTAACTTGCATAGTTTCAGCCTTTTACAAAAGCCATCTCTTTTTGAAATAGGCTTCGGGTGCGGGGTCGATCCCTCCTTTGGAGAGGGGATTGCACCGCAGGATGCGCCATATCCCGCAGGCGATCCCGCGGACGACGCCCAGATTGTTGATGCTCCGTTTGGTGTACTCCGAACAGGTCGGCGTATAGAGGCACGTCCCGCGCGAGAGATACTTCTGATACCATGTGATCATGCGGATGCACAGTCCCCGCAGACGGGGCTTAAACACCTTCTTTTTCAGAAAGCGTCCCGCCGTTTGCAGGCAATCCTTCCACATCGTCCGCAGGGCGGGCGGCGAGAAGTTTTTCTTTCCGGATGATCTTTCCGAGATCTCTTGCAAATGCGGCATACGAATATTCCTTCGCCTCCCGCGGGATGAGCAGAACGGCGCAAGGTATGCCGAAACATTCCGCCTTGGAGCGGAATGCTTCACGCAAAAGTCGTTTCAGGCGGTTGCGCACGACGCTCTTGCCGTACTTTTTTCCGACGCACACGGCATACCGCATGACGTCGGACGGGGTCCAGACGATGGTCAGACTCTCCGCATGCGCCCGTTTTCCCACCCGCAGGATTCTTGTAAAGTCCTTCTTTTTCTTGATCCGCAGGGACTTCATGACTCAGGCGGAAATATGCTTTCTGCCCTTGTTTCTTCTTCTTTTCAGCGTCTTTCTTCCGCCCTGCGTCGCCATGCGCTTTCTGAAACCGTGCACCTTGCTTCTCTGACGCTTCTTGGGCTGATAGGTCCTCTTCATAACCTGCTCCTTTTTTTGCTTGTTGTTTGATTATATGTTATTTATCCCCGTCCGTCAAGCGATTATGCGGCGTTTCTGACGGGCAAAATGAGATACAGGCTCTCTTTTTGCTGCGCATTCTGCAAAATGAAGGGGGAAACCGCGCCGTTGAAGGAGATGGTCACCTCCTCTTCTCCGAGCGCGCGCAGTGCATCGAGCAGATATTTCGCGTTCATGGAAATGGTCATCTCCATGCCTTCCGTTGCAGCCTTCACCACTTCCGCCACGTTTCCGAAGTCGGAGACGGAGGAAATTTTCACGCTTTCGGGATCGATATCGAGGGTGACGAGGTTGTTCTTGTCCCCGCGGATGAGGATGGCGGCGCGCTCTGCGGAATCGATGAGCTCCGCCCGGCGGATCGTCACCTTGGTGGAGAATGCGGAGGGGACCACGTTCTCTTTCTTGATGAACTCCCCCTGATAGAGGCGGGAGACCACCGTCGTTCCCTCGGACTGCACCAACAGCATGCCACCCTGCGTGTAGAGCGTGATCTCTTCGTCCTCTTTTTCCAGCATCCGCGCGATCTCCGAGAGGGTGCGCGCGGGGCAGATGATGCTCTTTTCGCCGCTCTTTGCAAGGATGGGCGCGCTTGCGATGGCAAGGCGGTATCCGTCCAGCGCGGTCACTTCGAGTTTTTCCCCGAACTCCATGAGACACCCCTTCAACACGGGGCGGGAATCGTCCTGCGCGCAGCAGAACGTCGTCTCCGCAATGATCTTTTTGAGATCGGACTGCTTCATCGTAAAGGAATTTTCCTGCGCCGAAAAATCGATCTTCGGAAATTCCTCCGCGGGCAGGCTCTGCATGAACGTCCCCGCGTCGCGGTACTTGATCTCCACGCCCTTTTCGCTCGTCGCAATGGAGACCTCTTCATCGGAAAGTTTTCCGATAAAATCGGAAAACAGCTTTCCGGGAACACAGATTTCTCCTTCTTCGAAGATCTCTGCCCTGACGCTCTTGCGGATAGAGAGTTCCCCGTCCGTTGCAAGCAAGGTAACTTCCTCCCCGAATGCCGAAAGTTTGATGCACTCCATGACGGGTGCCGTCGTGCGCACGGCGCACGCCTTGCTGACTTTGATGACCGCCTCCGAAAGGGACAGTCCGTCACATACGAATTTCATCCGCGCTCCTCCTTGTTGGGTAGAATATAATAAAGTAAAAATAATAATAGTAATAGTAATTTCTGTGGAAATGTGGACAAGCCGTTCGGGACAAAAGCCTGTCCGCACGCATACCCTTATTATAGCGAAAAAGAGGGGAAATTTCAAGCGATTTGGCGTGTTTTTGCGAAACAGAAAAATTTTCACGCGGTGGACACGGATGTGGACAGGCTGTTTACGGAATGTGTACAAAAAAAGGGATGTGGAAAGAAAAAAAAAGAGAGTGCACCCGAAAAGGTCTGAAAAAGGGAACGGGGGAAAAGTTGTCCACCAAACGGCAAACATTGTGGAAAAAGCGCGGACGGGATTCCGACAAACGGTTGAAAAGAAAAAGGATGTGTGATATAATCGGGATATGGAGAACAAAAAGCCCGATTTTGTGCGGTTAACGGCGCTCATTTCGGAAAAAAGAGCCCTGTTCGAAGAATTTTACCGCATGCTCGTGCGGGAGAACGCGGCATATAATCTGACGGCGATCGTGGAAGAGCGGGAAGTTTTCCACAAACATTTCCTCGATTCGCTTGCGGGAGAACATCTTTTGGGGAAGGGAGCGCGCGTGGCGGAAGTAGGTTCGGGCGCGGGCTTCCCGTCCCTTCCGCTTGCCATCGTCCGCAGCGATCTTTTATTCACCCTCATCGAGAGCACATCCAAAAAATGCGCGTTTTTGAAAAAGGTCGTCGGCGCGCTGGGACTGCATGCCGAAGTCGTGACGATGCGCGCGGAGGATGCGGGGAGAGATGCGTCCATGCGGGAGACGTTCGATGCCGTCATCGCCCGTGCCGTTGCGCCGCTGCCCGCCCTTGCGGAGTACTGTCTGCCCCTGGTGCGGGTGGGGGGAGAGATGATCGCGTGGAAGGGGAGCGAGGACGAACGTCCCGCCGCCCGCCGTGCCGCAACGGTGTTGGGGGGCGGAACGTGGGAAGCCGTGCGCTATGCGCTGCCCGAAGGCTACGGAGAACGGATGCTCGTCACCTGTAAAAAGATGCGTCCGACGCCGTCCGGGTATCCGCGCGGACAGGGAAAAGAGCGCAAATCGCCCATTGTATAAGGGGGAGCCATGAGAAAGACGTGTGCACTGACGGGGCACAGGGAACTGCCCGCGGCGTTTGATCGCAACAGATTGTATGACGGGTTGGAAGAACTCATCCGCGGCGGCTGCGACCGTTTTTTGTGCGGCATGGCGCGGGGGTTCGACCTGACGGCGCTCGCCTGTCTTGCCGATCTGAAAGAAAAATATAAAATTTCGCTCGTTGCGTGCATCCCGTTTGCGGGACAGGAACGGGGTTTTTGCGAACGGGACAGGCGGGAATATCTGCGCCTGCTGGACGCGTGCGACGAAAAAATCGTGCTCTGCGAAGAATACCGCGCAGGCTGCCTTTTGGCGCGCGACAGGTATATGGCGGACAGGGCGGACGTGGTCTATGCGTATTGTACGCGCACGGAAGGGGGTGCGGCGTATACCGTCTCGTATGCGCGCAAAAAGGGCGTAAAAGTCGTCTTGTACGAGGAATAAAAAAGCACCCGCAGGGGTGCTTATCAAAGGGGAGCTGCAGCACGCAGCCGATCATATCATGAACTTGCCGCGGCATTCTGCCGCGGCAAGTTCATTGTTCGCCGACGCGGACATATTCTCCCGTGTCGGCGTCCTGAAACACCACCCAATATCCCGCATCGTCCGAAAAGTGCGTCTTGGGAACGAACACGGCATGTTCGCCCATGACGGCGGGGCGTTCCCCCGCGGCGGCGACGCACAAGTAACGCGGCACGCCCTCTTCATAGACGATGCCCAGCAGGGCGTCGCCGCGTTTCACCCATTCGGAACGGGGAAAGATGGCGCGCAGCCCTTCGCAGCGCTCGCCTTCGCGGAAGGCGGAAAGCAGTTTTTCCCGGATGCTGTTGTAGTATGTAAGCGTGCCGCGCGGGCGCAGTAAAAGATCTGCCGCATCGCCGGGAGCCGCCGCCCCGTTCGTTTTTTCAGGCGGAGCAGCAGTTTTTTCATCGTCATTGCCCGCGTGATGGAAATAGTCGCTTGCGGCGATCGCGTCGTCATCGTAGCGCGCGGCGGCGCGCTCCTCGTGTGGGGACGCATCCGGAAGGGGCACGCCGGGAGAGAGCGGCACGTTGGGCGCGGGCGCAGGCGTCTGAACGGGGGGAAGGGGAACGGGGATGCGCCGTTTTTTCCCCGGTCCCTCTTCCAGCAGCACGCCATACCGTTCGGGCGCGCCGCCGCACCTGCCGAAGGCGACGGGCTGCACGTCCCCGCGGATAAAACAAAGGAGCGCCGCAAACCCGCCCGCAACGGAAGGGGCGGACGGGATGTGCAGGGGGGACGTCCCTTTGAGTTCCAGACAATACGTCTTGCCGCCCGCCCAGACGAAGAGCGCGTATCTGCCGTCCTTTAAGGGGGAGAGCGCCGCAATGCGCGGCGTGATCGTGAGCTCGTCTCCCAACCGTTCCGCATAGACGGCGCCCGTCAGGGCGCTGCCGTCCGCCGAAAATCCCTTGCGCACCTGCCGCAGCACGCACACCCGTTTTTCATAAGCCATATTCCACCTCACGGCATATTGTATGCGGGTTTGCGGGGCGGGGATTGTCGGAAAAGCAGGGCGGAGGTCTTGTTTTGCCGAAAATCCTCCCCCCGCTTTTTGGCTGCAAACGCTTTACAAATTGCGTTCCGCGTGATATACTGTATCGTGGGACGCGAGCGGCATGTTCTTTGCATTTCCGCCCGCATGCCCGCTTACCGAAGAATTCTTTTTTCAGGAGGAAAGAATATGGCATATCCGACCAACAACAAGAAGGTCATCGCGTTCGTCGAGGAGAGCGCCAAGCTCGCCTGCCCGGACAACATCGTCTGGATCGACGGCAGCAAGGAGCAGCTCGACGCGCTCCGCAGCGAGGCGTGCGCCACGGGCGAGATGATGGCACTCAACCAGGAAAAGCTCCCCGGCTGCTACTACCACCGCACGGCAAAGAACGACGTCGCCCGCGTGGAGGACAGAACGTTCATCTGCTGCCGCGAGAAGGAGAACGCGGGTCCCACCAACAATTGGATGGACCCCAAGGAAGCCTATAAGATGTGCGCCGACATCGCCCGCGGCAAGATGAAGGGGCGCACCATGTACGTCATCCCCTATTCGATGGGCGTCGTCGGCTCCCCCTTCTCCAAGATCGGCATCGAGGTCACCGACTCCATCTACGTCGTTCTCAACATGGCGATCATGACGCGCGTCGGCAAGGAGTGCTATGCGCAGCTCGGCAAAGACGGCGACTTTATCAAGGGATTCCACGCCAAGTGCGACATCGATCAGGAGAAGCGCTACATCATGCACTTCCCGGAGGACGATACCATCATGTCGGTGAACTCCGGCTACGGCGGAAACGTGCTGCTCGGCAAAAAGTGCTTCGCGCTGCGCATTGCGTCCTACCTCGGAAGACAAGAGGGCTGGATGGCGGAACACATGCTCATTCTGGGCGTCACCTTCCCCGACGGCAGAAAGAAGTACGTCGCGGCGGCGTTCCCGTCCGCATGCGGCAAGACCAACCTCGCCATGCTCATCCCCCCCAAACACTATCTGGAAAAGGGCTATAAGGTGGAGACCGTCGGCGACGACATCGCATGGATCCGCGTCGGCGAGGACGGAAGGCTCTGGGCGGTCAACCCCGAAAACGGCTTCTTCGGCGTCGCCCCCGGCACCAACGAAAAGAGCAACCCCAACGCGCTTGCGGCAACGCGGAAGGGCACCATCTTCACCAACGTCGCCATCGACCCCTCGGACAACACCGTGTGGTGGGAAGGGCTCACCAAGCAGGCGCCCGCACACCTTATCGATTGGCTCGGCAACGAATGGACGCCCGATGCAGGCACCAAGGCTGCGCACCCCAACTCCCGCTTCACCGCGCCCGCCACGGGCTGCCCCTGCCTTTCGGAGGCGTTCAACTCCAAGGAAGGCGTGCCGCTTGACGCCATCATCTTCGGCGGACGCCGCGCAACGACGACGCCCCTCGTCTACCAGTCGCGCGATTGGGATCACGGCGTGTTCGTCGGCTCCATCATGTCGAGCGAGACGACGGCTGCCGCCACGGGCGCCACGGGCGTTCTGCGCCATGACCCCATGGCGATGAAGCCCTTCTGCGGCTATCACATGGGCGACTACTTCGCACATTGGATCGAGATGGGCAAGAAGGTCAAGAACCCGCCCAAGATCTTCAACGTCAATTGGTTCCGTCAGGACGAAAACGGCGAATTCCTCTGGCCCGGCTTCGGCGACAACATGCGCGTTTTGGAATGGATCTTAAAGCGCTGTGAGAAAGCTGTGGACGCGCGGGAGACCGCCATCGGCTATGTTCCCTATGCGAAGGATATCGACCTCGAAGGGTTGGACTACCCGCGTGAGACGCTCGAAAGCATCCTCTACATCGACAAGGCGCGTTGGAGCAAGGAAGCGGACGAGATCAAGGAGTTCTACAAGCAGTTCGGCGACAAGCTGCCCAAGGAACTTTCGGAAAACCTTGCGACCCTCAAAAAGAACTGCGAAGCGTAAAACGGACAGGATGCGGCAGTTTACATGAAATATATAAAAATCGGCGGCTTGTACAAGCCGCCGATTTTTATATATTTTTGTCGGAAATCACTTTATTTTTTCTTGACAATGGGGGGGGAGGTGTATAATAGAATATAGAAACATTCAGATAATTTTATTTTTCTGAAACGAAGAGAAATGTCCGAAGAATTGTCGGCGCGATTATTTGTCCTCTTTGCCGGCAGGATCTGCTTCTTGTGCATGAACGATGAATCACAACATCGTCATACAAATAAATCATCAGGAGAGAAATTATGAAGTATTGCACAAAATGTGGGCATGAGATCGACGATAATGCCGATGTCTGCCCGAACTGCGGTAGCGCCGTACAGTCCGCACATCCCGCCGCGCCCGTCGTACAGCTCAAAACCAACCGTGGGCTCGTCAAGTTTATTTTGCTATCCATCATCACCATCGGCATCTACGCTTTGGTTGTTTTGTCGGCGGTGAGCACGGACATCAACACCATCGCTTCCCGGTACGACGGAAAGAAAACGATGCACTTCTGCCTACTGCTCTTTGTTTTCAGCTGGCTCACGCTGGGGATCGGAATGCTCGTCTGGTATCACAGGGTCAGCGCAAGGATCGGCAGAGAACTTGCCCGCCGCAATATCGGCTATTCCTTTGGTGCGGGCAGTTATTGGGGATGGAATGTTCTCGGCACGCTCATTCTTGTCGGACCGTTCGTGTACATTCACAAGCTGTTGAAGGCAATGAATCTTTTGTCCGCGGATTTCAACGTCAACGGCTGAAAGAGGACGCGCGGGACAGCCGCCGTGCCGGATAAAAGGGTCGGCGGGATCGGTCTGCAAACCATTCGGCGCGAACTTTTCCGCCGAACGCGAAACTTCGTTGCTCGTCTCAAAAAGAACTGCGAAGCGTAAAATAAAGATTGTGCGGCGGTTTGCATGAAGCAAACCGTCGTTTTTTTGTGTTTGCATTTTTTCTGTGTTCCAATCCCCCCGTATCCCCCTCTCCGACGGGAAGGGGAACGAGAAAGAATGCCGGAGGGAAAGGGACGGATCGAAAGAGCTTTGCGGGAAAGGGGACAAGCAGAAAAATTTTTGCAGGAAAGAGGGACGCAATAAAAATATTTTACGGGGTAGGGGTTGCGCAAATCGCCCGAATGTGTTAAAATAAATGAAAAAACAGGCGGACAAAAAAACAATGAACAAGGTTGATGTCTTTTTAAGTTACGAGCACAACATGAAGTCGGTCGTGGATCATATCTGTTCCGTGCTCGAGGCGGAGGGGATCCGCTGCTGGTATGCCCCGCGCGACGTCAGCGGCGACTATGCGACAAGCATCGTGAACGCCATCGACGAGGCGAGCATCTTCGTGGTTGTCCTCAACAACGCGGCATCCAAGTCCGTGCACGTGCTCAATGAAGTGGAGATCGCCTACAAGCGTATCATCGAAAAGGAGGGCGAGCTCACCATCCTTCCCTTCAAACTGGACGGCGAGGACCTGTCCAAGGCGATGGAATATTATATCAAGCGTCTGCACTGGATCGACGCGAGCACGCAGGGCATCGAAAACGCCATTCTCGAGCTCAAGACCAAGATCCTCACCATCTTAAGGCCCGCGCGCGAACGCGGCGCCGCGCAGCAGGAACGTCATTCCAACGCCTATTATGAGGAGAGCGACGAGAAGGAACGCGCCCGTTTGCTCATTCAGCAGCGCCTGCTGGAAAAGTTTGACGGCGAACTGTACGACGCCGTCGCGGCGGAGCGCGAGAATATGTATGTGCTCGATCTTGGTTCGGCGAACGGCAGCTTTGCGATGAGCCGTTTCGGCAGCCGCAAAAACCTCGCCTTCTTTCTGGGTATCGAGTTCAACAGCGAGGCGGTGGAGCGCGCCAATGTGGCGTACGGGAACGAACGCACCCTCTTTGCACAGTGCGATCTGGAAGGGGAAGACGTGGAAAAAGTTATCGGGGACGCGTGCGAAAAATACGGTATCGACGGCTTCAACGTGGTAAATATCTCCATGCTCATTCTGCACCTCAAGAACCCTGTCCGCCTGCTCAAGCGCATCCGCAAATTTGTCCGGAGCGGCGCCACCATCGTCATCAAGGATATCGACGACGGGCTCAATCTGGCATATCCCGACCAGAAGGGGTATTTCGAATACGCCATCGGTCTGTGCGCCAAAAATCCGCTCGGCGGTTTCCGCGCGAGCGGAAGGCAGATTCCGTACCTTCTGCACAAGTCGGGCTACTGCGACATCCGCCTAGTGCGCTCCGGGCTCAACACGCTCGATATGGATTTTGACGAGCGCGAGGCGATGTTCCACATCTACTTTTCCTTTATCCGCGGGGACTTCGCCATCCTTGCCGCGCAGTCGCCCGACAACGCGCTCTACCGCGAGAGTGCCGAATGGATGCACAAACACTATGAGGAGATGGAGGACGAGTTCATGAACGAGGACTTCTTCTTCTCGCTCGGATTCATGCTGTACACGGCAAAGAAGTAAACGTAAAAGGAGGCAGCCATGACCGAGGATGAATCGATCGTACAATTATTTTCCTTTCTGACGGAACGGGGATTTCTCTTCGAGCGCGACTATTCAAAGGGCACCGATTCCACCTGTACGCAGATATACCGTTTCCGCAAGGATGCGGGCAACTATCTCGAATACCGCGTCCTGAGCGAATGCGAGCGCACGCTGCTCGTCTGCGTGAACGGGCAAAAGAAGTTCCCGTCCCTGCGCAGATATGCGGGCTTCGTCCGCAAATGGAAACTGCGCCGCCTGTTCTCCTCCGAACGGAACGACCGTTGGAAACTTGCCGCCGACCTTGCGCGGCACGACCTCGCGCAGACGGGGACCTTGTTCGGGATCACTCTTTGAAAAACGCGGCGAAAGCCGCTTTTTTTGTGGGCTTCTTCCCTCTCAGACAACATAAAAAAGGCGCATGGCGGATGCCGTGCGCCTTTTCCGTGAACAGAAAAGCAGCTGTCTTATTGGGGGGAAGACTTTGTCTTTTGTTCACTGACCATGTTTTCACATAGCTTATGGATATTATAATCGTACAATGTGCGATTGTCAAGCAAAACATCGCATAATGCACGATATTTTTGTGGGGCGATATATTGGGAGGAAGACATGGAGTTACAGGATATACAAAAGAGGATGCGGGAATGTATCCGGGAGAGCGGACTTCCGCAAAAGGAGATCGCGCGCAGGGTGGGGGTGTCGGCACAGACGGTTTCAAAGTATATGAAGCAGGATGTTTTTCCAGCGCTCGACACCTTTGCCAGGCTGTGCAGCGTGCTCGACGTGGAGAGCGATTTTGTGCTCGGGCTCAAAGGATACTGAGCGTGCGAAAGAAGGGCAGACGGTCCCGAACGGGAATTTTCAAGAAGGGTATTGACTTTTGCTGAAAATTTTGTTATAATCCTTACATATCCGCGCATGCGGCGATAAAGGAGAGATATGCAAAAAGAAGTGTCTGTGCCCGCGGCGGGAAGCGGAAATACATTTTTGGTGCGGATCGGAAAGATCGCGTTCAATCTTTCCGTGGTCTGCGCCGCCCTGTGCTTCTGCACGTTCGCGTCCTTCATGACGATGGCGATCGTCCTGCTCTTCGGGTTTGTTTTCATCATCCTGTCCTTCGGAACGGTCTTTGGGTTCATTCCCGATTACTTCTCGCGGCTTCTCAACGTCGCGGAGATCACGGGGCAGGTCGGGAATTTTCTCTTGCAGCATTTTATGCTGCTTGCGGGCATCGCCATCGGGGGCGCGGTCGTCGCGTTTGTCCTGCTGCTGCTTGACAAGCAGCACAAGCACGTTGCGCGGCTGGTCGTTTCGGGCTGCATTGTGGCGCTCGTCATCATCGGGATCATCGTCTTTTTTGGGGGTGCCGCATGAACGTTTTGCATCTGAAAGCCGTCAATGTGCCCGACGGGCACACGCCCGCCCTCTACGTCGCGGGGCAGCGGGTGAACCTGAAACGCAACGAGTTCGGCAGTTACAGCGCCGACGTGCAGACGAACGCGCAGGAAGCGGAGATCGTGTTCACGCGCGAGCTGGAGCTGCGCGCAAAGCTCTGGTGGCTGTATGCGATCCTCTCCTTCCTCGTGAGCATTCTCGGCATCTTCGAGCCGCCCTATGACAGGAAGTGCATCGTGCCCGTCTGCGCGTTCCGCGTGCGGACGGAGGGGGAGACGTCCGTGCAGATCGCCCTGAACACGCCTGCCCAAACGGGCGAAGCCGCCGCCGTCACGGGCGCGGACGCCGTCATGGTGCGCAACGAATATTTTGTGGACAAAACGGCGCGCAGGCGGTTTGCCGTGTGGCTTGCCGTCAAGCTCATATCTTGGGTCGCCGCGGCGATCATCGTGTGTGTCGTCCTCATCTGAGAGGGTGTTTTACGGAGGAAAACCATGAAAGTCTATGTGAAGAACAAGCTCATCTCGTTCGGGGACGGTTCGGCGGTCGTGGACGAAACCGGCGCGCCCGCGTTTCAGGTCAAGGGAAGGGTGTTCAGCCCGACGCGCGTCAAGTTCGTCTGCGATATGGCGGGCAACCGCCTTTACAAGGTGCGCAATAAGTGGCTGAACTTCTTCGTGCACAAGGCATACATCTACGACGCCGGAAACAACAAGATCGCCACCGTCAAAGACAAGTTTTTTACCATGCGTTCGCAGTTCTTCGTTGTCGGCTATCAGCACGAGATCAAGGTGGAAGGCAAGCTGTTCAGCGCGACGTCCGCCATTCTGCGCGACGGGCAGCCCATGGGCACCCTGCGGCGCATGTTCGAGGGCGCGCGCACGTTCTTTGCCGATTCCTTCGAGCTGGAAGCGGACGAGCGGGACATTCCCTTCCTCATCGCGCTCGTCATCGCCATCGACAACATCGTCGATAAAAGAACAAAGTAAAACGGCACGCAAAAAGCGCCCCCTGCGGGGCGCTTTTTTGCTTGCGGGCGCGCCGTCACATTACGACGATGTCGCGCTGCGTAAAGAGTTCTTTGAGGTCGGCGGGGAAGTTGTCGTCGGTGATGAGCACGTCGATGTCGTCGATGTGTGCAAAGGTGTAGGGCATGATCTTTCCGATCTTGGAGCTGTCCAGCATCATGTACGTCGCCTTTGCCTTGGCGCGGACGAGCTTCAAAAGGTCCGCCTCGATCTGCGCCCCGCAGGAGAACCCGTTTTCGGGGGTGAAGGCGGAAGCCGAGATGATGGCGAGTTCAAAATTCGTGTTGTCGAAATACGCCTTGGCGACGGGGGAAGCGGTGGAAAGATTGTCCTTCATCACCTGACCGCCCAGCATGGTGACGTGCAGGTTCTTCTTCTGCGAAAGTTCGATGGCGACGGCAAGCCCGTTGGTGAAGACGTGCAGGTTCCTGTCGGGCATCTCCTTTGCAAGGTACATCGCCGTGGTGCCGCCGTCGATAAAGAGCGAGCAGTTTTCGTCGATGAGGCTCGCCGCCTTCTGGGCGATCTTGATCTTTTCATCCGTGTGGATGGTCGTCTTTTTCGTATACGGCTCGCCCGAAACCTTCTGCACTTCCTTGACGGACATCGCGCCGCCGCGCACGCGGATGATGCGCCCCTCCTGTTCGAGCTGAAAAAGATCGCGCCGCAGCGTCATCTGCGAGACGTTGGGAAACTGTTCGTCCAGCTGTTCCAGCGTCAGCTTGCCGCGTTTGTCCAAAAGTTCTGCGATCTCTTCGATGCGTTCCCGTTTCATGTGTGTTCCTCCAAAATTTTTCTCTATGTAAAATTTTAACACATCTTCATAAAAAAGGCAAGCGGCGGGAAAATATATTTTCATAAATTTTGCAGTTTGTACAAAATGCCCTGTCATTTTTATTCAGAATGCCGACGGGGCGGCGCGCCGATATGAAAAAATTGTTCGCAAAGTTTCCCGATGCGTGCAAGAACGCTTGCTTTTTTTTGCGCGGTGTGGTATCATCGCCGCATGAAGAGCGAATATCTTACGGCGCTGGATGAATATTTTTGCGCGAATTATTCCGATTATGTGCGCCTGAGCGCCATCGAGGGCTATGTGATGCCCGATGTTTTGTATGTCGCTCCGGACGGGAACGTTGCCCGCCGCGAGGCGTCCTGCATGCGGCTGTGCCATCAGAAGGACTGCGCCGCCCTGCTCGAAAAGCTCAAAAGCACGCTGGCGGATACGTCGTTCACCTTCTCCTTTTCCTTCCCCACGCTGCGGGAGCGCCTTGCCGATCCGTTCAAAAAGGTGACGTTTGCAAAACTGCTGCCCGAAGCGCTGCGCCACTGCGGGGAGACGGCGGAGTCGGCGGGGGAAAAGCTCGCCATCGAGCCGCGCTTCTGGGCAAAGATCGTCAAGGGGAAGCTGTATCCCGAAAAGAACACCATTCTTGCGCTCGCGCTGGTGTGCCGCATGCAGTGGCAGGACGTTTTGAATTTGCTCGCCGTCGGCGGGTTTGAGTTCCGCGCGGACGAAGTGCGCGACGTCGTGGTGCGCCATCTCATCGAAAAGAGCATTTTCAACGAAACGATGCGCGACGCATGTCTTGCGGAGTACCGCCTTGACGCACTTCCCATCCGCCGTGCGCAAAACGCTTGACATTTGCATACAATACGGATAGAATGAAGATAAATAAAAAGATTTGCCGAAAAACGGAAAGAGTACTTTTTCTTTTCCGCCAAAGAGAGGGCGGTCACGGGCTGAAAGCCGCCTGCGGAACGGAGGGAGGAAGGTGCGTCCGTTTGCCAAGGCGCGGGGCAATGCCCGCGGCAGCCCGCCGTTACCGGGCACAACGAGGGGGAGTTTCCCCGAAGTAAAGTGGAACAGCGCTTACGGGCGCCTTTACGTTGTACGAAGGTATTGCGTAAGGGCGCTTTTTTCCGCCGCGCATGCGTGCGGCAAGCGCAAACAGACGAACCAAGAACAACAAAGGGGGCGAGCAATGTTTTTTTCAAGGCTCCGCAAGGACATCGCCGCGGCAAAGAAGAACGACCCCGCCGCGCGCAACAAATTTGAGATCTGGCTCACCTATTCGGGTGTGCACGCGCTCTCGTGGCACCGCTGGGCGAACAGGCTTTACAGGATGCACTTAAAACTTCTTGCCCGCATGACGTCGCAGTTCGCCAAGTTTTTGACGGGCATCGAGATCCATCCCGCCGCGAAGATCGCGCCGGGCGTGTTCATCGACCACGGCGCGGGCGTCGTCATCGGCGAGACCGCCGAGGTAGAGGAGGGCGTCGTCATCTATCAGGGCGTGACGCTGGGCGGCACGGGCAAGGAAAAGGGCAAGCGCCATCCCACCATCAAACGGAACGCGGTCATTTCGAGCGGGGCAAAGGTGCTGGGCGGCTTCACCGTGGGCGAAGGCGCGCGCATCGGCGCGGGGGCGGTCGTCTTAAAAGAGGTCCCGCCCTATGCCACCGTCGTGGGCGTGCCGGGGCGCGTCGTGCGCATCAACGGCGAAAAGACGCAGGACCTGCTCCCCGACAAGGACGACCCCATCCTGCGCGAAGTGTGCGCCCTGCGGGAGCGCGTCTACGAATTGGAGGACCGTCTGGAGAGCGTGACGCGGCGGCTCGCGCGGGAGGAAGACCGCGTACAGGAACAAAGCGAGGAACCGGAACATGAAGATTTATAATTCGCTGACAAGAAGAAAAGAGGAGTTCGTCCCGCTCGAAGCGGGAAAGGTGAAGATGTATGCGTGCGGCATCACCGTATCGGGCGAGGCGCACATCGGGCACGCGTTTCAGGCGATCTTGTACGACATCTTCCGCAAGTTCCTCGAAAAGCAGGGGTTTGAGGTGACATACGCCCGCAACTATACGGATGTGGACGACAAGATCATCGCCCGCTCCAAGGAGACGGGCGTCCCCGCCGACGAGTACGCAAAGAGGATGATCGCAAAGATCGACGCCTCCATGGCGCGCGCCGAGGTGGGCGAACCCACCCTCTGGCTCAAGGCGACGCAGAACATCGGGAACATCATCTCCTTCGTCGGAGAGCTCATCGATCGCGGACATGCCTATCCCGCAGCATGCGGCGACGTGTATTTCGACGTCGACACCTTCCCCGCTTACGGGCAGCTTTCGGGCAGGGACAAGGAGGACATGCTCGATGGCGTGCGCGTCGAAAACGACGGCGAAAAGCGCCACCCTTACGACTTCGCGCTCTGGAAGGCGGCAAAGGAAGGGGAGATCTGCTGGGATTCGCCGTGGGGCAAGGGGCGCCCCGGCTGGCACATCGAATGCTCCGCCATGATCCGCGCCGCGTTCGGCGAACAGATCGACATCCACGGCGGCGGCAGGGACCTCATCTTCCCCCATCACGAGAACGAGATCGCGCAGTCGGAGGCGCTCACGGGCAAGCCGTTCGTAAAATATTGGATGCACAACGGGCTCATCAAGGTGAACGGGCAGAAAATGAGCAAGTCGCTGGGCAACAGCCTTCTTCTCGACGACCTCATGGACAAGTTCTCGCCCGACGCTTTGAAATTCGCGCTGCTTTCAAGCAATTACCGCGGCGACGTCAACGTGACGGACGAGCTGTTTCCCTCCGCCGAGGCGCACGTCGCGCGCTTTTACGCCGTCATCCAAAGGACGGAAGCGCTGTTCCCCGACGAGCACGGCGGGGAGGAGGAGATCGACAAAAAGTTCGATGCCGCCATGTCGGACGACTTCAACACGGCGCTCGCCCTCGCCGACCTCTTCGGATATTTCAAGGAGGCGTCCCGCCTTGCGGATGCGGGCGATGCGCGCGCCCGCCGCATCACCAACCAGGTGCAGAAGACGTATTCCCTTCTGGGGCTGTTTTGCAGAACGCCCGCGGAATATGCCGGGCGGTATGCAAAGCGGGAGGAAGTCCCCGCAGACGTGCTCGCCGTCGCCGAGGAGCGCAAGGCTGCCCGCGCGCGGAAGGATTGGGCGAAATCGGACGAACTGCGCGAAAGGCTGAAAGCAATGGGGTACGCCGTCAAGGACGGAAAAGAGGGATATACGCTCACAAAGCTCTGATTGTTTCGTGCGCCGCCCGCCCTGCGCCGCGGCGCGTTCCGCCTGAAAAATCATTTGACAATTTCTCCCGCACAAAGTAAAATTGTGGGAAACCAAAAGAGGGTATTGCAGTATGAAAATCACTTCCAAACAGCTCCGCGAGAGCTGGCTCAGATTCTACGAAGGCAAGGGGCACGTCAACGTCGGTGCGGTGTCCCTCATCGGCGACGGAACGACGGGCGTCATGTTCAACGTGGCGGGCATGCAGCCGCTCATGCCCTATCTTCTGGGCAAGCCGCACCCCCTCGGCAAGCGCCTGTGCAACGTGCAGGGCTGCGTCAGGACGGTGGACATCGAGTCGGTGGGCGACGCCTCGCACTTCACCTTCTTCGAGATGATGGGCAATTGGTCGCTGGGCGACTATTTCAAGAAGGAAAAGACGGCGTGGACGTTCGAGCTTCTCACCAAGGTGTACGGGCTGGAACAGGACAAGCTGTGTTCCACCGTGTTCGAGGGCAACGACGCCGCCCCGCGCGACGAGGAGACGGCGGGCTTTCTGAAGGCGCTCGGCATCCGCGAAGAGCACATCTTCTATCTTCCCAAATCGGACAATTGGTGGGAGCTCGAGGGCACCGTCGGCACCCCCTGCGGACCCGATAACGAGTGGTTCTATCCCATCGATCCCGAAAATCCCGCCCCCAAGTTCCCCGAGGACTATGTGGAGATCGGAAACGACGTCTACATGCAGTACCGCAAGACGGAAGGGGGGTACGTCCCCCTCGAACACAAGAACGTGGATACGGGCTTCGGGCTGGACAGAATGCTGCTCTTTCTGAACGGGCTGCACGACGGCTACAAGACCGACCTCTTCGCGGGCGCCATCGCAAAGCTCGAATCGCTCACGGGCAAGCGCTACGATTCGGACGCGTCCGCGCGCAAGGCGATGCGCATCGTCGCCGACCACACCCGCACCACCGTCATGCTCATCGGCGACGTCAACGGCATCCTGCCCTCCAACACGGGCGCGGGCTATATCCTGCGTCGTCTCATGCGCCGCGCCATCCGTTACTGCCGCCAGCTGGGCGTCGAGCCCGCCTCTGCCATGTCCGCCGTCGCGGAAGTGTTCATCGACGACGTGTACGGCGAGGCATACCCCCTTCTCGCCGAGAAAAAGGCGTACATCCTCGACGAGATCAAAAAGGAGGCGGAGCGCTTCGAGGCGATGCTCGAAAAGGGCATGGCGGAATTTGAAAAGTGCGTCGCGGGCATCGCGCGCAAAAACGCCTTCATGGCGCAAAAGGACCCTGCTTATGTCGCCGAAACGGTCATCGGCGGCAAGCAGGCGTTCCGTCTGTACGATACCTACGGGTTCCCCCTCGAACTCACCGAGGAGATGGCGGCGGAGCGCGCCCTTACGGTGGATAAAGAGGGCTTCGACGCCGCCTTTAAGGAGCATCAGGAAAAGAGCCGCGGCGACGTTCACGCGGGCGAGGCGAAGGGCGGATTGGAGAGCCACTCCGCACAGGCGATCAAGTATCATACCGCCACGCACCTTCTCAACGCCGCCTTAAAACAGGTGCTCTCGCCCGACGTCAATCAAAAGGGCAGCAACATCACCGATGAGCGGATGCGCTTCGACTTCAACTTCCCCCGCGCCATGACGCCCGAAGAGGTGCAGGCGGTGGAGGCGCTCGTCAACGAAAAAATTGCTGCCGATCTCCCCGTCGTCTACCGCGAAATGTCGTTGGAAGAGGCGCGTGCCGAGCACTTCGTGGGCGTGTTCGACAGCAAGTACGGCGACGTCGTCAAGACGTACTCCATCGGCGAATTTTCCAAGGAGATGTGCGGCGGTCCCCACGTCGCGCACACGGGCGAGCTGGGACACTTCAGGATCGTCAAGGAGCAGTCCTCCTCGGCAGGGGTGAGAAGGATCAAGGCGGTGTTGGAATAAGCGGTTTAACAAAATCTTTCAGGCAAAACGAAATACAGAAAGGAGCAGATCATGACCGAACTTGAAAAGATGAAGGCGGGGCAGCAGTACCGCATTGCCGACCCCGAGGTGGCGGCGCTGCATGTGCGCGCCGTAGCGCTGTGCGACCGATACAACGCGACCAAGCGTTCGCAGGCGCGCCGCCGTGAAAGGCTCTTGCGCAAACTCTTTGCGTCCGTCGGAAAGCATCCCGTCATCGAAAAAAATCTCTATGTCGATTACGGCTTCAATCTGACGGTCGGGGACAATTTCTTTGCCAATTATGACTGCAAATTCCTCGACACGGGGCGCATTACCTTCGGCGACAATGTCTTTATCGGACCGCAGTGCGGCTTTTATGCCGTCAATCATCCCGTTGACGCCGCCCTGCGCGACAGCGGCGTGGAGACGGGCATCCCCATCACGGTGGGCAGCAGCGTCTGGTTCGGCGGAAGCGTCACGGTGTGCCCGGGCGTGACCATCGGCGACAACGTCGTCATCGGCGCGGGCAGCGTCGTCGTGCGGGACATCCCTTCCGACTGCGTGGCGGCGGGCAATCCCGCGCGCGTCGTGAAAAAACTTGCGCCGCGCAGCGCGCCGCGCGGATAATGCCGTTCTGCCGTCCCGCCGGACGGCATTTTTTGCCCGTCGGACGGGCGATAAAAAATTTCGGAATTTGCAAAAAAATCTTGTTTTCGTCATGCAAAACAGCTTGACGGAATTTTTCGGAAGTCCTATAATGATGAAGTAATCGGTCGGAAAGGGGCGCATTCCCCGTCCGCTTCCCCGTTTTGCGGAGCCGCCGAACACCGATCTTTTTGAGATCACCGAGAAATGAAGGAGTCCAAAGACTTATGAAAACCTACATGGCAAACGCCCGGACGGTTGAAAGAAAGTGGTACATCGTCGATGCGACGAACGTTCCGCTCGGCAGGCTTGCGTCCAAGGTCGCATCCGTTCTGCGCGGCAAAAACAAGCCTGTGTTCACGCCCAATGCAGATACGGGCGACTATGTTATCGTCATCAACAGCGACAAGGCGCTGCTCACGGGCAAGAAGCTCGAAACCAAGTTCTACCGCTATCACACGGGTTACATCGGCGGACTGAAAGAAGTTCCCTATGGCAAGCTGATGGCGGAACGGAGCGACCTCGCCGTCTACGAGGCGGTGCGGGGCATGCTTCCCAAAAATTCCCTCGGCAGGCAGATGATCAAAAAGCTGCGCGTCTATAAGGACGAGAACCAAAACCATGCGGCGCAGAAACCCGAGCCGCTGAAAATTTTCTGAGGTAAGGTGGGAATATGGCTAAGGCAAACGCAAAAAAGAAATTGCAGTTCTGGGGAACGGGCCGCCGCAAGAAGGCGATCGCCCGCGTCCGCCTCATCCCTTCGGGAACGGGCGCCATCGTCATCAATGACCGCGCGCTGGAAGATTATTTCCCCATGGGCACCAGCCAATACGTCGTCAAACAGCCCCTCGCGGAAGTTGCCGCGGAAGGCAAGTATGATGTGTTCGTCAACGTCATCGGCGGCGGTTATACGGGTCAGGCGGGCGCCATCCGTCTCGGCATCGCCCGCGCGCTCTTGCAGGCGGAACCCGAAACGCGTCCCGCGCTCAAAAAGGCGGGCTTCCTGACGCGTGACCCCCGCGCCAAGGAGCGCAAGAAGTACGGTCTCAAAAAAGCGCGCCGTGCTCCGCAGTTCTCCAAGCGTTAAACAACGGCAAAAATCCGCTGCTTCGGCAGCGGATTTTTTCACCCCGCAAAGTTCCCGCAAAAATATGAAACATTTTTGTGGGATGTTGCAAGAGAGGCAAGTGAGCAGGGCGGAGGCTTCCCCTTGGGGGGCCGCCAAAGGCGGGGATGAGGGGGATGGAAAAGAAACGCGTTCCGAGCATAGCTCCTCATCCGTCACTTCGCGCCGCAGGTTTGGCGGCGCCGTGTTCGGAGGCGGGGAACTATTTGATGCGGCGGCTCATTGCGTCGTGCCGCGCGAGGAAGGCGGCAAGGGCGTCCGCTTCGGCGGCGTGCCCGTCGGCTTCCGGTTTGCTCCGTGCATCGGCGGCGGGCGCATCGTCCCCACCGCCGTGCGCCGCCGGGGGAGCGCTCCTTTTCGCCCCGTTCTCTTCGGGAGCGGTCTGCGCATGGTTCGCAGGGTGCGCCGTGAGTGCCGCGAGCGCGTCGAGCAGTTCAAATATCCCGAATTTTTCCATTTTTTTATCCCCTTTTCCGCAAATTTTCTCAAAGAAAAGCGCATGCGGCGCGGGTTTTTGATTGCAAAAACCCCTGTTTTAGTATATAATGAAAGACGTATCGTTAGAACGAAAATCCCATGCGGATCTGAGGAAACAGAGCATGCGTAATCTTTTCAAAAAAATCGGCGTGTTCACCGCCGCGGCAACGCTGGCGGTCTCGGCTGCGGCGCTCTCCGCCTGCGGCTATGAGTTTACGCCCCTTACGGACAACCCCGCTTCGGATGCGGCGGTCTCTTCGCAGGGCGGATTTGTCGTGCAGAAGGGGGACTACGTCTACTTCATCAACGGCGTGGAGACGTACACCTCGGACAACACCTACGGCACTCCCGTCAAGGGTGCGCTCATGCGGGCAAAGATGGCGGACGTCAAGGCGGGCAAGAACGAGGCGGAGACGGTCATCCCTTCGCTGATGGTCGCGGCGGACTATACGTCGGGCATCTATATCTACGGCGACCGCATCTACTATGCCACGCCCAACAACGTGGGGAACACGGAAGGCACGGTGGACAACACCTATCTCGATTTTAAGAGCGTGCGGCTGGACGGTTCGGACATGCGCAGCTACTTCCGCATTTCCGACAATGCCGCGCTCTACCGCTTTGTGCAGGCGGGCGATCAGAACACCGTGTACGTCGTGTATGAAATGGACGACACGCTCACGTCCTACAACACCGCCAGCGGTGAGAGCGTCGACCTTGCGCGCGACGTCACGGCGTATTCCTTCAACGGTTCGGACAAGACCGATCCCTACGTCTATTACACGATGGGCGTCACGCGGAATGCGGACAGCGATGCGCCTGTGGAAGAGAAGTACAATCAACTCTACCGCGTGCGCGCCGACGCCACCAAAGCGCCCTACGACTATACCTGGGACGAGGAATGGCTGGAAGAGAACAACGACGGCGAAGTTCCCTATTGGAACCTCGGCGAGATCGTCCTCGACGGCATTGCGGAAAGTGACATCGCCAGCCAATTCAACCACGACGTGGAGAACGCGGGGACGGACAGCGACAACCGTTCCGAATGGCGCTACAACTACACGCTGCAATCGTATACGAACGGCGGCGTCTATTTCTCCCGCACAAGGACGCCAAGCGCGGGCAGTTCCGTCGGGACGGAGGGCGAGCTGTACTATCTCTCCGCCGACACCATTGCCGACGAAGGCCGGAACTCCGTCACGGGCAATGCGGGCGATGCGCTGGAAATGGTCGCCTCCGCGACCGATAAGGCGGATGCGGACAGCGCCGCGTACTTCTATATTGAGGATTTCACCTCGACCGAGGGCGCGGGCAGACATCACTATCTTTTCGTCAACGACGCGGGCGAGATCTGCCGCGCGGACGTCGTCAACGACGGCAAGGGCACGCGCGCTGCCATCGGCAAGGACGGCGGGGACACCCTGCGCATCGCCAAGGCGTCGACCGATTCCGTGCTCGTCGCGCTCGACATGACGTCGGATGCGGCGTATGACTATGTGTATTACACGTCCACGACGGATAACGGGCTCTCTGTGGAGCGCGCCGTCTTCAACGGAACGTGGGAAAACTATCTCAACGACTGTTTCCTGCCGGAGACGGACGCCGACGCGTACAAAGCGGCGCGCATCCTCGACGCGGAGCATGTTTCGGGGTGGTACAACTTTGAGGTGGTGGACGGCGTCGTGTTCTACGCCAATGCGGAGACGTTCAGCTCCACCGCGTACAGCTATCTCTGGACGGTCAACCTGAACGGCGCAGACGGGCTCATGGACAATTCGGAGATCGCCGCGTTCAACGACCTGTACGACAAGATGATGGGCGAAGAGGACGGCTATCTTGCCAAGCTCACCGACGACGGCGACAGCAAGCTCTCCTCCGCGCTGCGTTATTTCTTCTATACGGGTGAGACGCAGCAGTTCTATGACAACATCGACGAAGCCAAGGAGAACGGCAAGAGCGCGACCTATCTTTACAGCGAGGACGAGCAGAAGGCGTTCAAGGCGTTCGCCGACGGCACGAGCGAGGACGCAAAGAAGGCGCTTGGAGAGGAGTATCTTAAAACGTCGCAGCGCTCCTACTTCACCCGCCTTCTGGGCGTCATGACGGAGGAGGACGCGGAAGCGCTCGACGATTATTGGCAGAGCAGCCTCGAACGCTATGTCGTAACGGATACGGACGACGAGGGGCTTCCCGCATGGGCATGGGCGCTCATCGGCGTCGGCATCGGCTTGGTCGTCATCGGTGCGGGGGTTGCCGTGTTCTTTGTCCTGCGCAGCAGGAAGAAGGGCGGCGAAAAGCCCGACAAGCACCTCATGGCGGTGGATACCACGGACGACAGGGACGTGGACGTCTATACGCAGGCAGAGGGCGTGCGCGAGGAGCTGACTCCTGCCGAGGCGGAGGAAGCGACGGAAGCTCCCGCAGAAGAGGCGCAAAAACTCGGCGTTCCCGTGGAAGCGGAGTCCGCGGAGATGGCGGAAGCACCCGCGGAAGAGGAGCCCGCCGCGCCCGCGGCGGCAGACGCTGCCGAAGCGCCCGCCGAGAGCGAGAACAAGGACGAATAACGCCTTTCCAAAAGGCGGCAAAGTGCGAGAATCCCATCGCAGACAGTCGGATGCAGTGATGCACGGCGGCTGTTCGCGATGGGATTTTTCCTTGTCCTCCCGTGCGGTGGTCGGGGGGCTTGCAATGCGGGGCGGGAAGCGGGCGCGCGGCGGTCACTTCCTGCCGAACGGGTGCTTGTCCTCGACGCTCGTCACGGTGACGGCATACACGGCTTTGGCGCCCGCGCGCAGCAGGGCGGCGGCAAGTTCGTCTGCCGTGGCGCCCGTCGTATAGGTGTCGTCCACAATGACGAGCGCCTTGCCCTTCACCTCTTTGCGGAGCGTCACATGAAAGCATCCTTCCAGGTTTTTTGCCCGTTCCGCGCGGGTGAGTGACTTTTGCTGCGCGGTCTCCTTGCGCTTTTCGGCGGCGCAAAGCAGCGGCACGCCGCTCAGCGCGGAGAGCTCCTCGGCAAGCAGCAGCGCCTGGTCGTAACCGCGCCTGCGTCTTGCGCGGGCGGTCATGGGAACGGGAACGAGCGCGTCCGCCGCGGGAAGGGCGCGCAGCGGGGGCAGGAGCAGCTGTGCAAGCGTGCGGGCGAGATAGCGCTGCCCGCGCTTGAAGCGCCATACAAGGCGCGCGGCGTCCCCGTCGTGCGTCATGGCGGAACGCGCCGCGTGCACCACGGGGCGGCGCTGCTTGCAGGCGGCGCAGACGCCCTCCTCCTTCACCCTGCGGCCGCAGACGGGGCAGCGCGTGCGGATGAAGGGGAGTTCCCGCATGCAGCGTTCGCAGATGCGCTCCCCCGCAAACACCTCCCTCCCGCAGACGTCGCAGGTGTAGTTGTGCGTGCGTTCATAGTTTTTGAACCACGCTGCAAGGCGGGCAAAGAACTTCATGCGGCATCCTCTTCAAAAGGGCGGCGGGCGCAAAGCGCCCGCCGCCCCCCAAGGCTGCGATCAGAAATCGTCATCCTCTTTTTCGTCGTCGTCATCGTCGTCATCGTCGCCGAGCGAGTAGATCTCGTCGCCCGTGACGTAGTCCATGTCCTCGTCGTCCGCGTCGTCGTGATAGTCCTCTTCCTGCTCGTCCGCGTCGTCGTCCTCGAATTCCTCGCCGAACGCCTCGCCGAGTTCGTCCATCTCCTGGTCGAGGTCGGCGTCCGCATCGTCGTCGAGGTATTCGCGCCATTCGTCGTCCTCGTCGGGATCGGGTTCTTCCTCCTCGTACTCCGCCTTCTTGCGGCACTCTTCGCACATCTTCTCGCCCGCGCGCATCATGTTCTCGCCGCAGATGGGGCAAAGTTCGGTGGCGATGTCGTCCTCCGTCTCGTCGATGTCGTCGGACGTGGAAAGTCCGCTCATCTCTTTCAGGCAGACGTCGCAGTACTCCTGTTTTTCCGCGTCGATGTAATTGAGTTCGCAGCGCGGGCATTTGATATAACGCACCATGTTCTCCCTCCTTATGCCTCGGAACGGTGTCCCGACTTACAAGCTAATAAATTATATTAGTATTTATTTTTTTTGTAAACCGTTTTTTTATGCGTTTGGCAAAAAAATATCAAAATAGTCGGATTTTTTTGCGGAACGCGCCTTCCGCGGCACCATGCGGCAGCCGTTTTGTGATGCGGTCCGCAAAATGCGGCACGCGCCGCCCGAAAGGGCGGCGCGTGCCGCGGTCATTTTTGCGCCCGTTTATTCGGACGGATTCATCAGATCGCAAAGTTTCACAAGCAGGTTGGACACGGGGAAGGCGGCAAGCACGATGCACACGATGTACAAAATCTGCGTGAGGGACATCGGCTCCATCGTTGACCAGCCCGTGTACACGAGTTCGCCGAGGAAGGGCACGGCAAGGACCAGGATGCTCACGCCCACCGAAACGGCGTAGACGGCTGCGCGCAGCAGGTTGAAGGGTTTGAGGATGCGCGAGAGCATCACAAGCCCGCCGAAGGAGACGGCAAGCACGAAGAGCGGGTTGATGAGCTCCTGCGCGGCGCCGTCCGCCGTGACGGCGATCTGCATGCTGCCGAAGTCGGACGGGGCGACGCTGACGCCCACATAGACGGCGAGCACGCACAAAAACAATGTGACGGAGCCGGGGATCGATCGTGACAGGACGTATGGGATGAATTTCCCCTTGACCCGTTCGCCGTTGGGTTGCAGCGCGAGCACCACCGAGGGAAGGGCGGTGACGAGCGTCTCGAAGAGCAGCATGTTGTTGGTCGTAAAGAAGTACTGCGTCTGCAAGATAAAGCAGAAGGCGGCAAGCAGCACCGTGAAGAGCGTCTTCATGATATAGAGCGCCGCAGAGGATTTGATGTTGTTGATGACCCGCCTGCCTTCGTAGACGACGTTGGGCAGGTTCAGAAAGTTGTTGTCCATGAGGACGAGGTGGGAGACGTTGCGCGCCGCCTCGCTGCCCGAGGCGACGGACACGGCGCAGTCCGCCTCTTTCAGGGCAAGGATGTCGTTGACGCCGTCCCCCGTCATGGCGACGGTATTGCCCTGCTTTTTGATGGTGCGCACCAGGATCGCCTTCTGTTCGGGGGTGACCCGCCCGAACACGGTGTATTGGTTGGCAACGTTTTCCACTTCCAGATCGGTGAGCCCGTCGAGGGAGATGTATTTTCCCGCGTTCTGCACTCCCACGCGGCGCGCCACTTCCGAGACGGTGACGGGGTTGTCGCCGGAGATGATGCGGATGTCCACGTCGTTCTCGCGGAACCACTTGATGGTGTCGATGGCGTCCGAACGGATGTTGTCGGCAAGGGTGATGATGGCTGCCGGGCGGAAGAGGGAGGGCAGCCGCCCGCCGGAGATGGGTGAAGGGGAGTAGGCAAGCAGCAGAACGCGCATGCCCGCCGCCGCGTATTGCTTGACGATCTTGTCGATCTTGGGGGGCATGGGGCGCAGCACAAATTCGGGCGCGCCCATCGCAAACGTCCCCGTCTCGCCGAAGGTGACGGCGGAGAGCTTGCGCTTGCTGGAAAAGGGAACGATCGCCGTCGCGCGCAGCGCGTTCGAGTGACCGAAGCGGTTATAGAGGGCGATGGAGGTCTGATTGTTGTCGTCAAGGGCGGAGAGCATGCTCCCCATCACTTCCTCCAACGGGTTGTCGACAAAGTTGTTCAGGATCATCACGTCGCTCACGGTCATCCTGCCGTCCGTGATGGTGCCCGTCTTGTCGAGGCACAGGACGTTGACGCGGGCGAGCATTTCGAGGGAATAAAGGTCCTGCACGAGCGTCCGCTTCTTGGCAAGCCGCATGACGCCGATCGCCATCGCAAACGAAGTGAGCAGCAAGAGCCCGGAGGGGATCATGCCGATGACCACCGCGCCCGTGAATTGGATGGTCTGCGAGACGTCGCCCGTCGCGCGCCAATTGATCCATGCCATCGCCGCCGCCACAAAGGGGATGAGCACGCCGATGACGCGAATGAACAGGCGGATGGAGTTCATGATCTCCGAACGCGGTTTTTTATACTTTTTCGCCTTGGCGGTGAGGGAATTGAGATAGGTCGCCTTGCCCACCTTGTCGGCGCGCACGCGGCAATTGCCGCTCGCCACATAGGAGCCCGCGTACAGCGTCTCGCCGGGCGCCTTTTTGACGGGGACGGATTCGCCCGTTAACAGGGATTCGTTGATCTCCACGTTCCCGTCGAGCAGCACGCAGTCGGCGGGGATCTGCTGTCCCGTTTCGAGGAGGATGATGTCGTCGAGCACGATGTCCCTGACGCCGATCTCCTGTTTCACCCCGTCGCGCATCACCTTCGCCGTCGCGGAAATGAGGACGGAGAGTTTGTCGACCTGCTTTTTTGCGATGATCTCCTGCACGATGCCGATGAGCAGGTTGGCGCCGAAGATGGCGACGAACAGGAACTGCGAGAGGGGCGCTCCCGCATACGCGAGGGCGAGCGCCACCAGAAGGCACAAAAGGTTGAAGAAGGTGCAGATGTTCCCGACGAAGATGCTCGCGTAGGATTTGCTGTATTTTTTATTGACGTCGTTGAACAGGAACTGCTCCATGCGCAGCTCCGCTTGCTTGGCGGAAAGCCCCATGTCGGGGTCGGGCGTAAAGCGCTCCACGTCCTCGGCGGAAGGAATGTGCTTTGCGCGGCGGAACGCCTTCAGGAGTTTTTTGCGCGTCTGTCCTTCTTTTTGCACGGCGCCGCCGCCCGTCACGCGGTCGGAGAAGCGCTTTTTCGGCGCGTCGGGCGCCTGTTCGGGCGCGTCCTCAGGCATCTCTTCGGACATGGTAGGCACGTCTTCCGTCTCTTCCGCGGGCTGCGGCTGCGATTTTGCGGTCGTCTTTTTCAAGTTCAGGTTCTCCCGTATACAAACGATACAACAGTATTATACACTGTATGCGCGCAAAAGTCAAAAAATAAGCAAAGAGTTTTGCTTTTTTTCCCGCCGCCGCACGGGGAAGGTTGCAATCCGCGGAAAAAAAGTGTATAATTGAAAAAAACAGGACAAGAGGCATTTGTATGATCGACATCGCCGTTCTGCGCGCCGACCCCGACCGCGTGCGCGAAAACATCCGGAAGAAATTTCAAGACAGCAAGCTCCCCTTGGTGGACGAGGCGCTCGCCCTCGACGAAAAGCGCCGCGCGCTGCAAACGGAGGGGGACGCCCTGCGCGCCTCCCGCAACGCGCTCTCCAAGCAGATCGGGCTCTTGATGCGTGAGAAAAAGGCGGACGAAGCGGAGAAGGTGAAGGCGCAGGTCACGGCGGACGCCGCCCGTCTCGCAGAGGTCGAAAAGGAGGCGGAGGACGCAGGCGCGCGCCTCAAAGCCGTCATGATGCGCATCCCCAACTTCATCTCCGACGAGACGCCTATCGGCGAGAACGACACGCAGAACGTCGAACGGGAACGCTTTCTCGAACCGAAGGTGCCCGATTTCGAAGTTCCCTATCATGTGGACATCTTGGAAAAACTTGCAGGCATCGACCTCGACAGCGCAAGGCGGACGAGCGGGCAGGGCTTTTATTATCTGTTGGGCGACGTCGCCCGCCTGCATTCCGCCGTGCTCGCCTATGCGCGCGACTTCATGATCGGCAAGGGATTCACCTACTGCATCCCGCCCTTCATGATCCGTTCGGACGTCGTGTCGGGCGTCATGAGCTTTGAAGAGATGGACGGTATGATGTACAAGATCGAGGGGGAGGACCTCTATCTCATCGGCACGAGCGAGCACTCCATGATCGGCAGGTTCATGAACACGACGCTCCCCGCCGCGCAGCTCCCCTTAACGCTCACCAGCTATTCCCCCTGTTTCCGCAAGGAAAAGGGCGCGCACGGGCTGGAAGAGCGCGGCATCTACCGCATCCATCAATTTGAAAAGCAGGAGATGATCGTCATCTGCAAGCCCGAAGAGAGCGAGATGTGGTACGATAAGATGTGGCGCTACACCGTGGAGCTGTTTGTCTCCATGGGGATCCCCGTGCGCACGCTGGAATGCTGTTCGGGCGATCTTGCCGACCTCAAATACCGCAGCGTGGACGTCGAAGCGTGGTCGCCCCGCCAGAAGAAGTATTTCGAAGTGGGGTCGTGTTCCAACCTCACGGACGCGCAGGCGAGGAGGCTGGGCATCCGCTACAAGGGCGAGAAGGGAACGGCATTTGCACACACCCTCAACAACACGGTGGCGGCGCCTCCCAGGATGCTCATCGCCTTTTTGGAAAATCACCTCAACGCGGACGGCAGCGTGGACATTCCCGAGGTGCTGCGTCCGTACATGGGCGGCACGCAGAAGCTCATGCCCCGTTCATGAAGTACGTCTTTTTCGACATCGAGTGCGCCTGCGTCTACAAGAGCGTCGCCAAGATCTGCGCCTTCGGATATGTCCTGACCGATGAACGCTTCAACGTCCTCGAACGCGAGGACATCCTCCTCAACCCCAAAGGGAAGTTCCATCTGACCGACCGGAAGGGCAAAGAGGGGCTGGTGCTGCCCTATGTGTATGAGGATTTCAAGAAGTATCCGGTCTTTCCCGCCGCATACGGCCGCATCAAGCGGCTGCTCGAAAACAAGGAGCATATCGTTCTGGGGCATGCCACGCTCAACGACGTCAACTATCTCAATCTGGAAACCAAGCGCTATAAGCTCCCGTCGTTTCAATTCCGCTTTTACGATACGCAGTTCTTTTACATGAACGTCCGGCATGATTTTTCCCGCCAGCTCGGGCTTGGCGCCATGGCGGAGGAGCTGGGCATCGAGTTCACGCCCCACCGCGCCGTGGACGACGCCTATGCCACCATGCGCGTGTGCGAGGCGCTCGTGCGCCGTTCCGATGCGGACACGGTGCCCGCGTTCGTTGCGCACTACAACATCCGCGCAGGGCAGATCGCGGGGCACAAGATCACGCCGCTCGCCTCGCTCGGGCTGCGTTCCTACCTGGCGGAACGCGACGAGGAGCGCGAGAAACGCGCCCGCGCGCACGACGAATTCTACCGCTTCGTCAACAAGCACATGCACCGCCGCGCCAAGGGCGGCTCGCTCGAAGGCAAGGTGTTCTGCTTCGCCAAGGAAGTGGAGGAGGAAGTGCCCCTTTCGGTGCACCTCGTCGCCGCCATCTTTGCATCGGGGGGAAAGTACACCTCCCATCCCGGCGAGTGCAACGTCTATATTGCGCGCGGACAGGGCGGTGTCCGCTATCAGAATGCGGTGAACGCGGGCGCGGCGTTCGTTCCGCTCGAACGGCTGGAGGGCGCGCTGTTACAGTCATGAACCTGCCCGCAGAATTTTCAGAACGCATGCAAAAAAGGCTGGGCGCGGCGTACCCCGCCTTTTTGCGTTGTTATGAGCAGGCGCCCGTGAAGGGCGTGCGTGCAAACCTGCTGAAGCTCACGGCGGAGGAATTTTCCGCCCTCGCCCCCTTTGCGGGGGAGCGCGTTGCATGGGCGGAAGGGGGATTTTATACGGCGGCGGAGGGATTGGGGCACACGCCCGCCCACCACGCGGGGCTCTTCTATGTGCAGGAGCCGTCCGCCATGTCCGCCGCGCCCCTTGTCGGGGCGCAGCCGGGGGAACGGGTGCTCGACGCCTGCGCCGCGCCGGGCGGAAAGACGGGGCAGCTCGCCGCCGCCATGCGCGGGGAAGGGGTGCTCGTCGCCAACGAATATGTCCCCGACCGCGCGCGCATCCTCTCGCAGAACGTTGAGCGGCTGGGGATAACAAACTGCGCCGTCGTCAGCACGGACCTTGCTTCGCTCGCCCGCGCGCTGCCTTGTTATTTTGACAGGGTGCTCGTCGATGCGCCCTGTTCGGGGGAGGGGATGTTCCGTAAGACCCCCGCCGCCGTCACCGAATGGAGCGTGCAGAACGTGGAGCGCTGCATTGCCCGCCAGCGGGACATCCTCGATGCCGCCGCGTGCCTTCTTGCGGGGGGCGGCACGCTCGTCTATTCCACCTGCACCTTCGAGGAGGGCGAAAACGAGGGGCAGATTTCCGCCTTCCTCGCCCGACATCCCGAATTTACGCTCGAAGAGACGCGGCTGCTTCTTCCGCACGAGGTGCGCGGCGAAGGACACTTTGCGGCGCGGCTCAAAAAGCGCGCGGGGGAGCGCAGGGAGGCGCCCCGCCTCTCCCTGCGGCGCGATGCGGCGGCGGAGAGGGCATACGAGGCGTTCGCGCGGGACTTCTTTTTGCGGCCTCCCGCAGGCGAGGTGACCGTCACCGCGCAGGGCAGGCTGTTCTTGCTGCCCTGTGCCTTTCCCGCCGTGAACGCAAAATGGCTGCGGACGGGGCTGGAACTCGGCAGTTTCGACGGCAGGCGGTTTGTGCCCGCCCACGCCCTTGCAGCGGGCGCATGCACGCAGAACGTGCGCAGGGTGCAGGCGCTCTCGGACGACGACTGTGTCCGCTGGCTCAGGGGCGAGACGCTGCCTGCGGCGTTTGAAGCGGGCTGGGGCATCGCCGCATGGCGCGGCTTTCCGCTTTCGCTCGCCAAGGCGGCGGGCGGCGTTCTCAAAAATCACTATCCGAAGGGACTGCGGGAACCTTAAAAAAGGGCGCGCGGCTTGCTGCAAAGCAAGCCGCGCGCCGTATCTTGCGGAAGATCAGCATGCGTCGGACGGTCCCGCCTCCGCTGCCCGTTCCGCGGCTGCCTGACGCTTCTGCATGCGCCGCCAGCTCCAAAATCCGTACAGGTCGTTGAGCAGGAAGACGGCGAAACAGATGACCATGCAGATGTATTCGCGTTCCTGCGCGGCGGCGAAGACCCAGAGCGCGACGAGCACGATGTCGTTTGCGGCGTAGCCGAGCGCATAGAAGGGGCTGCGGCGCACGGTCAGACATACGGCGACCCAGCTTGTGAACACGGAGAGAGTGCTCAGCGGCAGCATGGCGGTGTCCAGAGCGCGCAGCAGGAAGAAGAACGCGGCGGTGACGGCGCCGCCCGATGCGAAGATGATGAGGTATTCCCTGCGGGGCGGACGGTTGACGGTCACTTCGGCGCGGTTGCCGCCGAAGGGGTGGCGCAGCCAGCTGACGAGGGCGGCGGCTGCGATGGGGGCGGTCATGCCGAGGTAGGTGATCATCTCGCCGTAGTAGCGGAACGTAAAGGAGACATAGCCGTAAAAACAGCTGAACAGGATGGTGAGGACCTGCCCCGCGGGATTGCCGCGCGCAAGAAAGATGAGGGACGTCGCGCCCAGAAGGGAGCCGGCAAGGTAGAGATACTGCGTACAGCGGCAGGCAAAAAAGGCGGTCAGGATCGCCGCGACGGATGCAAGATACAGTCCCCACTCCACAGGGGACAGAACGGAAAAACATTTTCTGAAAAATTTCATGGCGTACCTCATGTCATTCTGAGTAAAGCGACGCAACCGCGTCCCGACGGTCATTCCGGGCACAGCGGCGCAAGCCGCGGAGCGTGAGAATCCAACGGCGCACGACTCCCCCTTGCGGGGGGGGGCAAGCAAAAGCGGCATCCCCGTTCCCCTTCTTCCAAGACCTGACGAAGGGGGCAGGAATGCCGCTCGGCATTTGCAGCACCCGGTGGCGCTGCCGTTCTATTGCGTTGTCTTATTCGTTATAGGGGTCGTTCTCGTCCTCGGGCGCCTCTTCCTTCACGGGCGTTTCGGCGGGAGCGTCCTTCTTTTTGCGCACGCGCTTTTCCTTGGCGGGCTTGATTTTTGCGTGGCGGCCCGTCTTTTTGAGGATGCGGCGCACGATGATGGCGACGATCGCAAACACGAGGGCAAAGGCGAGCAGGCTCGACGAGACGATCAGCCAGACGTTGGTATCGCCCGCGGGCGTCTCTTCGTCGGTCTCGGTGTCGTCGTCCTCGGTGAGGTCGTCCGCCGTGACCGTGACGTCCGCCGTCGCATAGTCGAGGAACAGGCTCTCTTCAAGGAATCTCCCCGAGAGATCGGTGCCATAGGCTTCCGACGACGAGAAGCGCAGCGCCGCAAGGCTCTCGCTGTAAGAGGACTGCGTGTACGAACCGTAGGGATCGCCCAGCCCGTCTTCGTCGAGCGAGGCGTCGTAGCGCAGGTAGTCCTTAGCGTCGTAGAAGGTGAACGTGTAATAGAGGGCGTATTCGGAGGAAAGGTTTTTATCCGCCGCGGTGGAAGTTGCGCGTTTGAGTTCGTCCTCTTTCTCGGCGAGCAGGTCCGCATAGGTTTCGGAGACGTCCGTCGAGGTGTAGTTGTCGAAGAACACATAGCCGCTCGCGGGGATCTGTGTGCCCGTCGGCGTGACATTCGTCACCTCGCCTTTTTCGTTCCGTTCGACCTCGTAATCGCGCGAGCCCGCCCACACTTCGAGCAGATAGTTTTTGGCGGTGTTGCCCGTGTGGATGTAGAAGGAGACGTCGATCCACCTTCCCGCATTGTCTTTGGTGCCCGTCACCCGAATGGCGCTCTCATACGGCGTCATGCTCGTTTTGGGGTAGTTGTAGCGCACGCAGCCTTTTTCTTCGTCGGAGAGGCTTGTAAAGATGTCCGTGACTTCCTGCGAATACTTGTATTCGCCGCGGCGCACCTCCTCGCGGTAGGCATAGAACTTGCCGTTGTCGGCATAGAAGGCGATGGTCGTGTTGCCGTCCGCATCCACGGCGACGAGGTTGCCCGCGTCGTCCTTGTCGTAATTTTGCAGGTTGGCGTAATATGTTCCGTCGTTTGCGCCCGCCTTGGTGAACAGTCCGTTGTCCTCGCGGTAGAACAGAACATTGTCGCGGGCGGAAGCCGCCTTGTCGGGATCGCCCTTTAAGATGTTGCCGTTGTCGTCATACCAGAACGTGACGGCGGGAAGGGTAGGGGTGAGCCGATCGTTGTAGCCCTTCTTGACGTCCGACGTGTCCAGAAGATAGATGGTCGCCGTTGCGCCTTCGGAGAGCTTGACGCGCATGGAGATGCGCTGATAGGAATCCGCCGCCACCGTGAAGTGCTCCAGCGTCTGATAGCCGTAGGCGTTGACGGCACTGTTCGACGTGTTGAGGAAGACGAGCGGCTGGTTTGCCGTGTTGGGGAATGCACTGTCGCCGAAGATGTTCGTCCACCATTCGTCGGCCGTCGATGCGGTGCCGGCGGGGTTGGCGATGGTGTTCAGCGCCGTTGCCCATGCCGCGGCACCCGTCTGTTCTGCGGCGGTTTTGTAATTTTCCGCATACTTGTAGCTCAGAAGCCCCGTATACAGCCCCGCGGGCAGGGTGTTTTCGATGCTGCTGCCCGCAATGATGGAGCTGCTGCCGTTTGCAAGAGGGCGGAAGCTGTGCGGGTGTGCAAGCCCTTCGGAAAGGCTGCTGCCGACGCCCTCGGTGTCAAAGGCGGAATCGTTGTCCACGGCGCCCGTCAGCGTCACCTTCTGCGCGTAGGTGCCCGACTCGGCGCGGTCGATGTGCTTCTTGGCGACGTCCTTGTACACCTCAAAGTCCGTGAACGCCGCATAGCCGTCGTCATAGGCGGATGCCTCGGCGGTCGCCACGTCGGTGGGACCGTAGGAGAATTCCAGATGGAACGTCTTTGCGCTGTCCGTGTTGTTGGAGATGAAGAAGAAGCAGCGCACCCAGCCGTTGTAGATGTCCTTCGTGTCGTCGTCGATGTCCACGGGGTCCGCCGTCGTCGTGTCGAACGCGGCGATCTGCGTGCGGTTGCTGCCGTCCACCACCGTGGCGGAAGCGCCCGTGCCGCCGATCTCGCTCGTCTTGACCCAGAAGGAGACGATCATGTGTTTGTCGGGATCCAGCGTGAAGTTGCCCGACTTTGCCGTGTAGGGCGCGCCGGAGACGGACATCAGCATGACGGCAAGCATATTGTCGGCGTCCGCCTCATTGAAGGGGAAGCTGTCGTCCCATCCGTTGATGACGTTTTTAAGATAGCTGTTGTTGTTGCTTTTTAAGGTGCCGAACGTGACGGCTTGGGCATAGTCGTCGGAATACGTGTCCTCGTATTTGACGTTGGACTTGCCGCCGTCGGGGTCCTTGGTGATGCCGACGGTCATCGTATCGTCGATCTTCCCGGTCAGGTCTGCCGCCTGCCCGAAGTCGGCGTCGAGGTCGATCGCCGCCGTTATGTCCGTCGTGCGCAGCGCCTGATCCTTGCTGTCGAGGTCGCACTTGGCGGAGATCGACGCGACGGCACTTTCGTATTCCGCTTCGGAGACGATCTCGCAGGTGATGTCGTCAAAGAAGGCGTAGCCGTTCACATAGTGTTCGCGCTGGTCGGAAGAGCCCTGTCCCAAACCGAGTACCACGGTGAACGAGGAGGCGGTAAAGGAGTTGGCGCGCACCCAGAAGGTGTATTCCTGCCATGTGCCCTTCGTGTTGATGTTCTCCATGTAGAAGGGGTCGAGCGTGCCGCCGCCCGCCGTGCGGTTGACGCGCACATAGGCGCCCGCATTGCCTGCGACTTCCACGGGGTCCTTGCCCTCTTCGGGGGCATAATAGTGCGTGAGCTTGTCCGTCCGCACCCACACGGAGACCTTCGCCGCCGTGCCCGCATCGAGGGAGATGCTCGTCGAGGAGGTGTAGTACTGTCCCGTGCCCTCCACGTTGCTCTCCGTGCGGTGGTTGTGGATCATGAGCATGCTCGTCTCGTCGGCAACGTCCTCGCCGCGGCCTTCGCGCACGGCGGGCGTGACCTCGGAGAGGTATTCGACGTCGTTGAAATCCACGGTATAGTCGTAGTCCGCAAACAGTTCCGCCGCTTCGGAGTCGCTCGCCAGATCGTCGATCTCCTCTTCGAACATGTCAAAAAATTTCAGGCGGTCGTAGGCGGTCACGTCGTCGTCTTCCCAATGGGCGACGACGTCGCTTACAATGCTGTCGAAGTAGTCGGCGCGCTCGTCGTCCTCGTCGTCCTCAAAGGATTTCAGTCCCGCAAAAAACGCGCTGCCCGATTTGGAAAGGTGGCTCCACTCCGTCACGTCGACGACGCCCGACTTGGTGTCGGACGTGGGGGAGCCGGACGTGAACGACCAGCTGTCGGGCGTGTTGATGAGGTCGCGCTTTTCGCTCGTTTCCTCGTCCATTTCGGGGTAAAACTCGAAGTTGCCGTTGCGCAGCGTCTGGGTGTCCGTGCGGGTGGAGGTGGACTCCTCCTCCTCGTCGTCCGGGTTCGTTGTCGTCGTCGCGCAGGCGGCAAGGGCGCTTACGGCGAGCGACGCCGACAGCGCGAGCGTGATCGCCGCAAGCGAGCGGCGTCTGAAAAGTTTGCGATCGATTGCCATACGTTTTCCTTTTTCCGACAAGGGGCTGCCGCCCCTTGCAGTTCTCGCATTGAAATACTTCTCTATTTTAATATAAAACGCGCGCGGACGCAAGCAATTCCGCGTGAAAATCGTTATGATTTCGTGGGAAAGCGAAAAAATTTCACGGCGCTGCACAAAATGAACGTGGAAGAAGAGAGGGGAATATGCAAACAAAGATTTGGGCACGCATTGCGGGCGGCGGCGCGGTGGGCGCGGCAAACGGCATCTTCGGCGGGGGCGGCGGCATGATCGCCGTGCCCCTTTTGGAGCGCATCGAAGGGCGCGGGACGGCAGCGGCGCACGCCACCGCCATCGCGTGCATCCTGCCCGCCTCCTTTACAAGCGCCGTCGTCTATCTTTTGTGGGGGCTTGTTCCGTGGCAGGTGCTGCTGCCCGTTGCCATCGGCGTGTTGGCGGGCGGATTGCTCGGCGCAAAACTGCTGCCCCTTCTCCCGCCCCGCGCGCTCGATCTCGCGTTCTCCGCGCTCATGCTGCTCGCGGGCGTCAAGGCGGTGGCGGCATGGCGTTTTTAGTGCTCTTTTTGTGCGGGGTCGCGGGCGGCGTGCTGGGCGGCATGGGCATGGGCGGCGGCACGGCACTCATCCCGCTCCTGACGCTCTTCGGCGTGGATCAGGCGGCGGCGCAGGGCGTCAACCTCGTCGCCTTTTTGCCGATGGCGGCGCTTGCCCTGCCCGTGCATGCCAAAAGCGGGCTGCTGAAGGGGGAAGGGCTGCTGCCCCTCGTGCTCTCCGCCCTCGTCTCCTCGGCGCTGTTTTCGCTGCTCGCCGCCCACCTCCCCGGCGCCGCGCTGGAACGCGGCTTCGGCGTCTTTCTCATCGCTTTGGCGCTGTTTCGCATCCTGTCCGCCCTCAAAAAATGCGTGCGGGCATGAGTTTTGCACGGCGCGCGGCAGGAGGCGCAAGGCAGTTGCCTTTTTCGGGGGGATGTGGTATAATGCGGATATAGAAATGATGCAGGACGGCGCCATGCTGCTGAGTTACGTCAACATGAAACTGCGCGACGGGGCGGCTTCGCCCGATGAACTGTGTGAAGAACTCGGCTGGGAACGGGCGGAACTCGATGCGCGCCTGGCGGCGCTCGGCGTTTGCTACGACGCCGCGGGCAACCGCTATTGCTGATTTTTCCACTTATCCACACAAAGATGTGGACAACTTGCGCACGGAGGGGCTATGTCGCAGTACGATCTCATGAAATTGTTCTCCCGCTATGACAGCGAGGCGGACGAGGGCGACTTCACGCCCGAAGAGCTGGAAGCCCGCCTTGCGGAATGCGGCGGGCGGGAGCAGGCATCCCCCGCGGAGTGGAAGCGCGCTTACTTTGAAAAGTACGACGACGTCAAGGACAAGAGCCTGAAAAAACAGGATTGGTGAGAACGCCCTTCGGGGACGGAGGGATGGCATGCAGGTCGAAGAAACGCTGCTCATCGGGAATTACCGCATTTTGCAGGACACCGCGCTCTACCGCTTTACGTCGGACGCGGTGCTTCTGGCGCGCTTTCTCAAAGCCAAAAAGGGGGAGCGCGTCGCCGATTTTTGTGCGGGCAGCGGCGTCGTCGGGTTACATTTTTATGCGGAGAACCGCGGCGTGGAGCACGTCACCCTGTTCGAAATGCAGCCCGAACTTGCCGCCATGAGCGCACGCACCGTCGCCCTCAACGGGCTGGAGGGGGCGTTCACGGTGGAAAACGTGCGCGTGCAGGACATCCCCGCGCGCTATACGGAGGCATTTTCGCTCGTCCTTGCCAATCCTCCCTATGAACGGGGCGGGTTTGCGGCGGCGGACGCGCGGAAGGCGATGTGCCGCAAGGAGCTGTTTTTAACGCTCCCCGAACTTTGCGCCGCGGCGGCGCGCTGCCTGAAATTCGGCGGCAGGTTCGCCCTCGTGCATCGGGCGGACAGGCTGGCAGAGGTCATACGGGCGCTGCACGAGCGCGCGTTTGAAGTCAAAAAGATCACGCCCGTTGCGGGAAAGGCGGGCGCAAAACCGTATGCCGTGCTCGTCGCGGCGGTCAAGGGGGGCAGACCCGGCGTCGAGCTGACGCCGACGCTCGTCAACGAAAAGGGGGAGGCATGGTAACGTTTGTCGCAACGCCCATCGGCAACCTGAAAGACATCACGCTGCGGGCGCTCGACGCGCTCAAAGAGGCGGACGCCGTGTTCTGCGAGGACACCCGCCATACGCTGAAACTGCTCAACGCCTACGGCATGAAAAAACCCCTCTTTGCCTGCCATAAGTTCAACGAACGGGAGGCGGCGGAGCGCATCCTCGCCCTCTCGCGGGAGGGGAAGGCGGTGTGCGTCGTCTCGGACGCCGGCATGCCCGTCGTCTCCGATCCGGGGCGCGAGGTGTGCCGCATCCTGCGCGAGGCGGGCGAAGACTACACCGTGCTTCCGGGGGCGAACGCCGCGCTGTGCGCGCTGGTGCTCTCCGCCCTGCCCGCCGATCGGTTTTCCTTCGTCGGCTTTCTGCCCGACAAAAAGGGGGAACGGGAGGCGCTGCTCGCGCAGTACCGGGCGCGCACGGAGACGCTGCTCTTCCACAGCGCCCCGCAGGACGTGGACAGGGACGTCGCAAGCCTGTATGCCGTGTTCGGCGAACGCCGCGCCTGCGCCGTCAGGGAGATCACAAAACTGCACGAGGAGGCGCGCCCCTTCCTGCTCTCGGAGGGGCTTGCGGGGGAAAAGCGCGGGGAATACGTGCTCGTCGTCGCGGGGGCGGCGCAGGCGGAAAATCCCCTCAACGCACTGCCCGTGCGCGCGCATGTGGAGGCATACATGGCGCAGGGCATGGACAAGAAAGAGGCGCTCAAACAGACCGCGCGCGACAGGGGGGTCTCCAAGAGCGAAATTTACAAGGAGATGCTTTGAGCGGCGGGCGGCGGCGTCCGTTCGCCGCACGGAAAACAGGGAAATGATATTGGAGCGCGCCGCCCGAGAGGGCGGCGCGCTCCAATATCATCATGCCGGAGGGAGATGTTTCCCGTCAGTCAAACGGAACGAGGATGTGCCGTCCGTTCTGCGGAACGGTGACGCCCGCAAACCCGATGGCGGCAAGCACGCCGACGATGTGCTCCCTGCCCCGCCCGACGGCATCCGTGTCGTGGGCGTCCGAGGCGAAGGAGACCTTTCTTCCGCCCAGCGCATAGTAGCGCCCGAGCAGCTCTTCGGAGGGCAAAAAGTCGCCCGCGCCGCGCGCCGAGGAATTGACTTCGAGGATCTTGTCTTTCGCCGCGATCGTGCGGAAAATGTCGTCGAGGAGGGCGGGGAAGTCCTCATAGCGCAGCGCCTTGTCCGCATAGGGGGCGTTGCGGGCGACGTATCCGAGGTGCGCCACGATGTCGTAAGGGTAGGGCGCATCGAGGCTCTCGCGCACCCGTTCGAGGTAGCGGCGGTATGCTTCGCGCTTTTGCTTCCCCGCAAAATATTCGCCGAACCAGACGTCTTTGCCGTCCACCGAATGGGTGCTGTTCACCACAAAATCGGGGTGAAACCGCGCGATGATCTCGCGGTACAGGCGCTGTGCTTCGGGGTGGGCGGAGAACCCGAATTCCCCCCCAACGAGCACGCGCATCTCCTGCGCGTACTGCGCCTGCAGGCGGCGCGCCTCCGCAAAGTATCGGGGCGCGTCGATCATGCGCACGGGCTGCCCTTCCGCAAGGATGCCCTCCGCAAGATAGTCGTAATCGAAGTGTTCGGAGACGCCGTACCAGCGCATGCCGAGCGCCCTTGCGCGGGCAAGCATGTCCGCAAGGGGCGCCCTGCCGTCGGCGGAAAAGGCGCTGTGGGTGTGAACGTCGGTGAGCTGCATGCCTTTATGATAGCACGCCCGCCGCGGTTTGTCAACCTGCCGCGCGGCGATGTTACAGAAAGCGGCGCGCCGTCACAAAATAGCTGCGCCTCGTTGCCGACATCTGTTCGATGACGGCATAGTCGCTTGCCGTGTGCAGGATATAGTTGTCGCCGAGATAGAGCGCAACGTGTCCGATGCGCTCCACGCCCGTCTTGTTGTAGCGCTGCGCGTTGGTGTAAAAGAGCAGGTCGCCGCGCGCGATGTCCTTCCATGCGACGGGGACGCCCTGTTTTACCTGCGTGCGCGTCGTCACGTCCAGCAGGATGCCCGCCCCCTTGTAAAAGATATACTGCATGAGGGAGGAACAGTCGAAGGCGTTCGTCGTGAAGTTTTTGAGGAAGTTCCCCTTCCCGTCGTGCAGGCGCACCGCGCCGTAGACGTATGGGACGCCCAGCAGTTCCAGACCCTCCGCGATCACCCGTTCGATGCCGTCGTCCGCCTTATCGAGGAAGGCGACGTCGGTGTACGCCTCGTTCGCGCTGACATAGGCGGTCCTGCCGCGGTAGCGCGTCTCGTACCAGCCGTCCGTGCGGCGGACGAAGTGCAGCATGTCGCCCGCGTTCACATGTCCGAGCGAGGCGTAACCCGTGCCCGCCCCCGTGCGGACGTTGAGTCCGTCCGCGCGGGAGAGGACGTACTGCGCCCTGACGCTGACGGTGGGCGGCGGTTCGGGCGCGGGCGGTTCCGGAACGTCTTCGGGCGCTTCGGGATCCGGCGTCTGTGCGGGGGGAGCTTCGGGCATGGCGGGGGGATCGGACGTCTCCGGGACGTCGGGAAGGGGCGTTTCGGGGGACGGCACGTCGGGGAGCACGTCCCCTGCGGGAACGTCTGCCGCGGGCATGTCCGCGGGGGAGCATGCGGCGGCAAGGGGGAGGACGGCGAACAGGGCGCAGAGCGCGAGCGCCGTGATGCGGTGTTTTTTCATGGTCGTCAGGACCTCCTTATCGTATTACGGTCCGTATTGTAGCAGATGCGCGCGGGCGGATACAAGGATCTGATACAGGTGGGGTATTGGAAAGGGCGGAAGGGGTTGGAAAAAAAGGGGCTTGACGGCGGACGCGCGGTGTGGTACAATATGCCGCGAGGTGAGGCATGGAACAGATCGTAAGTTTTGACAACAAGCCCGTTGCCCTGCATGTATGGGAGGCGGAGCATCCCGTCGCCGTCGTGCAGATCGTGCACGGCATGACGGAGCATGCGGCGCGCTATGCCGCGTTCGCACAGTGGCTGTGCGGGCACGGGTTCACCGTGGCGGCGGACGACCACCGTGGACACGGACAGACGGACAAGGATACGCCCGGCTGGTGCGCGGGGGACATGTTCGCGGACACCGTGCGCGACGAAGAGGTCATCTGCAAGCTGCTCTCCGAGCGGTACAAGGTGCCCGTCATCCTGTTCGGGTTTTCCTACGGCTCCTTTCTGGCGCAGCGCTGCATCGCCGCCTTTCCCGAACGGCTTGCGGGCGCGGTCATTGCGGGCAGCAGCTATAAAAAGGATTTTGAGGTATATCTCGGTTCCCTCGTGGCGGCGCTCGGATGCGTCTTCTGCGGGGAGAAAAAGCCCGCGAAGTTCATCGAAAAGCTCTCCTTCGGCGCATATTCCAAGAAGTTTGCGGACGGCGAATGGCTGAGCGCCGATGCGCGGAACAATGCGGCATATCACGCCGATCCCTTCTGCGGGTTCACCTGTTCTTTTCGGTTTTATGCGGACTTTTTCCGCGGACTGCGCGGGCTGTATACCAAAAAGTACCGCGCGGCGCTGCAAAAAGATCTGCCCGTCCTGCTCGTTTCGGGCGCGCAGGATCCCGTGGGGAACATGGGAAAGGGCGTGAAAAAACTGTATGATTTCTATACGCGGAAGGCGGGGATGCGCCGCGTGTCGATGAAGCTCTTCGAGGGCTCCCGTCATGAGTTCCTCAACGAGCAGACGGACCGCGACGAGAAGTGGGGAACGGTGCTTGCGTTTTTCCGGGCATGCGTCGCGCCGGAGAAGGGCGCGGACGGCTGAGGCGCGCGGGGCGGCGCCATACATCCATAAAAAGGACGGCGGACGCCGCGTCATCCGACGCGGCGTCCGCCGTTTCCGTGGTTGCAGGGCTGCACCCCTTAAAAACGCGTGCCGACGCGCACAGCGGCGCGTCGGCACGGAGGAAAAAGTGTGTGGGAAGATGTCGTCGTGTTCGTCCCGCAGGTCAGTTGACGATCTTCGGGTCGAGATTGAGCGTGTACTGCGAGCCGCCCCTGTCATCGGGGAAGATGGTCGAGCCGGGAACGACGGGCAGCGTCAGAGGATTGATGAGCGCGTCCGCCGTCAGGTTGGAGACCGCCGCCCTGAGGTAGGGGAACATGGTCTCCGTCGCGTTGATGGCGAAGAAGCGCTTGTCCTCGTCCGTCTCCATGTTCTGCACTTCAAACACGCCGACGAAGCGCGCCGTGAGGTTGAAGGGCTTGGGGGATTCTTCCGTGCTCTCGATCTTGCATTCGAGCATGACGATGTTGATCTTGGGGTTCTCGTTCGCGTGACGGATCTGGCGGGAGAACAGGGGCTTGATCTCGAACTTGGTGTCCGGGCGCGCCTTGATGGGATTGACCTTGAAGGAGAGTTCCTCCGCGGTCAGAGCTTTCAGGGAATATTCGATCATGGTTCCACCTCGATAATGTCTTTTTCTATTGTATCATGCCCGCGCCCGATTGTCAACCCCGTTTTTGTGCGGAAAAATCAAAAAACCGCGGCGTTTGCCGCGATTTTTGGCGTTTGAGGGGGACGGCGCGCGTGTTCAGCCGAAGAGGGGGGTGGAGAGATAGCGGTCGGCGCCGTCGGGGAAGATGACGACGATGTTCTTCCCCGCAAATTCCTCCCGCGCGGCGAGCTGCGCGGCGGCGCACAGTGCCGCGCCCGAGGAGATGCCCGCGAGCACCGCGTCGCTTGCTCCGACGGCGCGGGCATAGGCAAAGGCATCTTCATTGGAGACGGGGATGACTTCGTCATAGAGGGAGGTATCGAGGACGGCGGGCACAAATCCCGCGCCGATGCCCTGAATGGCGTGCGCGCCCGCCTTGCCGCCCGAAAGCACGGGGGAGGCTGCGGGTTCGACTGCGGCGATGTGCAGGGCGGGGCAGCGCTCTTTGAGGAATTTTCCCGCGCCCGTCAGCGTGCCGCCCGTACCGACGGCGGAGACAAAGGCGTCCGCCTTGCCGCCGAGGGCTGCAAAGATCTCAGGACCCGTCGTCTCGTAATGCGCGCGGGGATTGGCGGGGTTGGTGAACTGTCCCGCAAGAAAGGCGCCCGTCTCTCTGGCGATGCGTTCCGCCTCGGCAACGGCGCCCGACATTCCCTTCGCGGCGTCCGTCAGAACGACTTCCGCGCCGTAGGCGGTAAGCAGTTTCCGCCGCTCGATGCTCATGCTCGACGGCATGGTGAGGATGACGCGGTACCCCTTTTTGCGGGCAATGGCGGCAAGCCCGATGCCCGTGTTGCCCGAAGTGGGTTCCACGATGGTGCCGCCCGCACGCAATTTTCCCGTGCGCTCGGCGTCCTCGATCATGTATTTGGCGACGCGGTCCTTGACGGACCCCGCCGGATTGCGCATTTCCAGCTTGGCGAAAATGCGCCCTTTCAGGGCGCGTTCCGCGGTGAAACGGCGCAGTTCCAGAAGGGGCGTTCCCCCCACCATGTCTGCGACGTTGTCAAAATAATACATACCGTGTTCTCCTTTCAGTCATGTTCTTCCAGATAGTCCGCAGCGCTTTCCTCGGCGCGGTGATAGTAGTCGAGATAGGATTGCCTGCAATAGGAACATACCTGCACGTCCTCTGCGGGCGGGGCGTCGAAGTCGTACCCGCCGTTTACCCGCCAACCGTTGAGCACGCCCGTTTTCACGGCGTCCTTGGGGCAGCCGAACGCGCACGCCATACAGATGACGCACGCCTTTCCGAACACGGGCTTGCCGTTCTCCATGCGGATGTTTCCCTGCGGACAGTTGCGGGCACACAGTCCGCAGCCGATGCAGTCGTCCGTCGCCTTGAAGCCGCGTCCGATCAGGCGTGCGGCGGGGTGTTCGATGCGGCAGACGGCGGCAGCCGCGCGGGAAAAGATGCCGACGGACGGAAGTTCGCCCTTGCCTTTGACGATGCGCGCGGCGTCCGCTTCCGCACGGGCGCAGACGGCGCGCCACATGCGCGATGCCATGCCGTCCGTGTGGCGGAAGATGATGTTATAGGGCATGACGTAGTGCAGATCGCCTGCCACCGTATATCCCTTTTTGCGCAAAATGCGCGCGGGGGTGAGCACGGCGGCGTCGTTGAGGGCGAGCGGTTCGCCCGACGTGCGCAGCAGAAACACCGTTTTTCCTTCGCCCGCGGGCAGCGCTTTGAGATAGTGCAGAACGGGCACGGGGGCGTTGAAGCCGTGTACGGGATAGGCGATGACGACGCGGTCGGCGTCCGCGATGCAGGGTGTGGGACGGTCGGAACGCAGCATTTCGACGCGCGCCTGCGCGCCCTGCGCGCGCAGAGCATCCGCAAGCGCCGCGCAGACCCGCCCGGTGTTCCCCGTTCCCGTAAAACAGACGAATGTCGCGTTCATACTTCCTCCGTAAAATGCCGCAGGACGCTTTTTCCGTCTTCCAGGCCGTAGACGGCGTTCTCGTCCTCGGCGTGCGTGTCGTACCACGCCTGCGCATAGAAGGGGTTGTGTTTTGCCTGACGGTCGTAGTCCCACGGCGTGGGCGCGCATGCGGGGCACCAATGTCCCGCGCCCATCACCGTGTAGGGCGTCGCCGTAAAGACGTGCCCGTCATGACAGCGCCATTGAGCGGGGGCGTGCGCGCCCGCAAACCCTTCCGAAAGGTACTCTCCGCCGCGGAAGGCGGCTGCCGCGCGGCAGTCCTCCGCCGTCCACGCGGCGGGCGGTTTTTTGTCGTCGAACCCGTGCGAGAGCAGTTTGCCCTCCCGCTCCGCGCGCGCTTCGTCGCGCAGGGCGTCATAGTCGCCGAAATCCCCCTTCGCCATGAGCTTTACGTCCTTCCAATCGGCAGGGATGGCGCGGGCGTCCTCCTCGCTCTTGAAAAAGGCGGCGACGCGCGCTTCATCCTTGTCTTTGCGCCAACGCATGGGGGAATTGGGGTGGTTGAGCAGGCGGCGGAAGAAGGTCCCCGCAATGAGCTTGGGCGGCAGCAGTTTTGCAAGGCGGAAGATGCGGTGCTTGTCGGCGATCGCCTTCCAGACCTCTTCCGCGCCCTCGCGCTGATAGCCGAACAGCGCTTCGAGTTCGCCGCTGTCCGCCATCCACACGCCGTGGAAGTTGCGCGCCGCCAGCCAATCGGGGCGGAAAAATTTTTCCGTGCTGCCCCCCATGACGGCGAAGCCGACGCGGAAGGTGTCGTAGCCCGTCTGCCTGCCGCGGATGCCTCCGCCGATATTGTAGACGCGGTTGTCGAAAAAATCAAGTTCGCCCGCGCTGTCCCGTTCGAGGATGCGGCGGATGAGCACGCCCGAATCGTGCGCGCTCACCCATTCCAGCGGGGAGTTGAGGCAGGTGTGGAACATCAGCCCGTCGCTCATGTTGCCTTTGAGCATCTCGTCGTGCAGCATTGCCGTCTGCCGCAGGACGACGAAGTGTTCCAGCCCCGATTCGAGCACATAGCGCTCCCCGCGCAGTTTGTGCAGGGAATAGATGTCGTAAGGGCTGATGACGAGCGGGTCTCCCACGCGGCAGAAGGGGTGCTTTTCGTTGCGGCAGCCGTAGAGGGCGATGGTGGACGTGTGCAGGAATTTCGCACGGCGGGGCATCGCTTTCACGGCGTCCGTCAGCGCGACGGCGCCGAGATAGTTGCACTTTTCGCTTGCGGCGGGGTCGGCGTCCGAACGGGGCGGGATCACCGCCGCCATGTTCAGAACATAGTCGGTATCCTCCACAAGACGGTCGCATGCCGCTCTGTCCTCGATGTTTCCGAAGACGATCTGCACCCGTTCGCCGTATTGCTTTTTCAATGTCTTGGCAAGTTTTTCGTTGCGCTTTCTGCGGGTGAGCAGCACGCGCACCCATTCGGCGTTGTCGAGCCTGAGCGTCTCTTTGAGCGCTTCCGCGCCCATGTGTCCGCTGACGCCCGTCATGGCGATCTTCATTGGTATTCTCTCCGTGTGCCGCCCTTCCTGCGGCGGTACATATATAGTATACACTTTTTGTGACGGAATGTCAAACGGTAATTTTTTTCCATGACAATTATTTTTGCGCGGGGGGGATGTTCCGTACGGCGGGAGCCTTCGCCGCGTCACAATCGGACATTTTGCGCGGAGCGGCGGAAAAGGGACCGCAATGCAAACGGCAGACCTTTCAAAGGTCTGCCGTTTGTTGGTGTGTCCGCCGGGGCTCGAACCCGGACCGAAGGCGTCGGAGGCCTTTATGGTATCCAATTCCACCACGGGCACATGCGGATGCTCTATCATTATAGCACATCTCGCCCGAAAATGCTTTATATTTTTGCGCGGATATGCTATAATTTCAAAAAAAATTCCGAAAAGGGAGGTCGTGCGATGGCAAAGACGGTGGTCGTCGGGATGAGCGGCGGGGTGGACAGCTCGGTCGCCGCGCTGCTTTTGAAGCAGCAGGGCGTTCGCGTCATCGGTTTGTTCATGCGCAATTGGGAAGAGACGGACGCGGACGGCGCCTGCACGGCGGAAGAGGACTTCGCCGACGTGGAACGCGTGTGCGGCGTGCTGGACATTCCGTACTATACCGTCGATTTTTCACGCGAGTACATGCAGCGCGTCTTTTCCCACTTTCTCGAAGAGTACCGCGCGGGCAGAACGCCCAACCCCGACGTTTTGTGCAACCGCGAGATCAAGTTCGGACCCTTCCGGGAGTACGCCAAGCGGCTGGGCGCGGACGCGATCGCCACGGGGCATTACTGCGGAATTTCGCATGAAGGGGGCGTTCACCGCCTGTTGAAGGCGAAGGATGCGGGCAAGGATCAGACATATTTCTTAAACCAGCTCTCGCAGGAGCAGCTCTCGGACGTATGCTTTCCCCTGGCAGGGCTTTGGAAAGGGGAAGTGCGCGCCCTCGCCGAGGCGAACGGGCTTGCCACGGCAAAGAAGAAGGATTCGACGGGCATCTGCTTTATCGGCGAGCGCAACTTCCGTAAATTTTTACGGCAGTATCTTCCCGCGCAGCCGGGGGCGATCGAGACGCTCACGGGGGAGCGGGTGGGCGAACACATCGGGCTCATGTATTATACGCTCGGGCAGCGGCGGGGGCTGGACCTCGGCGGGCGGCGGGGCGAGGACGGAAGATGGTTCGTGGTGAAAAAGGACCTTGCAAGAAACGTGCTCGTCGTCTCCCACGGGGATGAGTCGCCCCTCTATTCGGACGGCTGCACGGTGGAGGGGATGAACTTTATCCCCTTCCAGCCGCAGGAGCGGGAATTTTCCTGCCGCGTCAAACTGCGCTATCGTCAGGCGGAGCAGGGCGCGCGTGCCGTGCGCACGGGGGAACGGGACCTGACGCTGCTTTTCGACGAGCCGCAGCGCGCCGTCACGGAGGGGCAGTATGCCGTGCTGTACGACGAAACGCAGTGCCTCGGCGGCGGCGTCATCACGGGCGCCTTCCGCAGGGGGTAAGAACGCTTTCGGGCGTACCATGTCCGCAGCAGCATCGCAAAAGCGCCGCCGCGCCCAAAGGCGCGGCGGCGCTGTTTTGTTGTCGGGCAGGGTAAAACGGCGTCAGCAGAGCAGCCAGATTCCGAAGTTCGTTCCGATCGTTGCGAACGTGCTTTCCGCGGAGTTTATAACGGACGAGACGGTTTCGCCTTCGCCAAGGTCGGCGAGCTTGTTCCCTTCGTAGGTATAGACGGAAATTTTTCCCGTTGCGGGGGTGCGGACGATCAGTCCGCTATAAAAGGCAAGCGTGTCGTCGTCTGCCGCCCCGATCCATTCTCCGACGGACGTTCCTTCGGGATGGTCCTTGGTGAAGATCGCATTCCCCGTGTTCTGCGGGTTATCCAGCGCGGCGCCGCCATAGAAGGTGAGGCTTTCGAATTTGTTTTCAAAGATGACTTTCCCGTCAAAGCCGATGCCGAAATAGTGATTATCAATGCTTCCGACGATGAGTTCGAGCGACGGATAGACGCGGACGGTGGAATTTGCGGAGGAGGAAGAAAGGGTATCCGCCGCGAAGTAGGCGAGCGTCTCCATGCGGTCGTTCATTAGATAGTAATAGATGTCGGACGTGTCGGGCGGATTGGCTTCCTCCGCAAGATAGGCGTTTTCGCCGATCTTTACGACGCGCGTGATGTCGATGCCGACGTCGGAGACGTTGTAAGCGGTGCCAAGTCCCGCGTCGAGCACGACGGCCGCGGCGGCGTTGTTGCCGATGTGGGCGACGCCGTCCACAAACGGAACGGCATCCTTGACGTACACCGCATCAAAGTCGCCCTTTGTGTAGTTGTAAAGGGGGATGAAGTCGGCGTTCGGAAGATAATAGTCGCATCCGATCCGATCGGTCTTTCCGCGTTCCATGTCGTAGCGGTAGTAAGTGATGTTGTATTTCCCGGAAGCGCTCATGACGTTGTAGCCGTCCTCCGCCAGCGGATGGACTTCCGTCAATTCATAGTAATATATGTAGCGTTCCATGAATACATCGGTAAGGAGCGCTCCGTTGGCGCTGACGGTGAATGTCCCCGTCGGGACGCCGTTGCGGTAAGAGTAGTAGGTGTAGGAACCGGAGAGATTTTCCACGGCGGCATAGGTGTAGCCGGACAAAGAATAGGGGCGGCGTTCCAGAGAATCGATCACGGGCATGCTGTCCGTCACCAGCGTGTTCAGGGAGCTGCCCGCCTGATGGGTGGGGAACTTCTCGTCGCGGATGTCGTCGGCGTCGACCTCTTTCAGAACGGCATTGCCGCCGTAGGTCTCCGCCCGATAGGTGAAGTAGCGCGTGGCGTCCGTACCGTTGTTGTAGGAAAGGGTGAGGAGGGTCGTCCTGGTCAGCTCGTTCGGGAGGAAGCCGCTCTTTGTGCCGCGCGTTGCCTTGGAGGCAAGCCCGCCGATGAGCAGTTCTCCCGTCGGGGAGCGGTAATCGTAGTTTGTGACTCCGGAACCGTCCTTCGCCATGTAGGACAGCTCGATGATGGGGGAAGTGTTGTCGACGGAAGCGTACAGCGTGTCGTCCACATAGGCTTTCGTTTGGCTGTTATACAGGCGGGAACCGCCCGTCATGGTGATGCTGAACAGCCCGTTGCCCAAGGCGGTGACGGAAGATGCGTTTTCAAAGAATTTTGCGGAAGCGTATGCTTCCTTGTCCGCGAGCGGAACAATGGCTTCGGGGTTGCCGATGGGCACGGCGTAGTCGCGCACGTTGAAGGGCGCTTTGGCGCAGCCCGAAAAGGACGCGAGTGCGCCGACGGCGATCGCCGCAGCCGCGCATGCGCAAACGAATTTTTTCATAGAGCTCCTCCCGTGGTTTGGTGTCTCTATTATAATATGGGGGGGGGTATTTGTCAATACCCCGTCGGAAAGTCCTTACATCTGCCCGCCCCCTGCCGCACGGTGCCAATCCTTCGCGGGCGTTTGGGCGTCGTTCCCCCTTTGAAGGATTTGCGGGGGCGGCGTATGCTCCGCCGACGCGGGTCCGACGTCCCCGCGCTGTCCCCTTCCGGAAGGGATATTTTATAAAAAAAGCAGAGTTCTCCTTTCAAAACAGAAGAATTTTACGGCAGTATCTTGACAAGCCCGCGTCTGTTTTGTATAATGTTGAAAAACGACGGTCAAAAAACGGTATCCGGTTGACGGTCAGCATCGACAAGATACCGCCGCACCGTCAGGAACGGTCCTCGGCGGCGGCAGCTTCCACGGATGCTTTTTTCATATAGTAAATAAACCACTGCAAATATTCTTTTCTGTACCGGAGCAGTGTACTGTCGCCGAGGTGGTGTTTTACGGCGATCTGCCAAAGGCGGCGGTCGGCATCGGCTGCGTACACGTCACAGATGATCTCATCGTGGTCCGTCCGCTTCATTTCATCGACTTCCCGAAAGTGTCCGCGCAGCCTTGCGAACGTCTGAACGGCAAGCCCGTTCTTGCGGCGCAGCAGTTCCATCATCTCACACTCTTTCTTCCTGATCTGCATCATTCGTACCTGCAAATAGATTACAATATTTTAGACAGAAAAAAGTGTCAAAAAGTGACAGAACGCCCTTTATTTTGCAAGAAATGCAGACGGCGGGCGGGCTGTTGAATTTTTTCTTAACGGAATACGCCAATGATGACAGGGGAACGCGCATGACAAGGGCAGAATTTGTCGGGATCATGCGCAAAATTCATTCCGGCGAAAAGCGCGCGTTGGAAAAACTCTATACCGAATATTACGAACGGCTTTGCAGCACGGCGATGACCATCGTACACAACCGCGAAGACGCCGCCGACATCGCTTCCGAAGTGTTCATCAAGCTGATCAATTTTCAGGGCGACCCGGAAACGATCATTCATCACGTTGCTTATCTCATCCGCATGACCAAGAACACGGCACTCAACTTTCTGCAAAAGCGCAAACGCGAACTGCCGTTTGCCGATCTTCCCGTACTCGTGCGGGAGCCCACCGATTCGTTGTGGAAGGAAGACGTCTTCCGCCTTCTTTCTCCCACGGATTGGGAATTGTTTGTTCGCCGCGTTCTGTGGAGGGAATCGCTCAAAGATGCGGCGCGGGAACTCGGCATGAACTACGCCACTGCCAAACGCCATTATGCCGCCATCAAGGAAAAACTGCGCAACGATTACCAAAAATAAAATTTTTGTAATTCCTGCGCCATTTCACCTTGCGGGGATGTCTTATAAGTGTACGGGCTCTCTCCGTAACACTGTAAACCGAGGTGACATGATATGAAAAAAGCAGCGGCGATCGCTCTGAGCGCATTGTTTGCCGTCCCCATGTTCTGCGCTCCGCGGGAAATGACCTTCGCAGACGGATTCAACGGCGCAAGCTGGGTGGAGACCATCGAACAGAACATCTCTTTTTCTTATAAAGATGATGAGGAAACCATAATGCAGGGCGGCTTGCCGCAGTATTGTAATGTTGGAAATTATCTGAATACTTGTGCCCCCGTCGCCGGGTCCATCATTCTTGGATTTTACGATCAGTACTTCGATAACCTGATTGAAAATTTTACATCGACAAGGGAAATTTTCGGCATTACAATTTATAGCGGGCAAACGCAAGCTGTCCAAGACACAATAGATCAGTTGTATGTCGATATGGAAACCAATTCTATGGAAGGCGGAACGACGATCAACGGCTTTAAGACGGGGTTACAGACCTATGTCGAACGGCAGGGACAGGACGTCTCCTATTCGCAGCGCGTCTCCAATCAGAATGTCAATTTGACCGCCATTCAACAATCCGTGCAAAACAGGAAACCCGTTGTTTTATTTGTGTCGCATTATACCTTGGTGGACAGAAAAGATCTTGACGCAACAACCGGAACGGAAGATGTCTTTTTGCAGCATTATGGCGGCAACCATACCTTAGTTGCCTATGGTACAAGGACGGTCAAATACTACAACGCTGCCGGAAATTTGGTGCAGGAACTAAATCTGATCGCCGTAGCAACGGGATATGTGTATTATCCGTTGGCGTATATCATTTTGGATGACTATACCAATGTTATTGACGGGTTTGAAGTGAACATCTACTGATGCCCGCAGGGAGCGCATGGGAAAATTCGAGCGCGCGTACAGAAAAAAATTCAAACAACAGGCACCGCCCTTCGGGGAATGGTCCGACGAGCATGGCGACCGGCTGCCGCAGATCGCGCCGCAGGACGCCGCGCAGGGGGCGGTGTGCGCAAAACGCCGTCTTCCTGCATGGATTTGGGTTGCCGCAGGCGGCGTTTTATTGTTGCTTGCGCTGACGTCGGCATACCTGCTGCACAATCGTTCGCAGACGGGAGAGATTTCCGACTTGACATTCGGGGAGGAAAGCGTTATAACAAAACTTTTAGAAGAAGGCGATATGCAGCGGTGCGAGAGTGTTATTCCAACGCTTTCACAAATACTGCCATCTCAACCGCCTACTAAAACCGTACTTATAAAAGACGATTCATTGGTTATGATTAATATCGCGGGTACGTTGTCTGCCACCGATTATTATTTCATAAATGCACGCATGGTATTTAACCGGTATTTCTTGTTGGCGGATATTGAGCAATATAACGATTTGGATAATCAAATACGAATAAACGGCATTGATATTTCCTATGAAGCCAAGGGGACGGATTTAAATGGCTTTGATGAATATTATGTCGTTTCCGAGCACAAGGATGCGACGGTTTATTGGACGGTGAGCAGCATGTTCGGGCAATTTGACGAATGGCTGCAACTGACCTTCGCCGCCTGAATCGCGGAATATGAAAAGGCACTTTGTGTTTGCAAAGTGCCTTTTGCTTTGAGCGCTCCTTCCCCGTGCCGCATTATAAGGGCGGGCAGGAGGCGCTGTTTCGCCGCCGTGCAAAGATCGCGGAAAAGTAAACCCCCCGGAACTCGCGTTCCGAGGGGTTTACTATATGATAAGGGGGAAAAATGATGAGCGATGTTCAGATGTGTCAGGCGGGGTTCCATCTCGCTTCTGACACCCATATTATACAGCGTCCGCAGCGAAAAGTAAAATATTTCGTCGAAAAATTTTCAAAAATATTTTTTTGTGAATTTGTTCCAAACGAACATAAATTCTATCACGAAAGCGGGTTTCAAATGGTATAAAATGAACAAGTGTGATTTTCTCACAGAATTTTGCACAAAAAACAGCCCAGAAGAAGGCTCAAAAAATTTGCTGCAAGCGCAATGACGACGGGCTTTGCAAGATTTTTTTTGCTGCCCGCAAAATAGACGGCGGAGATGTAGAACACCGTTTCGCTCGAACCGTAGGCGACGCAGGCGCAGCGCGCGATATAGCCGTCCGCGCCGTATTCGGCGAGCAGTTCGGAGAGGAGCGCCGTCGACCCGCTTCCCGAAAAGGGTTTCAAAAGGACGAGCTTTCCGATTTCGGGCGGGATGCCGAGGAAGGAGAAGACGGGCGAGAGCGAGCGGATGAGGGCGGCGGATAAGCCGCTCGCCTCGAAGAGTTCGGAGAGGATGAGCACGGCTGCAAGATAGGGGAAGACGGACAGCACGAGCGGGACGGCGCCCTTGACGCCCTCGGTGAAGCAGTCATAGAGCCTGACCCGCCGCGTGAGGGCGTAGACGAAGAGCGCGATGAACAGGGCGGGGAGGGCGAGGGCGGCGTACTTCATCTGCGCCTCCGCGTGAGTACGACGAGCAAGGCGCCGAAGAGGGTCGCGGCGGCGGCGGAAAGCAGCGTGGGGAGCAAAATGTCGGCGGGCGCCGCCGACCCCGCCGCGGCGCGCAGGGCAATGACGGTGGCGGGCAGAAGCTGCAGTCCCGTTGCGCCCAGCACGAACAGCATGTCGGCGGCGTATGTGTCCCCCGTCTGCAAAAATTTTTTTGTTGCGGCAATTCCCAGGGGCGTGGGAGCGCCCGGAAGCCCCAGCATGTTTGCCGCCAGGTTCTGACAGGCGAGCGCGAGCGCTTCCTTGTTTTCGGAGCGGAACAATTTTCTTGCCGCAGGATACAGCCTGTTTGCAAGTCTGGCGGACAGCCCGCTCTCTTCCATCACCTTGAAAAAGCCCAGCCATACGCAGTACGAAGCGAGCAGGGCGAGCGAGACGGCAGCCGCCTTTTGCCCGCCCGCGAGCATGGCGGGCAAAAATCCCTCCGGGTCGCGCAGGAGAAAGATGACCGCCGCCGCTAAAAATACGACGGCAAAGATGACGTTCATAGGGTATTGTATGAGCGAGCGGTACAAATTATCATCGATTGCTTGACAAGCGGCCGGCCGAGGCGATATAATAGAGCCCTGAAAGTTTCAGGATGTCACTTCAACGCCATGCGCACCGTGTTTGCAATGCAAATACGGTAGTTTGGCGTATCGCATTTTTGAAAAGCAAGTCCGCCGAACGGCGGGCTTTTTTGTTTGTACGCAGGCTTGCCGCGGCGGAAAACGGAGGGTTTCATGAATCAGCTTGGCAGTAAAATTCTCGGAACACAGCGGCTTATCCTGCGTCCCTTCCGCGCGTCCGACGCGGAGCAGGCGTTCGGCAATTGGATGAGCGATCCCGCCGTCGCGCATTTTCTGACGTGGACGCCGCACAAGGACGTATCGTTCACGCGGAAGCTGCTGGCGGCATGGGAGGAAGAGGCAAAATCGCCCGACGTGTACCATTGGGCAGTCGTATGGCGGGAGACGCGTGCGGTGATCGGCGATCTGTCCGTCGTATCGGCAGACAGGCGTTCGGGGCGCGCGGAGGTGGGCTACTGCCTGTCGCGCGCGTTCCGGGGGCGCGGCGTGATGACGGAAGCACTCTCGGCGGCGATCGGGTATCTGTTCCGGGAAGCGGGCTTTTTACGGATCGAGGCAAAGCATGCGGCGGGAAATCCCGCTTCGGGGCGCGTCATGGAAAAGTGCGGCATGCGGACGGAGGGGACGTTGCGTAAGTACTTCCGCCTGCTTTCCACGGGCGAGCTGACGGATATTGTGGTGCGCGCCGTGCTGCGCGAAGAATGGGAGCGCGGCGCTTGCGGGGATGAACGCGCGGCGCGCAAAATAAGTTTACATTTGTGCGGAAATGAAGTATAATGATGCGGAAAAGACTTCGGGGAGCATATCCATGAAAAAACCCTATTATGTGACGACGGCGATCGCCTACACTTCGGGCAAGCCGCATATCGGCAACACCTACGAGGCGATCCTTGCGGACGCCATCGTCCGTTTCAAAAAATTGCAGGGCTACGACGTCCGGTTCCAGACGGGCACGGACGAGCACGGGCAGAAGATCGAAGAGAAGGCGGCGGCGGCAGGCGTGACGCCCAAGGCGTATGTCGATCGGGTGGCGAACGTCATCAAAACCGTCTGGGACGGCGTGAACGTCGGTTATGATAAGTTCATCCGCACGACGGATGAAGACCACGTCCGCATTGTGCAGAAGATCTTCAAAAAGTTCTATGAGCAGGGCGACATCTATAAGGGGGAGTACGAAGGCTGGTACTGCACCCCCTGCGAGAGCTTCTGGACGCAGAGCCAGCTCGTCGGCGGCAAGTGCCCCGACTGCGGAAGGGAAGTGAAGAAGGCGAAGGAGGAGGCGTATTTCTTCCGTATGGGCAAGTATGCCGACCGCCTCATCGCCCACATCGAAAGCCATCCCGATTTCATCCGTCCCGTCTCGCGCAAGAACGAGATGATGAACAACTTCTTAAAGAAGGGATTGCAGGACCTGTGCGTCTCGCGCACCTCCTTCAAGTGGGGGATTCCCGTCAGCTTTGACGAAAAGCATGTCGTCTATGTCTGGCTGGATGCGCTCACCAACTATATCACGGGGCTCGGATACGACCCCGACGGCAGCGGAGAACTCTACGAAACGTATTGGAAGAACGCCGAAAAGCTGCACATTATCGGCAAGGACATCGCGCGCTTCCACACCATCTATTGGCCCATCTTCCTGATGGCGCTCGGCGAACCGCTGCCCGATCGCGTCTTTGCGCACCCGTGGCTGTTACAGGGGGGTGAAAAGATGAGCAAGTCGCGCGGGAACGTCCTGTATGCCGACGATCTCGCCTCGGTGTTCGGCGTGGATGCCGTGCGGTATTTTGTCCTGCACGAGATGCCCTACGAAGGGGACGGCACCATCACATGGGATTTGTTGTGCGAGCGCGTGAACACCGACCTTGCCAACACGCTCGGCAACCTCGTCCGGCGCACGCTCGCCATGAGCAGAAAGTATTTCGGCGGCGTCGTTGCGGACATGGGCGCCGCGGAAGCGGTGGACGAAGAGCTGAAAGCCGTCGTCACGGGGGCGGCGGAGAGCGTCACGGCGTGCATGGACGACTGCCATGTCGCAGATGCGCTCAACGAGATATTCCTCATCTTCCGCCGCGCCAACAAGTATATCGACGAAACGATGCCGTGGGTGCTTTGTAAGGACGAAGGGAAGAAAGCGCGCCTTGCGACCGTTTTATACAACCTCACCGAGAGCATTCTGACGGGTGCAAGCCTTCTCGAACCCTTCCTGCCCGAAACGGCGCAGAAGATTTCTTCTTACCTGAACTGCCCCTTAAAATCGCTTGACGCCTGTGCCGCGTTCGGAACGTATCCGTGCGGCAGCCGCATTGCAGAGACGGACGAGGCGCTCTTCGCGCGCTTCGACCGGGAAGAGGTGGCGGTGAAGGCGGAGGCGATCCGTGCGGCGCAGCAGGCGGAATACGAACGCGAAAACGGCGCAAAGCCTGCGGAAAAGCCCGCCGCGGCTCAGGAGCGGGCGCCGCTCGTCTCCATCGACGATTTTACGAGGCTCGAATTCAGGGTGGGCGAGGTCATCGCCTGCGAGCGCGTTCCCAAGTCAAGCAAGCTCCTGCACGAGACGGTGCGCGTGGGCGGCGAAGTGCGTTCGGTCGTCTCCGGCATCGCCAAGTGGTATTCGCCCGAAGAGATGGTGGGAAAGAAGGTGGTGCTCGTCGCCAATTTGAAGCCCGTAAAGCTGTGCGGCGTGCTCTCCGAAGGCATGGTGCTGTGCGCCGAGGACGAAGCGGGCAACCTCTCCCTGCTCTCCCCCGAAAAAGACATGCCCGCAGGGGCGCTCATCCGCTGAGATGTATCTCGACGTTCACGCCCATTTTGCGGAGGAGGGATACGACGTTCCCGCCGAACTCGCCGCCTGCCGTGCGGCGGGGGTGGAGCGCGTCGTTCTCGCGGGGGACAGCCTCGCGCACAGCCGCATGCACCGCATGATGGCGGAGGAGCACGCGGGCGTCTTTTTCACGGCGGGGGTGCATCCGTCCGAGGCGGAGACCTTTTCCGAGGAGACGGCGGCGGAGCTTGCGGAACTTCTGAGGGACGAGCGGTGCGTCGCGGTCGGGGAGATCGGGCTGGACTATCATTGGGAGACGCCTGCGCGGGATGTGCAAAAGCGCGCGTTCGTGCGGCAGCTCCGGCTCGCGCGGGAATCCGGACTGCCCGTCGTCATCCATTCGCGCGACTGTTGCGCGGACATGCTGCAACTCCTGCACGAACACCGCAGCCTTCTCGGCGGCGGATTCCTCATGCACTGCTATTCGCACGGCGCGGAAAATCTGCCCGCCTTTGCAAAATTGGGGGCGTATTTCTCCTTCGGGGGCGTCGCCTGCTTCAAAAATGCAAAGAATGTGTGGGCGAGCGTGAAGGCATGCCCGAAGGATCGCATCCTTTCGGAGACGGACAGCCCCTATCTTTCTCCCTTCCGCGGGGAGAAAAACACGCCTGCCAACATCCCCGTCATCGTGGCGCGGCTGGCACAGCTGCGCGGGGAGGACGCGGACGCGCTTGCGGCGCAGATCGTGAAAAACGCAAAAACGCTGTTTGCGAAATTGGGATAAAGGATATGGATACTTACGTCTATCGCATCGGGAACAATCTATACGTCAATCTCACCAACCGTTGTTCCAACCGCTGTACGTTCTGTGTGCGCAACGGCAAGGAGACCTTCGAGGGGTATGCCCTCTGGCTCAAAGGCGGCGAACCCACGGCGGCGCAGGTGACGGCGGCGCTGGGGGAGTGCGATTGCGACGAGGTCGTATTCTGCGGCTTCGGCGAGCCGACCTATCGGCTGGACGTCATGTCGGAAGTGTGCGGCTATGTTCACGCGCACGGCAAGCGGACGCGCCTCAACACCAACGGACACGGCAGCCTCATCAACGGGCGGAACATCGCACCCGAACTTGCGGGCAAGCTGGACGGCATCAACATTTCGCTGAACGCCTCCGATGCGCGCCGCTACAAGGCGCTGTGCCGCCCCCTGTATCCCGCGGCGTTCGAGGAGATGCTCGCATTTGCGCGCGCCTGCCGCGATCAGGGGCTGAACTGTTGGTTTTCGGTGGTGGACTGCATCGGCGAAGAGGAAGTGGCGGCATGCCGCAACATTGCCGATGCGGTCGGCATCCCTCTTCGGGTGCGCCCCATGATCGAAGCATAGCAAAGAGCCGCCCTGCGGCGGCTCCCCCGTTCTTTTGTAAGGAGGGCAGTTCCCTCTGTTACAGAATGTGCGCCCGTGCGGCGGGTATGTGAGGGATTTTATGGAAGATGTGCGCGAAGTGCTCGCCCGTCACGGCTTTTATTTCAAGAAGAAGTTCGGGCAGAACTTTTTGAGCGACGCCAATCTGCTCTCCGCCGTCGTGCGGGATGCGGGCGTCGGCGCGGAGACCGTCGTCCTCGAAGTGGGCGCGGGCGCGGGGGCGCTGACGCGCGCCCTGTCGCAGGCGGCGCAGCGGGTGCTCGCCTATGAGATCGATGCGTCCCTGCGGCCCGTTCTGGCGGAGACGCTCGCGGGGTGCGAAAACGTTGAAGTGGTGTTCGGCGACTTTCTGCGCGCCGACCTTCCCGCGCTCGAACGTGAGCTGGGGCGCTACCGCGTGGTCGCCAATCTGCCCTATTATGTCACGACGCCCGTCATGATGCGCTTTCTCGAAGAGGCACGCGCCTGCGACGGGCTGAGCGTCATGGTGCAGGAGGAGGTCGCCGAGCGCTTCACCGCTGCCGCGGGGACGCCGCAATACGGCGCCGTGACCGCCGCCATCGCCTTGAAGGGGGAAGCGCGCATCGTCAGAAGGGTGCCGCGCACCATGTTCACCCCCCGCCCCAACGTCGATTCCGCCATCGTGCGCATCGACTTCGAAGAGGGGCGCATCCCCGTCCAAAGCCCTTCCGCCTATCGCGCCGCCGTGCGCTGCGCGTTTTCGGGCAGGCGAAAGACGCTGGAAAACAATCTCATGAACGCCTTCTCCCTCTCGCGCGAACAGGCAAAGAGCGTGCTGCGGGAGGCGGGGTTTGCGGACATGGTGCGGGGGGAAACGCTCGCGCCGGAGGAGTTCGCCCGCCTTGCCGACGTGCTGTCCGCCCGCGGCATCGCCGAATGAACAGGCGGGCAGATTAGGAGGAATCCGGATGATCCATTCTTTATCGGGCGGCGTGCTCGCGGACAACGGCGTGCGTACCTATGTCAAAGTGGACGTTGCCGGCACGCCCTGCTGGTATGTGTCGCCCCGCCGTCTTGCGGCGGGGACGCGCGTCGCGGTGCCCTTCGGCAGGGAGGGGCGGCGCGCGGAAGGCGTCGTCGTGCGCTGCGAGGACTGCACGCCGCAGACTGCCCCCGTTCCTGCGGGGCGCGCAAAGGAAGTGTTGTGCGTGCTTGCGGGCGACGTGCCGGAAAATCCTTGACAGGCGCGCGCCGTTCGTGTACAATAAAGAACGACATAGGGGAGTAGTCGGCTCTTCGGAGCGGTACCGTCCACACATTGCGGCATCTGCCGCGGGCGCTATCTGAAATGACGAGACTTATGCGCAGAACGCGGTGTTTTGCGCATAAGTCTTTTTTCTTCCCCGCAAGGAGAGCATCGTGTCTGTCTGGGAGATCGTATTCATCGGGGCGGCGCTGGCGATGGATGCCGTCGCCGTCGGCATGGCTGGCGGCATGGCGGAGCCGCGCATGTCCACGGCAAAGGCATTTGTAACGGCGCTGACGTTTGCGCTGTTTCAGTTCGGCATGCCGCTTCTGGGCTACGCCTGCGGTGCCGCCTTTGCGGAAGTTGTCGCGCGCATCGCGCCCTTCCTCTCCTTTGCGCTGCTGCTCCTGCTCGGGGGGAAGATGCTCTTTGACGGCATCCGGGAGGAGGCGGAACGTGCGCGCGGACGGCTGCTGCGTCCCATGCTTCGCGTACGGGAAGGGGGCGGGCGTTCCCGGTATGCGGCAAAGCTCCTCGCGCAGGGCGTTGCCACCAGCCTCGACGCGCTCGCCGTGGGGGTGACGCTGCTCGCCGTGCAGATGTCCGGAGGGCTGCCCGCGCACATCGCGGCGTGTGCCGCCGTTATCGGGGCGGTCACGTTTGCGCTCTCCTTCGGGGCGGTGCAGCTTGGCAGGCGTGCGGGAAGGGGCGCTTCGGGGGCGGCGGGCGGCTTCGGCGGCATGGTGCTCATTGTCATCGGCGTCAAACTGCTTGCAGAAGGGCTCGCTTGAGTTTCGATTACAATCTTGACAACCTGCCGCGTTCGTGATATAATACGGAGGAAAGGCGGGCTGCGCCGGTGTGCCGCCCGTGCGGAGGGAATGCCGTGGCAAACATCAAGCACTATGATTTTACGAGAAGGCCGTTAAAACCCAGCAAGTTCTGGATGTTTTTGGCGCGCAACTTTGCCATCCGTCCCCGCCTCAAAGGGCGCAAGGTGACGGTGGTCAAACAGAACATGGAGGGCATCGAGCCGCCCTATCTGCTGTTCGTCACCCACGCGAGCATGCTCGACTTCCCCGCCATGTATACGGCGGTCGCCCCGCACGATGCGAACAACGTCGTCGCCATCGACGCCATCCGCGACGTAGGCGATTTCCTCATGCGCCGTTTGGGGTGCATCGCCAAGCGCAAGTTCGTCAAAGACCTGCATCTCATCCGCAACATGCGCTATTGCGCCGAGCATTACGGCACCATCGTCTGCATCTATCCCGAAGCGCGTTATTCGCTGGACGGGACGACGGGCTTTTTGCCCGATTCTTTGGGGAAGATGTGCAAGCTCATGAACGTGCCCGCCGTCGTCCTGCGGCTGTACGGCACCTTTGTCAATGCGCCGCAGTGGAATAAGGACGAGCAGTATCTTCCCATGCGCTGCGAGCTGGAATGCGTCGCCACCGCGGAGGAGGTAAAAACGCTGCCCGCGGACGAGCTCAACCGCCGCGTGCATGCGGCGATGCAGCGGGACGACTACGCCTATCAGCGTGCCGAGGGGTTGGAACTCAAAAATCCCCGCCGCGCGAACGGGCTGCACAACATCCTCTATCAGTGTCCTCATTGCGGCAAGGAATTCATGATGTATTCGGAGGGCACCCGTCTTTGGTGCGCTTCCTGCGGCAAGGCGTGGCAGATGAGCACCCTTTCCGAGCTCACCGCCGAGGAAGGGGAAACGGAGTTTTCCCACATTCCCGATTGGCTGGCATGGGAGCGCGAAAACGTCCGCCGCGAGGTGCGCGAAGGGACGTACCGCTTTGAGGCGGACGTCACCGTTCACACGCTGCCGAACGCCAAACGGTTTTACGATCAGGGGATGGGAAAATTCGTTCAGACAGTCGAGGGGACCCGCCTCACCTGTAACGCCTACGGCAAGCCCGTCGATCTCTTCTGGGCGGGAACGGAGCTTGAAAGCGTGCACATCGAATACGACTACCCTTACCGCAAGGACAAGTATAAAAAGAACATCTTCGGCGACTGCATCGACATCTCCATCCACGACGACAGCTTCTGGCTGCACCCCGTGAACATGCGCGACCGTCTGACGAAGATCTCCCTCGCCACCGAGGAAATTTACCTTCTCGCCAAGGAGAAGATCAAAGAGCGCGGCAAAAAGCAATGACCGTAAAGGAAAGGACGTCCCGCATCATGCGGGACGTCCTTTCGTTATGCCGCCGCAGATGCGCCCGCGCATGCGGCGTCGCAGAGAGCGGTTTTTGTACGGGACGGGCGAGCATGTTCTAAAAATCCGCGTGCGGGACAGGGTTTTATGGGCGCGCACACGGGGGATGTGCCGTCAGACGGTCATCACGCTTTTCCATGACAAAAATATATTGACATCGCCATGCATGTATGTTATAATAGTTATATATAGCCGCCCTGTCTGCGCTGCGCGGGTGCCCGATGGGGGTCGGAGGGCGGCAGTCCTGCTCGGCTTTTTGTTGGGAGGATCATCCATGAACCGATCGCAACGGGGCGTTCCCTTGTGTCCCGCAGCTCATAGAACAAGTGCATATATCCAACGGGCACACATCGGGGTGCCTGCCGTTTAGCCTGCTTCTTTTAGGAGCAGGCGTCTTTGCTTACAAAAGCCGCCCTGCGCCGCGTTGCCGCCTTGCGGCAACCGTGAACGGGTGCATGAACACGGAACCCGTTTCACAAACTGCATAAGGGGTTGCGTTTTTGTGACGGACGGCGGCTCCGCGGGCAGACGACCGAGGGATGCCGCCTGCGCGCGTTGTTGCCGGGAGCGCTCATTGATTTTTATTCGGGGAAATGCAAATGAAGATCGTTATGATAGGGCACAAGTATGTGCCTTCAAGAGAGGGCGGCGTGGAGATCGTGGTGGAGAACCTTGCGACGCGGATGGCGTCGGAGGGGCACGAAGTCACCATCCTCAACCGTAAGCGCAAAGAATATCCTCCGATCGAAGAATACCATGGCTGTAAGGTGGAGAGTGTCTTTACCGTCAATAAACGTTCGCTGGATGCCATCGTGTACGCGTTTTTTGCGACACTGAAGGCGAGAAAGATGCTCAAAAAAAAGCAAGCCGATATCGTGCATTTTCATGCGGAGGGACCGTGTTTTTTTCTGAATCTGCTGCCCAAGCCCCAAAAGCGCCCCGGGACGAAGGTCGTCGTTACCGTTCACGGACTCGACTGGCAGCGCGGGAAATGGGGAGGACTTGCGGCAAGGATCCTGAAATCGGGAGAAAAGAAAGCGGTAAAATACGCGGATGAGATCATCGTCCTCTCCAAAAACGTAAAGACGTATTTCCGAAAAGTGTACCACAGAACGACGAAGTACATTCCGAACGGAGTGGAGCCCGTCACGTTGCGGGAGCCAGATCTCATCACAAAGCAATTCGGGCTCACCAAAAATTCGTATATTTTATTTCTTGCCCGCATTGTTCCCGAGAAGGGGCTTCATTATCTGATCGATGCGTGGAAGTTGGTCAAAAAGCAGCTTCCGACGGATAAAAAACTTGTTATCGCGGGCGGCGCGTCGCATTCGGAAGAATATTATGACGAGATCGCCGAAAAGGTCAGGGGGGACGATTCCATCCTCATGACGGGTTTTGTGCAGGGTCGGATGCTGGAGGAGTTGTATTCCAACGCGTACCTCTATGTGCTGCCTTCCGATTTGGAAGGGATGCCGATGTCGCTTCTGGAGGCGCTTTCCTACGGCAACGTGTGTCTTGTTTCGGACATCCCCGAGAACACGGAGGTCATCAACGAGGACTGCTATGTGTTCCGTCGCGGCAATGTGGACAGATTGCGCCATCAGATCAAGAAACTCATCAATCTTAATTTGAACACGCACACCAATATGATCGTACCCTACACCTGGGACGAGGTCGTGCAGCAGACTTTGGAGATCTATAGAAGATAACAATGAAAATTTTGTTTGTAAATAAATATCTTTATCCCAAAGGCGGCTCGGAAACGTATGTTCTTGAAGTAGGACAGGAACTTCAAAATATGGGTTGTGAGGTTTCGTATTTTGGACAAGACAACATTCAAAATGTGGTTGGAAACGGACAAGGATTAGCAGTTAGAAATAAAAAGACCAACCCTTTGTCGCTTATTTACTCAGAGGAAGCCTATAGGAAATTTTTAAGCCTTTTAAAGGCTGAAAGCCCCGATATCGTACATTTGAATAATATAAATTTTCAGATCACGCCTTCTGTGATTTTCGCGGCAAGGAAGAGAGATATTCCTGTGGTTTGGACAATGCACGATCCACAACTTGTTTGCCCCTGTCATAGGTTATATATCGAACATTTAGGCAAAGTATGCACGATGTGCATAAAGGGGGATATCATAAATTGCGTTAAAAATCGATGCTTCAAAGGTTCATGGCTTCGGAGCTATATAGGGTATCTTGAATCGAAAAAATATTACCGGTCGGACATATATAATTATGTATCAAAATTTATTTGTCCTTCCCGGTTTATGGCAGATATGTTAAAAAACAGATTTGCGGAGGATCGACTTGAAGTAATAAGAAATTACTGTAAATTTGAAAAGATGCAACCAATGCCAAAGGATGATTATATTCTTTATTACGGAAGGTTAAGTGAAGAAAAAGGTTTACGGACGTTACTGAAGGCTGTTCCTTCTTATATTAAACTTAAAATTGCAGGGGAGGGACCGCTTGAAAACATGATGAATTGCTTACCTGCTAATATAGAATATGTTGGTTTTGTTTCAGGTGGCGAGTTGAGCGCCCTTATTCAAAAGGCAAAGTTTAGTATCTATCCTTCTGAGTGGTATGAGAATTGTCCGTTTTCGATAATTGAGTCCATATCTTTTGGTACCCCGGTGATAGGAGCCAATATTGGCGGGATTCCGGAACTCATAGACGACGGGACAACAGGTTTATTATTCGAGGCGGGAAATGCGGAGGACTTGCGTGACAAAATAGAATATTTGTATAATAATCGGATTATTTTGGACGAAATAACGGCAAACACTGCAGCGAACAAATTCAAAAGTTTGGGTGAATATTGCGATGAGCTCATAAAACTTTATAAGAACATTATATATAGAGGCAAAAATGCGTAAGATCATCAATAAAGTCATATCGAAAATTAAAGGCGAACCTTATAAGATGGATAAAAATATTCCATCAGCATATTTAATTAGTCTTTGCTTGACTAAATTTGTTCAACTTGTTCGTGGTTTCTTTGTAAAGTTATCCTTTAAGAAAGGATATAAAGGGAAGCGAGTATTTATAGGAAAGAAAGTTAAAATCAAATGTAAGAAAAAGATCTCCTGTGGGAGAGGAGTGACAATAGGAGATTACACATATATTGATGCGCTTTCCCGTGGAGGTATAGAGTTTGGAAACAATGTATCTCTTGGGAGAAACTGTATTATCGAATGCACAGGGGTGATTCGTGAGCTTGGAGAGAAGCTTATCATTGAGGATGGCGTTGGAATTGCGGCAAATGCGTTTATAGCGGTTAGAGGAGAGATACGGATAGGGAAGAACTGTATTTTTGGCCCTAATGTGAGAATACATTCTGAAAATCATAATTTTACCGATACTGAAACGCCAATAAGATTACAGGGAGCGACGCGTAAAGGAGTTGTGGTTGAAGAAGATTGTTGGATAGGCTCGGGGGTAACAATTCTCGATGGAGTTCACATTGGAAAGCATTGTATAATTGGAGCAGGCGCGGTTGTAACGAGAGATGTCCCAGATTACGCTATTGTCGGAGGGATCCCTGCGAAAATAATTAAAATGAGGAAAGAGGGCTAATATGAAAGAAAAGAAACTCAACGGAACAGTCATTGTAACGTATCGTTGTAACGCGCGGTGCACGATGTGCAACCGCTATAAAGCGCCTTCCAAACCCGAGGAAGAGTTGTCGGTCGAAACGATCAAGAAGCTCCCGCGGATGTACTTTACCAATATCACGGGCGGAGAGCCCTTCATCCGTCAGGATCTCAAAGAGATCGTCCGTGAGCTCTATAAAAAGAGCGACCGCATCGTCATTTCCACCAACGGCTTTTTCACCGATCGCATTGTTGACTTGTGCAAAGAGTTTCCGCAGATCGGGATCCGCATCTCGATCGAGGGGTTGGAGCAGACTAACAATGAGATCCGCGGCTTGCAGGACGGATTCAACCGTGGATATACGACGTTGAAAACGCTTGTTGACATGGGAATGAAGGATGTCGGCTTCGGTATGACGGTCCAGGACAAGAACGCGCCCGATCTGGTCCCGCTGTATCTTTTGTCCAACCAGATGCACATGGAATTCGCCACGGCGTCCCTGCATAACAGCTTCTATTTTGTTGAGGCAAAAAATATCATTCATGACCGCCCGATGGTCGCACAAAATTTTGAGGATCTCATCAATCAGCTTCTCAATTCCAACAGCCCCAAAAAGTGGTTCCGTGCCTATTTCAATCACGGTCTTATCAATTATATTTACGGACAGAAGCGGCTTCTTCCGTGCGATATGAGTTTTGATACCTTCTTTATCGATCCTTACGGCGACGTCATGCCCTGTAACGGAACAAAGGATAAGGAGGTCATGGGCAACCTCAATACGCAGACGTGGGACGAACTCTGGAACAGTCCCAAGGCGGAGAAGGTGCGTGCCAAGGTGCGCTGCTGCGACAGAAACTGCTGGATGATCGGCTCTGTTTCGCCCGCCATGCACAAATACATCTGGAAACCGTTGTGGTGGGTGTTTGTGCACAAATTCCTGCGGTTTTTCAAAAAGAAGAAGTACAGTATGTATGAACTGAAAGTCGTGCGTGATTATCGGGACGGGAAGGTGACGAAAGAGGAGCTCGATAAACTTTCCACCTGCGACCTGAATGCCGTGATCAACGACGGCTTGTCCGATGAAAGCCGCAAACAGCTCTCTTCCAAGTCCGGCGAGCAGATCGTCGAGGAAGACATCAAAGGTCAGATGGGAGAGTGAGGGATGAAAAAAGATTTAAAACGGCTGATACAATCGGATTTTAAAAGATATTATGGTGAGCGGGGGGGGGTGTCACTTTATGTGGCATCTTCTCAATCATAGTCTTAAGTGTATTGTTGTATATCGGAAGGCAAATTACTACTCAAATCATAATAAATTGCTGTATCTGTACTACACATATCGATTAAAATTGCTGGATAAAAAATACGCTTTCCATATTCCCGCAAAGACGGAAATAGGTGAAGGATTTTTTATCGGGCATAACGGCCCTATCATTATAAACACCGAGGCTAAAATAGGGCGTAATTGTAATATAGCGACGGGAGTTACGATAGGCATGGAAAATCGTGGCAAGCGCAAAGGCGCGCCTACGATAGGCGATCGCGTTTGGATAGGAACGAATGCCGTGGTTGTCGGCAAAATTACAATAGGAAATAATGTTCTGATCGCGCCAAATGCCTATGTGAATTTTGACGTGCCAAGCAATAGTATCGTAATCGGAAATCCGGGTAAGATAATCGATAACTGCCCCGCCGCTACGGATGGATATTGTCACAATTTGGTTTAAAGAAGACATCAAAGGACAGATGGGAGGATAAATGATTTTGAATTCGCCTATTGTAACGATTCTGACCCCGACGTATAACAGAAAAGATAAATTACAGCAGTTGTATCAGTCTCTAGTGGAGCAGACGAATAAAAATTTTATTTGGCTGATCGTGGACGATGGGAGTACCGACGGAACAGAAACAGTGATCAGCGAATGGGAAACGGATAGCCCATTTCCTGTGCAATATCAAAAAAAAGAGAATGGCGGTAAGCATACAGCGCTAAATTTTGCGTATCCATTGATAGAAACCCCGCTTACATTCATCGTAGATAGCGATGATACATTGACAGAAAATGCTATCTCACTAATTGAAGAAAAGTATGCCCTGTATCGCGATGAACCCGATTTGTGTGGGTTTAGTTTTATGCGTGGCAAAAGCAGTGGGGAGGGGCGCCTGTCATGCGGCACGCTTCCGCAGAACGATTGGAAAGAATCATTTGTGGATTGCCGTATCAATCGCAACTTGGCAGGCGATATGGCGGAAGTGTGGTTTACACATTGCTTGAGAGAATATCCGTTTCCCGAGTTCCCTGGCGAAAAGTTTCTGGGCGAAGATATCGTTTGGATAAGCATGGCGAACAAGTACAAGCTTCGGTTTTATAATGATATTATTTACTTGTCGGACTATTACGATGATGGATTGACAAAAAATCGTCGCCGTCTCAATATATGTTCTCCGAAAGGTTGCGTGGCGTGCGCAGAGATTTTTTTACAGACTAACGTTAATTTCAGATACAAGGTTAAAGAGATACTTAAATATATCATTTACGGAAAATTCGCAAATTATCGGCAGAAAGATCTGTTCCGGAAACTCCATGTCAAAAACCGTATTTTGTATATAGTTTTTTTCTGTCCTGCGATGATATTGTATGGAAAGTGGAAAAAAACATTTAGTAAATATTCTTCGCAGAATAATGGATAAGAAATATAAAATGGGCAAAGAAGAATAGCATATATGAATTGAAAGTGCGTATTATTTGGGACGGGAAGATGACGAAGGAAGATCATGATAAACTTTTCGCCTTTGGACGGTATTTCGTGATAAATAACAGCTTGTCCGAAGAGAACTGTAAACAGCGCTCTTCTAAGAAACGACCGATGCAGTCGGATTTAAAAATATATGATGGATGTGAATGAGATGAGTGCGAAAATTGCATTAATTATATTATATTTTGGGAAGCTTCCAGATTATTTCAACCTATTTAAGTTGTCAATAAAGTATAATCCTCAGGTTGATATATTACTTTATACTGATCAAATTATTTCTGATTGTCCGGATAATTTATTTGTTAAAAATTGTTCTTTTGGAGAGATCAGAAATAAAATTCAGGAAAAATTTGATTTTAATATCGCATTGGACAAGCCTTACAAACTATGTGACTATAAACCTGCATACGGTTATATTTTTGAGGACAAATTAGGACGCTATGATTTTTGGGGACATTGCGATATTGATATGATTTTTGGTGATGTCGTTAAATTTCTTCCAAATGACATCAACAAATATGACAAGTTGTATTGCTACGGTCACTTAACATTATACAAGAATACATTTGAAAATAATAGAAGATTCATGCTTGACGGAGGAATGTCATATAAAGATGTGTTTTCGACAAATGCAAATTGTATCTTTGATGAAGGAAAAGGTATTCAAGTAAAATATAATAGTTTAAATGTACTAACATATTTTCCCCATGCTTGCGCAGATATTTTGCCATGGCATTCAAAATTTTTCATATCATTTTCAAGCGAATCAGAGCGCGATAAGCTTGCAATGAATTATAAAAATCAAATTTTTTATTGGGAAAATGGAAAAGTATATCGTGCTGCGATATGCAATGGAAAAATTGTTGTAGATGAATTTAATTATTTACATTTTCAGAAGCGTAATTTGCAATCGCATATAGATAATTTAGATTCATGTAAGTCATTCTATATTACTCCTAAAGGTTGTTTCGAAAAAACGAAAACAGATGTGACGAAAGAACTAATTAAAGAATATAATCATTCTTCATTTTTTGAAGAAATAAAAGCAAGGCTTCGATATTATTTTTTCAGAATCAAGCATAAAAAAGAAAAAATTGTAATTCGAATCAAAGAACGACGAAAAAAGTTTCCTTTTGAAATATAAATTCTAATGATTATATTTATTTGAGAGGCGTTTTATATGCTTTCACTTTTGATGTCATCTTATAACGGGCAAGAATATATAGAACAACAACTGGAATCTATTTTAAAACAATCGTGTCCCCTGGATGAGGTTGTTATCATAGATGACAAATCAACCGATGCAACAGTAGAGGTCGTTCAACGTTTTATTCGGTTAAACGCTTTGGAGAAAACGTGGAAGATATATACCAATGAATTTAATTGTGGATGGAAAAGTAATTTTATTAATGGAGTAGAAAAGACGAACGGGGAAATCGTTTTCTTTAGCGATCAAGATGATATTTGGCATCCTGATAAGGTAAGGCTCCAAAAGGAGATTATGGAGAATAATTCTCACATTAATGTTGTTGCATCAAGAGAAAATTTATGGTATGGCGGTGAGTATGTCTTCTGGGATTTAATCAGAGATTTTGATGAAATAGTTATTGATAAGAGGTGTTCGCATTATAGAATGGAGGTGTCTGGATGCACCATGGCTTTTAGGCGATCATTTTATGATGCAATAAAGCCATATTACACAGAAGGGCAGGCGCATGATGAGTTTTTGTGGCAAGCTGCGCAAATCACTGGTTCCTTAGCTATGCTAACTGACGCCACAATACTGCATAGGATTCATGGCAATAATGAGTCCAGGAAGAAAAGGGGCGCGGAAGAAAGGGTGAATAGTTGTTTTTTGGCAATTGCTTCCATGACTCACATGATAAGCTTTTTAAAGAAAATGGACGTAGATGCAGGGGCGACTCATGACAAAATTGCGTTGCTTAATAAAAGGATCGACTTGGTAAAAGCGCGTCTTTCCTTATTAACAAATAAAAATTTACTTGTAGTTCCCAAACTGATTATTGATAGATATAACATTTATTATAGGAAACGACAAATCATTAAAGATATTTTCTGTGCTTTTGGTTTGATAAGATGATATTTACTTTTATAGGGATTTCAATAATTCTATATAGTCTTTTTAATTTCAAGAAAGGGTTTAGCTTGTATCTTTGTTATAAGTTGATCCTTGTAACAAATATAACGTTGATTTCAACACCAGGGTTGCCATTGTTGACATTGGAAATGGCAATGACTTTGATTTATGCTTTTTTATTCTTCTTGTATGGGAGAAGATATCAGTTTGCGCACATAAAATTTCCATTTGCTCTTCCGTTTGCTCTGTATGCAGGCGCTTTGATTATCTCTTCTATATTTTCCATTGCCGGATTTGGTGCGGAATTGTCAAATATTGTCAAACAAATTTTAGAAAATATTATTATCATTTGGATGGCATGGCAGGTTTTTGAGACGAAAGATGATTTCTTTTTTATTTTTAAAATAATTACGTTGATCATCTTCTTCTCTTGTGTCTATGGAATAGTGGAGTATTGTATAAAAAGAAATCCGTTGACGGAGTATGAGGCAACATTGAATTCGAATGCCGATAAGTTGATCGATTGGACTTATTCCGCAACATCGGGGCGTGGGTATCGTATAAACTCTATCTTTGAACATGCGATGGGCGCAGGCGTCAATTGGTCGATATACTCGGTATTTGTTTTTGCTTTAATTCAAAAAAAGACGCTAAAGGGCAATCAAATGGTTATGCCGTTGATAACCGCGATTCTTTGTATTCCATGTATTTTGTTGACGAATTCTCGCAGTCCGGTACTTTTCTTCATAATATCTGTGTTATCGGTTATTAATTTTAGATCGAAAAAATTTTTGCCATCGATATGTATATTACTTGCCGGCATCATTATTATTGTTCCATTTTTGCCGGAACAGGTTTCAACTCTACTGAAGAGTTTCTTTAGTAGTGAAACAGCAAGTTCCTTGGGGGGCAGTAGTATTGCGATGCGGTTTGATCAACTTGGAGCGGCTTTTGAGTTAATGTCTATGGCGCCGCTCTTCGGCTTGGGCCCCGGGTTCCATGATGTAATGAATAATGAACTTGTACGCCGCTTATTGGGAAGTGAAAGTATATGGTTACAAGTAATGCCCCAACTCGGACTTGTTGGTTTGATGGTATACATCTTCCAGGTAGTTTATTTCATTTTTATTATACCGAAAAGATTTAAAAGCCGACAATTATTTTTTATCGCATTGGCGTATTGGGTAACGTATACTATTACATCGTTGCCGGGATTTGAAAGTATTCTATTCTATTTATTTATATTTTATTTTATTAAAACTTCCAGTCGCTATAAAAGATCGGTGAAGGAAGGAAAAGTTTATGGCGTTTATTTCAAAGGATTCAAGATGCACTACAATGTAATTAAACGAGAGTTAAAGAGGACAAAAGAATCCTAAAGATATAGATACGTAAGATTTGAGGCGTAAACCAATGAAAGGCATTATTTTAGCAGGGGGATCGGGGACGAGGCTGTATCCGCTCACGCGGGTGACGAGCAAACAGCTTCTGCCCATCTATGACAAGCCCATGATCTACTACCCGCTGTCCGTGTTGATGAACGCGGGGATCCGTGACATCCTCATCATCTCCACGCCGCAGGACACGCCGCGGTTCGAGGAACTTCTGGGGAACGGGCACGCGCTGGGGCTCAACTTTGAATACGCCGTGCAGCCCTCGCCGGACGGGCTCGCCCAGGCGTTCATCATCGGCGAAAAATTTATTGGGAAGGACTCCGTCGCCATGGTGCTGGGGGACAACATCTTCGCGGGACACGGGCTGAAAAAGCGTCTGCGTGCCGCCGTGGAGAACGCGGAGAAGGGGAACGGCGCGACGGTGTTCGGCTACTATGTGGACGATCCCGAGCGCTTCGGCATCGTGGAGTTCGATAAGAGCGGGAAAGCCGTCTCTCTGGAGGAAAAGCCCAAGGATCCCAAGAGCAATTATTGCGTAACGGGGCTGTATTTCTACGACAACAACGTCGTGGAATACGCCGGGAACTTAAAGCCCTCCTCGCGCGGGGAGCTGGAGATCACCGACCTCAACCGCATCTATTTAGAGCATGGCAATCTGCATGTCGAGATTTTAGGGCAGGGATTTACCTGGCTGGATACGGGCACGCATGAGAGCATGGTGGACGCGACCAACTTCATCAAAGCGGTGGAGACGCATCAGCGGCGGAAGGTTGCTTGCATCGAGGAGATCGCCTATCTCAACGGATGGATCACCAAAGAACAGGCATTGAAGCTGTGCGAGCCCATGCTCAAGAACGGCTACGGGCAGTATCTGAAGGACGTTCTGGACGGCAAATACATGGACGGGTTATATTGAGAGGAGAAACGCAAATGACGATCATCGTAACAGGCGGGGCGGGGTTTATCGGCAGCAATTTTATCTTCCATATCCTCAAAAAGTATCCCGACTACCGCGTCGTGTGTCTGGATAAGCTCACCTATGCGGGCAATCTGTCCACGCTCCGGAGCGTGATGGATAACCCCAACTTCCGCTTCGTGAAGGCGGACATCTGCGATCGGGAGGCGGTCTGTAAACTCTTCGAGGAGGAGCGTCCCGACATTGTCGTCAACTTTGCGGCGGAGAGCCATGTCGACCGCTCCATCGAGGACCCGTCCGTCTTTCTTCAAACCAACATCATCGGCACGTCCGTTCTGATGGACGCTTGCCGCAAGTACGGCATCGGGCGCTATCATCAGGTCTCGACGGATGAAGTGTACGGCGATCTGCCGCTCGACAGGCCCGACCTCTTCTTTACGGAGGAGACGCCGCTGCATACCTCGAGCCCCTATTCCTCCTCCAAGGCGGGGGCGGATCTTCTTGTGCTCGCATATCACAGAACGTATGGACTTCCCGTGACCATTTCGCGCTGTTCCAACAACTACGGGCCCTATCATTTTCCCGAGAAACTCATCCCGCTCACGATCGCGAACGCGCTTGCGGACAAGCCGCTGCCCGTGTACGGGACGGGGGAGAACGTGCGGGACTGGCTGTATGTGGAGGACCACTGCAAGGCGATCGACCTCATCATCCACAAGGGACGGGTGGGGGAGGTATACAATGTGGGCGGGCACAACGAGATGAAGAACATCGACATCGTGAAGCTCATCTGCAAGGAGCTGGGCAAGCCCGAGAGCCTCATCACGTTCGTGACGGACCGGAAGGGGCACGATATGCGGTATGCGATCGACCCGACGAAGATCCACACGGAGCTCGGGTGGCTGCCCGAGACGAAGTTTGCGGACGGCATCAAAAAGACCATCCGTTGGTACCTTGACAACAAACCCTGGTGGCAGGAGATCGTCTCCGGCGAGTATCGGAATTA
>CALVMH010000005.1 GCA_944343275.1 uncultured Clostridia bacterium | reverse complement strand
ACCACGTTCGAGTACAAGAGCGGCGTGTATACGGTCACGGAGTTCCAGCACGTCAAGCCCGGCAAGGGCGCGGCGTTCGTCCGCTGCACCTTGAAGAACGTCGTCACGGGGCAGGTGCTCTCGGACGAAACGTTCAACCCCACCGCAAAGCTCGAAACGGCGCAGGTCGAGACCAAGAAGATGACCTATTCCTACACGGACGGCGAGTTTTATTACTTCATGGACGAGGAGTTCAACCTCACGCCCCTCAACTTCTCGCAGGTGGAGGACGCGCTCCGCTACATCCGCGAGAACGACGTCGTCACGGTGAAGTTCCTCTACGGCAACGCCTTCTCGGTGGAGCCGGAGAACTTCGTCGAACTCAAAGTCGTCGAGGCGGAACCGGGCGTTCGGGGCAACACCGCGACCAACGTCACCAAGGCAGCCAAGGTGGAGACGGGCGCCACGTTCCAGGTGCCCATGTTCGTCGAAGAGGGCGACACCATCCGCATCGACACCCGCACGGGCGAGTACATGAGCCGCGTGTAATGAAATTTGTTGCACAGCGTGTGAGCGCCGCTTCGCTCACCGTGGACGAAAGGCCCGTATCCGACATCGGACGCGGGCTTGTCGTCTATTTCGGGGTGCAGGCGGGGGACACGGAGGAGATGGCGCAAAAGTGCGCCCAAAAAATTGCCGCCCTGCGCGTGTTTGAGGACGGCGCGGGCAAGATGAACCTGTCGGTGAAGGACGTCGGCGGCGAAGTGCTGTTCGTCTCGCAGTTCACCCTGTTGGGCGACATCCGCAAGGGCAACCGTCCCTCCTTCACGGCGGCGGAGGAGCCGACGCGCGCCGCGGCGCTCTACCGCTATGCCGCCGAACGGCTGCGGGAGCAGGGCGTTCCTGTATAATGCGGCGTATTCGGCGCGCACATGGTCATCCGTCAGGAGAACGACGGACCCGTTACCATCCTCTATGAGCTCTGAAAAGCGCGGCGCTGCCGCGGCAGAAGAAACACAACGGAATTTATGAAAGTACTCTATCTCGGAACGGGGGCGGCGGAGGGCGTGCCCGCCCTGTTCTGCAACTGCGCATACTGTAAAAAGCTGCGTGCGCGCATCGCCGCGGGCGAGCGCACCAAGGAGCTGCGTACTCGTATGCAGGTGCTCATCGACGGCGAGCTCTCCGTCGATTTTCCGCCCGACGCTTTTTTCCACGCGGCGCAGGCGGGCGTCGATTTTTCGGCATTGCGGTATCTGCTCGTCACCCATTCGCACATGGATCACTTCTATGCGCATGACTTTGTGCTGCACGGCTACAAATATGCGCATGACATGGCGGCGCCGAAGCTGGACATCTATGCCAACGAAGAGGCGTGCGCGGTGTTCGCGGAATGCACGCGGCGGGAGATGAAGGCGGAGGTCGCCTCCACCGTCCGCCTGCACCGCACGGGGGCGTTTGAAGAGATCGCATCCGGCGGCTGGAAGGCGTATTCCTTCCCCGCGCACCATTCCTCCAAAGAGCCGCTCTTGTGGCTTGTGGAAAGGGACGATAAGCGCGTTCTGCACCTCACCGACACGGGGCGGCTGCCGGAGGAGAGCGTCGCGTTCCTGCGTTCGCTCGGCAAGCGCGCCGACCTTGTCACGCTCGACTGTACGTTTTTGTGGGACGAATCCGACCCGTCTGCGCGGCACATGAACCTCAAAGAAGCGGCGCATACTGTTGAAAGGCTGACCCGCGCGGGGGTCTGTGACGAAAGGACGGTAAAAGTCATCACGCACTTTTCGCACAACAGCGCGCCCTCGGAGGAGGCGGTGCGCCGCGCGGAACGGGAATACGGTTTTGTCGCCGCCTACGACGGATTGGAGCTGACGATATAAAGCGGCGCGCACGGGCGCATGCCGGCGGCGGAGGAGTACATCCATGGACAAGACACTGTATCTGAGCGATCTGGACGGAACGCTGCTGCGCAGCGATCAGACGTTGAGCGCCTATACCTGCCGCGTGCTGGATGCGCTCGTGCGGGCGGGCGTGCACTTTTCTTACGCGACGGCGCGCTCCATCGACACGGCGGCGCGCGTCACAAAGGGGCTGGAAGTGGACATCCCCGTCATCGTGCACAACGGCGCGTTCATCGTGGACAGCGTCACCCGCCGCCCGCTGTGGTCGGCGAAGTTCACGCCCGAAGAGGAAGAGGAAGTGTACGCCGCGTTCCTGCGGCGGGGGCTGTTCCCGCTGACGTATGCCGTCATCGACGGGAAGAACAGGTTCTCCTTCCTCCGGGACAGGTGCTCCGAGGCGCAGCGGGCGTTCGTGCGTTCGCGCACGGAGCATGCCGAGGACCATCGCGCGCGGGAAATTTTTTCGCCCGCAGAGGCGCTGGACGGGGACGTATATTACTTCGCCTGCATCGCCGACCGGGAAGAGGTGCTCGTGCCCGTCTACGAAGCGCTCAAAGCGCATTTCCGCTGCATCTTCTCGCGGGACATCTATACGGACGCCCCGTGGCTGGAGATCCTGCCCAAGGGCGTCTCCAAGGCGTCTGCCGCGCTCCTTCTGAAAGACCTGCTCGGCTGCGAGAAGATCGTCTGTTTCGGGGATGCGGTGAACGATCTGCCCATGTTTGAAGCTGCCGACGAAAAATATGCCGTGGCAAACGCGGCGCCCGAACTTCTGCGGCTTGCGACCGCCGTCATCGGCTCCAACGACGAGGACGCCGTCGCAAAGTGGCTCGCGGAAAAGTTTTCAGCCTGCGGAGTGCGTTCATAAGCGTTGAGATGGATTTTCGGCATCTTGCCGCATTTTCTTTTCGGAGAAAATGCGGTTTTTTTTGATGCCTGTTTTTTCCATGGCTTTTCATGAGGATGGCGCAAGAAAAAACCGCCCGAGACCATTCCACACGAAAAAAATTGCAGGAAACGTATACGTTTCCTGCAATGCCGAAAAATGACAGAGTGGGCGCAAATTCCATGAATTTGCTTGATTTATTATAGCATAAACGTGGGAAACGGGTCAAGCATACGACAACAGGAAACGTATACTTAAACTGCAAGCCGTAAGGAGGATCGATGATGAAAAAAGGGCTATTGAAGATGTTGGTGCCGGTATGCGCCATGATCTGCGCGTTCGGGCTTGCCGCTTGCGACGATCGGGACACCACCGCCGGAAACGGCGACGGCGGCACGCAGACGGTGGCGGTGGAGAGCGTAACGCTCGACAAGACCGAACTGACGTTGGATGTCGGCGACGAAGAGGCACTCACGGCAACGGTTGCACCCGACAATGCGACAGTGCAAGCGGTGACATGGTCGTCAAGCGATCCTGCCGTTGCAACGGTGGAAGACGGCAAAGTGACGGCGTTGGCGGCGGGTTCCGCCACCATTACGGCAAAGGCGGGAGACAAAACGGCTGCCTGCGCCGTCACCGTCCGTGCGCCCGTCATCGATACCGTAACGGAAGAGGGGTGGAGAGCGGCGCTGACAGCACAAATCAACGTTTATACGGCGATGGCAACGCAAGAAGGGTATGATCTGGTACAAAAAATCGACTTTCACAGAAATATGTTTTATATGGGGCTTGTCGGCTTTGACAATCCCCCCGAAGGCGAATCGTTTATCACCAACATTTTCACCAAAGAAGGGGATCGTTTTTATTCTTACACGTCGCCGGACAATCAGATCTGGGAACGGAAACAGATCACCGAAAGCGAATATAACGTGACCGTAAGCACATCCGACGCAAGTTTGCGAAGGGTCTGGAACGGATTGAAGGACGAATACGATTTGTTTACGTTTGCCGACGGCGAGTACCATGCAGACAGCGTCGAAGTGCGGCTGACGGATAACACAACAGAGAGGTTGAAGGACGTATCTGTCCGATTTGAAAACGGGAAATTGAAAACGTTGGCGTACAGGACGGAGAATCCCTATCTCAATTATACGGTGCAGATTGCTTTCGGCGTGGCAGACATGGAGCTGCCTGCGGATTTTACGGAAAAGGAGCCTGCCGCCGATACGGAAATTTCGTCATAAGCGAAGCACCGCAGCCGCGCTCGGGGCGCTCCCCGTGGGCTCTTCCCATGCGTTCGGATGACAAGGTGCGGGCTTCGCCATGCCCGGACATGAAAAACCACGTGCCGCTGCCGTGCACGTGGTTTTTTCTTACGTCATGCGCTCTGCGGACGCATGGGGCGCCGCTTCAATTCCGATTTGATCTCGGCGCACGCTTCTTCGAGTTCTTCCTTGGTTTCGGCGATCTCCACGCCGTCGAGGATATTTTGCAGGCGGTATTCCTTATTGAGATAGCGGATGGTCTGATAGCCGATGACCGCCGTCAGCGTTCCGTTGGTGAGCCCCTGAATGGAACTGTCCACCAGGGCGGAGATGGCTGCCCCCAAAAAGGGGATGCTGTTCGCGGCGTCGCCCATCGTTTTGATGACGGCGTTGCCGATTTGCAGCGAGCCCAGCCCGAAGGCGACGAGCGAGTTGCGGATCACCGCGCCGAAAATTTTCAGAAGTCTCGCATCGGAGGGGCGGAAGCCGTACAAAAAGACGATGTCCTTGATCATTTGCAGGTTGACCACGGTGACGAGCAGTGCGTCCGTGCGCGAACTCTGCGAGACCGTGGAGTATGCCGCCGACTTCAAAGAGCATTTGAAGATGATGTCCTTTGCCGTCTTTTTCACGCTGCCGCGGTAGAGCGCGGTGAGCGTCTGTTTGATGCTTTCGTCGTCGTTTGCTTTGAGCGCCGTTCTGAGGGTGGCGACGGAAGCGCTGTCGTACCAGCCGGCGCCGCCCACGCTCGCATGCAGGTCGGTCATCTTCGCGGCGATGCTGCGGCGCACTTTTTTGTTGTGGCGTTTCGCTTTGCCCGCGTGGACGTCCCCGACGTTTGTGATGAAGTAGTCGGAGCGCAGGATCTTGACGAGGGGGACAAGGAACACTGCGGCAAAGAGCACGACGGCGACCGCCGCGCCCGCATAGCCCGCGTAGGGATGCAGTTCGTACAGCTGCATGACGAAGGAGAAGAGGCACCATCCGATGAACACGCCCATGACGCCCGCGCACAGCCCGATGAGCAGGCGGACGCCGCGCACGTTCTGCCGGCGGACGTACTTCTCCTCGTATTCATAGATGGACATCTTGTTCTCGTCCGCGTTTGTCTGCCCGTCGGGGACGGGCGCGCTCTCCTGTGCGGAAGGCGGAAGGGGTCTTGCTTTCATAACACATCCTTTGTGAAAAATCGTTACCGATATGATAGCACAGCGGCGGGAAAAAGTCAAGGCTTACAAAATGGTGAAGGTTTCCTCGACAGGCTTGCGCTTTTTGGGGCGGATGGGGTCGTCCGCCTCGGCATAGCCGAGCGCGACGACCACGGGGATGCGTACCTTTTGGCGGATGCCGAGCGCGGCGCGCAGTTTGTCCTCGTCCCGCCAGCCGAGGATGCAGCTTGCAAGCCCCGCGCCTTCGGCGGCAAGCACAAGGTGCGCGGTGAGGATGCCGAGGTCGTTCGCCGTGAAGTCGGTCCCCTTTAATTTTCCGCCGAGGCGCGCCGTCAGGTTGCTCGCGCCCTCACAGACGGCGACGAGCGCGCCCGCTTTGGAAGCGAACTTGTTCATGCCCATCCCTTGCAGGCAGGGCACTACTTCCCGCATCTTATCGCCGCGCACGGCAATGAGATGCCAGGGCTGTGCGTTGCAGGCGGAAGGGGCGAGCAGCGCGGCGGAGCATACTTCTTTGAGGATGTCGTCCTCCACGCCGCGCCCGTCAAAGGCGCGGCAGCTCTGGCGGTGCAGAAAGAGCGCACGCAGATCGGAAAGTTGCATTGTTTCCTCCTTTAAGAAGGGCGCGGCAGACGCCGCGCCCGTGGATGTTGTTTTGTATGCCGTCACTTTGCGGCTTTGGCGATGGACGCCTTTGCCTTTTCGACGACGTTCTCGATGGTAAAGCCGAACAGCTTGAAGAGCTGCGCCGCGGGACCGCTCGCGCCGAAGGTCGACATGCCGATGATCTCGCCGCACTCTCCCGCATACTTGTACCAGCTGTACGGCGAGCCTGCTTCCACGCACACGCGCGCCCTGACGGCGGCGGGCATGACGCTCTCCTTGTATTCCGCGCTCTGCTTTTCGTACTCCTCGAAGCAGGGCATGGACACAACGCGCGCCTTGATCCCTTCTTCGGCGAGCTTCGCCTTGGCGCCCACGCACTGCTCGACTTCCGAGCCGCTCGCAATGAGCAGGACGTCCGGTGTGCCGTCGCAGTCTTCGAGGACATAGCCGCCTTTGAGGGCGGTAAGCCCGCTGCCCGCGTACTGCGGCAGGTTCTGCCGCGTCAGAACGAGCGCCGTGGGCGCCGTGCCCGTGAGGGCGGAGATCCATGCGGCAGCCGTTTCCTTGCCGTCGGCGGGGCGGAACACCTTCATGTTGGGGATGGAGCGCAGGGCGATGAGCTGTTCGACGGGCTCATGCGTGGGGCCGTCCTCGCCGACGCCGATGGAGTCGTGCGTCAGGATATAGGTGACGGGGATGTTCATGAGCGCCGAAAGCCGCATCGCGTGCTTGCAGTAATCGGAGAAGATGAAGAAGGTCGCGCAGTACGCCCGCAGCCCGCCGTGGAGCTGCATGCCGTTGGCGATCGCAGCCATCGCGTGTTCGCGGATGCCGAAGTGCATGTTGCGCCCGCTCTTGTCTTTGGCGGTGAAGTCGCCGTATTTCACGGTTTCCGTGTCCTTCATGTCGGACAGGTTGGAGGGCGCAAGGTCCGCCGAGCCGCCCATCAGGTCGGGAACGAGTGCCGCAAGTTTGTTGAGCACCGTGGCGGAGGTCTGCCGTGTCGCCATGGGCTTTTCAAACTTCATGAGGTCGTCGATCTTGGTGAGATCGGGCAGCTCGCCCTTCATCGCAGCCTTGTAGGCGGCGGCAAGTTCCGGATATTTCTTTTCGTACTCCGCGAACATCGCCTTCCATTCGCGCTCGCGTTTGGCGCCCCGCCTGCCCGCCTTGGCGGTGTGAGCAAGCACCTCCGCGGGCACTTCGAAGGGCGCTGCCGTCCAGCCGAAATGCTCCTTGGTCTTTTGCAGGTTCTCCGTACCGAGGGGCGCGCCGTGGCACTTGTGGCTGCCTTCGAGGGGGGTCCCGTAGCCGATCTTCGTCTTGCAGATGATGATGGTGGGCTTCTTCGTCTCCTTCTGCGCCTTTTTGACGGCATTCGAGAGCATGGCAACGTTGTCGGGGTTTTCCACAAGATCGACTTTGAGAACCTGCCAATTCTGCGCCTTGAAGCGGGCGGCAACGTCCTCCTTGAAGGTGATGTCGGTATCGCCTTCGATGGTGATGTCGTTGTCGTCATAGAAGAGGATGAGCTTGCCGAGTTCGTGCGCGCCCGCGAACGAACATGCCTCGTAGGAGATGCCCTCTTCGAGGCACCCGTCGCCGCACAACGCATAGGTGTAGTGATCGACCACGGGGAAGCCTTCGCGGTTGAACACGGCGGCAAGGTGCGCTTCGGCGACCGCCATGCCCACGGCATTGGCAATGCCCTGACCGAGGGGACCCGTCGTCGTTTCGACGCCCACGGTGTGCCCGTATTCGGGGTGACCGGGCGTCTTGGAGCCGAGCTGGCGGAAGTTCATGAGGTCTTCCTTTTTGAGCCCGAGCCCGTAGAGATAGAACAGGGAGTAATCGAGCATGGAGCCGTGTCCCGCCGAGAGGACAAAACGGTCTCTGTCGTCCCACTTGGGGTCCTTGTTGTTGAATTTCAGAAAGTTCTGCCACAGCGTATAGGCGATAGGGGCGGAGCCGATGGGCAGTCCGGGGTGACCGGAATTGGCTTTCTGCACGGCCTCCGCCGAGAGGATGCGGATGGCGTTGATGGTGGTCTGTTTGACTTCTTTCATAACTTCATTCTCCTTACATTAAATTTGTTTTTTGAGAGTTTCGAGGTTTAAGAAGGGGTAGGCGGAGAGGAACTTGTAAAGGGCGCGCATGATGCGCTGGTTGCCGCCCTGTTCGTTGCTCTCCACGTTGACGGGCAGGATGGGCTCATGCAGGCTCATACGCAGCAGCGCCCAGCCGTCGCCCGCCTCCTTGTCGAAGTTGACGCGCACGCCCTCGCAGTTGTCGGGCGCAAGCGAAAGGTGCGGCGTGCCGTTCGCGTATGCCGTGAAGTCGGCAATGACGCCCGCGCCCAGCACCTTGAAGTCGCACCCCGGGACAAAGGAGAGGCGCGCTTCGGCGGCTTCCTTCGGCTCCGGGAGATCTGCAATGAGGGACATGAGGTCTTTGCCTTCCTTGGCGCACTTGGCAAGCGCAATGAGCAGGCGGGTGACGAGGTATGCGCCGTCGTCCAGAAAGTAATTTTCTTTGAGCGCCGCGTGCCCGCTCGTCTCGATGGCGAGGGGGGAGTACCTGCCTTCGGCGTTGAGGCGCTTTGCCTCGTTGATGACGTTTTTGTATCCGCGCTTGAAGCGGCGGTGAACGCCGCCGTGCGCCGCGATGAACGCGGCAAGTCCGTCGCTCGTCACCGAGTCGGTGACGATGACGCCCTTCTTTTCTCTGAGCAGGATGGCGGAGATGAGCGCGATCAGGCGGTTGCGGTTGATCTCTTCGCCGTCGGGGGCGACGGCGCCCGCGCGGTCCACGTCGGTATCGAAGATGATGCCGAAGTCCGCCTTATGCCGCCTGACCGCCGCGCAGACGGACTGCATCGCCGTCTCGTTTTCGGGGTTGGGGATGTGATTGGGGAAGTGCCCGTCGGGTTCCAAAAACTGCGACCCTTCCGTATCCGCGCCGAGGGGCTTCAACACCAGGTCGACATAAAAACCGCCCGCGCCGTTTCCCGCGTCCACAAGGATCTTTTTGCCCGCAAGGGGCGTGTTCTCCCCGCACGCGGCGCGCACCTGTTCGACGAGCCCCGCGGCGTACCGTGCGATATACGGCTTGTCCGAGACGCTGCCGCTGCCCTGCGGGAAGGTTCCTGCGGCGGCGAGTTTCAGGATTTCTGCAACGTCGCTGCCTTCCAGCCCGCCGTCTTTGGCAAAAAATTTCAGCCCGTTCTTCTGCCACGGCAGGTGGCTCGCCGTGATCATCACGGAGACGTCCGCGCCGAAGTCCTCTTGCAGCAGCATGAACATGGAGGGTGTGGACGAGAGCCCCGTTGCGATGACGTCGCCTCCGCATGCCGTGTATCCGTTGGTGACGAGCTCCGCGAGGTGCTCCCCCGAAAGGCGCGAATCGCGCCCGACGGCAAGCACGGGGCGTGCCTTTCCCGTTTTGCCCTGCGCCCATACAAAAAAGGCTTTTGCAATGGCGAGCACTGCCTCGTCGGTGAGCGTCACGGGATCGCCTTCGACGCCCGCAAGCGCCGTTCCGCGCACATCCGTTCCGTTCCTGAGCCGTAAAAATTCCTGTTCCGTCATGTTCCCCCCTGAAAATGATTTTCATGCGGCGCGCAAGGGTCGGATGCCGCAAGTTCACATGTTCTTATTATACCGCTTCGGCGGGCATTTTTCAAGACTTTTTCGCAAAAAAGAGGAGTTTTTCCGAAAAAATCTTGCAGTCGCCGCGTTTTTATGATATACTATTGAAGGTCGCCGGGAGCGCGGGCAACGGCGGAGAACGCCGGTTCGGCGGAACCCGTCCTGCGTACGGGGCGGAAGATATCCCCGCGGCGTTCCTGCCGCAACTTACAACTTTATCCGATGCGGGTGCCTCTTCTGCGGGAGAGGCTTAAAACGGGAAGAGAGGTCATTCCTCCGCAGCCCCCGCTACTGTTCGGAGCGCGGTGCGTTCACTGCCGGAAGGCGGGAAGGACGCGCCTTCCAAAGCGCTCCGGGAGCCGTCCGCGCCGCTCTTCGGGCGCCGTCGGCGAGAGCCAGGAGACCTGCCTGCATCGGGCACACTGCTTTTTTCGGGTCGGAAAAGAGGAGCACCGCGGACAGCGCGTTTGCCTGTCCGTTTTGCGCGTCCCTTTTTCAGGGGCGCATATTTTTTCGGGAGGACGGTATGAAGAAACTGACGGGTGCGGCGCTCACGCTCGCGCTGCTGTGCATGGGAGCGTTCGCGGGCTGTGCGCCGATGGCGGACATCGGCGGCGCGCAAGCCGAACTGCGCAGGAACGACGAGACGCACGTCGTCATCGAGGTGACGGCGGGGGACGAGAAAAAGAGCCTTTACGACGCCCTTGCCGTGTTTGCGCAGCAGGGCGACATCACGCTGGAAGGCAGCGGCGGGGCGGGGGACTTTTTCGTCACCTCCGTGAACGGCACGCAGGCGGATACGGGGAACTTCTGGGCGGTGTACACCTCTTTGGAGGCGTATTCCGACGCGACGTGGGGAACGTGGGAATATGCGGGGGAGACCTTGGCATCGGCGCGCTTCGGCGTTTCGCTTTTGCCGCTCGAAGAGGGCGCCGTATATGCGCTCGTCTATACTGCAATATGAACAAATCTGCCGATAACCCAGCGCGGGTACGCGTTTTGCGCAGTCCTGCGCGGCTCGTCGCGCTCTCGTCGGTCATGTGCGCGCTGCTGCTCGTGGTGCAGTTCGTGCTCTCGTTCGTGCCGGGCGCGGAGCTCGTGACGGTGCTTTTTTTGTCCTTCTGCGTCTTTTTCGGATGGCGGGCGGGCATGCTGACGGCGACGGCGTTTTCGCTGCTGCGCTGTTTTCTGTTCGGGTTTTATGCGAACGTCGTCGTGCTGTATCTCGTCTATTTCAACGCGTTCGCGCTCTTTTTCGGAACGGCGGGGCGCCGCATCGGCAGCCGTGCCGCGCCCGTTCTTATCGTGCTGCTTGCGGGCGGCGCGCTGGTTGCGGCGCTCGCTCCGCTGCCCGTCGGGGCGCTTGCGCTCGGACGCATCCGCGGCATGGCATGGGCGCTCTTCGGCGTGATGTGCGCGCTGCTCGCCGCGTTCGTTGTGCTGCTCCTGTCCGGAAAGCGCGGGGAAGTGCTCCCGTTCGCGGTGCTTGCCGCCTTCTTTACGGTGCTCTTTACGCTGCTGGACGACGTTCTGACGCCGCTTTTTTACAGCTACACGGCGGACGCCGCGCTCGCCTATTTCTATACGGGATTTCTCGCCATGCTGCCGCAGACGGTGTGCGCCGCCGTCAGCGTCCTGCTGCTCTATCCCGTTCTTGCAAGAATTTTCTCGCGCGGCGCCAAAAGTCCCCCTTCAAACGTTGGACGAACGCAAAAAGATATGGTATAATGACCATATCTTTTTAATTTGTACCGCGCGTGCGCGGACGGAGCACAACCATGGCAAAGGATACTTTTGTGGAACAGATCGCGGATATCGATACCGATTTTCCGCAGTGGTACACGGACGTCGTCGTCAAAACCAAGCTCGTTGACTACGGACCCGTCAAGGGGACGATGGTCATCCGCCCCTACGGATATGCGATCTGGGAAAATATCCGGCGCGAGCTGGACGGGCGCTTCAAGGCGGCCGGCATTGAAAATGCCTATTTCCCGCTGCTCATTCCCATGAGCTTCATGACGAAGGAGGCGGAGCACGTCGAAGGGTTCGCGCCCGAAGTCGCCGTCGTGACGCACGCGGGCGGGGAAAAGCTCGCCGAGCCCCTCGTCATCCGTCCCACGTCCGAGACCATTATCGGCAGCATGTACGGCAAGTGGATCCAATCTTACCGCGATCTGCCCGTGCTCATGAACCAGTGGGCGAACGTCATGCGCTGGGAAAAGACCACCCGTCCCTTCCTCCGCACGAGCGAATTTTTGTGGCAGGAAGGGCACACCGTCCACGCGTCCGAAGAGGAGGCGATGGAGGAGACGCTGAAAATGCTCGCCGTCTATGAAGAGTTTGCAAGGACCTGCCTTGCGATGCCCGTTCTGACGGGGCGCAAGACGGAGAAGGAGAAGTTCGCGGGCGCCGTCGCCACCTTCGGCATGGAGGCGATGATGCACGACGGCAAGAGCCTTCAAGCGGGCACCACCCATTATCTGGGGCAGAACTTCGCCAAGGCGTTCGGCATTCAGTTCCTCGATAAGGACGGCGCTTTGAAATACGGATATACGACGTCGTTCGGCGTCTCCACCCGCCTCATCGGCGCGCTCATCATGACGCACGGCGATAAGCGCGGGCTTGTGATGCCCCCCGTCGTCGCGCCCGTGCAAGCCGTCATCGTGCCCATCGCATCCCAAAAGGCGGGCGTTTTGGAGGCGTGCCGCGATCTCAAACAAAAACTTGCCGCCGCGGGCGTGCGCGTTGTGTTGGACGAGAGCGAAAATTCACCCGGCTGGAAGTTCAACGAGTGGGAGATGAAGGGCGTGCCCGTGCGCATCGAGCTCGGCCCGCGCGATCTGGAGGCGGGCAAGTGCATGATGGCGCGGCGCGATACGCTCGAAAAAGGGGAGTACGCGCTGGATGCCGCCGTTCAGAGCGTGCAGGCGCTGCTCAAAGAAATTTCCGAAAACATGTACGCTTCCGCCAAGGCGCGCATGGAAAAGCGCATCGTGCGCGCCGCGTCCCTCGAAGAGCTGCTCGCGGGGGTGGAAGGCGGCAACTTCGTCCGTGCGGGTTGGTGCGGCTGCCGCGCCTGTGAGGACAAGGTCAAAGAATTTGCGCAGGCGACCGCGCGCGTGCTGGACGGTGAGAACACCTCCGAGACGTGCGTCGTCTGCGGCAAAAAGGCGGAAAGCACCGTCATCTTTGCCCGCGCATATTGAGAACTGTTTCGGGGAACGGATATAAAAAAATTCAAAATGAAGGTGAACACAATGAACAAACTTCCTGCATGGCTTTCGGATGCCGTCTTTTACGAAATTTATCCGCAGTCCTTTCAGGACTCGAACGGCGACGGCATCGGCGACATTCCCGGCATGATCTCCCGCCTGGATTACATCAAGGACCTCGGCTGCAACGCCATCTGGGTGAATCCGTGGTACGATTCTCCCTTCGGCGATGCGGGCTACGACGTGCGCGACTTCAAAAAGATCGCGCCCCGCTACGGCACGAACGAGGATGCAAAGCGCTTCTTTGAAGAGGCGCACAAGCGCGGCATGCACGTTCTCATTGACCTCGTGCCGGGGCATACTTCCTTCGACCATGCGTGGTTCAAGGAGTCCATGAAGGCGGAGAAAAACGAATACACCGACCGCTACGTCTGGACGGGCGACGCATGGGAGGGCGCGGGGGAATATGCGACCCTGCGCGGCATCTCCGACCGCAACGGCGCCGCCGTCGTCAACTTCTTCTCGCACCAGCCCGCGCTCAACTACGGCTATGCGCATCAAAACCGCCCGTGGCAGCTTGCGCCCGACTCCGAAGGCGCGCTCGCCACGCGTGAGGCGATCAAGGACATCATGCGCTTCTGGCTCGATCTGGGGGCGGACGGCTTCCGCGTCGACATGGCGGCGAGCCTCATAAAAGAGGACGACATCGGTCACCCCGCGAACATCCGCCTGTGGCAGGATTTCCGTGCCTTCCTCGACAAGGAATATCCCCACTGCGCCATGGTCTCCGAATGGGGCGTGCCGAAGGAGTCCATCGCGGGCGGCTTCCATATGGATTTCATGCTGCACTTCGGACCTCCCGCCTACATGGCGCTCTTCCGCGATCAGCCCTTCTTCACAAAGGAGGGAACGGGGGACATCACCGCCTTCCTCGACACCTATTCCGCGGACCTTGCCTCCACCGAGGGCAAGGGGCTCATCTGCATCCCGTCGGGCAACCACGATATGCGCCGCCTCGCATTCGGGAAGGATGTGCGCGATCTGAAGATCTGCTTTGCCTTCCTCCTGACCATGCCGGGCGCGCCCTTCATCTACTACGGCGACGAGATCGGCATGCGCTACCTTCCCGACATCACCTCCAAGGAGGGCGGCTACTTCCGCACGGGGTCGCGCACGCCCATGCAGTGGGAAAAGAGGACGGGCTTCGGGTTCACCTCGTCGGCGACGTCCTACCTTCCCTTCGACCCCTCGGCGGATGCGCCCACGGTCGAAGAACAGGCAAAGGACAAGAACTCCCTGCTTTCCGCGGTGAAGGAACTGCTTGCGCTGAGAAAGGCGCATAAGGCGCTGCAATCGTTCGGCGAGTTCGCGCCGCTGTATGCCGAAAAGGGAAAATATCCCTTCGTCTACGAACGCAAGGCAAAGAGCGAGCGCATCGTCGTCGCGCTCAACCCCGCGGACAGGGAAGTGCGCGTTCCCGTTTCGCTCAAAGGGCAATTGCTGTTCGGCGTCGGCGAGGCGCCCAAGGACGGTAAGATGGCAGCATGCAGCGCCGCCGTCATTCTGACAGAGGAATAACATGAAGCATATCGATATTGCGAGCGTTTTGCAGGACAAGACGCTCCTTGGGAGTGAAGTCACCGTCTGCGGCTGGGTGCGCACCGCGCGCGATTCCGCCGCCGTCGCCTTCCTCGAACTGACGGACGGAACGAGCTTTTTGCGCCTGCAAGCCGTTGTGGACAAGGCGAAGCTCTCCCTTGACCCCGAATGCACCAAGTGCGGTGCGTCCGTTGCGGTGAAGGGCACCGTCGTCAAGGCGTTCAAGGGGGAGGGCGCGGAGCTCAACGCGGCGGAAGTGACGCTTCTCGGAAAGTGCCCCGGTGATTTTCCCATCCAGAAAAAGCGCACCACGCTCGACTTTTTGCGCACCATTCCCCATCTGCGGCTGCGCACAAACACCTTCTCCGCCGTGTTCCGCGTCAGGAGCGTGGCGGCGCAGGCGATCCACCGCTATTTTCACGAGCACAGGTTCTATTACATGCATACGCCGCTCATCACGGCGAGCGACTGCGAGGGCGCGGGGGAGATGTTCCGCGTCACAACGCAGCCGTGGGACGCAAAGTACGAGAGCGAGACGGCATATTATAAGGACGATTTCTTCGGCGTCAAGGCAGGGCTTTCCGTTTCCGGGCAGCTCGAAGGGGAAGTCGCCGCCATGGCGCTGGGCAGGATCTATACCTTCGGACCCTCCTTCCGCGCCGAGAATTCCAACACGACGCGCCACCTTGCCGAGTTCTGGCATGTGGAGCCGGAGATCGCGTTCGCCGAGCTTCCGGAGGTGATGGAGGTCGCGGAGGACATGATAAAATCTGTCGTCCGCGCCGTTCTTGCGGAATGTCCCGCCGAAATGGACTTCTTCGACCGGTTCATGGAACAGGGGCTGAAAGCAAAACTTGCCAACATCGTGGAAAACAAGTTTGCCGTGCTCGAATATACTCACGCCATCGAACTTCTGAAAAAGGCGGACGTCAAATTCCAGTTCCCCGTCGAGTGGGGGTGCGATCTGCAGACGGAGCACGAAAAATACATTACCGAGCAGGTGTACAAAAAGCCCGTGTTCGTCGTCAACTACCCCAAGGAGATCAAGTCCTTCTACATGAAACAAAATCCCGACGGAAAGACGGTGGCGGCGACCGACCTGCTCGTGCCCGGCATCGGCGAGATCATCGGGGGGAGCGAGCGCGAGGCGGACCCCGACAAACTGCTTGCCGCCATGCAGGCACGGAACATGGACCTTGCCGCCTATGAACAGTACCTCGATTTGAGAAAGTTCGGCACCGCGCCGCACGGCGGGTTCGGGCTGGGGTTCGATCGTTTCGTCATGTATGTGACGGGCATGGAGAACATCCGCGACGTCGTGCTCTTCCCGCGCACGGTCAAAAATATCATGTAACGTCATACATTTTTCGATGCGCCTCTTGTAAAAAGGGGCGCATCGTGCTATAATGGGAATATGAAACTCGTTCTTTTTTGTGATTACGGTCTGGACGACGCCGCGGCGACGGTGGACGCGCTTGCGCACGCCGCGCAGGACGGCTATTCGGAGGCGGTGCTCGTTGCCGTCGGGGGGAACGTGCCGCCCGAAGTGTCGCTGGAAAACGCCAAAAAACTTGCGGCGCACCTTCCGTTCGGAACGGTGCCGCTCACCGTCGTGGACACGACGCAGGAGGCGCAGCCCTGCGAATTTCTCAAGACCATTCACGGCGGCGACGGAATGGGGGACCTGTTCGCGGATGCGGACGGTTTTCGGTCGCCCGTTGCCCCGTTTGCCGCGTGGCTGGCAGACTTTGAGGGGGAGTACGACCTTTTGAGCCTCGGCCCCATGACGCTCGTTCCGCGCATGCTGCAGCGCAAAACGCCGCGCAGGTTCGTGTTTATGGGCGGGAACATTGCCGAACAACCCAATTTCCACGGCTACGAATTCAACCATGCGCTGAATAAGGAGGCGTTTACCGCCGCCGTGCGCATGTGCGCGCACACCGCCGTGACGATGGATACCTGCCGCCACCCTCTTTTGAACATTCAGAATGCTCCGCCCGCGGGCGGCGGACTGCTTGCCGCGATCGCGCGGCGGGCGCGGGAGATGACCTTCGTCTCGGGCGAAAAGGGGTGCTACCTTTGGGACGACATCGCAGTCAAGGCGCTGCGCCATCCCGATTGGTTTGCGCTAGAGGAGAAAACCGACCGCGACGGCAATCTGCTCACCGTCGCGCGCTATATTCTGAACAAGCCCTACGGCGAGATCATGGAATTGTAAATCGATTATATTTGGAACGCCGCCCGACGCAAATGTGTCGGGCGGCGTTCCCTGTCAGCATTTGGAAAGGCTTCCCCTTGGGGGCGAATGCGTATGTTAGCCTTCCCCCGAGGGGGAAGGCTACGTGAAGGTACCACGTCATTCAGAGCGGAGGGCGTAGCCCGCAGCGAAGAATCCCCTCGCAGAATGTGGAGAGCACAATCTCCCCTGTCCTGCGGACATCCCCCCTTAAAACAAGTGTTAAGGGGGGCAAGAGGTTGCAGTTTCGATTGGCGGGTATTTCGGTTTGTTTTGTGCGCATAATAAATATAAGGAATAAAAGGCGGACAAGTTGTAAAAAATTTTTTACAAATCGGCAAAAGAATTTACAACTTCGTGACAAATTTGTGCGGGGATATTTACAACTGCGTGATATGATATAGGCACAAAACAAAAAAAAGGAAAGAAGAAAAGGAGTAACAAGACAATGAAGAAGAAGATTCTTGCGATTGGTTTGGCGGCTGCAATGTCCGTCACGGCAGTGGGCTTGATGGCAGGGTGCGGAACGGATGGTGCGAGCATCACGCAAATCACAGTTGCGTTTTCGCGTCCGGCCAGCTCAGGCACGTATGGAGCGTTCAATGAGTTAGTCGTTAATAGCGATGGTAAGTCTATTGACGAGGCGCGTAATGATGACGGTCTTGATTTTGCTGAAAATGTGCAGTATTCCAACGAAACGGGAACGGTTATTGCGGATGTTGCTGCCAATCCTCAATCGCTTGGCTATATTTCTTTGGGAGCAGTTGCGGCGAACACAGATAAGATTAAGGCAGTACAGGTCAATGGCGTCGATGCGACAGTTGCCAACATCGAATCTGGCGATTATAAACTTTCCCGTCCTTTTAACCTTGTTTATAAAAGTTACGACGATCTGAGCGACCTTGCAAAGAACTTCATTTCTTTTATTGAGAGTACTGAGGGACAGGCGCTTGTCAATGAAGACTATATCGGGCAGGCGGAAAATCCCGTGGCTTATGTACCTTATGAGGGAGATGAAACGACGCTCACGCTTACCGGTTCGACCTCTGTGCAGCCTTTGATGCGTGACTTTATTATTCCTGCATTCCAAGAAGCCAATCCCGGCAAAAACTTTACGATAAATCTGTCTGGCTCGGGTTCTGGTCAAGGTGAGACGGATGCGGTTGCTGGAAATAATGATATGGGTATGATTTCCAGAGAACTTGGCGAGTCTTACACCAGTCAGCTTGAGGCGCACACGATCGCACTCGATGGAATTGCGGTTATTGTGCAGAAGGACGTGCGTTTGACGAATGTTACATTCGATCAGCTCTATAACTTGTACATGAATGGTACGCCTATCCAGATTGCCTGACGCAAACGTTTTTATACAAAAATTATGATACAGTTCCGTCGGGGATCAATATTCCTCGGCGGAATTTGCACGGAGAAAAACAATGGTACAAACTGCTGCAAACAGTCCAGAAAATCCGGCTCCCGCTCACGGAAAGAGAGGGGATATCAATGTGACGCGTTTTAAAGACGGCATGGCAAAATATCTGTTTTTTGTCTGCGCATCCCTTTCTATCCTTGCCGTCTTCGGGATCATCGGTTACATTTTATATGCCTCGATCCCGGCATTCCGTGAGGTGGGTGTTTTTCAGTTTCTGTTCGGAACACGCTGGAATCATAATTCCGATGAATATGGCATTCTGCCAATGCTTGTTAGTTCTATCGTTGTTACATTGGGAGCTATTCTCATTGGCGGAACCATTGGCATCTTTACGGCGATTTTCCTCGTGTTCTGGTGTCCGGATAAATTTCATCTGCGCTACAATGGTCAGAACAAGTTTTTGCAAAAGGTTGTGAATGGTTTCAATAAGATCAATCTGCGCACCTTCTTCGATCAGGTTATCAAATTACTTGCGGGAATTCCGTCTGTTGTATTCGGTTACTTCGGTGTAGCTGTTATTCTCAATCTGATTCGTGGCGGGGATGTGTATTATATTGGGAAAGGTGCTCTGGCAAGTTCTTTGGTGCTTGCCATCATGATCATTCCGACAGTAACCTCGCTTGCAAAGAACGCCCTGGAAGCTGTTCCCGAGCACTACTTTGAGGGCGCTCTCGCCATGGGCAACACCAAGGCGCAGGCGGTGTTCCGTGTGGTATTCCCCGCGGCACGCTCGGGTATTATTTCGGCGCTCATCCTGGGCATCGGCAGAGCCGTGGGCGAGACGATGGCTGTTGCAATGGTTTCGGGTGGCAGTGTCAGCTTCCCAACCTCATTGTTTCAGCCCATCCGTACACTGACAACCAATATCGCTATGGAATTTGCAGATGCCTCGCAGGGGAATACATTGTTCAGCGCGCTGTTTGCTACGGGCTTTGTTTTGCTCGTACTTGTGCTGATCATTAATTTTTCGATTAATCTTGTTCCAAAAGAATTCAAGGGCAAACGTGGGAACAAGGTGCTCAATGGCGAAAAAACTGCCGTTGTATACAAGAAAAAGGGACTCATTCCTGAAATTCTTAAATACGTTGCAATTGTGCTGGCATTCGTTGTTGTAGTGGTTCTAGCAGCGTTGATTCTGTTTATATTGATTAACGGCATTCCCAATCTGAAGTGGGATTTCCTATTCGGAGAATCAACCTATCAGCACCCGTCGCTGGTTCCTGCTTTTATTTCCACAGCATATACCATTCTCATTACGCTTGCCATTTCGCTTCCGCTCGGCATTGGTGCAGCAATTTTTATGGTGGAATATGCAAAACCTGGCAGCAAGCTTGTCAAGGTTATCCGCACGTTTGTTGATACGCTCTCCGGTGTTCCGTCTATTGTATTTGGTCTTTTTGGCAACTTACTTTTTGTAGAGCTTTTCGGTTATTCCGTTTGGGCCGGTTCGTTTACGATGGTTCTGGTTGTTCTTCCGACCATCATTCGATCGACAGAAGAAGCATTAATTGCTGTGCCTGTATCATTGCGCGAGGCAAGTTACGGCTTGGGAGCCAGCAAGGTTCGCACAATCTTCAAGATTGTGCTCCCCTCGGCGTTTCCTGGCATTGCCACGGCGGCGATCCTTGCCATCGGGCGCATCGTCGGCGAGTCGGCGGCACTCATCTACACATCAGGCATGTTGATTACTACGATAGGGGCTGCGGCTAATCCGGGCAACATGGCAAGTACGCTTACGGTGTTCCTGTATATGTGTTGGGCAGAACCGTCTAGTGGCCTTGGCTATGACCAAGCATATGCAACGGCTGTTATTTTGCTGATTATAACGGCATTGCTTAACTTCTGTGTTTATCTAATTCAAAGGCGTGTTAAGAAAAAGAGGTAAGGAATACAAAATGGGATTATTTCAGAAAAAAAATACGATAGAGCAGCCTCAGCCAGAAACTGTTGATCGGCATGAAAAGAAAAAGAAGTCAGATTCTCTTGATATCTTTGACTTCTCCGGCGAACTCGCCATCACGGTCAGGGACCTCGACCTGTTTTACGGTGAGTTCCAGGCGCTCAAAAAGATCAACATGGAGATGCCCAAATATCAGATCACGGCGATGATCGGTCCCTCGGGCTGCGGCAAGTCCACCCTCATCAAGACGCTCAACCGCATGAACGACCTGGTGGAGGGCTGCCGCGTGGTGGGGGAGATCATCATCGGCGGGCTGAACATTTACGACAGGGGCGTGGACCTCTCGGCGCTGCGCAAGAACGTGGGCATGGTGTTCCAGAAACCCAATCCCTTCCCGATGAGCGTGTACGACAACATCGCCTACGGCCCCCGCACCTTCGGCATCCGCAAGAAGGGGGAACTGGACGAGATCGTCGAGCGCTCCTTAAAGCAGGCTGCCATGTGGGATGAACTCAAGGACCGCCTCAACAAGTCGGCTTTGGGGCTTTCGGGCGGACAGCAGCAGCGCCTCTGCATTGCGCGCGCGCTCGCGGTCGGGCCGCAGATCCTTCTGATGGACGAGCCGACTTCCGCGCTCGACCCCATCTCCACGGGCAAGATCGAGGAGCTGTGCGAGGAGCTAAAAAAGGACGTCACCATCGTCATGGTCACGCACAACATGCAGCAGGCGGCGCGCATCTCGGATAAGACGGCGTTTTTCCTGCTGGGCGAGATGATCGAGATGGGGGACACCGAGCAGGTGTTCTCCGCGCCTTCCCATCCCGAGACGGAGCGCTACATCACGGGCAGATTCGGTTAAAACCGGGGCAAGAGGGGCGGGCGGCGGGGCAAACGGAACTTTTGCGGCATTTTGCCGCTTGAAGCAGCAGCCGCCCGCTCGGACGGCTGACAAAAAAGTGATTTCGGAAGGAGCAATTATGGCACCCAGAAAATATTTTGACGAAGAACTCGACGACCTGCACGAGACGCTCGGCAGGATGTGCACCGTCACGGAACGGATGATCGCGGACGCCGTCAGCGCCTTGAAGACGCTGGACAGGGCGCTCGGCGCCTCCGTTGCGGAGACGGACAGGGAGGTGGACGACCTCGAAATCGCCATCGAAAAGAAGTGCATGCGCATCCTTTTGAAGCAGCAGCCCGTCGCAAAGGACCTCGTGAAGGTGACGACGGCGCTCAAAGTCATTACCGACGTCGAGCGCATCGGCGATCAGGCGGCGGACATCGGCGAGATCGTGCGGCAGTTCCCCGACGACAAGCTCTTCAAAGAACCCGAACACATCGCGCGCATGGGCGATCTTGCGGTGGCGATGATCCATCAGAGCGTCGAATCTTTTTTGGGGGAAAGCGTGGGCGGCGCGGACATGGTCATCCATGCCGACGACGAAATGGACGCGCTGTTCAACGAGGTCAAGCAGGAACTCATCGACCGCATCGCCACCGACGCCTCCGTCGCGGACCAGGCGGTGCAGCTTCTGATGATCGCCAAGTATCTCGAAAAGATCGGCGATTACGCCGTCAACGTCAGCGAATGGGCAAAGTACCTCGTGACGGGTGTGCACAAGGAATATCAGTGACCGCACGCGCAGGGGAAGGCGGCGCTCGTCCTGCACAAAAAACTTATTTCAATTTATTGAAAATCGGGTGACAAAGCGCTCTGTTCTCGGTATAATGGACTTGTTTGTTTCGGCACATTATACGTTGGGAAGAGAGTTATGGATTACGTTTATCTGATTTTGCAGATGCTCGGCGGCATGGGGTGTTTCCTCATCGGCATGGAGATCATGTCGGAAAACATGTCCCGCCTTGCGCACGGGAGCCTCAAAAACATGCTCAACAAGACGGCGAACAACCGTCTTGCGGGCGTCGGGATCGGAACGGCGGTGACGGCGATCATTCAGAGTTCCGCCGCAACGACGGTCATGGTCGTCGGGCTCGTCAATGCGGGCATCATGACGCTGTTTCAGGCGACCGCCATCATCATGGGCGCCAATATCGGGACCACCGTCACGGCGTGGATCGCCTCGCTGGGCACGGTGGATATCTCCAAATTCTTTTTCCTGCTTGCCATCGTCGGCGCGTTCATGATGATGCTGTGCAAGAAGGACAATCATAAGACGGTCGGCAGCATCCTTGCGGGGCTGGGGCTCATCTTTGTCGGGCTTGCGTACATGTCGGACGCGATGGGGGACGAGCGCATCCGCGCCGCCATCTCTCCCATCTTTGCGGCGATCAACAATCCCATCCTGCTCATCCTCATCGGCGCGGTCGTCACGGCGCTCGTCCAATCCTCCTCGGCGGTCACGAGCATCATCATTGCGCTTGCCGCGCACGGGATCGTCATCGGCGGCGTGGGCGACGGCGTCTATTTTGCCATCATCGGCTCCAACATCGGCACCTGCGTGACGGCGCTCCTTTCCTCCATCGGCGCAAGCACCAATGCCCGCCGCGCCGCGCTCGTGCATCTCATGTTCAACTGTTTCGGCGCCGTCGTCTTCACGGTCTTTTTGTGCCTGTTCCTGCCCTTCAACACGTCCTTTTCCGAGCTCGTGCTCACCAAGATGTTCCCCGACAGTATCGAATGGCAGATCTCCTTCTTTCACACCTTTTTCAACCTCATCTGCACCGCTCTTTTCCTGCCCTTTGCCAAGGGCTTTGTCTGGCTTGCGGAGCACATCGTGCGGGATAAGAAAAAGCAGCAGCCCGCGGAGGACGGCGTCATGGGCGGGCTGGACGAGCGCCTGCTGTTGCAGCCCTCCGTTGCGCTCGGTCATCTCTATGCGCAGATGGGGAAGATGGTCACCTACGCGATGGCGACGCTCACCGAAGCGTTCGACGCCTTTGAAAGGAAGGATACGTCCGTCAAGCAGGATGTGCAGGCGCGGAACGCGAAACTTGCGGAAGCCAACCGTGCGGCGGTGGAGTATCTTGTAAAGCTCTCCGCGTCCTCCCTCGTCATGGAGGACGAAAAGACCATTTCGGGCATGCATTATGTGCTCAACGACATCGTGCGTATCGGCGAACTCGCCGACAACGTCACCAAATATACCGACCATTACGAGCGGGACGGACTTGTCTTTTCGGGGGAATTTCTCTCGATGACGCAGGAGATGTTCGACAAGATCAAAAAGCTGTACGACGCCTGCCTGACCGCCTTTCTCGAAAAGGATTACGCCTGCCTCAAAGAGGCGGACGCCATCGAGGACGAGATCGACAACTACCGCCGCACGCTCGTCAACAAGCACATCAAGCGCCTCAACGAAGGCAAGTGTCAGCCGCAGAATTCCAGCGTCTTTATCAACCTCGTGGGGAATCTGGAGCGTGCCGCCGATCACCTCACCTACATTGCGCACTCCATCGACTAAGCCATGAACGAACAAGTTTATCTTTTGGAAGATGACGAGAGCATCTGCGAACTCGTCCAATGCACGCTCGATATGCACAGCATCTCCTGCCGGACGTTCCCGACGGTGAAGGCGTTTTTTGCAGCCGTTGAGGAACACCTGCCCGACGTCGTTCTTCTGGACATCATGCTTGCGGACGGCAACGGGCTGGAAGTGCTCGCGCGCCTCAAAGCGCGCTATCCCGATCTTTGCGTCATCATGCTCTCCGCGCTCGGAAAGGAGACGGACAAGGTGAAGGGGCTCAACGCGGGCGCGGACGACTATATCGCCAAGCCCTTCGGCGTTCTCGAGCTCATCGCGCGCGTCAATGCGGCGCTGCGGCGCGTCCGTAAGACCAACCGCCTGCGCGCGGGTTCCGTCGTGCTCGATCCCGAAAATATGACGGTGACGTACCGCGGCAAGCCGCTCGAATTGAGCAATAAGGAATATCAGCTCCTGCGCTATTTCATGGCGAACGAGGGTAAGGTGCTTCCGCGCGAGACCATCCTGACCGACGTCTGGGGATATGACGGCGGGGAGACGCGCACGCTGGACAACCACATCGCGCGGCTCCGAAAGCTCGGGCTCAATTTCGAAACGGTGTTCGGCGTCGGATATAAATTTATCGCAGACTAAGGGGCGCACGCCCCTTTTTTCGCATGGGACGGGGCTGCAAAGGAGAGTGATATGAAACAACGCATCATGTGGATCGGATTCGCCATCACTGCCGTGGCGCTCATCGTCTTTTCCGTCGTCTCCGCCCAGATCTATTACAACCGGGGCATTGCCGATTCACAGCGGTATCTGCGCGCTTACATGGCTGCGTTTGACGGGACGCGTACCGCGGAGATGCTGGATGCGGAGTATGCCGCAGCGCTCTCCGATGCGCTGGGCGGCGCGCGGATCACCTTTCTGACGGCGGAGGGGGAGTTTCTCGCCGATTCCGAGGATGCGGACAGTTCCTCCCGCGCGCTGCGCCCCGAAGTACGGAAGGCGATCGCGGAGGGGGAGGGGTTCGACGCGCGCACTTCCTCCACGACGGGGGAGGCATACCTCTACTATTGCAAGCGCTTTGACGGGTATCTCGTGCGCATCGCGGAGCGGACGCAGTCGGCGTGGAGCATCTATCTCGACACGCTGCCCGCCGTGGCGGTCTTCCTGCTTGCGGACGCGGCGGTCTGTCTGCTGTTGTCCTATCTCTCCACGGGATTTATCTTAAAACCGCTCGAAAAGCTCGCCCGCGACGCCGCCTGCAAACAGCGGGTGGAGCCCGCCGTTCCCGAACTTGCGCCCTTTGCGCGGCTCGTCAACCGCATGAACGAGGATGCCGAGGCGCGCGTCAAAGAGCTGGAAGAGGAGCGGGGGGAAGTGCTGCGCGCCAAGCAGTCCAAGGATGAATTTATCGCCAACGTGACGCATGAGATGAACACGCCGCTCACCTCCATCCGCGGATTTTCCGAGCTGCTCGCCTCCGGCGGGCTGGATGCGGAACGTTCCCGCCGCGCGGCGCAGACCATTCTCACCCAGAGCGAGCGGCTGCAAAGTCTGGTCGCGTCCATCATCAATTACAGCGAGATCGACAGCGAGGAACTGCCCGTCTATGAGGTGGACGCGTCCCACATCGCGCGCGAGACGCTCGCGGCGCTTGCGCCCGAATTCCGCGAGCGCAACGTCGTTCTGCTCTCCGAGATCGCGGACGGCGTGCTGCTCATGTCCCGTCAGGAGCGCGTGACGGAGATCTTCGGCAACATCATCCGCAATGCCGTGCGCTACAACCGGGACGGGGGGAGCGTCAGCGTTCTGCTCACCCGGGAGGCGTTCACCGTCTCCGATACGGGGATCGGCATCGCTCAGGAAAATCTCGAACGTATTTTCGACAGGTTCTTTACGGTGGACAAGTCGCACAACGGCAAGAACGGCGGGTTCGGGCTGGGGCTTTCCGTCGTCAAAAAGCTGTGCAAAAAACAGGGCTGGACGCTCACCGTCGAGAGCCGCGAGGGGGTCGGCAGCACGTTCCGCGTGGGTTTTTGCGCAAACGAAGGGGACGTTCCCGAAAAATTATGACGGATTTTTGCAAAAAAGTCATCCGAGGGGCTTCCGCTTTTGCCTGCGGCGTGCTATAATAGAGATAGCTTACCGAGAACGGATGCCCCATTGCGGGGCGTGGAGAACACAATGAAAATAACGCTTTCCCAAGAACACAGCGTGCCCGTTGCCGCGGGCGGGCTGGGGATATTTTTTGAGGACATCAACTACGCGGCGGACGGCGGGCTGTATGCCGAGCTTTTGGAAAACCGCAATTTCGAGGCAAAGCGGGCGCACGGCAAGATCGGCGCCTTCCTTGCCGAGCAGGACGGCGGCTATGCGTGGGAGGCGTATCCCGCGGGCGCGTCCGTCGCGTGCAAGGTGAAGGACGACAGACCGCTTTACGCGGAAAACCCGCACTATCTGCGCGTCGTGACGCAGGCGGAAAAGTGCGGCGTCAGGAACAAGGCGTATGACGGCATCTTCCTGAAAAAGGGCGACGTGCTCCGCCTGAGCTTTTGGGTGCGCTCTTATGACCTGCGCGGGTTCGCCCGTGCGGGGGTCTATACGGCTACGGGTGCGGTTTTTGAAGTCAAAGCCAAGCTGCGCGCGGACGGAAAGTGGCATCGGTACGCCTACCGCGTGCGTGCGAAAGCGGACTGTGCGGGCGCGGCGTTTGCCTTCACGCTCGACAAGCCCGGCGCGGTGCATATCGACGCCTTTTCCCTCATGCCGGAAAATGCCGTCTTCGGCGTGTTCCGCCGCGACCTCGCCGTCCTGCTCAAAGAACTGCGTCCCGGCTTCGTGCGCTTTCCGGGCGGGTGCGTCGTGGAGGGGAACTCCCTTGCCAACCGCTATCAGTGGAAGTGTTCGGTGGGGCAGCCCGAACGCAGAAAACACAATTGGAACCGCTGGGCGGTGCACGGCGCCTCCCGCGAGGGGGATTTCTGCTCGCAGTTCTCCCATTACGGGCAGACGCTCGGCATCGGCTATTATGAATATTTTCGCCTCTGCGAATATCTCGGCGCAAAGCCCCTGCCCGTTCTCGGTCTGGGCATTGCCTGTCAGTATATGTCCGACGAGGCGGTCGCCTTGGACGATCCCGCGCTCGAAGCGTACATTCAGGAGGCGCTCGACGTGGTGGAGTTTGCAAACGGCGGAACGGATACCGTCTGGGGCAGGGTGCGCGCGGAGATGGGACATCCCGAACCGTTCGGGCTGGAATATCTCGGGCTCGGCAACGAACAGTGGGAGACGGCGCAGAGCGATTTTTATCGCCGTTTTGCCCTGTTCTCCGCCCGCGTGCGCGAAAAATATCCCGACATCAAGATCATCGGCACGGTGGGACCCGATACGGACACGCCGCGCAGCAAGGACGCGTGGAAGTGGACGCGGAACGCGCTCGCCAAGGACGCGAACTTCGTCTATGCTTCGGACGAACATTTCTACGCTCCCCCCGGATGGCTGTATGACCATGTCGGCATGTATGACGAATATCCCCGCGCGGGTAAGGTTTATGTGGGGGAATATGCCGCCCATATCGAGGGAAAGGCAAACTGCCTTTCTCCCGAAGGCAACGTGTGGGAGGGCGCGCTCGCCGAAGCCGCGTTCATGACGGGCACGGAGCGCAATGCGGACGTCGTCGTCATGAAGTCGTATGCGCCCCTGCTTGCGCGCATCGGCTATACGCAGTGGAGCCCCGACCTCATCTGGTTCGACGCGTGCCGCGCGTTCGGTTCCGTCAACTATCATGTGCAGAAGATGTATTCGCTTTACACGGGCGACGTCTCTTACAAGGCGGTATCCGACGCGGCGGGCGTGTATGTGTCCGCCACCTCGTCGGGCGACCTCACCTATGTGAAGGCAGTCAACGCGACGGACAAGGAAGTCGCGGCGGAGGTGGAGGGAGACTTCGCCTTCGGCGACATGCTGCGCATCGTGCAGATGGCGGGGGCGCTTTCCGACTGCAACACGGCGGAGCAGCCCGAAAAACTCGTGCCCGTCGAAGTGGCACCCACGTCCGCGCGCGCCGCGCTCCTTCCGCCGCACAGCTTTTCCGTGCTCGTGTTCCGCAAATAGCGGACGGGCGCCTGCCGAAAGGGGGCGCGGAACATGCGGCGCGCTGCGCAGCGCAGGAAATTTTATCGGGAACGGCGGTTTTTTCTTTACAAAACCGCCGTTTTTTACTATAATATCCTTATGCTTTGCATTGCAGACGGTTGGAAGGATTTTTCCGTGCTCGCCACGGGCGACGGCTATAAACTCGAACGGTGGGGGGACTATCTCCTGCTGCGTCCCGACCCGCAGGTCATCTGGAGCGCCCGGCGCGACCTCTTTGCCTATCCGGGGACGGACGCCGTTTACCGCCGCAGCGAAAAGGGCGGCGGCGCGTGGGAGTATAAGCGGCAGCTTCCGCCCTTCTGGAATATCGGCTATAAGGACCTCACCTTCAAGGTGATGCCCATGGGCTTCAAGCACACGGGGCTCTTTCCCGAACAGGCGGTCAATTGGGAGAGAACGGGCGCCATCGTCCGCCGTGCGGTGCAGGCGGGGCGCAGGGTAAAGGTGCTCAACCTCTTTGCCTATACAGGCGGCGCGAGCGTTGCGCTCGCCAGGGCGGGGGCGGAAGTCACCCATGTGGATGCCGCCAAGGGCATGGTGGAGCGTGCGGGCGAAAACGCGTGCCTCTCGGGCATCGAACGGGGCATCCGTTACATCGTGGACGACTGCAAGAAGTTCGTCGCGCGCGAGCTGCGCCGCGGCAACACATACGACGCCGTCATCATGGACCCGCCCTCCTACGGCAGGGGACCGGGCGGCGAGATGTGGAAGATCGAAACGGAGCTGTTTCCCTTCGTGAAGCTGTGCGCGCAGCTGTTGTCCGATGCGCCGCTCTTCTTTCTCATCAACAGTTACACAACGGGATTGCAGCCCACCGTGCTCTCCAACATCCTGACGCTCGCGCTCGCGGGCGGCAGGGCGGAGGCGTATGAAGTGGGGCTCCCGACCGAAGAAGGCATTCCGCTTCCCTGCGGGGCAGGAGGACTTTATCTCTATGAATGAACCGTTCGAGCCGACAATTTTATTGGAAGACAATCATCTGCTCGTCGTCGTCAAGGAACAGGGGCTTGCGTCCTGTCCCGACGAGAGCAAGGACGAGAACCTGCTCGATCTTTTGAAGGACTACGTCAAGCGCACCTACAACAAGCCCGGCAACGTCTATCTGGGGCTGGTGCACCGCCTCGACCGCCCCACGGGCGGCGTGATGGTGTTCGCCAAGACGAGCAAGGCGGCGGCGCGGCTCAGCGAGCAGATGAAGACGGGCGACTTTGAAAAGCGCTATCTTGCCGTGCTCGGCGGCACGGTGGAGCCTGCGAGCGGCAAGCTGGAAGGCTGGCTGAAAAAAAATGCCGTCAATAACATGGTCTATCTTTCCACCGAGGGAACGGACGGGTCGAAATACGCCGCGCTCGATTACCGCATCCTCGAACAAAGGAACGGGCTCTCCCTTGCGGACATCAAATTGCACACGGGCAGGAGCCATCAGATCCGCGTGCAGTTTGCGGGCATCGCGCATCCCGTCTACGGCGACATGCGTTACGGCGGCGAATATGCCGTCAAGGGCAGGCTTGCGCTGTGGGCGTATTCGCTTGCATTCACCCATCCCGTCACCAAGGAGCGCATGCGGTTCGTCGCGGGTCCTCCCGAAGACGGCGTGCCGTGGAAGCTCTTTCACGTCCAGGACCATCTGCTCCCTGCGTAAGCGTGGTGGAAACGCGGTGAAATTTTCAAATTCTCCGTCCGAAGCGGCATTCCCGCTTGACGAACGGGGGATTTTCGTGTAAAATAAGGAATTGTCAAACACAGAATACCTTCGCGGCGCATGCGCCGCGGTGCGGAGCTTTTTCATGAACAAGGTCAAAGTACGGTTTATCACCATTTTTGCGCTGTGTGCGGCGCTGCTTGCCTCCCTTGTGCTGGGCGCATGGGCGGCATTCGGCGCGCCCGTCGGCGCTTATGCGGCGGACGGCGACGTCAATTACGCGCCCTCTTCCGTCTTTGCGGCAGGTTCGGGCGGCACGGTCGGCGCCTCGGAAGGCGAAGGGGACAAGTTTGTGCAGTTCTCCTTCACGGACGGCGGCAATGTGCATTTCCGCCGCGACCTTGCCTACAAGTGGTTTGAAGCCGCCGACCCCGCCGACCCCGCCGACAGCGCGCAGACGGAGCTTGCCAATCCCGGCGTCGCCAGGTATTTTTCCATGGAGTTCGCCTTTGCCTCCGGGGATTTCGAACTGTTCACCGTCTCCTTCGAGAGCGGGGAAGAGAATGTCAGCAAGGAAGGAAAGTCCGTCAACAGCATCCTCTTCCGTCCCGCTGAGGACGGCAACAGCATCGAGGCAGCCGTCAAAAATGCTTCGGAGCAAGAGACGGAAAACGACAAGCTGTCTTGGAGCAAGGTCAACGCGTCCGTGACGGACGTCATCGCCGTTTCTTTTGAGGAAGGACAAAACGTCGGGGAATTTTCCGTCACGGTGGGCACTTCTTCCGAATCGCTTAACGGCGACTTCACCAACATCGGCGGCAACTATGCGGAATACCGCTCTTCTTCCTCCTCCACGCCCAACACGCCCATCACGTTCACGATGGACTTTGCGGAGGAAACGGAGGCGGAGAACGTCAAAGTGCTCATGCACAGCCTCAACGGGCAGAGCTTCAAGCTCGATGCAGACGGCAAAGTAGTCGACAATGTTGCGCCCGTGCTTGCCGTCAACGAGGGCGTGTATGCCTTCCGCCTCGGTCAGCGCTACAATTTCACCTCTTACGAGGCGATCGACGTGTGCGACAGCTCCGTTACCGTCTCCCGCTATTACTACATGGCGAAGAAGACGGGTACCGGCACTTATGAGATCGCCGACGAGGGGGAGGAAAGCTCCTACAAATCGCTGACGACGTCCACCTTCTTCCTGCCCGCCCAGTCGACCGCGGATGCGCTGGGGGATGAATACGTCTCCGTCCGCTTCGAGCTGGACGACGGCAGGGACAACAGCGAAGGGCAGTATGTCTATCTCACCTGGTACGCCGCCGACACGTCGGAGGAAGGCGGCATCGTCAAGACGCTCTCTTCCGCTGCGGACGACACCGATTCCGCGCAGAGCTGGGACTTCATCGTTGTCTCTCCCGACGACCGCGAAGGTCCCGCCTACACGGGCGTCACGTTGGACGAATCGGGCAAAACCAATACGACGGAACAGGCATATACGGACGCGGTCAAGGTATATCAGAGCGACGTCACGGAGGCTGCCGAAAATACGTCTGCGGGCACGGGCGCCTATCTCTATCTTCCCTCGCTGCGCGGGCTCATTAAAAGCAGCTACGCCGACTACCGCGACCTCTCCTTCTCCGTCTATTATTGGCACGAATCGCAGGAAGTGGGGTCTGCTCCTTCCTCCGAGACATCGCTGAGCTACAACAACCTGCGCTTTGAAGTGGATAAGGAGGGCAAGTATACCTTCCGCATCATTGCCGAGGACTCCGCGGGCGCCGCCATGGAGATGTACGATAAAAACGGCGAACTTGTGGAACTCTCCTCGGATACCGTCGGCTATGACGACGACGGCGAGGAATTCCTCATTGCCGAGATTCCCACGTTCTCCGTGTCCATCGGCTACACGGGCGCATCCATCGAGGATCCCGGTTCGCAGGACTATGGCTATCGTGACAGGAATTATTCGGTGGATGACTTCGAGGTCATCGCGCTCGAAGGGTATGCCTCCGACTATTCGCTCTATTATTTCGACAGGTCGGAACTCGAAAACGCGCCCACATACAGCGACTGTGTGAACGATGCAAGGTCCGTCTTTACGCAGTATGCCGAGAACCTTCGCCTCATCAACGTCTATAACGACGACGTCTCCGAGGATGACGAGGAATGGGACGATACCGACAATGCCTATGATTGGGATCCCGAATCTTCGCTCTCCTTCACGCCGCAGCTCTCGGGCGTCTACTTTGTGGAGCTGACCGTCACCGAGCAGTCGGGCGCGACCGTCACGTCGTATATGGCGGTCGACATCCGCAACCCCGTCGACGTCATTCCCGGGGTATCCCAGTGGCTGCAAAACAATACCGTCTCCGTCGTGCTGTTTGCCGTTTCGGGTGTGCTTGCCGTCATCATCATCGTGCTGTTCGTCGTCAAGCCCTCCGAAAAGACGGTGGAAGAAGTGGACCTTGAAAAGCTCAAGGGCAGAAAGAATCGAAAGAACTGAACGGGCAATGCCCGCAAAGGGAGGCGGATGCGCAAAGCACCCGCCTCTTTTCCCGTTATTGCGGCGCGGGGCGGCGGAACGCGCACGGCAATGTGCCGCATCGGGCGGCGGAACGGAAAAATCATCCCACGAATGCCTTGCTATTTTTTGCGCGTTCTGTTATAATATTCGTAACAGAAAACGATACGGAGCTGTCACATGATCGATCTTACCACTGTCAGAAACACCGACCCCGAAGTCTGCAAGGCGATGGAACAGGAGCTTGCCCGTCAGCGCGGCAATCTCGAACTCATCGCCAGCGAGAATATCGTTTCGCCTGCCGTCATGGCGGCGATGGGGAGCCATCTCACCAACAAGTATGCGGAAGGGTATCCCGGAAAGCGCTATTACGGCGGCTGCCAATACGTGGACATCGTGGAGGACCTTGCGCGCGACAGGCTCAAGGAGCTGTTCGGCTGCGAACATGCCAACGTGCAGCCCCATTCGGGCGCGCAGGCGAACTTTGCCGTCTATTTCGCCATGCTCAAGCCCGGCGATACCGTCATGGGGATGAACCTTTCCCACGGCGGACATCTGACGCACGGCTCGCCCGTCAACTTTTCGGGCACCTTTTTCAACATCGTTCCCTACGGCGTCTCCAAGGAGACGGAGACCATCGACTATGACGAGATGGAGCGCATCGCCCTCGAATGCAAGCCCAAGATGATCGTCTCGGGTGCGAGCGCCTATCCGCGCATCCTCGACTTCGCGCGCATCCGCGCCATCTGCGACAAGGTGGGCGCGCTGATGATGGTGGACATCGCCCACATCGCGGGGCTTGTTGCGGCGGGGCTGCATCCTTCGCCCGTGCCGTATGCGGACTTCGTGACGACCACCACGCACAAGACGCTGCGCGGACCGCGCGGCGGCGCCATCATGTGCAGGGAGCAGTACGCCAAAGCCATCGATAAATCGGTGTTCCCCGGCGCGCAGGGGGGACCGCTCATGCACGTCATCGCGGCAAAGGCGGTCGCCTTCAGGGAGGCGCTTTCCCCCGCGTTCAGGACATATCAGCAGCAGATCGTAAAAAACGCCGCGGCAATGGCGGCGCGCTTTACCGAGAACGGCGTGCGCCTCGTTTCGGGCGGAACGGATAACCATCTCATGCTCCTGGACCTTCGGCAGGAGAACATGACGGGCAAGGAGCTGGAAGCCCTGCTGGACAGCGCGCACATCACGGCGAACAAGAATACCATTCCCTTCGAGACGACGTCGCCCTTCGTCACGAGCGGCGTGCGGATCGGCACGCCCGCCGTCACTTCGCGCGGCATGAAGGAGAAGGAGGCTGCGGAGATCGCCGACCTCGTCACCGAGGTCATCCGCAGGCGCGAGGAAGCCGTGCCCGCCGTTTCCGAAAAGGTCGCGGCACTGTGCAAAAAGTTCCCCATTTACGCAAACGATATTTTGTAACTGTAAAGATGTGCGCCGCCCGCCGCGTCATTTGACGCGGCGGGCGGCGTTTTATAAAATATACCCGCACGTTTTTTTATCGGACGTCTTGACAAATGCGCGGTGTTCGTTTACAATAATAACGATGGGAGGGTACCATGGCGAAAAAGGCGGTACAACAGTCCGACCCCGCTGCGGAACAGGCTTACGAGCAGGGCAGGGCGTATGAAAAAATGCAGGAGTACGCGCAGGCGTTCGCATGCTACAAACAGGCTGCGGATGCGGGACATGCCGATGCGCATTATCGGGCAGGCTGCCTGTATCGGGACGGAAAGGGCATTCCGTGCGATGCGGCGCAGGCGGCGGAGCACTTCCGTCGTGCGGCATGGCGCGGGAACGCTGCGGCGCAGTTCGCGCTGGGAGAGTGCTATGCAGCGGGGTGCGGCGTCCCGCAGGATTCAAAGTCCGCTTTCGAGTGGATGCGCCTTGCCGCGGAGAGCGGGCTTGCCGAGGCGCAGCGCCGCACGGGGCTGTGCTTTCTGTACGGCACGGGCACGGAGAAGAACGCCCGCCTTGCGGCGGAATGGCTGCGTCGGGCGGCGGATGGAGGCAACGCGCTCGCACGGTGCGATCTGGGGAGCTGTTATCTCGCGGGCAAGGGCGTGGACAGGAACGAAAAGCGCGCCTTTTATCATTTCCGCGCAGCGGCGATGAAGGGCTGCCCGGAGGCGCTCAACAACCTCGGATATTGCTTCCGGTTCGGGCGCGGTGTCCGCAAGAATGAAAAAAAGGCGTTCCGGTGTTTCCGTGCGGCGGCGCGCCGCGACTGCTCCGGCGCACAGTACAATCTCGGTCTGTGCTATGCGGTCGGGAGCGGCGTGGAACAGGACGAGCAGGAGGCGCAGGCGTGGCTGGAACGTGCCGCCAAGGGCGGCAGCGAGAGCGCGAAAGTGCTGCTTGCCAAGGAACACGGCATACAGGACTGACGCCGCGGCTCATGCCGCTGCGCTCGGAATGGCAGATAGGGCTCCGATGCACTTTGCGGATAGTGCGGGGGCATTCCCAAACAAAAAAGACCCCTTACGAGGGGTCTTTTGATGTTGTCGTCAGTCTGCTTTGAAGGGCAGAAGGGCTGCAACGCGGGCACGCTTGATGGCAACGGCAAGCTCGCGCTGATGTTTTGCGCACGTTCCGGTCATGCGGCGGGGCAGGATCTTACCGCCCTCGCTGATGAACTTTCTGAGCTTGTTCGTCTCCTTATAATCGATCGTGCTCTTTTCCTGGCAGAAGAGGCAGACCTTTTTATAATTCTGGCGCTTGTAGCTCTTTTTTGCGGGGCGCTCGCGCGTTTCGCGTGCATCTGCCGCGGGAGCGGACGCCGCGGGCGCCGCATTCTCTGCGGCTGCTTCCGTCACGACGGGATTCTCTTCCATGATAGTCACTCCTTATAAAATAGTCGTGCCGACGGCTCAGAAGGGGATGTCCCCGTCGTCGTCGAAGGCTTCGAGCGCGGGCTTCTTTTTGGGAGCCGTGCCCGGATTGGCATGCGCTGCGGGCGCATCGTAGAAGTCCCCGCCGTCCTGTTGTTTGGGCGTGAGGAACTCCACATCCTGTGCGATGACATCCACCGAGGTGCGGCGGGTGCCGTCGTTCGCATCGTACTGGCGGATCTGCAAATCGCCGCTCACGGCGATGCGGTTGCCCTTCTTGGTGTATTGGGCGACCTGCTCGCCCAGCCTGCGCCAGGCGGTGACGTTGAAGAAGTCCGTCGCCCTGTTTTCGCCGTAGCCGCGGTTGACGGCAACGGCAAAGCGGCAGACGGACACGCCGCCCGCCGTCTCGGTGAGTTCGGGATCGCGCGTCAGATTACCGATGAGAAAGACTTTTGTCATCTTATTTCTCCTTGACTTTCGTGATCATGCGCCTTAAAACGCCATCGGAAATGCCGGCGATGCGGTCAAGTTCTTTGACAGCCGCGCCGTCCGCATGGAACGTCATCAGGGCGTAGAATGCTTCCGACTTAAAGGCAATGGGGTAGGGGAGCTTTTTGACACCCGTTTTGTCCGTCGATTCGACGGTCCCGCCCATGCCCGTCACGATGTCGGCGTACTTTTTGAGTTCCGCCTCCCGTGCCTCTTCCTCCAGATCGCTGCGGAGAAGAAGGAGCATTTCGTACTTCTGCATACTGTTTCACCTCCCGGTCTTATTCGGCATACCATTGCGGCATGCAAGGCAAAATGCGGGCAATCTTTGCCCGTGGATATTATTTTACAATATTTTCGCCCGCAAGTCAACGTCTTTTACGCTGTCTGCGGGCGGAATTTTTGATTTTTTTTCGTTCAGCGAATGCCGATGCGGGTGCGGGGCGCTTCGCCCGAGAGGACGGCGGCAATGGAGTATTTTGCGTTGGCGATGTACACGGTCGTGCCCTGTGCGGCGGCGTCTTTGACGTATTCGAGCTTCGCCCGCGCACCGTTCGCGCCCGCGCGCGAGGCGCCGATGCAGTACTGCTTATATTCGTCGATGTGCTCCGCGATCTCGGCGCCGTCCTTTCCCGCGATCTCCTTGACGATGGTCGCGGGGTCGTCGGGATTGAGATAGATGCCGTCCACGCTCGTGAAAATGATGAGTGTGCGCGCATGCACGAGGCAGGCAATGCGCGACGCCGTTTCGTCGTTGTCCACGCATTCGAACACCCGCTTTTTGTCATGCGCAAGGGCGAGCAGCTCCATCCGCCTGTTCTCCTCGGAGGAGACGGCGTCGTTATAGTTGACGATGGGAACGGCGTTCTGTTCGCGGCACCTGAGCAGCAATCCTTTCAGATGTTCGCTCTTTTGTTCGTCGTTGAAGTGATGGTGTTCGACGAGCACCTGCCGCACGGAGTAGGCGGGATCGACGAATTGGCGGTACGTCTGCATGAGGATCGCCTGTCCCTGCGCGGCGTAGTCCGTCTTGGCGTGTTCGCCCGCAAGCTCCCTGCCCGTGCGCTGCAAAAAATCGAGGCGGCCGATCTCCGTCGCGCCGCTCGACACCCAGATGTATCCCGGACGCAGTTCGCGTGAGATGCGTGCTACCCGCGTATAGTCGATGATGCCGTCTTCCCGGTCGATGAGCGCCATCGAACCGATCTTTCCGACCAATTCAAAATCGAACGTCATAGTCTGTCTCCGTCCTTATTAAGACGATTATAACATGAAAGCATGGAAATTGCAAATACTTTTCTTATGCGAAAACATTTCTGCCTTGCGGCGCTTGCGCTGTGCGCCGCGCTGCTGACGGGCTGCGAGGGGGACGTGTCCGAAATGAGCTCGCTCACCGAGCTCTCCCGTCCCTATCTCGGCGAATATGTGTGCGAGCGTCTGCTGCTCGCGGGGGAGGATGTGCTGCCCGCCTTCGGCGAATTGCGCCTGACGCTCACCCCTGCGGGGGAGGCGTGCTTTTCCTGGACGACGAAGGAGGGCGCCGCGGGAACATGCCGCCTGCCCTTCGAGGCGCAGCCCGACGAGGGGCGCCTGCTGCTCGTGCGCGGGAACGTGCGGTATGCCTGCCGCCTGGAAGAAGCAAGCGTCCGCCTCGGCACGAGCCTTGGCGGACGCTATCTCTATGCGCAGTTTGCGCGGTAGTCACATGAGCGGGATGCCCTCTTCGCGGCAGTAAGCGAGCGTCTTTTCGTCCCAGACGGACACCTGCACTTCGCCCACATGCAGCTTGTTGAGAAGGAACATGCACAGGCGGGACTGCCCGATGCCGCCGCCCATCGTAAGGGGCAGCTGCCCTGCGGCGAGCGCCTTGTGAAAGGGCAGTTCGAGACGGTCGAGGCAGCCGCGCTCTTTGAGCTGAGCGAGCAGAGCGGCTTCGTCCACGCGGATGCCCATCGAGGAGAGCTCGAAGGCGCAGCCGAGCGGGGGGTACCATGCGACGATGTCGCCGTTGAGTGTCCAATCGTCATAGTCGGGGGAACGTCCGTCATGTAAAAATCCGGAGCGCAGTTTTCCGCCGATCTGCATGATGAAGGCGGCGCCGTGCTCCCGTGCGAATACGCATTCGCGTTCCTTGGGGGAGAGCAGGGGATAGGCGTCTTCCAGCTCCTGCGTCGTCACAAAGACGATGTCCTTCGAGAAATAATTTTCAAGGACGGGGAATTGCGCGTGCACCGCATCCGCCGCCGCCAGCATGGCGGCATAAATTTTGCGCACCGTCTCTTCCAGATAGGCGCGCGTCCTGTCTTCGCGCAGGATGACGGCTTCCCAATCCCACTGATCCACATAGACGGAGTGCAGGGCGTCGAGAAGTTCGTCGCGGCGGATGGCGTTCATATCGCAATAAAGCCCCGTGTGCGGTCCGAAGCCGTATTTGGCAAGGGCATAGCGCTTCCATTTCGCAAGCGACTGTACGACTTCCGCGCGTCCGCCGCCCGCGTGGATGTCAAAGGAGACGGGGCGCTCCACGCCGTTGAGGTTGTCGTTGAGCCCGCTGCCCTCGGGAACGAAGAGGGGGGCGCTGATGCGCGTCAGGTTCAGTGCTTTGGCAAGCAGCCGTTCAAAGGTATCTTTGACGAGTTTGATGGCATGTTCCGTTTCCAATAGATCGAGTTTCGCCCGATACATAATGCGATGCTCCCTGCGGTGGTTTGTGTTATTATATCACATTTTTCCGCGGATTGCAAATGCTGCCGCGGCAAAATCAACAAAAATTCGCATGAACGAATGTTTGCGTTTTGCGGCGGGATATGATATACTGTACGTATGGAAGAAGCAAAGCTGCTGACCGCCGATCAGTCGGAGGCGGCGGCGCTCATCGAAGAGTGGTTTTTGCATCTGAATACGCAGATCTTCGTCCTGTGCGGCTATGCGGGAACGGGGAAGACCTTTCTTGTGGACTATGTCGTGCGCAGTCTCGGTCTGGTGCCGGGGGAGAGCGCCGTCTTTGTCGCGCCCACGGGCAAGGCGGCGTCCGTGCTCATCCGTCAGGGCGTGCCCGCCTCCACCGTGCACAGCCTCATCTACACGCGGGAAGAGGACATCGAGGTGGACGAGAACGGCGAAGTCATCTCCGAACGCTTTCTGCGTTTTGTCAAAAAGGACAAGATCGACGCCGCCGTCCGCCTCATCGTGCTGGACGAGACGAGCATGGTTCCGGACGATGTTCTGCGCGATCTCATGTCCTTCGGCGTCAAGTGTCTGTGCTGCGGCGACCCCGCTCAGCTTCCGCCCGTGAAGGGGAACAATTCCCTTCTGACGATGCCCGTCATCACGCTCAGGGAGATCGTGCGGCAGCAGAAGGACGATCCCATCGTGCGGCTCGCCGCGCAGGTGCGGGAGGGCGGGACGCCGCACTACGGAAAGGAGGGCTGCGTGGAAGTTCTCCCGCGCCGCGCGCTGACGCCCGCCGTGCGCGAAAAGCTCTTTTCGGAAGCCGATCAGATCATCGTCGGCACCAATCGCACGCGCGCCGCCGTCAACGCCGAAGTGCGCAGGCTGCGCGGCATCCCGGAGGACGCCCTGCTTCCCTGCGAAGGGGAGAAGCTCGTGTGTACGTTGAACGATTGGAGCAAGACGCTGGACGAAAAGGGGGATTTTCACCTTGTCAACGGCATCATCGGAACGTGCGGCAACGTGCACGAGCAGGCGGACGGGCTGGGGCAGCTCGATTTTACGCCCGATTTTTTGCCCGATACGTTGGAGGGGCTGCCCTTCGATGCGGGCATCTTCACGCGCGGGCGGTATTTCCACGGCTATGGCGACAAGGCATGCCTGCTGACCAACGGGCTCCTGGTGCATGAGGGCAACGCCGCCATGCTGCGCCGCTTCAAGGTGCGGCGGGAGGATGCCGTCTGCCGCTTTGAATTTGCCTATGCCGTCACCTGCCACAAGGCGCAGGGGTCGGAGTACGACTTTGTCGTCGTGCTCGACGAATCGGCGTTCTTCGAGGACGGAAGACAGTGGCTGTACACCGCCGTCACGCGCGCCAAAAAGAAACTCGTCCTCGTGAGGTAGGAACAGATGGCTCTTTTGCGGTTTCCTTATCGGAAAATGTTGGTCCTCGGCAACGGCGGGGCGGGGAAATCCACGTTCGCCGCGGCGGCGGGGGAGGCGTTCTCCCTTCCCGTCGTCCATCTCGACAGGCTCTGGTGGCTCCCCGGGTGGGTGAACAGGACGCAGGAGGAATTCGACGCCCTCCTCGCGGAGGAGCTTGCAAAGCCCGCGTGGGTGATGGACGGGAACTATCACCGCACGCTGCCCGTGCGCCTTGCGGCGGCGGACGCCACCGTCTTTTTGGACATCCCCGCCGCGGAATGCCTGAAAAGCGCTTATGCGCGCGCGGAGCAGTACGCGGGCAGGACGCGCCCCGACATGGCGGACGGCTGCCCCGAGCGGGTGGACGCGGAGTTCGAAGCGTTCATTTGCGACTATGAAGAGCGTGTCCGTCCCTGCGTGCTTGCGCTGCTTTCCGCAGGCAAAAAGCCGTATTTCGTGTTCCGCACGCGCAAAGACGCCTACGATTGGCTGGAAAGTTTTCGGGGGAAATAGTACTTTCCCTTGACTTTTTTGTGTGCGCGGGATATAATCATCGGTGAGATCAACCGATAAGGAAACACGATATGTCTTACAGAACGCACAACTGCAACGAACTTCGGGAAGGGGACGCCGGCAAGCGGGTGAAGCTCTGCGGCTGGCTGGATTCCAAGCGCGACAAGGGCGGACTGCTCTTTGCGGTTCTTCGTGACTTTTACGGCACGACGCAGGTCGTCGCCTCCGAGGAGCCCTTCCTCTCGCAGCTCCGCGACATTCCCACCGAGTCCACCGTTGCGGTGGAGGGGAAAGTCGTGCTGCGTTCTTCCCCCAACGACAAGCTCCCCACGGGCAAAGTGGAGATCGTTCCCGAACGGGTGGAAGTTCTCGGCAGGCGCACCACGCAGGCGCTGCCCTTCGAGGTGTCCCGTTCCACGGAGGCGGGCGAGGACGTGCGCCTCAAATACCGCTTTCTCGATTTAAGGAACCCCGCCGTCAAGGAGAAGATTGTGCTGCGTGCCGCCGTCATCTCCGAGCTCAGGCGCCTCATGACGGAGGAGGGCTTTCTGGAGATCTCCACGCCCATTTTGACGAGCTCCTCGCCCGAGGGCGCGCGCGACTACATCGTCCCCAGCCGCCTCTGTCCCGGGGAGTTCTATGCGCTCCCGCAGGCGCCGCAGCAGTATAAACAGCTCCTGATGTGTTCGGGGTTCGATAAGTACTTTCAGATCGCGCCCTGTTTCCGCGACGAGGACGCCCGCGCCGACCGCTCTCCGGGCGAATTTTATCAGCTCGACATCGAGATGGCGTTCGCCTCGCAGGAGGACGTGTTCGCCGTCTTGGAGCGCGTGCTCCCGCCTGTGTTCGCCAAATTTTCGGGTTGGGAGGCGGACAAACCGCCCTTCATGCGCATCCCGTACCGCGAGGCGCTCGAACGGTACGGAACGGACAAGCCCGATTTGCGCAACCCGCTCGTCATCCGCGACGTCACGCAGCTTGTCGAAGGCTGCGGCTTCGACATGGTACAGGGCAAGCGCGTCAAGGCGATCGCCGTAAACGGCGTCAACTTCCCCAGAAAGCAGGTGGATAAGCTCGCCGAGGAGTTCAAGGTGAAGACGGAAGGGGGCGCCATGTTCTGGTTCAAGCTGGACGAGAACGGGCAGCCCGCGGGCGGCATCGCCAAGTTCGTCGCTCCCCGCGCGGAGGCGTGGAAGGAGGCGCTCTCCGTCGGGGCGGGCGCGTTCGTCGCCGTCGTCGCGGAGGAAAAACTCTCCCTCGCGCAAAAGCGCGCGGGCATCCTTCGCACCATGCTCGCGGCGGCGCTCGATCTTTCGGAGAAAAACGTCTATCGTTTCTGCTGGATCGTCGACTTCCCCATGTACGAGATCGGGGAGGAGTCGGGCGAGCTCGAATTCTGCCACAATCCCTTCTCCATGCCGCAGGGCGGGATGAAGGCTTTGGAAGAACAGGACCCCTTGGACGTGCTCGCCTATCAGTACGACATCGTCTGCAACGGCGTGGAGCTCTCCTCGGGCGCCGTGCGCAATCACGATCCCGCGATCATGGTCAAGGCGTTCTCCCTTGTGGGGCTGGGAAAGGAGGACGTCGTCAAAAAGTTCCCCGCGCTCTATCACGCGTTCGAATACGGCGCGCCGCCGCACGCGGGCGTCGCTCCCGGCGTGGACAGGATGGTGATGCTCATTTCGGATACCGTCAACATCCGCGAGGTCATCGCCTTCCCGATGAACGCCAAGGCGCGCGATCTTCTGATGAACGCGCCCTCGCCCGTGGAGCAAAAGCAGCTTGACGACGTGCATATCACCGTCGTGAAGCCCGAAAAGAAATAATCGATGCGCGCCGCGCGGCAGGGTTCCCTGCCGCGCGGCGCGCGGTTAAGCAAAAGTTATACATGCGATTCAAAAGCCGTAAGCAGGACGCGCGCAAAACATTTGACTTGCGCCGCCGAAACTCTTATAATGTAGGAGAACGAAAGCAAGGAGAGAACGTATGAAGGTCACGGAACTGTTCGGCACGAACGTCTTTACGGACGAGGTCATGAAAAATTCCCTGCCGAGGGAGGTCTATCAGTCGCTGCGCAAGACCATCGACGAGGGCAAGCCGCTGGATTCCTCCATCGCGGGGGCGGTCGCCAACGCCATGAAGGATTGGGCGGTGTCCAAGGGGGCAACGCACTACACGCATTGGTTCCAGCCGCTCACCAATCTGACCGCCTCCAAGCACGACTCCTTTATCGAGCCGTCGGGCGATAAAGTCATCATGCAGCTGACGGGGAAAAACCTCATCGTGGGCGAACCGGACGCCTCCAGCTTCCCTTCGGGCGGCTCCCGCATGACGAGTGCCGCGCGCGGCTATACGGCGTGGGACCCCACGTCGCCCGCCTTCGTCAAAGAGGGGACGCTCTACATCCCCACGGTGTTCGTCTCCTATACGGGGGAGACGCTCGATAAAAAGGCGCCGCTTTTGAAGTCGATGACCGCCATCGATGCGCAGACCAAACGCCTTCTGAAGCTGTTCGGCATCTCCTGCCGCAAGGTCTCCACCACGGTGGGTCCCGAACAGGAATATTTCCTGATCGACGAGGATGTGTACAATGCGCGCAAGGACCTCATCCTGACGGGGCGCACCCTGTTCGGTGCGGCGCCCGCGCGCGGACAGGAGCTGGAAGACCATTACTTCGGGGTCTTGAAGCCCCGCATTTCCGCGTTCATGCGCGACCTCGACGAGACGCTCTGGTCTTACGGCATCTTCGCTAAAACAAAGCACAACGAAGTCGCCCCCGCGCAGCACGAGCTCGCGCCCGTCTTCACCACGACCAACGTCGCCGTGGACGACAATCAGCTCACGATGGAGCTCATGAAGAAGGTGGCGCAGAAGCATCACATGGCGTGCCTTCTGCACGAAAAGCCCTTTGAGGGCGTGAACGGGTCGGGCAAACACAACAATTGGTCGCTCTCCACCGACACGGGGCTCAACCTGCTCGATCCGGGCGAAAACCCCGAAAAGAACACGCTCTTCATGCTCGTGCTCGCCTGCATCATCGAGGCGGTGGATACCTATCAGGGCATCCTGCGCGCCTGCGTCGCCACGGCGGGGAACGATCACCGTCTCGGCGCCAACGAAGCACCGCCCGCCATTATCTCCGTCTATCTGGGCGATCAGCTCGGCGCGCTCGTGGACAGCATCGTTCTGGGCAGGGAGTACGTTCCCAAAAAGGCGATCCCCGGTTCCATCGGCGTGCCCGAATCGCCCATCTTCCCCATCGACACCACGGACAGGAACCGCACGTCGCCCTTCGCCTTCACGGGCAACAAGTTCGAGTTCCGCATGCTCGGTTCGCAGGCGTCCGTTGCCGATCCCAACATCGTGCTCAATACCATCGTCGCGCAGACGTTCTCCGAGGCGGTGGATGCGCTCTCCGGGGCGGAGGATTTCGAAACGGCATGCAAGCGCTACACCAAGCGGCTCCTCAAAGAGCACTACCGCATCATCTTCAACTATAACGGCTATGGTCCCGATTGGGAGCCGGAGGCGGAGCGCAGGGGACTGCTCAACAACAAGACGACCGCCGACGCCGTTCCCGAATACTTCAAGCGGGAGAACATCGACGTGTTCGTCCGTCAGGGCGTGTATACCGAAAAGGAAGTCATTGCCCGCGCGAACATCTCGCTGGAAAATTACATCAAGACCATCAACATCGAAGCGCGCACCATGCTGGAAATGGGCAGGCAGGACATCTATCCCGCCGTCAACGGCTATATCACGGAACTGTGCTCCGCCGTTGCCGCCAAGCGCGCCGTCTCCGAGAAGATGGCATGCGGGGAGGACGTTGCGCTCGCAGAACAGCTTTCCACCATGAACGAGGCGTTCTTCGCCGCCATGAAGAAGCTGGAAAAGGACCTTGCGGAGATGCCCGCGGGCGAGGGTCCCGCTTCGCAGAAGATGGCGCACGTCATCGTTCCCGATATGGAAGCGGTGCGCAGCCTTGCCGACGGCATGGAAAAACTGACGTCTTCCGACTATTGGCCCTATCCCACATACAGCGACATCATGTACAGCATCCGCTGAGATGCTCCGAAAAAACGCAGCGCCCCTGCCGTCCGGCAGGGGCGCTGTTTTCGGATACGATGGTTACTTTTCGATGAGGCTCCTGCCCGTCATTTCGGCGGGGACGGGAAGTCCCATCACTTCGAGCAGGGTGGGGGCGAGGTCGGCGAGGATGCCGTCCTTGCGCAGGGTGACGTTCTTGTATTTTTCGGAAATGAGCACGACGGGCACGGGGTTGGTGGTGTGTGCCGTAAAGGGTTCGCCGTCGTCGGCGAGCATCTTGTCCGCATTGCCGTGGTCGGCGGTGAGCAGCACGCTGCCGCCCAGCGCGAGGATCTCATCGACCACCTTCTTCACGCATTCGTCTACGGTGTGCACCGCTTTGACGGCGGCGGGGATGACGCCCGTGTGCCCGACCATGTCGCAGTTGGCGAAGTTTAAGATCATGGCGTCGTATTCGCCCGTTTTGAGCTCCCGAATGGCGCGCTCTGTCACTTCCGGCGCACTCATTTCGGGCTGTAAGTCATAGGTCGCCACCTTGGGGGAATTGATGAGGACGCGCACTTCGCCCGCGTTCGGCGCTTCCACGCCGCCGTTGAAGAAGAAGGTGACGTGCGCGTATTTCTCCGTTTCGGCGATGCGCAGCTGCTTTTTCCCGAGCGAGGCGAGGTATTCGCCCAGCGTGTTCTTCATCGTCTGTTTGGGGAAGGCAATGTCCACGTTCTTGTATTCCGCGTCGTACACCGTAAAGCAGACGTACACGGGGTGCAAAAATCCCGTCTTGCGCTCGAACGCGGTGCCCTTGGGTACGACGAAGGGGTCCTGCGAAAAGGCGCGCGTCAGCTCCCTTGCGCGGTCGGGGCGGAAGTTGAAGAAGATGACGGAGTCGCCTTCCTCCACGAGCGCCACGGGCTTGCCGTTTTCCACGATGTTGGTGGGCAGAACGAACTCATCCGTTACGCCCGCCTCATAGGAGGCATGCAGCGCGGCAACGGGGTCTTCCGCTTGAACGCCCGTTCCGAGGGTGAGCATGTCGTATGCCTTCTCGATGCGGTCCCAATTGTTGTCGCGGTCCATCGCGTAGTATCTTCCCGAAAGGGAGGCGAGCTTGCCGTAGCCCAGCTTTTTCATCTCGGCAAGCAGTTGTGCAACATATTCCGCCGCCGACGCGGGGGGCGTGTCGCGCCCGTCCAGAAAGGCGTGGACATACGTTTCGGGAACGCCGCAGCGCTTCGCCATCTCCAACAGGGCGTAGAGATGGGTGATGTGGCTGTGCACGCCGCCGTCCGACAAAAGCCCCCACAGGTGCAGTTTTTTGTGGTTGCGCTTGGCGTTGTCCATCGCCTTCACAAGGGCGGGGTTTTCAAAAAATTCGCCGTCCTCGATCGCCTTGGTGATCTTGGTGAGGTCCTGATAGACGATGCGTCCCGCGCCCATGTTGAGGTGCCCGACTTCGGAATTTCCCATCTGCCCGTCGGGAAGCCCCACGGCTCTGCCGCTGGCGCCCAGCGTGGCGGAGGGGTACTCCGCGCGGTAGGCGTTGACGTTCTTGCTGCCGTCAAGGGAGATGGCGTTGCCGCTTCCCGCAGGCGCAAGCCCGTAACCGTCCATGATGATGATTGCACACGTTTGTTTCATTTACAGCAGCTCCTTCGGGAGTTTCATGCCCTGAATGCCGCCCTGGTCGTAGCAAACGATGGTCGCAAAGTCGACGGCTTTCAGGGAGGCGCCGCCGATGAGCCCGCCGTCGATCTCGGGCATTGCCATGAGCTGCTTGCAGTTGCCCGCGTTCATCGACCCGCCGTATTGGATGCGCACCTTCTCCGCGCACTTGGGGCAGAACACCTCGGCGCACTTCTTGCGGATGTAGCCGATCGTCTCGTTTGCCTGTTCGCAGGTCGCCGTCTTACCGGTTCCGATCGCCCAGACGGGTTCGTAAGCGATGACGATCTTGGAAATATCGTCGATGCCTTTGAGCCCCGTTTCGATCTGGCGGTCCAGCACGTTCTCCGTTTTGCCGCCTTCGCGCTCTTCGAGCGTCTCGCCGATGCAGACGATGGGCACAAGCCCCGCGCCGAGCGCCGCAAGCGTGCGCTTGTTGACCGTTTCGTCCGTCTCGCCGAAGTACTGCCTGCGCTCGCTGTGCCCGATGATGACATATTTCACGCCGTACTCTTTGAGCATCGCCGCAGAAATTTCGCCCGTGTAGGCGCCCTTTTCGGCGAAGTGCACGTTCTGCGCGCCGAGCGCGATGTTGCTGCCTTTGAGCGCTTCGGCGACGGCGGGGATGTCGATGGCGGGAACGCACACGACGACTTTGCATTTCGCATCCGCCACGAGCGGCTTGACGGCGTTCACGAGGGCGACGCCCTCCTTCGCCGTGTTGTTCATCTTCCAGTTGCCTGCAATGATGGGGGTCCTCTGTTTCATGACAAAAGCTCCTTTGTTGTTTGATTTCCCGATTATTATACCACGCTTTCGGGGGAAAATCAACGTCTGCGCGCCACTGCTTTGCAAAAATTTCAAAAGCATGCAAAAAGCCCGTCCCGAAAGCGCAAATTTCCCGAAAAGCCTTGCAAAATCGCTTGCGCTTTCCTGCCTGTTTATGGTAAAATCATAAGGCTGTAAATACGCACCCGCGTATGTGCCGCTCTCCGTGTCCGCAAAATCCATTCGCGGCGGACAGGTGCGGAACAACGCAGCGCGGGGAGGTAAAACGGAGGAATTATGGCAGTTATCACCATGAAGCAGCTTCTCGAAGCGGGCGTCCATTTCGGACACCAGACGAGGAAGTGGAACCCGAAGATGAAGAAGTACATCTTCGCCGCCCGTCACGACATCCACATCATCGACCTTGAAATGACGGCGAAGCTCATCGAAGAGGCGTATGCGTTTGTCGTGGACCTTGTCAAGTCCGGCAAGAGCCTTCTCTTCGTCGGCACCAAGCGCCAGGCGCAGGACGCCATCAAGGAAGAGGCGGAGCGCTGCGGTCAGTTCTATGTCAACTCCCGTTGGCTGGGCGGCACGCTCACCAACTTCAAGACCATCCGTTCGCGCATCGACTATCTCGAAAAGCTCGAGCGCATGGAGGCATCGGGCGAGTTCGAGCTGCTTCCCAAGAAGGAAGTGCTCGGTCTCAAAAAGGAGATGGCGAAGCTGCAGGACAATTTGGGCGGCATCAAGAGCATGCGCGGCATGCCCGGCGCGATGTTCGTCGTCGACCCGCACAATGAGGACATTGCCGTCGCCGAGGCGCGCAAGCTGCACATCCCCATCATCGCCATCACGGATACCAACTGCGATCCCGACCTCATCGACTACGTCATTCCCGGAAATGACGACGCCATCCGCGCCATCAAGCTCATTTCCTCCGTTATGGCGAACGCCGTCATCGAGGCGAACCAGGGGGAGACGCCCGTTGCGGAGCAGGCGGCGGAGAGCGCTCCCGCAGAGGCAAAAGACATCGAGGAAGTCGTCGCGGCGGAAGCGCCTGCGGCGGAGTGAAATAAGGAGAAAACCATGGCTGAATTTACGGCAAAAGACGTTATGAAACTGCGCGAGGCAACGGGCGCGGGAATGATGGACTGCAAGCGTGCGCTCGTGGACGCGGACGGCGACATGGAGAAGGCGGCAGACCTTCTTCGTGAACGCGGCATCGCAAAGGCGGCAAAGCGTGCCTCCAAGATCGCGGCGGAGGGCATCGTCTATGCCCTCGTCGAGGGGAACGTCGGCGTTCTCGTCGAAGTCAACTGCGAGTCCGACTTCGTCGCCAAGGGCGAGAAGTTCAAGGAACTCGTGACGGCGGTCGCAAAGCAGATCGCCGCCGCAAAACCTTCCTCCGTTGAGGCGCTGCTCGCAAGCGATATGGGCGGCAAGACGGTGGAAACCTATGTGCAGGAGCAGATCGCCGTCATCGGCGAGAAGATCTCCGTCCGCCGCTTCCAAGTGTATGAGACGGAGGGGTTCGTCGAGACGTATATCCACATGGGCGGCACGATGGGCGTCATGCTCGATTTCGCGGGCAAGGCGAGCGAGAAGGCAAAGGCGGTCGCGCACGACGTCGCGCTGCACGTTGCGTTCGCAAAGCCGCAGTATATGACGGCGGCAGAAGTTTCGCAGGAGACGCTCGACAAGGAGAAGACCATTCTCACGCAGGAAGTCATCAACGAGGGCAAGCCCGCCGCCATCGCCGAGAAGATCGTCATGGGCAAGCTGAAAAAGTTCTATGAGGAGAACTGCCTCATGGATCAGAAGTTCGTCAAGGACGACAAGCTCACCATCGCGCAGCTCATGAAGACGGCGGACGGCGCTTCTTTGAAGCGGTTCTGCTTCTTCGTCCGCGGCGAGGGGCTTGAAAAGAAGAGCGAGGACCTCTCCGAGGAAGTTGCCAAGCAGGTCGAGGCAATGAAAAAGTAAAAAGCAAAAAAATTACGCCGTGCACACAGCACGGCGTTTTTTTTTGCGGAGAGGGTCATATCATGAGGACGGAAACGAGATAGGCGCCGAGCCCGATGAGAAGTCCGAGCCCGAACATGGCGGCGCAGGCAATGACGGCGACCTTCATGATCTTTTTGGCAAGCCTTATTCTCGCCGCCCGTTCCGCTGCCGTTTCGGCTTTCACAGGCGGCGATGTTCTTTGTGCCCGCTGCTGCATTTCCAAAATTTCCTGTTCCGCCTGTTTTTGGGCGATCGTGCTTTGCAAGACACCCCATTTCTGATACCGGGAACACCATCCGTGTTCGTAAACCGGCTTATCGCGCTGGTCGCTGCGGTCGCACTTGCATATTCCCTTATCGGACGTACGGACGCTGTCGCCGAACAGACCGTGGTTGTATTCTCGCTGCCCGCTGAAAAATTCGCATGACCAGCATTTATCCTGTCGGAAGTTGGAGTGATATGACATTTTAATTCTCCCTGCTCACGGTGTTTTTGGAGAACAGGACGGGGGAAGCCAAACCTTTCTTGCAGTATTCCCCCGGGATGCGAAAATCTACAAAGCGTTTGTGGATCTCCTGCGGAGCCACCCTTCCCTCAAAGGCGTAACGCCCTTCGTCGGCGGGGAGCCAGCGCTCGATGGCGTACACTTCCCGCACGAGTCCGCCCGTCACCGAAAATGCATAGGGGTATTCGTCGACGGGGCGCGGGCGGATGCGCCAGCACCAACGCGTCGCTTCGTAGCGCGCATTGGCGCCGTGCTGCGCGAGAAGCTCGTCGATGCGCCATTGCTGCGCTTTGATGATGAGATATCTGAAATCGGTCGGTTCCTCATAAACCTTGCGGGAAAAGCGGTGGATGAGGGTCTGCGCATTGGTGACGCCCTGTTCATCGGAATGATAGCCGCGCTGCAGGTTGGTGAGCCCCTGATAGCAGTCGATGAGCGCCGCCTCCACATGGAGCGCCTCCCGCTCGGTCAGCCCCCAGCGCTGGATGACGTGGATCACTTCCATGCCTTCCTGCAAGATTCTGTGGATGACTTTGAATTTGTTCGGATCGTCCTCCGAGGCATTCTCCGCGCCTTCGTAATATCCGATGGCGAGGCGGACGTGCTGAAATACGCGGTTGCCGCACCCTTTGCCGACGTAAAAGGTCTGACCGTTGTGAGGGTCGATGAGGCGGTATACATAGTAGCCGAGTTCTGCGGCGGCTGCGGGCGGGAATTCGTTGACGGGCTGCACGGGCGTTCCTCCTTTTCTCCCTTACAGTATACAACATTGTACCGGATAGGTCAACCCTTTGGTTGAAATTTTTGACGTGTGCCCGTTGCATTACAGGATAAAAATCTTCCCGCGGGTGCGGGTTTTGCGAAGGAAAGAGATTTTCGAAATTCGTTCACGGCAAATTCCCGATTACGTCTTGCTTTTTTTTATGCGATGTGCTATACTGTTAAAAATGGCATAATATGGCGCTGTGCTGTTTGCAATACGCAAAGGAGGGAGACATGACGCCGAAATACCATCGTATCCTTTTGAAACTTTCGGGAGAGGCGCTTGCGGGCGATCAGCGGTTCGGCCTCAACGAGAACGTCGTTGCCAAGGTCGTCGATCAGCTCGTCAAGGTGCACGAAATGGGCGTGCAGATCGGGCTCGTCATCGGCGGCGGCAACTTCTGGCGGGGCAGGCAGGGCACCAATATGGACCGCACCACCGCCGACCATATGGGCATGCTCGCGACCGTCATGAACTCGCTCGCCATGATGGACGCCATCGAACAGCGCGGCATCCCCACGCGGGTGCAGACGGCGCTCATCATGACGTCGGTCGCCGAGCCGTATATTTTGCGCAAGGCGCTGCATCACTTTGAAAAGGGGCGCATCGTCATCATGGCGTGCGGCACGGGCAATCCCTATTGCTCGACGGACACGGCGGCGGCGCAGCGCGCCTGCGAGATCGACGCCGACGTGCTGCTCATGGCAAAGAACGTGGACGGCATTTACGACAGCGATCCCGCCAAAAACCCGAACGCCAGAAAGTACGACCATCTTACGTTCAACGACATTCTCAACAAAGGGCTCAAAGCGATGGACGCAACGGCGGCGACGATGTGTATGGAGAACCACGTTCCCGTGCTGGCATTTGCGCTGGATGAAGATAATTCCATCGTGCGTGCCGTGTGCGGCGAAAAGCTGGGCACACTCATTTCCAACGATTAATCAGCCAAGGAGCTTTATCATGATCGACAACGAACAAGTGGAAGAGGTCTTTCTTATTTTGGAGGATAAGCTCGACAAGACGGTCAGCGTCCTCAAAGAAGAATTCGCCGCGGTGCGTGCGGGCAGGGCAAACCCGCACATTCTCGACAAAGTGCAGGCGGAGGCTTACGGCGGCATGAGTCCCTTGAATCAGCTCGGCAACATTTCCGCGCTCGATGCAAGGTGCCTTGTCATCAGCCCGTGGGATAAGTCGCTTTTGAAGTCTATCGAAAAAGCCATCCTCTCCGCCAACATCGGCTTGACGCCCACCAACGACGGCAACGTCATCCGCCTCGTGTTCCCCGAACTCACCGAGGAACGCAGAAAGGACCTCGTCAAGCAGGTCAAGCGCATGGGCGAGGAGGCGAAGGTCGCCGCGCGCAACATCCGCCGCGAGGCGATGGACGCCCTGAAAAAGATGAAGACGAACAAGGAACTCTCCGAGGACGAGGCGAAGGCGTGCGAGCAGGACGTCGAAAAGAAGATCGCCGCCTGCGTCGAAGAGATCGACAAAGCCGCCGCCGTCAAGGAAAAGGAGCTCATGACCGTCTGATGGACGGACGTGCGATCCCGCGCCACGTCGCCGTCATCATGGACGGCAACGGGCGTTGGGCAAAAAAACGGCTGCTGCCGCGCGCTGCGGGGCATCGGGCGGGCATGAACCGCATGATCGGGCTTTCCGAGCACGTCTTTGACTGCGGCGTGCAGGTCTGTACGTTGTTCGCGCTTTCCACGGAAAACCTGTCCCGCCCGCAGGAGGAGCTGAACGGGCTGTACGCGCTGTTCCGCGAATACTTTCCGCGCAACGCCAAGCGCCTGCATGAAAAGTCCGTTGTTCTCAAGGTCATCGGGGACAGGGGACTTCTCCCCGCCGACGTCGTCGCCCTCATCGAAGAGGGGGAGGCGCTGACGGCGGACGGCGGACGCGGCATCTTGCAGCTTGCCATCGGTTACGGCGGGCGGCAGGACATCCTCGCCGCCGTCAACCGTGCGGTGCGGCAGGGGAAGGAGGTGAGCATGGAGGAATTTTCCGCCATGCTGACAACGGGCGGCATGCCCGATCCCGACCTCGTGATCCGCACGGGAAAGGAACTGCGCATCTCCAATTTTCTCCTGTGGCAGGCGGCATACAGCGAACTTTACTTCACGGATGTGCTCTTCCCGGATTTTTCGGACAAGGAATTTGACAAGGCGCTGGAAGCGTATGCCTCGCGTGAGCGCCGCTTCGGGAAGGTCTGAACCTTGTCCCCAAGGCAAAAACAAGATCATAAAGAAAAAATATGGAAAACGAAACGCTGACGAATGCGCCCGATGGCGCACCCGCCCCCCGCAAAAAACTGAGCAACGGCACCCTCCGCTTTTTCACGGGAATGGTCTATGCCGCTCTGCTGCTCGCCTTCTTCGTCTTGAAGATCGTCGTGCACAAGCTGTTTTTCGACGGGCTCATTCTGCTCTTTACGGTACTCGGCACCTATGAGATGATCCGCGCGTTCGGCGACAAGATGCACAAGTCGCAGCGCATCATCGCCATGATCTTCGCCATCCTCGTCGTTGCGACGTACATCATCTCCGACGTCGTGTTCACCGACGTATTGGGCGTGCAGCTGCCCGATCCCGACAGGCCGATGGAGGCGGTCGGCAGAAACTATGCGCCGCACATCACCCTCATCATGTTCTTTGCGGGCATTGCGGTGACGTTCGGCATGCTCGTCTTTGCGCATACGCGCGTGAGTCTGGAATCGATTGGATATACGCTCATCGCCTATCTGTATCCCTCGGCATTTCTGGTCGTCATGACGGTGTGCAACCACCTTGCGGGGTATTCCGATGCGGCGATCGCCATGGTCTTCGTCATCAGCCCCGCGGCGGACTGCCTTGCCTATCTGGTCGGAAAGTCGCTCGGGAAAAAGCTGCCCGCAAAGATGGCGCCCCACGTCAGCCCCAACAAGACGCTCATCGGCGGATTCGGCGGGCTTGTGGGCGGAGCCATCGGCGGATGCGCCGTCTTCTTCGTCTACTACGGGCTGTGCCACTGCGTCGTCTCTCCCGTGCTTTCCGAGACGGGGCTCGTCCTGCGCGCGCCCGCCTTTGCCTGGGGAGACCTTGCCCTGTTCATCGGGATGGGGGTGATCGTCTCGGCGTTTGCGCAGTTCGGCGACCTTGTGGAGAGCGCTTTCAAGCGCAAACTCGGCATCAAGGACATGGGAAATCTCCTTCCGGGGCACGGCGGCATTCTCGACAGGATCGATTCTTCCCTGTATGCGGGGCTCATCGTGGCGCTCATCTTTGTTGCGCGCATCATGTTTGTGGGACTTCCCGCATAAAGATAAGTGTATTGCGCCCGCCGCAAGGCGGGCGTTTGTTTTGAGGAACTCGGATGACTAAGATCGCGCTCATCGGCTGCACGGGCAGCATCGGGCGGCAGACGGCAGACGTCGTGCGCCGCTATCCCGAACGCTTTTGTTTCAGTGCGCTCGCCTGCGGGCATGCGGGCGAGGCATTCTCCGCCCTGTGCCGTGAATTTTCCCCGCGCCGCGCGCTGTGTGCAAACGGGGAGTTCTCCGCGCCCGCGGGCACCGAAAAACTTGCCGCCGGGGAGGAAGCAGCGCTGTTTGCGGACTGCGACGTCGCGCTCATTGCGGCGGGCGGGTTTGCGGGGCTTGCCTATACGCTGCATGCGGCGCGGGCGGGCGTGCGCATCGCGCTTGCCAACAAGGAGTCCCTCGTCTGCGGGGGGGAGCTCGTTCTAAAAGAGATCGCGGCGACGGGCGCCGCGCTCATCCCCGTGGACAGCGAGCATTCCGCCATCTTCCAATGCCTGCATTTTCAGCGCAGCGCGCCCTTTGAGCGCCTTGTCTTAACGGCGAGCGGCGGACCTTTTTTGCACTGTTCGGAGGAGCAGCTGCGCCATGTGACGGCGGCGGACGCCCTCAAACATCCCACATGGAACATGGGCGCCAAGATCACCGTGGACAGCGCCACCCTGCTTAACAAGGGGTATGAAGTCATTGAGGCGAACAGGCTGTACGGCGCGCCCTTTGAAGCGATCGAAGCCGTCGTGCACCCGGAGAGCATCGTGCATTCCCTCGTATACTTTGCGGACGGCGCCGCGCTCGCGCAGCTCGGCTATCCCGACATGCGCGTTCCCATCCAGCTCGCACTGACGTTCCCGGAGCGCCTGCCCTGTGAACGGCAGCTCGACCTTGCCGCCGTCGGAAAACTCACCTTTTTGCCCTTTCCGAAGCAAAAATTTCCCTGCTTTACGCTCGCGGTGGAGGCGGGCAGGGCGGGCGGAACGCTGCCGACCGTCCTCAACGCCGCGGCAGAGGAGGCGGTGCACGCATTTCTTGCGGGGCGTATCGGTTTCCCCGCCATCGCACACACTATCGAGGATGCGCTGAGCGCCTTCCCGCGGGAAGAGGCGGACAGCTTCGAACGCCTTGCCGCAGAGGATGCCCGCGCCCGCGCACATGCGCATTCGTTTATCTATGGGAAATCTGCTTCTTAGCGCATGGAACACGGTGGGTTCCGTCGCGCTCGCCATCCTCATCCTGCTCGTCATGATCACCGTGCACGAATGCGGGCACTATCTTGCGGGCAGGCTGCTGGGCTTTCGCATCGATGAATTTTCCGTCGGGTTCGGTCCCGCCCTCTACAAGCGCCGCAGCAAAAAGACGGGGGAGCTGTTTTCCCTGCGCCTTATTCCGCTCGGAGGATACTGCGCCTTTGCGGGAGAGGACGGCGCCGACGCGCCGCCTGCGGAGGCGGAACCGCAGCGCGCCCTTGTGCAGCCCGCGCCCGACGGTCTGCCTGCGGAACCGTCCGCAGCCGCGCCGCAGCCCGTTCCCGCCGCGGACGGGGAGCGGGCGCAGGCGGCAGCCAAGGGCGGCAGGTTCACCGAAATGCCGCCGTGGAAGCGCATCATCGTACTCATCGCCGGCGCGCTGATGAACTATGTTCTGGCGCTCCTTCTCCTGCTCGCCTGTTTTTACGGCTACGGGCAGACGATGGTCGCCGTGTGGAAGGCGGAGCCTTCGGCGGACATCGCAAGCGAATACTGCCTGCAAGATCTGGACATCCTGCTCGAAGCAGAGGGCAGAAAGCTCTATCTCACCACCGACATCGCCGCGGCGCTCAACGGCAAAAAACAGGGCGATCTCGCCGAACTGCTCGTCTCCCGCGTGACGGGGGAGGACTGCTCGCGGGAGGAGGTGACGGTGCATGTCATGCTGCGCGCGGATGTGGAGGTGAAAAACAGCGCCGATACGGACGGCGTATGGCGCGCGCTCGGCGTCGCATACGAGGAGGACGACGGGAGCGGAACGTGGCAGCTCGCCAATGCCTCCTATCGGTTCGGATTTTGGGAGACGCTCGGACGCTGTTTTGTCTACTCTTTCAAGATCGCGGGGTCGATCTTCAAGGTGATCGGGGAACTGCTGACGGGACAGCTCGGGCTCTCCGCGCTGGGCGGACCCGTCACCACCATCACGCTGACGTCCCGGATCGCGGGCGGGAGCCTGCGCGGGTTTTTGGAGATCGCGGGCTTTCTGGGCGTCAACCTCGCCGTGTTCAACCTGCTTCCCATTCCCGCGCTCGACGGCAGCAAAGTGGTATTTACCCTCATCGAATGGGTGCGCGGAAAACCTGTGAACAGAAAGGTGGAGGCGGTCATCCATGCCGTCGGTTTTTTGCTCCTTCTGGGCTTTGCGGTTCTGGTCGATATTTTACAATTGATATGATGCATCCAAAAACGGCTTCCCGCAAGGGAAGCCGTTTTGAATGTGTGACGGGACTATTGTCCGCTGTGCGGTCCGGACACGGGTGCCGGATGTTCCGCGGCAGGCGCTTCGGACATGGATGCCTCGGAGGAGACTTCCTGCGCCGCATCTTCGGACATGGCGCTGCCTTCCGCCGCCGCGGGCACGCAGGCGCCCGTCTTGGCGGGGGCGGTGAATTTTCTCACCTGTTTCATGAACGCCTTGGAGCTGAACACGAGCACGCCCGCCGCAATGACGATGGCGATGTCGAGGAAGACGAAGGAATTATAGAAAAGCGAATATACCCAGGTGTTCATTCCCTTCTCAATGGCATAAGCGGAGAAGGCGAACACGCCCGACAGGATGTGCGCAAGAAAGCGCAGCACGCTCGCCACGACCGCCCCCAGTGCGAACTGTACCTGCGGCACCTTTTCAAGGCGCTTTGTACGGGCGAACATGCCCGCAACGCCGATGCCCGCAAAGGCGATCGGGTAGTCCAAAAGGAACTGCGCGGGATGGATGATCCACGGATCCTGCACGGCTTGCAGCAAGCCGTAAACAAGCCCCGCGAACACGCCCTTCTTCGTTCCGAACATGAAGGAATAGATCATGAGGGGCAGCAGGGAAGCGACGGTCACCGAGCCGCCCTGCGGCATCTTGACGATGCGGATGTAGGAGAGGGCGAAGCTCATGGCAATGCACACGGCGGCATAGGCGATGGATTTGCTGTCAAATCCCTTTTTCCCCTTATCGCATATAAATCCGAGGGCGATGACGAGTGCCAGCAGCAGGACGGAGGAGACATACAAAACGATCTGATTGACCTTTGCGCCCGTCGCTTCGCTGTTGAAGTAGCCGTCCGCGTCGATGTTCTGTGCGTAATATACGCCCATACAGACGAGTGCCGCAATGACGGCGGTGCCCGCCAGACAGCCTGCGACGATGTATGTCAGGCGCGTCCTTTTGAGGACGAGCAGGATGGCGCCCGCACCCACCGCGGCGATCGCGGTGACGAGCGGCGCAAAGAGCAGCGTGACGATACCATCCTCCAAAAAGGAGAGCACGAGCATGGTGATCCCGACGATGCAGGCATAGCCGATGGCGGCGATGAGCGCGACCTTGAAGAAGCGTTTGCGCGTTTCACCTTTGATGAGGAAGACGCAGAGCACGAACGCAAGGAGCGCGGCGACGGTCAGCCAAAAAAAGACGCTGCCCGCAATGTTCTTGGCGGAGTCGAACAGAACGGGATACCATTCGGGCGGATCCCATTCCGGTCCCGCCGACAGCAGGGAATTGAGTAACATAAGACCTCCTTTCTACCCGTCGGAAGCGTAAAAAAACGCCCGCGGCAATGCGGGCGGAAAAATACCTAACTTCTCCTGTTCTTTCGTGCAAGGATTACCTTGTCCGATTCAAACGGTATGATCTCAGCCTTTCGGCACCCGCGACGGATATATGAAAAATTGTATTTTCATTATAGTGCGTTTTCTGCGGAAAGTCAATTGAATTTTTGCAGGTTTTGTAGTATAATGGTGCCATGGAAAAATTTTATGCATATCTTGACAGGATGAAGTTTATCCGCCGTTGGCAGCTCATGCGTTCCACGCGGGATGAGAATATCATGGAGCATTCGCATCAGGTGGCGCTGCTGACGCATGCGCTCTGCGCCATCGAGAACGAGGTGTTCGGCGGCAGCGTCAACGTGGAGCGCGCCGTGCTGTACGCCCTGTATCATGAAGTCAGCGAGGTGGTGACGGGGGATATGCCCACGCCCGTCAAATATTTCAACATGCAGCTGCACGGCGAATACGCCAAGGTGGAACAGCTCGCCGTCGATAAGATCGCCGCGACGCTTCCCAAGGAACTGCGCCCCGCCATCTATCCCTATTTGCAGGCGGACAAAACGTCGCGGGAATATGCGTTCGTCAAGGCGGCGGACAAACTTTCCGCATACCTCAAATGTCTGGAAGAACTGCGTTCGGGCAATTCAGAATTCGTGCAGGCGGAAAAAAGCATCAAAGCGGCGCTTTCGGAAAAGCGGATGCCCGCCGTCGATTATTTCTTCGAACACTTCATCCCCGCGTTTTCCCTGACGCTGGATGAGATGTAAAAAGCTGCATTTCGCTGTTGGAGGAGGCAGACATGGAGTATTTCAAGCTCATCGCAGACCGTTTTTCGGTCCGCAAATTTACGCAGGAGCCGATTGCGGAGGAGACGCTCGCCCGCATTTTACAGGCGGGGATGCTGGCGCCCACGGCAAAAAACATACAGCCGCAGCGCATCCTCGTTCTCAACACGTGCGCGGCGCTTGAAAAGCTGGACAGGTGCACCGCGTGCCGCTTCGGTGCACCGTGCGCGCTGCTCGTGTGCTATGATAAGGACGCCTGCTGGAAGCGGGAGCGCTTTGACAACAAGCCGAGCGGCGAAACGGATGCCGCCATCGTCACGACGCAAATGATGCTCGCGGCGACGGCGCTCGGCATCGGAACAACGTGGGTCATGCACTTCGATCCTGCCGCCGTCAGGCGGGAGTTCGCGCTGCCCGCCTCGTTCGAGCCTGCGGCGCTCCTCGTCATGGGGCACGCCGCGCCCGATGCGAAGCCCTCGCCCATGCATACGGCGTCCGCGCCCGCGGAGCAGCTGATCTTCCGCAACAAATTTTAAGCCGTCTGCGCGGTGCGCAGACGGCTCACGGGCTAACCGTGTCTGAGTTCGATGTCCTGCGGGGATGCCGTGCACAGGGCTACGGTGTAGCCGTCCGCCTCCGCAAAGGCGAGGTGTACGGGCAGCGGCGCGCCGCCGTCCGAAAGGACGCCGCCTTCAAATCGCAGCGAGGGGAGCATGCGCGCAAGCGTGCCGCCGCAGAATTTGACGTAAGCCTCTTTTGCGGTCCACAGACGGAAGAAGTCCTCGCGCCGTTCGCGCTCCGTGAGGCGGCGGCAGTACGCCGCAGGCAGGGGACGCGCGCGCCATTCCGCATCCAGCCCGACCTCTTCGCGGCAGGCGGCAAAAAAGGTGCGCCCGCGGCTGTGGGACAAGCTGAAAAAGACGCCTTGCGTAAGCGGCTTTCCCTGTTCCGTGCGGAAGAAGGCGGGTGCGGACATGCCGTGATGCGCCGTCAGGATGCGCGCCGCAAAGGCTTCGCCCGTGATGTTTTCATCGGTGAACCATACGACCATGCAAAGAGTATATCATAATCGGAGGGATTTGTAAATGACGCGAGGGGAACGTGCGGAAAAATTATTTCTGGAAGGCTGTAATTGCGCGCAGTCTGTGGTGATGGCGTTCGCGGACGTCCTTGGCGCGAACGAGGATACGCTGATGGCGGCGTCGCTGCCGCTGGGCGGCGGGCTGGGGCGCCTGCGCGAGACGTGCGGCGCCATTTCGGGCGGGGCGATCGTCCTGGGGCTGCTGTTCCCCGCATACGATAAGGCGGCGATGTACGCGCTCGTGCAGGAGTTCGCGGGCAGGTTCCGTGAACGGCACGCGACTGTCAGCTGCGGGACTCTGCTGCGCAACGCAGGGCTGCCCGCCGAAACCGCGCCCACTCCCGAGGAACGCACCGAGGAATATTACCGCCGCCGCCCCTGTCCGCACGTCATCCGCGATGCCGCCGCCATTTTGGAGGCAATGTGCCGCGAACGCGGCAGGCTTCCGCGGTGATCGGCATGACAGATGAGGACGGCTTATGCCGTCGCGATAAGAAAAAAGCAGGGCGTTCCGCTTACAGCGGAACGCCCTGTGCATGTTGCGTCTTTTATGTGGTCGGCAGTTGCTTGATGTAGCGGATGACGCCGCCGACATCGAGCTGATTGAGATTGGTGTAAGTCTTTCCGCCGTCTGTAAATCCGCTTCCCGGGAGCAGTTGGTAGGGGTCCTCCGCGATCATGCCGTGCAGATAGAGTTTCCAGAGGGGCGTGGAGTTGATGAGACCGGAGGTCGCCGCGATCTTGTCTGCGATTTCGAGGATGGGCAGGTCGGTGTTGTCGACGACAGCGGTGATCTTGCCCGTATCGTCGAGTTTCTCGCCGCCGAAGATGAGGTACCATGTCCCGTGCAAAAACCTGTCTACGCTGCGCTCGACGGTGACTCCGCCTTCCGTCCACGTTCCTTGGAAGCGTGTGGTGACGGCAGCGGTTTCGTCAAGAATGTCAAGCCCCGTGCCGTTTTCCGAATAATAGCGCTGCACGACGTCCCTGCGCACCGAGATATAGAACGTTTCCGCGCCGTTTTCCGTCTTTGTACGGACGGGATAGGACTGCTCCTCATACGTCACATTGCCGTTTTCGTCGGGCGGAAGCTGCGTCGAATCGTCAGATTCAATATATCCGACGACGGCACGTTCGAGATCGACGCGGCGCACAACGGAACGTTCGCCGTTCTCTTCAAGGACGCGCTCGCGGTAGAAGTAACCGTTGCCGTCCTGCCAAACGGGGTAGGCGACTGTTTCCGTGACGGGTGCGGACGCATCGTCTGCGGGCGCGGTGGGGCGCTGGGTCACAAAATAGAGGGGCTTGTTCGTCGTTTCGTCCCGAACTTCCGTTCCCGGCGTGCCGTTTTCCTCGATCGTTGCGTCGCCCTCGTCGAGCGTTCGGAGCGTGATGTCTTGAAGCGCGCCGCCCGACGCATAGTTGATGAACTTCCATGCGTACTGCGGCGTCAGGAAAACTTCCGTGCGGGTGTAGTATTTGACGGCGTTCCCGTCCATCGTCTTATGCACGGCGCTCTCTTCCAGCGGGCTGCCTGTTGTCTGCCCGTTGTCCAAAAGGAACCAGCCGGGCTGTACTTGCACGCCTTCGTAGTAATAGGATTCCGTCACCCGAAGGTCGGCCGCCGTGATGGGGGACAGGGGCTTGCGCTGTGCTGCATCCTCCGCGTTCTCCCGATAGTTTTGCAGGAACGAAAGATAGGTCGGATTTTTGCCGTTCTCGCCGAGGTCGAGGTAGGAATAGATTTCGCCGCCGTAGATGTCCGCAACGGTGAGGCTGCGGATGTCGTGCGCAAGGGTGTCCAGCGAACTGTCTGCAATGCTTTCCAGCAGCGCATTGTTCGCAAACGCGTCTTTGTCGAGGATGTCCGAAAGGCGCAATTCCTGCGTCGCCTGCGAGAGTTCTCCGAGGCGGGTGTTCCGAAGCGCTTGAAGGATGGGCGCCGCGTTTTCGTCGAGGGTGAGCACGCTTCCGAGCGTTAAGGAGTTGATCTTGTTCTGATCGGTCAGGTCCCCGATGCGCCAATCCCGCATCGCCTGCATGATGCCGGAGGCATCCGCTCCGATGGTCATGACCTGCGAGAGTTTGAGCCGTTCGAGGCGCGCCTGACTGCCGAGGTCGTTTACCGTCCAATCGCTGATCGCGGCGAGCAGACCGCTTGTTGCATCACCGATCGTGATGACATCACGAATGGAGGCATTTGCCATGACGTTGTCCGTGCCGGACAGGTCTGCAAGGCGCTTCTTCTGATAGAGCTTGCCCGTCATGGGGTCGGTGAGCATGGTGACGGTCTCGCCCTCGCGCGTGTAGTTGATGTCTTCGGTGCCGTAGGCAAGGTAGCGCATGGCGCTGTTGGAGGCGCCGTTGACGCCCAGCGCCGCCTCCACCGTCACTTTTCCGACGATGTCGCCCGCGCCCTCGTTGAGGTCTGCAATGGTGGTGGGGGATTTCCCCTCGTTCATGACGATGACGCCGTCCTGAACGGTGTGATCGCCGCCCTCTTCGTTCGTGCCTTCCGCGCCGTAGCAAAGGGCGATCATCAGCGCGTCCGACTGCGCCGTCACGCCCAGCGCCTTGCCGAGTTCCGCAGTTTGAATGGCGGAGGAGAAGTAGCTCCCCATCTCTTGGAAGGGGGTGGCTTTGAGCGTTTCACCGTCGAGCGTCATGCCCAGCGCCGCCGTCTGCTCGTTGAGCTGCGCGATGAGCGTGTCGACATAAGGGGTATACCGTGCGATGTCGCCGAGGGTGTCGATGCCGCCGCCCGAGACCTGCTGCACGAGTTCGAGGACGGTGAGGTCTGCGGCGGTGTCTGTGAGCCATGCGCTGTAATCTAGCCCGAACATGCCGAGGGCGTCCTTCAAGGGGCGGGACCCGAAGTAGTATCCCGCGCCGAAAATGCCGCCGACCGCCGCCAGAATGCCCAGCAAAAAGGCGAGCGTCACGGCAAGGATGCGTCCCAGAAAGGTGCGGGGCGCATAGTGCGTGCGGGGGAAGATCTTTCCCCGCTTGACAAGTTCCTTTTCCAACGCGATCTTGCGGGCGTCGGACGCCCTGAGCGCCTTGCTGCGTTTGCTCATGCTCTCTCCTTGCCTGTCAGAACGAGGAAGTCTCCCGCTCCGTAAAAATCGTATTCATCGGCGCGCTCCGCATAGAGGAGGTCGCCCTCCGCAAAGGGGAGTTCCCCGCGCTTCCATTTGATGTAGCCGCTTCCGCGCTCGATGCGGATATACTCCGCGGGGGCAGCAAAGCGTTTGAACCTGCCGCTGCTTGTGATGCGCAGCGCACCCTCGGCGGAGCAAACGGCTGCATTTTGCACGGTGCGCGCCTCGGAAAAGGCGTTTGCGGACGGAATGGCGATCTCTGCGGGGAGCGCCGCGATCTTCTGAATGTTCATAATACTATTATAATTCGTGCGCGCGCAAAATGCAAGCGAATTGCCGCAGGAAGAAGTTTCCTGTGCCAAATTGCACTCTGCTTGCGGCGGCAAGGCGGCGGAAGAAAAAGGGCGGGCTCAGATGAGCGCGCCGTATTCTTCATAGAGTGCGTCCGTCCGCTCGGAGAGCTCCGTAAGGCGGGCGGTCAGCTCCTGCGCGCGCAGATAATCCCTGCCGCAGGCGGCAAGCTGCTCTTTAAGGGCGGCTTCCTCTTCTTCGATGGCGGCAAGTTCCGCTTCGATGGCGCGGACGCGGTTGCGCCGCTGCGCTTCGCGGGCGCGCTCTTCCTTGCCGCGATACCCTGTGTTCGCGGCGGGCGCCGGCTCCGGCGTTCGTTTTTGCGGTTCCCGCCTGCGGGCAAGGAATGCGCGGTAGTCGCCGTCGAAGGGGCGCAGGGCGCCCTCCTCGATGCAGACGATGTTCGTCGCCACCGCTTCGGTGAACCTGCGGTCGTGCGAGACGAACAGCACGGTGCCCTCAAATGCCCGGAGTGCGCTTTCAAGCGCCTCGCGGGCGGGCAGGTCGAGGTGGTTGGTCGGCTCGTCGAGCACGAGCACGTTCGCCTGCTGCGCTTCCAGCATGGCGAGCGCGAGCTTGGCTTTGAGCCCGCCCGAAAGTTCGCCCACGCACTTTTGCACGTCCTCGGCGTCCAGCCCCGCCTGCGCGAGCAGACTGCGTGCCTGCGTCTGCGAAAGCGCGCGGTGCTCTCCCCAAAAGGCGTCGAGCACTTTTTCGCGCGCGTCGAGACGGGCATTCTCCTGATCGTAATAGCCGATGCGCACATGCCTTCCGATGCGCACGCGCGCGTCGCCCGATAAAAGAAATTTGAGAAGCGTGCTCTTGCCCGTTCCGTTGTTGCCCAAAAGGGCACATTTCTGCCCGCGCATGAGGGTGAACGAGGCGTCTTTGAGCAGCGTCTTCCCGTCGGCGGCAAGGTCGAACCGCTCGGCGCGCAGCACGCATTCATGGGGCTGTTCCGCAAAGGAGAACAGGAAGCGGGGCGGCTGTTTGGGCGGCGTCGGCTTTTCAAGGCGCTCCATGCGTCCGAGCTGCTTGACGCGGCTCTGCGCGGAGGAAGCCGTGGTCGCGCGGACGATGTTCTTCTCCACATACGTCTTTAATTTTTCGATCTCTTCGCACTGTTTTTCGTAGGCGCGCAGCGCCTCCTTGCGGCGTTCCTCGCGCAGGATACGGTACTTGGAATAGCTGCCCTTGTAAGAGGTCAGCGTGCCGTCTTCCAGCTCCAGCGTGCGAAAGGTGAGGCGGTCGAGGAAGTACCTGTCATGCGAGACGATGAGCAGCGCCCCTTTGTAAGAAGTCAGGTAATCTTCCAGCCAGAACAGCGTTGCGGTGTCGAGGTGGTTGGTCGGCTCGTCCAGAACAAGCAGCTCCGGCTCTTCCAAAAGCAGGCGGCAGAGTTTTAATTTTGTGCGCTCGCCCCCGGACATGGTAGCCACCTTTTGCGCGTATACCGCTTCAAATCCCATGCCGTTGAGCACCGTTTTGATGCGCACGTCATAGTGATAGGAATCGCGCGCGGCGATGCGTTTTTGAAGGCTCTCCTCGCGGGCGGCAAGCACCTTCATCGTCTGTTCGTCCGCCGACGCCATCTGCTCCTGCACGTCGCGCAGGCGGGCGATGAGCTGTCTGTCCTCCTCAAAGAGTTCCTCCATCGCCCCGTAGACGGTGGCGTCCGACGTAAAGCCGCCGTTTTGTTCGAGGTAGCCGAGCGAGATGCCGTTCCGTTTTGTGACGGTTCCTTCGTCGGGCGTCAGTTCTCCCGTCAGAAGTTTCAGAACGGTCGTCTTGCCTTCGCCGTTGCCGCCGAGAAAGCCGATGCGTTCCTTTTCGGCGATGCCGAAACAGACGTCCCGCACGACGGGGACGCCCCGATATCCGAATGTGACGTGTTCAAAGCTGATGAGCATAGTTTTCCTCGTTCGGAAGAAACTGCGTAATATGAACAAAAAACTTGTAAAAGCGGAGCGGCTCAAAGAGCAGTTGAAGAGCGCATCTCCCAAGGACTGCGCCCGCCTCACCGAACGCCTCGTCCGCCTGATGGACGAGCTCTCCCGCGGAACTTAAAAATCCCATGCGGGGATATACGCCTTGCCCGCACTCTCCGGCTCCTGCACATAGAGCGGGGAGAAGCCGAGGGCGAGGGCGTGCTCGGTGACGCGGCGGTATTCGCGCGCGGTCACGGTGCGGGAAAGTTCCGGGAACCCCGCAATGTCGCCCATCGGGGTGTACTGCCGCATGAGGGAAAGGGGGGTGCCGGGCGGGAGGACGTCTTTGAGAAAATCGAGGACGCGCAGCGAATCGGACGTGCATCCCGGCATCACCAGATGGCGCACGAGCAGCCCGGAGAGCAGCTGCCCGTCCCGCCAGACGGCGGGCGTTCGCGCCATGAACCGCACCGCGCGCGAGGCGTATGCAAAGTAGTCGCGCCTTCTTGTATACCGTTCGGAGAGGTCGGGGGAGAAGAACTTGACGTCGGGCAGCCACACGTCCACATAGGGCGCGATGCGTTCCAGCGTCTCCGTCTTGCAGTACCCGCCGGAGTTGTACACGACGGGGATGTGCGGGCGAAACAGGGCAAACGCCTCGCAGAGGAAGTCCGCAACGTGGTCGGGCGTGACGAGGTTGATGTTGTCCGCGCCCGCCTCTTCCAGCGTGCGGAAGATGTCCGCAAGCTCCTTTGCCGTCACGCTCTTCCCGCGCCGCGCACGCGAAAGCTCGTAGTTCTGGCAGAACACGCATTGTAAAGAGCACCCGCCGAAGAACACCGTTCCGCTGCCGTTTTTGAAGGAGATGGGCGGCTCTTCGAAGGGATGCAGATAGGATTTGGCGACGGTCAGCCCCTTCACGCCGCACGCACCCGCGCGCACGCTTCGGTCCGCGCCGCATGCAAGGGGACAGGATGTGCAGTGCATAAAAAAAGTATATCACGTCTGCGCAGAAAAAGCAACCGCGGGTCATATGAATTTATTGACTTTTCCGCGCGCGCGTATTATAATAATCCAATCATGAGAAGATTTTTTACCAGCGAAAGCGTGACGGAAGGACATCCCGACAAAGTGTGCGACAGCATCGCCGACGCCATCCTCGACGAACTTGTGGAACAGGATCCCATGACCCGTTCCGCCATCGAGTGCTGCGCGGCGTACAACACCCTGTTCCTGACGGGAGAAGTGACCTCCCGTGCGCAGGTGGATCCGGAGAGCGTCGCGCGGCGCGTCATCCGTGAGATCGGGTACGATGCGGGCGATTTCGCCTATGACAAATGCCGCGTCATCACCCTCATTCACGGGCAGTCGGCGGACATCGCCCTCGGCGTGGACGCCTCCCGCGAGATGAAGGCGGGCGGAGAGGGATACGACCTGCTCGGCGCGGGGGATCAGGGCATGATGTTCGGGTATGCCTGCCGCGAGACGGAGGAGCTCATGCCCCTTCCCGTCATGCTCGCGCACAGGCTGGCGTTCCGCCTGAGCGAGGCACGCAAGACGGGGGAACTCGCCTATCTGCGCCCCGACGGAAAGACGCAGGTCACCGTCGAATACGAGGGCAGGACGCCCGTCCGCGTGGATACCGTCGTCGTCTCCACCCAGCACGATGCCGCCGTTTCGCAGGAGCGCATCGCCGAGGACATGAAAAAGTTCATCATCGGCAAGGTCATCCCCGCACACCTGCTCGATCAAAACACGCGCTACCTCATCAATCCGACGGGCAAGTTCGTCATCGGCGGACCGGAGGGGGATTCGGGGCTGACGGGCAGGAAGATCGTCGTCGATACCTACGGCGGGCGGTGTCCGCACGGCGGCGGCGCGTTCTCCGGGAAGGACGCCACCAAGGTGGACCGCAGCGCCGCCTATCTTGCGCGGTATATCTGCAAGAACCTGGTCGCCGCAGGCATTGCGGACGAAGTGGAATTGCAGCTCGCCTATGCCATCGGCGTGGCGCGTCCCGTTTCCGTGTTTGCGGAGACCTTCGGCACGGGGAAGCTGCCCGACGACGTCATTGCGGACATCGTTCAAAAGGAGTTCGACATGCGCCCCGCCGCGATCATCGATACCCTCGGACTGCGCCGCCCCGTCTTCCGCGCGACGGCTGCCTACGGGCATTTCGGCAGGGAGGGGTTCTCGTGGGAGAGGACGGACAGGGCGGAAGCGCTCAAACAATATCTTCGCTGAAACAAGACCCTGCGGGGTCTTTTTTTCATGCGGACGGCGGGGAGTTGTAACGCACTTGTAAAAAGATTGTAAAATCTTTCCGGGGCAGGGCAAAAATATTTCGCCGCTCTTGACAATGCATCGGAAAACGATTACAATAAAAACTACAAGAAGGAGAGACGGTATGAAATTCGGGATCTTGACGAGCGGAGGGGACTGCGCGGGGCTGAACGCCGTGATCCGCGCCATCGGATTGTACCTTCTGCGCAATGTGAAGAACGCGGAACTTGTCGGCATCCCCGACGGCTACGGCGGGCTCATCCGCGGGGAGAGCTTCCCCTTGAAAAAAGAGGACATCGAGGACATTTTGCCCCTCGGCGGGACGGTGCTCGGAACGTCGCGGCAGCCCTTCAAAAAGATGACCGTATCCGAGGAGGGGGGCACGCGGCTTTCACGGATGGTCGCCAACTATAAAAAGATGGGGCTGGACTGCCTGTTCACGCTGGGCGGCGCGGGAACGCACAAGACGGCGGCGCTGCTCTCCATGGAGGGCTGCAACGTCATCGGCGTGCCCAAGACCATCGACAACGATATTTACGGCACCGACGTCACCTTCGGGTTCCGCACGGCGGTGGAGGTGGTGACGGACGCCATCGACCGCATTTCCACCACGGCGGCAAGCCACGGCCGCGTCATGCTCGTCGAGGTGATGGGCAACAAGGCGGGATGGCTCACGCTGCATGCGGGCATCGCGGCGGGCGCGCACGTCATCCTCATCCCGGAGATCCCGTTCTCGCTCGACGCGGTGTGCGGGGCGGTCTCCGCGCGTCTGGCGGCGGGGGAGAAAACGACCATGATCGCCGTGGCGGAGGGGGCGCTGCTCGCAAGCGAAGCGAAGTTCAAAAAGGACGAACGCGTCTTTGTGCGTACCGCCCTCGGCGAGAGCACGGTGACCCGCCATCTTGCCGAGGTCATCGGAGAGCGGACGGGCGCGGAGACGCGCTATTCCGTGCTCGGATATTTGCAGCGCGGGGGAACGCCCTGCGCGTATGACAGGCTGCTCTGTTCCCGCCTCGGCGGGTACGCCGCAAAACTTGCGGCGGAGGGAAGGTTCGGCGTGACGGCGGCGGTCTCCGGCGGAGACATCACCTTCAACGCGCTTTCCGACATTGCGGGCAAATATAAGTTTGTCGATCCTGCGGGCGGCGATGTGCAGTTCGCGCGCGGCATCGGGGTATGCTTCGGGGAATGAACGTCCGCCGCGGTGCGGACGAAAAGGGGGCTTTATGAAATATTCGGTCATCGACATCAGTTCGAGCAGTCTCTCCATGATCGTCGCCGTGTGCGATGCGGAAAAGGCGGAGATCGTGTTCAAGGAGCGCGCGCCGCTCTCGCTCGTACAGTATCTGGAAGACGGCGGGCTGTCTGCGCGCGGCACGGAGAAGCTCATCTGCATGTTGCAGGGCTTCAAGGAGACGGCGGCGGAGCTCGGCGCGCAGCGTGCCTATCTCATTGCGACCGCCGCGCTGCGTCACGTGAAAAACTTTGACGAGGTCGCTGCGGCCGTCATGGAACAGACGGGGTTTTCCGTCAATCTTTTGGACGGGGAGACGGAGGCATACTGCGACTATGTCGCCAATGCGTATTATCAGGCGTTCGACCGTCCCGTCCTCATCGACCTCGGCGGGAAGTCCATCGAAGTATGCGACCTTTCGGGGTCGGGCAGAGAGGGATTGCTGAGCCTTCCGTTCGGACTGCTCGATCTGTACCGCAAATTCATCTCCGACATCTATCCGGACGAGAAAGAGGCGAAGCAGATCAAACGGTACGCAAAGGAAAAGTTCGACCGCGCGGGGCTTCCCAAACAGGGAACGTATGCGACCTGCGTCCTCGTCGGGGCGACGAGCGCCGCGCTCTATGATATTTACGCCGAATTTTCGGGCGAAGGGCAGGCTTCGGACGTCAAGACCATCCGCCGCAAGAAGTTCAAAAAACTTGTCGGGCACCTTTTGACGGGGGAGGACCGTTCCCGTCTCGTGCTCAACAACGCGCCCGAAAAAATTTACCTCATCGGTTCGGCGGCAGTCGTTTTGAAATACCTCTTCAAGCGCTTCGACGCGGAGACCATCCTCGTCAGCGACCGCGGCGTCAAGGAAGGGTATTTGCAGCTCGTGCTGGAAGGCAGGCAGACGGGCGGATATTATGACTTCGTGGCGGGAAGGATCAACGAAGCGCCGCGCCCGGCGCCAGCACGGTCTGCGCCCGCACGGTCTGCACCCGCCAAGCGGCGCGGACGCCCCAAGAAGAGCGAAAGCGCGGCATCCGCGCCCGCACGGTCTGCGCCCGCCAAGCGGCGCGGACGCCCCAAGAAGAGCGAAAGCGCGGCATCCGCGCCCGCACGGTCTGCGCCCGCCAAGCGGCGCGGACGCCCCAAGAAGAGCGAAAACGGGGCACCCATGCCCGCGACCGCGCCCGCAGAACGGGACGGGGAGGATGTATGAGCAAGGAATTCATCGTTCCGCCCAAGGCGAAGAAAAAGTTCATCCGCGATATTTACATCAACCGCGAATTCAGCTGGCTGCTCTTCAACAAACGCGTCCTCGACCAATCCGCCGATCTCACCAATCCGCTTCTGGAACGCTGCAAATTTTTGTCCATTTTCACGTCCAACCTTGATGAATTTTTTATGGTGCGCGTGGGCAGCCTCGTCAACGAGAGCCTTACCGAACCTTCGGCGACGGAGAACAAGACGGGACTGACGGCGGCGAAGCAGCTGGACGGCATTGCGGACGTCGTCAGGCGGCTGTACGACGTGCGCGCCGTCTGTTACAACGCCCTCCGCAAGGAGCTCTCCGCGAACGGCGTGAAGATCCTGCGCGCATCCGACCTCACGCCCCGTCAGATGCAGGAGTGCAAAGAACTTTTCATGCGGCACGTCCTGCCCCTGCTTTCGCTGATGGTGCTGGACGCCAAACATCCCCTCATGCAGTTCGAGAACGAGCGCAGCTATCTTCTCTGTCAGTTGGAGAAGGACGGGCGGCGCATGATCGGCGTCGTGTGCGTCAATCCCTCGATCGACAGGCTGTTCCGCCTGAGCGGCGGAAAAAAGGTGCGCCTCATCCCGCTTGAAGAGCTCGTGCGTCTGTTCGCCCGTCATGCGTTCACGGGATACGCGGTGAACGATCAGATGCTCATGCGCGTCACGCGCAACGCCGATTTCGATACCGCCATCGACGATACCGATCTGGAGCGCGACTTCACCGAGATCATGAAGCAGCGCGTGGAATCGCGTGCGCGCATGGGGGTCGTGCGCCTGGAAACGGACAGGGCGGGGGGCAAGCTGAAAGATTTCGTGCTCAAGATCCTTCGGCTCGATCCCAAGTTCTGTTTTACCGACGAGCGGTTCTTCGATTATAAATTTTTGTTCTCGGTGGGCAATTTTCTCCCGCGCGAGGAGGCTGCGCGCCTGAAATATCCGCCCTTCAAAGGCGCGGTGCCGGACGCGGTCGCGGCGGCGCCCTCTCTCATCGATCTCATCGCTTCGCACGATATCTTTTTGTCCTATCCGTATGACAGCATGGACCCCGTCGTCGACCTGCTCGAAGAGTGTGCCAAGGACGAGCGGGTCAGCTCCGTCATGATCACCATCTACCGCCTTGCACATCATTCGCGCATTGCGGAACTTCTCTGCCGCGCCGCCGAAAACGGCAAGCAGGTGACGGTGGTCATCGAATTGTGCGCCCGCTTCGATGAAGAGAATAACCTCTATTTTGCGGGAAAATTGCAGGAAGCGGGCTGCACCATCATCTACGGCATGGAAAATTACAAGGTGCATTCCAAGATCATCTCCGTCGTGCTGAAGGAGGGCGACGAGCTGCGCTACATCACCCACCTCGGAACGGGGAACTACAACGAATCCACGTCCCGTCAATATACCGACCTCAACATCCTGACGTCCGACAGGCACATCGGCGAGGACGCCGTTGCGTTCTTCCGCAACGTCGCCATCTGCAACACCGACTTTGCCTATGAACGGCTGCTCGTCGCGCCGGAGACCTTGAAGAGCGGGCTGATCAAGTGCATCGACCGCGAGATCGAAAAGGCGAAGGCGGGGGAGGATGGCTGCATCCTTGCCAAGATGAATTCCCTGACGGACAAGGAGATCATTGAAAAATTCGTGGAGGCGAGCGAGGCGGGCGTCAGGATCGAACTCATCGTGCGCGGCATCTGCTGCCTGCTTCCCGGCGTTCCGCAAAAGACGGAAAACATCCGCGTGATCAGCATCGTCGGGAGATTTTTGGAGCATTCGCGCGTCTATTCCTTCGGAAAGGGGAAGGACCGCGTGATGTACATTTCGAGCGCCGACCTCATGACGCGCAACACCGACAAGCGCGTGGAGATCGCCGCACCCGTTCTGGACGGGGAGATCGCCGAGCGCATCGACGCAATGCTGCGGACGATGCTTGCAGACAACGTCAAGGCGCGCAAGCTCTGTCCGGACGGGGAATACCGCCGCGTGGAGACGCTTGGGGAGGCGCTCAACGCGCAGGAGACCTTTTTGGCGCAGGCGGCGGAACGCCGCTGAGCGGAAAAATCAACAGGAAAGGGGGCGGCGCGCCAAACGGCGCGCCGCCCCCTTTGAGCCTGTTTAGCGGCGGCGCCCCGCATGCAGTGTGCATGCGGGGCGCATCGGTTTATGCAAAAGGGGACATCCGCCTGTGCCGCAACGCAGAAAATGGTGAACCCGCTTCTCGCAGGTGGGTGCGCTGCAAAGCGGCATCGGACTTTCCGTATTCTCGTACAGACCTTGCCTATCCGCTCTGACCTGCGCTCCCGTAACATCATTGTGGATTCCGCGTGATCAGCGTTCCGAACACCGCAGGTGTCAGATACAGTATAGCACCTTCCCGCAAAAAATGCAACTGCCGTATGCAGGAAAGATCCGGAAAATTCCTCAGCCGTTTGTTTCCCGTTCGAGGTTTTCCAAAAAGGGCAGCAGCTCGCGCTCGTAATTCATGCCGTATTTGCGGTCCGGCACTTCCTTTTGTGTGCGCAGGATGGCGCGGTAGCACAGATCGGCGGTCAGTTCCAGCGCCCGCCGCAGGGAAAGCCCGCGGGCAAGGCAGCCGCTCAGCGCCGAGGCGAACACGTCCCCCGCGCCGTGGAAGGAACCGTCCACCCGCGGGATGGGCATGCGGCGCACGGCGTCGTCGCGGAAATAGATGAAATAGCCGTCCTGCTCCTGCGCGCCCGTGATGACGGGGTGCGGGCATACGGCGCAAAGGCGCCGCATGGCTTCGGAAAAATCGCGCGTGCCCGTTAAAAGAAAGCTCTCCGTTTCGTTGGGGAGGATGACGTCCGCCTCGGCGCAGAGGGAGAGCATCTCCTTGGCGAACGCCTCGTCAAAGCCCTTGTAGAACGTAAAATTGTCGCCGAGGACGGGGTCCACCACGAACGTGCCGCCCTCTTTCAGAAAACGGCGTTTGATGTCCTTGACAAAGGCGATCTGCGCGCGGCTCCCCAGGTACCCGCTGTAAATGAGGTCGTATTTGAGCCCCAGCGTCTCCCAATGCGCGGCGATCTTGTCCATTTCCTCGTCGAGGGGGAGGAAGGTATAGCCCGTAAAGCCGCCCGTATGGGTGGACAGGAGGGCGGTGGGCAGAATATCGCAGGTGACGCCGCATGCCGAAACGACGGGCAGGGCGACCGTTAAAGAACATTTTCCCACGCAGGAAATATCGTTGACGGCAAGAACACGCATGGAACATACCTCGTTGTCGGAAATATGACCATATTATACGCTTTCAGGTTGCCGATGTCAACGAAAACGGCGGCGAAAAGTTGCGCATATCCCCCCCCGCGAATGCTTGCATTTTTTGTCGAAAAGGTGTACGATGAATACGGTTTTGCAGAAAACGGCGGCAGGGCGTGCCGTCATTTGAGATGCCGCGTACCGAAGAGCGCGGCAGCGGGAGGTCCGTGCGGGGGAGCCGTGCGGCGTCGCCGCAAACGGAGAATTGTATGGATGCTTTTTGGTTTGTCGTGCTCATCACGGCGATCGCGGGCGTTGCGGGAACGGGGATAGGCGGCCTCATCGGCGTTCTGTTCACCCGCAATTCGGAAAAGATCGTCAGCCTGCTGCTGAGCTTTGCGGGCGGCGTGATGCTCTGCATCGTCTGTCTCGACCTTCTGACGGACGCGCTCGCACAGGGGGCGGGGGACGTCGGGCACGTCTTTCTCGTCATCGGAACGACGTTCGCGGGCTACGGCGCCATCTATCTGCTCAATGCGCTCATCGACAAAAAGACCAATCCCGAGGTCGGGCACATCGATAAGTCGCATCCCAAGACCGCCGATCAGCTCTCCGAGCTCATCCACAGCGACCATTACGAGGAACACAAGCGGGAGTATGAACAGACGGGGCGGCAAAAATCCCGCCGTCAGCTCTTTGTGGCGGGGCTTGTGATGGCGTTCGCCATCGCCCTGCACAATTTTCCCGAAGGGATGGTCATCGGCTCTTCCTATGCGAACGATGCGGCAAACGGCGGCAAGGGCGGGCTCGCCATCGCCATCGTCATCGGACTGCACAACATTCCGGAGGGGATGTCCGTCGCCGTTCCGCTCGCCGCGGGCGGCATGAAGAAGTGGAAGGCGACGCTTCTGACGGCGCTCACGGGCGCGCCCACCATCCTCGGCGCGATGCTCGGATATTTTTTGGGGACGCTCGGTCCCATTGCTCTTGCCGTTTCGCTGAGCATCGCCAGCGGTGCCATGCTCTATGTCGTCTTCGGCGAACTGCTGCCCGAATCCATCCTCATGTGGCGGTCCAAAGCGCCCGCGTTTGCCATGCTCGTGGGGCTTTTGGTGGGCGTCATCATTCTCTTTGTATAAAAAACGCTTTACAAATACGCGGAAACGTATTATAATAGAGCGGAAATACGGCGTCAAGAGAGGACGCGTCCGCATCGGAAGCCTTTGCACAGAGAGCTGCCCGCACGCTGAAAGGGCAGACAAAGACCGTTGCGGGTATCACCTTTCGTGCCTGCGGGGGGAACTGAAGTAACTCCGCACGGGGTCGCAGCCCGTTATCCCTGCGGCATATCATTTGTATGTTTTGGTGGTCAATGCCTTCGCGTATTCCGAAACGCGGAGGTTTATTTTTTACGGAGGTCTTGCATGTACAGGAAGGTCGACACATCGCTTGATTTCGTGGAGCGCGAGAAAGAAGTCATCGCGTTCTGGAAGAAAAACGGCATCTTTGAAAAGTCGGTGAAGAAGAACGAAGGAGGGGAGGAATTTTCCTTCTTCGACGGTCCCCCCACGGCGAACGGCAAGCCGCACATCGGGCATATTTTAACGCGCGTCATGAAGGACATCATCCCGCGTTATCAGACCATGAAGGGCAAGCACGTCCTCCGCAAGGCGGGCTGGGATACGCACGGGCTGCCCGTCGAGCTCGAGGTGGAAAAGTCCCTCGGCATGGACGGCAAGCAGGACATCGAAAAGTACGGCATCGAGCCCTTCATCAAAAAGTGCAAGGAATCCGTCTGGAAATATACCGACGAATGGCGCAAAATGTCCGACCGCGTCGGCTATTGGGTGGACATGGACGAGCCCTATGTCACCTATCACGACGACTACATCGAATCGGTGTGGTGGGCGCTCAAAGAGATGCACAAGAAGGGGCTTCTCTATAAGGGACATAAGATCGTTCCCTACTGCCCCCGCTGCGGCACGGCGCTCTCCTCGCACGAGGTGGCGCAGGGCTATAAGGACGTCAAGGAGACGTCCGTCGTCGCGCGCTTCAAGGTAAAGGGGAGGGAGAACGCCTATATCCTCGCCTGGACGACGACGCCGTGGACGCTTCCCTCCAACGTCGCGCTCTGCATGAACCCCGACGAGACGTATGTCGAGATCGAATCGGACGGCGCGCGCTATATCATGGCGGAGGCGCTCGTCCCCAATTTCTTTGAACATTACACGGTCGTCGAAAAGCACACGGGCAAGGAATATGAAGGCACGGAGTACGAGCCGCTCTTTTCGTGGGCGCAGGGGACCTTCCGCGAGAAGGCGTATTATGTGGTGTGCGACGGCTATGTCACCCTCACCGACGGCACGGGCGTCGTGCATATCGCGCCCGCCTTCGGCGAGGACGACTATAAAGTGGGCAGAAGATATTCCCTTCCCGTCGTGCAGCTCGTCAATGAGCGAGGGTGCTTCGACGCGCGCTGTCCCGAACTTGACGGCTTGTTCGCCAAAAAGGCGGACAAGCGGATCATGGACATGCTCGAAGAAAGGGGGCTGCTGTTCAAAAAGCTTCCCTATGAGCACAGCTATCCCTTCTGCTGGCGGTGCGATACGCCCCTTTTGTACTACGCGCGTTCTTCGTGGTTCATCGAAGTCACCAAGGTCAAGGACAGGCTCATCGCCGCCAACCGTTCCGTCAATTGGATGCCCGAGACCATCAAAGAGGGGCGCATGGGCAACTTTTTGGAGAACGTCATCGATTGGGGGCTCTCGCGCGACAGGTATTGGGGAACGCCGCTCCCCGTCTGGGTGTGCCCCGACTGCGGCGCGATCGAAGTCATCGGCTCGAAGGCGGAACTCAAAGAAAAGTGCGGCGTGACGGGGGACATCGAGCTGCACCGTCCCTATCTCGACGAGCTCACCTGCACCTGTAAAAAGTGCGGCGGGAAGATGAAGCGCACGCCCGAGGTCATCGACTGCTGGTTCGACTCGGGTTCCATGCCCTTCGCGCAGTATCACTATCCCTTCGAGAACAAGGACCTCTTCGAGGAGACCTTCCCCGCCGACTTCATCTCGGAAGCCGTCGATCAGACGCGCGGCTGGTTCTATACGCTGCTCGCCATCTCCACCATCCTCTTCGACCGCGCGCCCTTCAAAAACTGCATCGTGCTGGGGCACGTCAACGATAAAGACGGCGTCAAGATGAGCAAGCACAAGGGCAACGTCGTCGACCCGTGGAGCGTTTTGGACAAGCAGGGCGCCGACGCCGTCCGCTGGTATTTCTATACGAACAGCGCGCCGTGGATCCCGTCCCGCTTCGGTGCGGAGGCGGTGAGCGAGGTGCAGCGCAAGTTCCAGGGGACGCTGTGGAACACCTATGCCTTCTTTGCGCTGTACGCCGAGATCGACAAGTACGATCCTTCGGGGTACGATCTGAACAAGTGCCGCCTCTCCCTCATGGACAAGTGGGTTTTGTCCAAGCTCAACACGCTCGTAAAGGACGTGGACGAAAAGCTCGCCGCCTACAACATCACGGACAGTGCGCGCGCCATTCAGGACTTTTCCGACGTGTTGTCCAATTGGTATGTGCGCCGCGGCAGGGAACGCTATTGGGGCAGCGAGATGACGGAGGACAAGGCGGCGGCGTACACCACGCTGTACACCGTGCTCGTGACGCTCGCCAAGCTGCTTGCGCCCTATACGCCCTTTATGGCGGAGATGATGTATCAAAACCTCGTTCCCGCATTTTTCCCCGATGCGCCCGCATCGGTGCACCTTTGCGCGTTCCCCGAGGCGGACATGCGCTTTGTCGACTCCGCTCTCGAAAAGGGGATGGGGGATGTTCTGGACGTCGTGGCGCTGGGCAGGGCGGCGCGCAATGCGGGGAACCTCAAAAACCGCCAGCCGCTTTCGGAAATGCTCGTGGCGTCCAACCGTCCGCTCGGTCTGAACGCAGAGCTCACCGCGGTCGCGCTCGACGAGCTCAACGTGAAAAAGATGACTTTCGTCGAGGACGGCGCTTCCCTTGTGAAGTATGAGTTGAAGCCGCAGCTCCGCACGCTGGGTCCCAAGTACGGCAAGAAATTGAAGGAGATCTCCGCCTTCCTTGCCTCCTGCGACGGTGCGGAAGTGGTCGCTGCGGTGCGCGGCGGCGGCTCGTTCGTCACGGAGCTGGGCGGCGAATCCGTCGTCCTTACGGAAGAGGATGTGCAGATATTCACCCGTTCCGCCGAAGGATATTCGGCTGCGGCGGGCGGCGGCATCACCGTGGCGCTGGATACGCGCCTCACCGAGGAGCTTTTGGACGAAGGCTGCGAGCGCGAACTTGTCTCCAAAGTGCAGACCATGCGCAAGGAGGCGGGGTTCGAAGTGACCGACCGCATCTGCATTTTCTGGCACGATGCGGAAGGCAGGGCAAAAAAGACGCTCGAAAAGGGCGCGTTCGCCGCAGACGTGCTTGCCGCGTGCGTGCAGGCGGGCACAGCGGAGGGCTTCACCAAGACGTTGGACATCAACGGCGACAAGGCGACGCTCACGCTGCAAAAACGCGGCTGAGCCGCCGCGCTTACGGGAGAGATGAGGAGATGGGAAAACTTTTGACCTTTGCGGTGCCCTGCTACAATTCGGCGGAGTATATGCGCAGCTGCATCGATACGCTGCTGACGGCGGGGGAGGAGGCGCAGGTCGTCATCGTGGACGACGGCTCTTCCGACGAAACGGGCGCCATCGCAGACGAGTACGCCGTGCGCTATCCTTCGATCGTCGAGGTCGTGCATAAGGAAAACGGCGGGCACGGTTCCGGCGTCAACGTGGGGCTGGAACGCGCGCGCGGGCTGTATTATAAGGTGGTCGATTCGGACGACAGGCTGGACCCCGACGCGCTCGCGGAGCTTCTGCGCGTCATGCGCGGGCACGTCGCGGCGGACACGCTGCCCGATCTGTATCTCACCAATTTCGTCTACGAAAAGCCGTCCGTCGCGGCACGCTTCCCGCGCAGATATCCCAAGAACTTCCCCAAGGGAAAAATTTTCGGCTGGGAAGAGACAAAGCCCTTCTATTTTTCCAATGTGCTGCTGATGCATTCCATGGTCATGCGGACGCAACTTCTGCGGGATGCGGGCTTGCGCCTTCCCGAGCACTCCTATTATGTGGACAACATCTTCGCCTATCAGCCGCTGCCCTATGTCAGAACGCTGTATTATCTCGACGTTGACCTCTATCGCTACTATATCGGCAGAGAGGATCAGTCGGTGAGCAGGCGGAACATCGTCGCGCGCTACAAGCAGCAGGTGGGGGTGACGGACATCATGATCCGCTGCCACCGCTATGCCGACCTTCAAAAGCTCCCGCCGCGCCTGAAAAAATACATGAAGCACGATTTGAACGTGCTCATCACGCTCTCCGTCATGTTCACGACGGGCGGCAGGGGAGAGGACGTCAAAGAGCGCAAGGCGGAGCTCAAACGCATGTGGCGCTCCATCAAGGAGGAGGATCGGGAGATGTACCGTTTCCTGCGCTATCGCTGCTATATCGCAACGGTCAATTGGATGCCCTTCTCGTGGCAGCGGTTCTTTACCACCCTCGGCTATTATTATTTCAGTAAAAAATTAAATTGCAGCTGAACGCCATGCGCGTTCTGCCGCAGCGGAGGGGGCGGGTGCACGGCACCCGCCCCCTCCGCTGCGGCAGGCTGTTTTGGAAAACGTTGCGTTCCCGCGCCGCAACGGAACGGAACGCGTCACTTTCCGTGCCCATTTTGTTGCCGAACGGGGGGGATTTGTGTTATACTGTAAGGGAATCGTGCGAACACGACGGGAAGCATGTGCGGAGGACTGCATTGAAAAATCTCATTCTGAAAATCTGTGAAGGCGATCTGTTCCGCTTTTTTGACAGCGAGGACCGCACGGAACTCACCGTCGGTTCCCGCCGTTCGGCGGATATCGTCATCAAATCGCCGTTCATAGAGCCGGTGCAGGTGCGTCTTTTGCAAAAAAACAATGTCTGGTACGCGGAGGACCTCACGCCCGAGCGGTCGGGCAGCGTCGTCCTGCTGGACGGCAGGCGCTTCAAACGCCCCATGATGAAGCTGGACGGCACCCTCTCGGTGCGCCGCGCGGGGAAGCGGGAGAAGGAGGACCTCGTCCGCCTGACGCCTGTCCGGCAGTTCAGCCGCAAGAAGGCGGGCAACAACTTTGACCTCACCGCCAAGACAGTCACGACCGTCGGCAGCGGCGAGCACTGCGACATCCGCGTCGAAAGCCCGCTGGTCTCCGAAAAACACTTTTTCATCGTCTTCGACGGCGCCAACTGCTTCGTCGAGGATGCGCGCAGCATGAGCGGCACCTATGTCAACAACAAGAAGGTGAAGCGCCGGAAGCTGTGTGATTACGACCGCATCTCCATTCCCTCCGCAGCCTATATCTTCTACCGCAATGCACTGCTCTTTTCCACGGCGGAAGGGGGCATCCGCATCGACGCGGTGGATGTCTCCAAGCGCGTGCGCGACAGGAATTCCCGTGCAAAAATTTCCCTCGTCACCAATGTTACATTCCGCATCGAGGCGGGGTCGTTCGTTGCCGTGGTCGGCGGGAGCGGCGCGGGAAAGTCTACGCTTTTGGACTGCATCAACGGCATGCGCCCCGCCACGGACGGAAAAATTTATTACGATACCAACGACTATTACGAGAATATGAACACCTATAAGGGCGTCGTCGGCTATGTTCCGCAGCGGGACATCATGCATGACGATCTCACCGTCGCCGATGCCCTGCGCTATACGGCGCTGCTGCGGATGCGCGCAGACCTGCCCGCCGAGGAGCTGCGCCGCCGCGTGGCAGAGGCGATCGCCGACGTGCACCTCGACGGCAAGGAGCATCTGCGCGTCTCCTCCCTTTCGGGCGGGCAAAAGAAGCGCGTTTCCATCGCCATGGAGCTCTTGTCCGACCCCAAAGTCATCTTTTTGGATGAACCGACGAGCGGGCTTTCCCCCGACCTCGACATGGAGATGATGGCGCTTTTGAAGGACTTGTCCAAAAAGGGGCGCACCATCGTCGTCATCACGCACGCCATGGAGAACCTCGACAAGTGTGACAGCGTCGCCTTTCTCGGCAGGGGCGGGCGGCTGTGCTATTACGGCGAGGCGGCGGACGCCTTCCGCTGGTTCAACCGCCGCAGCTATTCGCGCATCTTTGCGCTGCTTGCGGGGGAAGAGGCAAGCGAAGCGTTCGCCAAAAAATATCGCCGCAGCGCCTATTATAAACAGCTCTATAAACAGCTTATCGAGGAATACGGCAAGGGGTGCTGCCTTCCTCCCGAGGAAGAGGAGACGGTGGCACCGTGGGAGAAGCCGCCCAAGGACCTGCCCGTATCCAAGCCGCGTGCCCGCCGCAGCAGCAAACAGAGCACGCCGACGGAGGAGGACGTATGAAGACATTCCGCCGCCATTCGGCGCGCATGAACCTCATGCACTACCGCGTGCTCGTCGCGCGTTACTTCCGTCAGATATTCTCCTCATTGGGGACGCTTTTGCCCCTTGCGTTGCAGGCGCCCGTCATGCTCGTCATCGTGTGGCTGGTCGCGCAGAAGGACGCCTTCACGTTGAAGACGGCGGATACGCTGACGGGGGCGAACGTCATTTTGTTCATGCTCATCGTCATGAGCGCCCTCATGGGCATCCTCAACAGCTACCGCGAGATCTGCAAGGAACGCGAGATCTTGTCGCGCGAGGTGTTCGGCGGGCTGGACGTTGCGGCATACGTCCTGTCCAAGTTCACCGTTCTGAGCATCGTGGGGCTCGTGCAGTGTGCCGTGCTCTTTGCGGGAACGCTCATCTTCATCGACTTTTCCTATCCGGAGCCCGTCGCGGGATACCTCTGTTCCTATGCGGCGATGGCGCTTACCAATCTCTCCGTCATGGCGGCGGGACTGTTCGTTTCCGCGCTGCTCAAAAAGTCGGAGAGCGCCATCCTGCCCGTTTTGTTCATCATCATCGTGCAGGTGGTGTTCTGCGACAGCCTCATCTCCCTCAACGGCGCGGCGGGCTGGCTGCGCTATGTGACGCCGAGCGCATGGGGCATTGCCGTCATGAGCCACGTCTGCGGCATCAACGATTGGGCGCCGCAGCTCTTTCATAAGGAGATGTTCGAGCTCGATCCGCTGATCGGTATCGGCGTCCTTGCGGTGCTTGCCGCACTGTTCATTGCGGCGACGATCCTGCGCTTGAAGCGCGCGTATCGCAGAAAGGATTGAAAGAATTCATTTTGCATTTCCATCCTATCGGAGGCTTTATGAAAACAAGCATCATGTCGGCGGCGGCGCTTGCCGCCGCCTGTACCGCGCTTTTGCTTGCGGGCTGCGCGGAACCGTCCGATCCGTCAACGCCTTCGCATCATGTGCAGATGGCGGCGCTTCCCGCTGCGGGCGGGCAGCTCGCCGCAGGCAGCTATTATCTTGCGGAGGACATGGCGCTCGGAGGGGATATCACCGTCTCGGGCGGGGAAGTCACGCTCTGCCTCAACGGGCACACGCTTACGGGAACGGGGGAAGGCTCCGTCGTCACCGTGGAAGCGGACGCCTCCTTCACGCTCTGCGACTGTTCCGAAGGCGGAACGGGCGTCCTTACGGGCGGCAGTGCGGGATACGGCGGCGGGGTGCACGTTGCGGGCGGCACGTTCGTGCTGGAGGGCGGTACGGTGCGCGGCAACACTGCCGGAACGCGCGGCGGCGGCATCTACGCGGAGGACGCGTCGGTTGTTCTGCGGGGCGGAAAGGTCCTTGAAAACGACGCGCATCAGGGCGGCGGCGTATGCATCCGCGGCGGCAGCCTGACGCTTGCAGGAACGCGGATCGAAGGAAACACGGCGTCTTCCGGCGGGGGCATGTACGCGTTTGAAGCGCAGGAAGTGCGTGTAGAGAGCGGTGCGATCGCGGAGAACGAGGCGACGTTTTCAGGCGGCGGGATGTACGTTTCCAAGTCGCAGTTGGTGATGACGGGCGGCAGCGTTGCGCACAATACCGCCAACGACGGCGGCGGACTGTATACGGGCAGCAAGGCAGGCGCCACGCTGCGGGCGGGCAGCATCGCGCAGAACACCGCGCGCATGTGCGGCGGCGGTATCTATGAATACGGGGCGTCGCAGGTGACGCTGGAGGGGACCTTTTCCCTGCAAGGCAACGCAGCCGAAGGCAGCGGTAAGGCGCTCGGCGGCGGGGTCTATCTCTACAATTCTTCCACCCTCACGATGAGGGGCGGCACCCTTTCGGAGAATGTCTCCGATGCGGGGGGGGGTGGCGTTCATGTCGCCTACGGCACGTTCACCATGGAGGACGGCACGATCACGGACGGCGTCGCCGTTTCCGGGAAGGGGAACGCCGTGATCGGCGGAGGCAGCGTGCGGGGGGAATCTGCCATCCGCATTGCGGATGCCACGGGGGCGTCCGTCACCGTCACGGGCGGAGAAGTGACGGGCAGCACCGCAGCGATCTTGCTGCAAAACGGAACGGCAACCGTCCTGCTCGGCGGCGGAGAGGTCGGCGGCGGGATGGGCGTGTATGTCCGTGACGCGGAGAATGCGTCCGTCACCGTCACGGGCGGAAAAGTGTGCGGGGAACGGACCGGCATCTTTCTGGAAGGCGGGACGGTCGCGCTGTATATCGGCGGCGGCGTCATCGAAGGAGCGCGCGCGGGCGTTCTTGTGAGCGCGGGCGGCGCGCGGGCGGACGTCACGGCAGGGACGATCGGCGGACAGACGGGATTTTACGTTGCCGACTGCGAAAGCGTCGGCGTGAGCGGCGGCTTTTTCAGCAGCTTTAAGGCGTCGTTTGGCAATATTTCACTCACGGGCGGGTACTATGCACAGGCGCCGTCCGCAGAATGGGCGGCGGCAGGTTATGAGGTCGCCGATCTCACGGGACGGGAACATCCCGAAGGGTATCCGGGTCCCGGAACAAGCAATGGATAACAAGGGCGCAGGCGGCGCTTTCGCGCCTGCGGCAGAACGGAATCGATCTATGGAAGAACTTGCAATGCTCAATGAAGAACAGCTCGCCCCCGTGCTCGACACCGAGGGCGCGGTGCTCGTCCTTGCGGGGGCGGGCAGCGGAAAGACGCGCGTTCTCACGTCCCGCATCGCCCATCTCATCACCGAAAAGGGCGTTCCCGCCGAAAACATTCTTGCCATCACCTTCACCAACAAGGCGGCGCGCGAGATGCGCGAGCGGCTGGACGCCATGACGGATGTCTCCCGCATGTGGGTGTGCACCATCCACTCCATGTGCGTAAAGATCCTCAGAATGTTTGCGGAGCGCCGCGGGCTTTCGGAGAATTTCTCCATCTATTCCGAACAGGAGCGTTCCGCCGTCGTCAAACAGGCATTCAAGGAATGCGGCTACGACGATGAGGACGGCAAACTCTTAAAATCGGTGAAGTGGCACATCTCCAATGCCAAGATGATGGGGCTTTCGCCCGCCGAGTATGCGCGCAGGAATGGGCGGGAGAGCAACGTGGAGGCGGCGGTGCGCGTGTATGAAAAATACTCCGCGCACCTGAAAGCCTACAATGCGCTCGACTTTGACGATCTTCTCACCGAAGCGCTCGCCCTTCTGAAAGAGGACAAGGAGGCGCTTGCTTATCTTGCGGGCAGGTTCCGCTATGTGCACGTCGATGAGTTTCAGGACACCAACGCCGTGCAGTTCGAGATCGTCAAATGCCTTGCCTCCGTGCACGGCAACCTCTTCGTCGTGGGGGACGACGACCAATCCATCTACGGCTGGCGGGGCGCGAAAATCGAAAACATTCTCGGCTTCGAACGGGTATATCCCAAGGCGAAGGTGTATAAACTGCAACAAAACTACCGCTCGACCAAGGCGATCCTCTCGCTTGCCAACGCGTCCATTGCGCACAACGCGCACAGAAAGGGCAAAACGCTGCACACCGACAACCCCGAAGGGGAGAAGCCCGTCTATTACGAGGCGGAGGACGAAGCGTCCGAGGCGCTCTACTGCGCCCGCACGATCACCGCGCTGCGCGCGCAGGGGTACAGGCTCTCCGATTTCGCCGTGCTCATGCGTATCAACGCCTTAACGCGCTCCTTCGAACAGGAGTTCACCAAGTACGGCATCTCTTATAAGGTGTTCGGCGGATTCAAGTTCTTCGAACGCAAGGAGATCAAGGATATCCTCGCCTATCTGCGCGTGGCGGGCAACCCCTTCGATTCGGAAGCGGTGGCGCGCATCATCAACGTTCCCCGCCGCGGCATCGGCGAAAAGACGGTGCAGGCGCTCTTTGCGTATGCCGAGCGGGAGGACGTCTCCCTCTACGACGCCGTTCTGGACTGCGATCTGCTCCCCGTGAACAGCGGAGCGAAGGAAAAGCTGCGCACCTTCGGGCAATATCTCAAAGAGCTGGTGCTCCATGCCCAGACGCTGCCCGTGGACGCCTTTGTGCGCGTCCTCGTGGACGGTTCCGGCATGCTCGGACAGTACGAGGGAAATTCGGACGAGGCAGTCACAAAACGCGCCAATATCGACGAGTTCATGAACTCCGTCGACGAGTTTGTCCGCATGAACCCCGAATCTTCGCTCTCCGACTATTTGCAGCAGATCACCCTGTATTCGGACACCGACGAGATGGATGAAGGGGATTACGTCACCATTGCGACCATCCACGCCGTCAAGGGGCTGGAATTTCCCTGCGTGTTCGTCGTGGGGTTGGAGGAGAACGTCATGCCCACCTCCCGCGCCGCCGACGATCCCGCCGCCCTCGAAGAGGAGCGCAGGCTCATGTACGTCGCCATCACGCGCGCAAAGGAGCGGCTGTATCTCACCCGTTCCAAGAGCCGCTATTTGTACGGACACCGCGATTTTACCGTGCGTTCCATGTTCGTCAGCGAGCTGGAAGGGGAGCTGGGCATCCCTAAGGCGGGGAATGTTCAGCGCTATTCGGGGGACTATCTGCACGGCGGCTATGAGGGCGGCTTTGCGCGCGGAACGCGCTACGGCGGCTACGGAAGGCGCGCATTCGGCGGCGGCACGGAGGCGCTCCGCAGCCATGACGATGGGTTCCGCACCTTCGGAACGGGCAGCGCGCCGCGCGAGGCGCAGCGCCCTTCGTCGGCGCCCGTGCGCTTCGGGAACGCGGGGGCGCAGCCTGCCGCGCAGCAGCCGCGCAAGGATACGTCGGGGTTTGCCGTGGGGGTGCGCGTGCGGCACGCGCGCTTCGGCGACGGCGTCGTCACCGCGGTGCGCGGCGCCGGGGGGAACGTCATCGTCACGGTGAATTTCGACAGGGCGGGCAACAAGGACCTCGCTGCGGCGCTTGCGCCCATCGAGATCATCGGATAAGGGGGAAGGACCATGGACAGGATGCGATACCTTGTGGATACGCTCAACAAGTGGGCGTATGAATATTATGTGCAGGATGCGCCCAGCGTCACGGACAGGGAGTACGACGCGCTCTACGACGAGCTGCGCGCGCTCGAACGGGACACGGGGGTGCGCCTTCCCGATTCTCCCACGCGCAGGGTGGGCGGCGAACCCGTCAAGGCGTTCGCGCGGCACAGGCACATCGCGCCTTTGTTTTCGCTCGACAAAGCCGTCACGGAGGACGAGCTCTCCGCGTTCATCACGCGCGTCAAAAAAGTCGATCCCGCCGCCGTCTTTACGGTGGAATACAAGTTCGACGGTCTGACGATGTGTCTGACGTACAGCAAGGGGCGTTTCGAACGCGCCACGACGCGCGGCAACGGCACGGAGGGCGAGGATGTCACCGCGCAGGCGCTCACCGTCAGAAGTTTCCCGCTCTCCATTCCCTACGAGGGCACGCTCGAAGTGCGCGGCGAGGCGATCATCCGGCTCTCCGTGCTCGAAGAATATAACCGCGCGCATTCCGACGAGCCTTTGAAAAACGCGCGCAACGCCGCGGCGGGGGCGATCCGCAATCTCGATCCCAAAGTGACTGCCGCCCGCCGCCCCGAAATTTTATTCTATGACATCAATTATATGAGCGACGCGCCCGTCGCTTCGCAAAGGGAGGCGCTGGAACGGCTGAAAGAATGGGGTTTTCAGACCTTTCCCTATCTGCGCGTTTGCGCCTCGTTCGACGAAGTACGCGCCGCCGTGGATGAGATCGAGGTGAACAGAAAGTCCCTCGACGTTTTAACGGACGGCGCGGTCATCAAGACGGATGCGGAAGACGTCCGCCGGCGGATGGGGCATACCGATAAATTCCCCCGTTGGGCGATCGCCTACAAGTTCGAGGCGGAGGAGGCGGAGGCGACGGTCGAAAAAGTCGTCTGGCAGGTGGGCAGAACGGGGAAGCTCACCCCGCTCGCCTTCATTTCGCCCGTCGAGCTGGCGGGCGCCACCGTGCGCCGCGCTACCCTCAACAACTTCGGCGACCTCACCCGCAAGGACGTGAAAGTGGGCTCCCGCGTGATGGTGCGCCGCTCCAACGAGGTCATTCCTGAAATTCTGGGGGCGGTCTCGCATGCGGAAGGCAGCGTGCCCGTGCAAAAGCCGGCGTTCTGTCCCGCCTGCGGCGCTCCCGTCCGTGAGACGGGCGCCAACCTCTTCTGCACCAACCGCGCCTGCCCGCCCCGCATCGTGCAAAAGCTCACGCACTATTGTTCCAAGAACGCGGCGGATATCGAGGGGCTTTCGGAGGCGACGCTCGCGCTGCTGCAAAAGGAGCGGGGCGTTTGCAGCTTTTCCGACCTCTACGCCCTGACCAAGGAGAGTTTTGCGGGGCTGGAAGGCTTCCGCGCCAAAAAGATTTCCAACCTGCTTTCCGCCATCGATGCGAGCCGCCGCATGCCGCTCGAACGCTTTTTGTATGCCATCGGCATCGAGGGCATCGGACGGGTCGCCGCGCGCGATCTCGCCGCGTTCGGCAGCGTGGAGGCGGTGGCGGCGCTCTCCTTTGACGAACTTGTCGCCCTCGAAAACATCGGCGACGTCACGGCGAATGCGATCATACACTACTTTGCGGACGAGGAAAACCGCGCCGAGCTTGCGCGGCTCAGACAGGCGGGCGTGCAGCCCGTCTCCGCCGCAAGGGTGACGCAGGGCGCGTTCGCGGGGGAGAACGTCGTCTTAACGGGCGGACTTGCCTCCATGTCCCGTCCCGAAGCGCAAAAAAAGATCGAGGAGCTGGGCGGGACGGCGCAAAGTTCCGTGACCCGCAAGACGACGCTCGTCGTCGCAGGTACGGATGCGGGCAGCAAACTCGAAAGGGCGCGCTCTCTCGGCATCCGCGTCATCGGCGAGGAGGAGTTTTTGTCCATGCTCGGCGAGGGGGCGGCGCAGCCGTGACGGCGCTGCGGCGAAAAATTTGCGCAAAATCCAAAAAACGCTTGAAATCCGCGCGTCGGCGTGGTATAATATGGCATAACGTAAGAAGGCGGGACGCGTATGAAGAGCATGACGGGATACGGCAGGGGAACGGTGAGCGAGGGCGGCATCGAACTCACGGCGGAAGTCAAGTCGGTCAACAACCGTTTTCTGGACATCTCCGTCAAGAGCCCGCGCATCTTTCTTGCCGAGGAGGAGAACATCCGTGCCGCCGTGCGCAGGTATGTGACGCGCGGGCATGTCGACGTGTTCATCTCGCTGTCCGATAAGCGCGAACGGGAAAAGGTTTACACGGCAGACGTCTGTGTGGCGCGTGCCTACCGGCGGGCGGCGGACGCCCTGCGCGAGGCGCTTCCGGGCGTTGCGGACGATACGTCGCTCTCCTTCTATCTGCGCCTGCCAGACGTGGTGCGCGCGGAGGAGTGCTTTCAGGCGGACGAGGCGCTGCTTTCCGCGCTCTCGCGGGCGCTCGACGGGGCGCTCTCCTCGCTTGCGGCGATGCGGCAAACGGAGGGGGAACGTCTGAAAACGGACCTGCTCTCCCGCATGCAGACCATCGAGGAGCTCACGGGGCAGATCGCCGTGCGTGCGCCGCTCGTGGCGGAGGAATACCGCAAAAAGCTCACGGAGCGCATCGGCGAATATCTTGCAGGCAAGGTGGACGAGACGCGCATCCTGACGGAGGCGGCGGTGTTTGCCGACAAGTGCAACATCGATGAAGAACTGACCCGCCTCTCGGCGCACATCAAGGCGTTCCGCGAGATCTGCGCGCTTCCCGAAGTGGGCAGGAAGCTCGATTTCCTGGTGCAGGAGTTCAACCGCGAATGCAACACCGTTTGCAGCAAATCCAACGATAAAGAGCTGACCGCGCTCGCGCTCGCCATGAAAAACGAGATCGAAAAGGTGCGCGAGCAGATCCAGAACCTGGAGTAACGCATGAGAAACATTTTGCTCGTCATTTCGGGACCTTCGGGCGTGGGGAAGGGAACGCTTGCGCGGCTGCTGCTTGCGGAGGACAAAGGGCTCGTCGGGTCCGTCTCCTGCACGACGCGCGCGCCCCGTGCGGGCGAGAAGGACGGCAGGGAGTACTTTTTCATCACGCCGCAGGAATTTCGGGACCGCATCGCCGCCAATGACTTTTTGGAATACGACGAACACTTCGGAAACTTATACGGCACGCCCCGTTCCTTTGTGGAGCGTCGGCTCAAAAAAGCGTCCGTGCTGTTGGAGATCGACGTGGTGGGCGGGCTCAACGCCAAGCGGCTGATGCCGAAGAGCGCGGTGCTCGTCATGGTCGCGCCGCCCTCCATGGAGGAACTCGGACGTCGCCTTGCGGGGCGCGGGTCGGAGGGAAAAGAGGCGTTTGCCGAGCGCATGCGCCGCGTCCGGTACGAGCTGGATCAGGCGCCCCTTTATGACTATACCGTCGTCAACGACGACTTGCAGCGCGCCAAGCGCGAGATCCAGGAAATTATCCGTAAAGAAAAGGAGAAGACGATATGATCAACGAACCCTCGGTAGATGCGCTCATCCGCAAATTGGGCGCGGAAGAGGAACCCGCCAGCCGCTACGAGCTGTGCGTGGTAGTCGCAAAACGTACCCGCCAGATCATCGAACAGATGCAGTCTGCGGGCGTTACGGAGCTCCCCGGCAAGCAGAAGGAGATCGTTCTTGCCTGTCAGGAGATCATGAACGGGAAAGTGACGGCTGTCCGCGACTGAGCTTTCTTTTGCCCCGTCCTGTCCGGCGGGGCTTTCTTTTGCCCACGGTATGATCTGCGAAGTCATCGTTGACATTGCACACAGCGAGGTGGACAAGATCTTCGACTATGTGTGCGATCTGCCCGTTCAGGCGGGCGCGCGCGTCGTTGTGCCCTTCGGAAGGAGCGCGGCGACGGGGTTTGTCGTGCGCGTAAAAGAGACGAGCGATTATCCTGCGGAGAAACTCAAAAAAATTTACCGCGCCGAGGAGGGGACGCCCGCCGTCAATGCGGAGTGCCTTGCGCTGGCGGGCGCTATTGCGCGGCGGTACCGCGTTCCGCTCGCGCTGTGTTTGCGGCTGTTCATCCCGCCGGAGATGCGCACGGGAAAGGTCACCGAGACCTACCGTACCTTTGTGCGCTTTGTACAGGACGTGCCCGTGAAAAACGCGCCGCAGCAGGCGGCTTGCCTTGCGTTTTTGCGGGAGAACAAGGAGGCGGACGCCGCCCTCTTGCGCAAGCGGTTCGGCGTGGCGGTGAACGCCCTCGTGCAAAAAGGGGCGCTCGCGGCGGAGCGTCGGCGCGTTTTGCGCGATCCCTATCAGACGGTCGCGGGGGAGGGGGTGCGGCATGCGCTCACGGCTGCCCAGAAGCGCGCGGTGCAGGCGGTCGGCGCAACGGACAGGACGGTCACGCTCCTGCACGGCGTGACGGGCAGCGGCAAGACGGAGGTCTATCTCACCCTCATTGCAGAGGCGCTCGAACGGGGCAGGACGGCGATCTTCCTCGTTCCCGAAATTTCCCTGACACCGCAGATGCTCTCCCAACTGCGCGCCCGCTTCGGCACGCAAGCCGCCATTTTGCACAGCGGGCTTTCGGCGGGGGAACGCTTCGACGAATGGCAGCGCCTGCGCGAGGGAGATGCCCGCATCGCCATCGGCGCGCGTTCCGCCGTCTTTGCCCCGGTGGAGAACGTCGGCATCATCGTGCTCGACGAGGAGCATGACGGCAGCTATTCCTCGGAGAGCGCGCCCCGCTACAATACCTTCGACATCGCGCTCATGCGCGCAGAGCATAACGGCTGCAAGCTCGTTCTCGGCAGCGCGACGCCTTCGGTGGAGACGTACAAGCGTGCGCTGGACGGGGAGTTTTCCCTCGTGAAGTTGCCCGACCGCATCAACGCCCGCCCCCTTCCCGACGTGCATATCGTCGATATGCGGCGGGAGGTCAGGCGCGGGAACCCTTCGCCTTTTTCGGCGGCGCTGCGCGAGCGGCTCGCCGCCACGCTTGCCGAAGGACAGCAAGCCATTCTCTTTCTCAACCGCAGGGGGTATTCGCAGACCGTCTTATGCCGCGACTGCGGCTATACGGCAAAGTGTGAACAGTGCGACGTTTCCCTCACCTATCACAGCGAGGAGAACTGCCTGAAATGCCACTACTGCGGCGCGCGCTATAAGATGCTCGAAGCCTGCCCCGCCTGCGGCGGACGGCACATCTACTATGCGGGAACGGGGACGCAGCGCGTTGTGGGGGAGCTCAAAAAACTCTATCCCGCCGCGCGCATCCTGCGCATGGATAACGATACGACGAGCGGAAAGGAGGGACACCTGCGCATCCTCAGGCAGTTTTCCGAGCGGCAGGCGGACATCCTTGTGGGGACGCAGATGGTCGCCAAGGGGCATGATTTCCCGCTCGTCACGCTTGTGGGCATCCTCGATGCGGATATGAGCCTGCATTTTCCCGATTACCGCAGCAACGAACGTACCTTTCAGCTCGTAACGCAGGTCGCGGGAAGGAGCGGACGCGGGAGCGAGAAGGGGGATGTCGTGTTGCAGACGTACGATCCCGACAACGCCATCCTGCGCTTTGCGGCGGCGTATGACTACGAAGGGTTTTACAGGCATGAAGTCAACATGCGCGCGGCGACCATGTTCCCGCCCTTTGCGCTCATCGTGCGCGTGATGGTCTCCGCCGCGGACGACAAAGCCGCGCTCGAAGCGCTGCGCGGCGTCTATGAAAAATTACAGGCGGTGTATGCGCGGAACATGGAGGAATTCCTCTTTTTCAACCGCATGCACGCTCCCATCCGCCGCATTCAGGGAAAATACCGCTATCAGGTGCTCATGCGCCTTGTTTCCAAAAAGCTGCTCGGCGACATTTACGGCATCGCCGCGGGCGAAAAACACAAGGATGCGCTGGTGTGGGTGGAGGAGAATCCTTCCAATCTGAGTTAAAAACGCGCCTTGTTTGCGCGTCCGCCGCGCCCGTGCGCGGCATATCTTCGAAAAAATAATGTTGTCAGGTGAATCATGATCCGTGAAATCGTTCAGGTGGGCGATCCCGTTCTGCGGGAAAAATGTCAACAGGTGACGCGTTTCGACGGGGAGCTTGCAAAGCTGCTCGACGATATGAAGGAGACACTGAAAGCCGCCGAGGGCGCGGGGCTTGCCGCGCCGCAGGTCGGAGTGCCCGTGCGCGCCGTGCAGGTGGACGTGGAGGAGGGGTTTTTCGAACTCGTCAACCCCGTTCTCGTCTCCCAAAAGGGGGAACAGACGGGACCGGAGGGCTGCCTCTCCGTGCGCGGCAAGGCGGGCACCGTCACCCGTCCCGAAAAGGTGAAGGTGGTGTTTTCGGACAGGAACGGCAACCGCTGTTCACTGACGGCGCGCGGCTTTTTTGCACGCGCCGTCTGCCATGAACTCGACCATCTCGACGGCATCCTCTACACCGACAAGGCAAGCAACATCCGCGACGCCGCGGACTGAAAGGAATTTCCATGAACATTCTCTTTGCGGGGACGCCCGCCTTTGCCGTGCCCGCGCTGCGGGCGGCGGCGCAGCATTTTTCCGTCGCCGCCGTTCTGACGCAGCCCGATAAGCCGCAGGGCAGAAAGCATGTGCCGACGCCCTCGCCCGTCAAACAGGCGGCGCTCTCCATGGGACTGCCCGTATTGCAGCCCGCGCGCCTCAAAGACGCGCTTTCCCTGCTTGCCGACGTCGGCGCGGATACGATGGTGACCTGCGCTTACGGACAGATCCTGACGGCGGAGACGCTCGCCATGTTCGCAAACGGCGTCTGGAACGTCCATGCGAGCCTTTTGCCGAAGTTCCGCGGCGCGTCGCCCATATCTGCCGCCATTCTCGCGGGGGAGAAGGAGACGGGCGTCACCGTCATGCGCACGGATGTCGGGCTGGACACGGGCGACATGTTTTTGAAGGCGTCCCTGCCCGTCGGGGCGGAGGATACCTGCGGAACGCTCTCGGAGAAGCTCGCCGTCCTCGGGGCGGAGCTGCTCGTCGAGGCGCTCGCCCGCATCGAGCGAGGGGACGTCGTGCTCGAAAAACAGGGCGATGGGACGCTGTGCCGCAAGACGGCGCGCACGCAGATATGCTTTGCCCGTCCTGCCGACGAGGTGAGCGCGCTTGTGCGCGCGCTTTCGCCTGCGCCGCTCGCCTTTGCCAAAGCGGGAGAGCTTGTTCTCAATTGCTACAACGCCCGCGTGATGCCTTGTCCGGAGGGCGTTCCCGCGGGGACGGTGCTTGCCGCCTCGCCCAAAGAGGGGCTGATCGTTGCATGCGCACGGGGCGCGGTCAGGCTGTTCGACTTGCAGCCTGCGGGCGGAAAGCGCATGGCGGACACCGCGTTCTGCAACGGCGCAAAGCTCAGAAAGGGGGATGCCTTTGACCAACCCGCTCTATGATCCCTATCAGGTGCTCTCCAAGGTGTATGCGCAGGGGGCGCATCTGAAAATCGCCCTTGCGGAGACGCCGCTCGAAGCGGCGCATCTTTCGCGCACCGTCAGGGTGTGTTACGGTGTTCTGGAACACGATGCCTATCTCGCGCTGTGCATCCGTTCGGTGGCGGAAAAAACGCCCAAACAGAGCGTGCGCATTCTGTTGAAGATCGCGCTCTACTTTCTCGTTTTTTTGAAAAAGCCGCGCTATACGGTCACGGACCTTGCCGTCTCCTTGCTCAAAAAGCTGGGGAAGGGGGGCGCTGCGGGGTTTGTCAATGCCGCCCTGCGCGCCTTCGACGAACGGAACGTCAACATCCCCGCGGGGGACGAAGGGCTTGCCGTTACAACGCCGTATCCGCTGTTCGTCATCCGGAAGCTGCGCGCGGAATACGGCGACAGGACTCAGGACATCGTGCGTGCCAAGAGCGGCGGCGTCAGCGTGCGCTTCGTGCGCGGGGAGGCGGAGTATCTCACGCGTCCTCACACGGCGACGCCCTTCGATCACCTCTTTTTGTTTGAACATTTTCCGCGCGACGAGCGCTTTTTTGCGGGGGATTATACCTTTCAGTCGGTGGGGAGCGTCGCCGTGTGCGGGGTCGTCGAGGCGTGCGGACGCCTGCTCGACGCCTGCGCCGCTCCGGGCGGGAAGTCTGTTCTGCTCGCGGAAAAGTGCCGAGAAGTGACCGCCTGCGAATTGCACGCGCACCGCGTCGCGCTCATCCGGCAGTATTGCGCCCGCATGGGTGCGGAGAACGTGCATGCCGTACAGGCGGACAGCCGTGTTGTTTGTCCCGCGTTCGAGGGGGCGTTCGACGGCGTGCTGTGCGATGTGCCCTGTTCGGGATTCGGGACGATCGCCGAAAATCCCGATCTTCCGCTCAACAAAACGGAGGCGGAACTCTCCGGGCTGCATGCGGTGCAGAGCGCCATTCTGGAAAACTGCGCGCGCTATGTCAGGCGCGGCGGACATCTCTATTATGCGACTTGCTCCATCCTGCGGGAGGAGAACGATGACGTCGTCTCCGCGTTCCTCGCCCGCCATGCGGAATATGCCCTGTGCGAAGCGGACAGTCCGCTTCCCCATCTCAAAAAGGCGTGCGGGTTGCAGTTTCTGCCGGATACTGCTTACGGGGCAGGGTTTTACATCGCAAAAATGAGGCGGCTATGAAAGAAGTATTGCAGGATGCCTCGCGGGAAGAACTTGCCCGTCTCATTCAAGAGGCGGGGGAGAAGCCCTTCCGCGCACGGCAGGTGTATGAAGGTCTGATGCACGGACAGCCGCTCTCGGCGCTGCCCGTTCCCGCAGCACTGCGCGCCTTTTTCGCCGCGCGGTTTGAGGAGGAGCCCGTCCGCATCGAACAGGTGTTCACCGCCAAGGACGGCACGCGCAAGTTCTTGTTCGCCCTTGCGGACGGCAATCTGATTGAGGGCGTGCTCATGCAGTACGACTACGGCAACACGCAGTGCGTCTCCACGCAGGTGGGCTGCCGCATGGGGTGCAAATTCTGCGCCTCCACGCTGGGCGGGTTGGTGCGCAACCTGACGGCGGGCGAAATATTAGGGCAGATCGTCGCCGTCAACCGCTTTTTGCGGGGCGGGCTGCGGGACAGGCGCGCCGTCACGAACGTCGTGCTCATGGGCAGCGGCGAACCCTTTGACAATTACGAAAACGTCGTGCGGTTTTTGCGGAACATAACGGATGCGGAGGGCATCGGCATCAGTGCCCGCAATATCAGTCTTTCCACCTGCGGGCTGGCGGACAAGATGCGCCGCTTTGCAGGGGAAGGGATCCCGCTCAATTTGACCGTTTCGCTGCATGCCGTCACGGACGAGGAACGCGCCCGCACCATGCCCGTTGCCAAAGCCTTTTCCATTGCGGACATCCTTTCCGCCTGTGCCTATTATTTTGAGCGGACGGGGAGGCGGTATCTCTTTGAGTACAGCCTGATCGCGGGCGAAAATGCGGACCTTGCGCACGCGGACGCGCTTGCGGCACTTTTGCGCGGAAGACCCTGCCATGTCAATCTCATCCGTCTCAACGCGGTGAAGGAGCGTTCCCTGCTCGCCGCAGACGAGCGCATGGCGCAGGCATTTTTGCAGCGTCTCAAAGAGCGCGGCATTTCCGCAACGCTCCGCCGCAGCATGGGTGCCGACATCGGCGGCGCCTGCGGACAGCTGCGTGCGAGTTATCTTGAAAAGAATCGAAAGTGATCTGCAAAAAGACGAAGTATTTT
>CALVMH010000004.1 GCA_944343275.1 uncultured Clostridia bacterium | reverse complement strand
ACGATCCACCAGACGCAGCCCATGAAGTAGGGCATCTCCGAACTGAACCCGAACGCACCCGCGGGCGAATCCCAATTGAGGAAAAAGTAAGGATAGTTGTTTCCGCCGCCGAAGTCCCAATGGAGCGCATAGCCGATGCCCGCGAAGATGAGATAGTAAACGGGCGGGATGAGCGCATAGGCGAAGTACCCAAAGCGGATGTCCTGCGGGCGGCAGAGAAAGAAGTCCGCGACCGCAGCGAGCGGCACGACGACGTGGGTGAGCACGTTCGCCGCCGAGCGGAAACTTCCCGGCATCGTCGGCGCGAGCACGCAGCAAAAGACGATGCCCGTCAGGGTGATCGAGACGGTGAACACGAATTTCACGACATGCAGTGCGCGCGGGATGCGAAGGGACGGCTTGAACAGCGCCGCCGTGTTCAGCGCGAAAAAGAGGGCGCAGACCGCGCCGATCCACAGATTGGACTGCACGGTGAAGTATAAAAACGCCGTGCCGCCCGCCATAAACCCGCCGCCCATCTGCGACGTGAGCGTGACCCCCGCGACCATGCACACCGCGGTGAGCAGTTCGAGAATCAGTGAAATTGCCTTCTGTATGGTGATGTTTTCTTTCATAGCGAATGTCAAAGTCCGTACTCCTTGTTTCCGATCATAAATTCCGCTTACCGCCCGATCCCCCGATCGCGGAACGATCGCCCTTTTCCCGCTTCATATACAGCACGGGATAGGGGTTGCCCTGTTCGTCCGTATCCGAGCGTTTGTATCTGAGAAACCCCATGTGTTCATAGAAGCCGATCGCCTGCGGGTTTTGCTCGTTGACCGCAAGTTCTCTCACGCCGTACCGTGCAACGGCATATTGCAGCAGACGCTTTCCGATCCCCTTTCCCCTGTTCTCGGCGGAAACAAAGAGCATCTCAAGTTTGTGCCCGTCCACCCCCGCGAACGCGACGGGCGCCCCCTCTTCGCTTTCGGCGACGATCAGATGCGGAAGCTCCGCCAACGCAAACGGCAAAAACCGCCGTATGTCTTTGATCTCCTGTTCCGATAAAAACAAATGCGTTGCCCTGACGGAGCTCTCCCAGACTTCCAGCAGATCGGCGATCAGATCGACGGTCGTATTCTCCGCATCTTTGTCTTGCAGCGTTACGATCATCCCCTTACAATCAAACTGCGCCATCCGTCAACCCTGCCCGATCTGTTCTTCAAAGCCGTCGAAAACAGGTTGCACGCTATCCGCGACGTCAAAATACCCCTCGTGCGTGAGGCAGCTCAAAAGCACTTCGCCGTCCTTCAAAAACGTGATGTCGGCAAAACCGAAGTATGGATCGTATCTTTGATATGCGTCATAATGATATCTGTCAAACCGCTTGAAAGACAAAAGATATTCTTTGAGTTTTTGCGTGGGCTTCAGATAGACCCTCAACACATTCATGCCGTAATTTTCGGTTTTTTCCGTCTTTACGGCTTCGTCTAAAATTTGGGCGAACCGCACATCCCCCTCGCTCCCGATATGGACCCCCTCTTCCGCATGAAAACAAACGGTATCACACGCGGAAAAGAGATAGTCAAGCTGCAAGGCGGAACGCTTTTTTGCCTGTTCGTCCTCGGCGACGGCTTGACGATAGTCGTCCATGTACCCGCTCTCCACATACGCTTCCCAGATCTTGATCTGATCGTAGATGCAGTCCGAAGGCATTTCGAATTCGACCGTGTCCGCCTCTTCTCCGGATAAAGCCTGCGCCAGATCGAAAAAGGGCATGCTCTCAGGCGAAGTCCGTTCAAGACGGTATCCCGCCGCCTCATCCATCAACCGATTGTTCTGCAAGAATGCACCATACTCGCCTATGGCTTTCTGGAATGCCTCGCTGCTCTCTGCCTCTTGATGCATTTCCTGCACCTTGGCATACACTTCGCTTTGCATTTTTTGCCCCTTCTCTTCTTCGGTGAGGGAAGCATCGTGCATGATCTTTCGCGTCGCTTCCTCTTCCCATTCCCCGATATGTGCGGTGAAGCGCTGCCAATTTTGTGTCAGACGATCGCGCTCCTCTTCAAAGGCGGCGCGCCTTTGTTCATACCCTTCCGACTCCAGAAGTGCCCTTATTTCTTGCAGCCGAGCCAGCCTTGTTGCCCCCGCCCGGCGGAACGTTTCGGCGGTGTAGGGCTTTTCCCTGTCGATCTCGTTGACCGTTGTTATCGTTATCAGCTTTTCCATCGTCTTCCCTTTTGGCTTGAAAATCTCTCCTTCGTCATGTATTATAACAAAAAAAATTGCCGACCGCAAGGGTTTCCCCCTACGGTCGGCGGCTTTGCATTATTTCCGTTCGAGCACCGCGAACGTCTCGACGTGGCGGGTCTGCGGGAACATGTCGAAGGGTTCGACGGTGACGATCCGGTACTTCCCTGCGGGCGGCTCCGTCTTGACGAGCTCGCCCGTCTCCGATTCAGCCAACGCGCCCGTCAGGATGCCCAGATCGCGCGCGAGCGTGGCGGGGTCGCAGCTGATCATGACGATGCGCCCGACATCCCTTTGCATCAGAAGGCGCAGCACCTCGCGCGCCACGCCCGCACGGGGCGGATCGAGCACGACGAGCGCGTCCCGCTCCCGTTCCAGAACGCCCGCAAGAAGGTCCTCCACCCTGCCGCAGAGGTTCTCCATGTTCGCCAGCCCGTTCTCCGAACGCAGTTTTTCGGCGCAGGCATGCGCCTCTTTCACGATCTCGATGCCGTATGCCTTTTTGCACTTTTGCGCAAATTTGGCGGTCAGCAGCCCGCCGCCCGCGTAACAGTCGATGACGGTATCTTCATGCTCCGCGAAGGAGAGCGCGCGGTCGTACAGTTTTGCGCGCACGGCGTCGTTGACCTGCACAAAGGTCTGCGGTCCCACTTCGTAGGAAATGCCGCCGTCCTGACAGGCATAAAAGCCCTCCCCTTTGAGCAGGCGGAATGTTTCGCCGAAGATGACGTTGCTGCGCGACGTGTTGATGTTCAGCCAGAAACTGTATTCGGGAAAAATGTCGTCAAGCAGGAAGAACAGATAATCGATGCCTTTGAGCTCCGGAACGGTGACGACCAGCGTGACGATATATTTCTTTTTGAGCTCCCGCACGACGATGTGGCGGACCTGCCCCGTGCCCGTCTCCTCGTCATAGCCGTCCAGCCCGCACTTTTCCATGAATTTGAGGAGGGCTGCGATGAGCGCCGCCGCCCATTCCCCGTGCAGCGGGCACGCCTGCGTGGGCACGATCCTGTGCGAACGTTCCGCATAAAACCCGACGATGTTCTCGCCGTTCTGCCGTCCCACGGGAAGCTGTAATTTATTGCGGTAACCGTAATCCTTCTCCCCGCGTTCGCAGGGGGCGACGTCCGCACGCAGTCCCGCGATCTTTCTGAGCGTCTCCCGGACCAGCTCCGTTTTGAATTTGAGTTGGGTGTGATATTTGAGGTGCTGCAGCTGACAGCCGCCGCACCTGCCGAACACGGCGCATTTGGGGCGCACGCGCACCTCGGCGGGGGTATGCACTTCCGCGAGCTTGCCATACGCCACGGCGCCCTTCACTTTGAGCACGCGCACGTCCGCACGCTCGCCGGGCAGCAGACCGGGAACAAAGAGGGTCACGCCGTCCTTTTTGGCAATGCCCTCCCCCTGCGTTCCGAGCGCAGAGCAAACCACCGTTACAACATCGTTTTTTTCCACGCCGTTCACCTCCCGATGCGCCTGATGGCGCCGTCCGCCGCATTCTGGCAGAAAAAGATCATCAGATCGTACAGGGCGAACGCCGCCGTTCCGCCGGCAAAGAGGATGAGAAAGAAGTGCTCGGAAACGAAGGGATACCACGTCATTTCCGAAAAACCGAGAAACCCTTCAAGCACGACCCACGCAAGCCAGAGCGACAGATCGAACCACGCCGCCTTGACGAGGAAGATCCCCCCGTGCAGCAGCCTGTTCTTCACATATTTTTTCTGAAAATAGTTGGCGAGCGGATGCAGCCCGAAAAAGGCGACAAAGGGCAGGAGCTGCATGATCCCCAGCACAAACCCCGTAAACAGGAAGGCGAGCAGCGATGCCCCCGCAAAGGCAAGGCAATATCCGAGGACATGCCCCTTGGCGAGGGGGACCATGAGCGCGAACACGGCAATGAGATAGCCCGCCGCCAGCAAAAAGCGCACATAGGACCCGAGCGTAAGACCGAGCGCGGCGACGGCACAGGCGATCGCCGAGAGCGCGATCTCAAAGGAACGCGATGGCTGTTTCATGATGCCCGACCTCCCGGACCTTCCGATTTGTCCGCCGCGTCATTGCCGCAGCGCCTTTGGGGCGTTCTTGGCGCGGCGCGGCGTTTCAGTGACAATTACAGCACAGATTGAACAGGCAGTTGACGCACAGAAAGGTATAGCAGAAGGAGAAGCACTGCGTACACCAATTCCCGCCCATCTGCTCGTCGCCGCCGCGCGCGGGATCGGGATCGGTGTTGGGCGCGTTGCCCGTCTGCCCGCGGTAATCGGCACGCCCTTTGAGCTTTTCGTAAGCCTCGCGGTACTTGGTGTTCTCCCCATCCATCTGAATGGCGATCTCAAGCTGTTTTTTGCTCTCCTGCATCCAATTCTTTTTATAGAACACGACGGATTGCAGATAATGCCATTCGGCGCTGCGCTCGTTGAAATCATCGAGGAGCTGCTGCGCCTGCGCGATGTCGCCGTTGCGGATGCATTCGGAGACCGCTTCGAACGAGGACCCGCCCGAAGGCGCGTTTGCCCGTTCGCGGCGCTCTTCCATGATCTCGTTATAGGCAACGTCGAGTTTTTCGAGCATGCGGGCGGCGTTGTTTCCCTCTTCGCCGTCCTTCCACTTCTCTTCGTTATAAATTTCTTTGAGGCGCTCGTAACATGCCTTGATCTCCTCGTCCGAGGCGTCCTCGTCTACCTGTAAAAGCCTGTAATTTTCCTGATTCATATCCATACCTTTTTTCCGCGGCACCGCCCGTCCGAAGCCCTGTCGCAGACATGGGTGCCGTATTTTTTGCCGTCACGCCCTGAGCTCGGCAAGTTCTGCCGTAACTTCCTTGCGCGGTTCTCCCTTCATCACGCGCGCCGTCTCCAAGGGGATGCCCCGCAGGATGACGTTGTCCGTGAGGTCGCGGTTGAAATGAAACTTCACGCCCGCGAGCCCCTCGCGCATGGAATAAAAGAGCGTGTCGAACAGGAAGGCGATGTCCTGACCGTGCCGTTCCATGAGTTCGGCGCGCGGCATACAGCCGTAGGCAAGCACAAAGGGATTGTAGCGCTTTTTTTTGCCGTCCTTTTCGTAATCGTCCAGCGCGTCGATGAGATAGACCCACTTCCCCACCGCATAGAACAGCTGCTCGGCGGCGGGAGAATTTTGTTCCTTCATGAAGTGGGCGCACAGCGCTTTCATGAGCTGCGCGGTGGGTTCCGCCGCCTCGTCGGGAGACGGAGAACGCCTCTTTTCCACGTCTGCCTGTCCCGCGACGAATTCCCCGATGGATGCGGCAAGCGCGGGATAGTCCCGTTTGACGCACTTCCAGCCCTTTTTGAACCACGCGCGTTTGACCCTGCCGCCGTTCCCGTCGCGGACGTCGTCGTCACACTTGAAATAAGCGAGCGCCGTGTTGAGCGCACCGAGTTCCTTTGTCAGTTCGTCGACGGCGGCGATGGGACGCTTGCGGATGACGTGCTCGAAACAGTTCTGCCGCCCGATGACGACGTCCGTCCCCGTCATATTATGCAACAGCGCCGAGAGAAATGTGACGTCGTAAGTGAGGCTCAGCCGCGCGCGCTGCCCGCACGCCGCGCCGATGGACTTGCACAGCCCGCAATAGAGCGCCTTGTACAGCAAAAAGTCCTTAATGGCAAGGTTGGGCAAATCGTAACGAATATATCCGAACACCGTTCATTCACCCCTGTAAAATCCCACCTTGCGGTACACCTTGGAGAGCGTCTTCCGCGCGGCGCGGAAGGCGTTCTCGGCGCCCTGTTTCAGGACGCCCGCAAGATACGCTTTGTCGGCGAGCAGACGCCTTTGTTCCTGCTGGATGGGAGCGAGGACGTCGGCGACCGTCTCCCCGACGGCGAGCTTGAAGTCCCCGTATCCCTTCCCCTCGAACTCCTTCTCCGCCGCGGGCACGGTGCAGCCCTTGAACGCGGCATAGATGTTGAGCAGGTTGGTGACGCCGGGCTTGTCCTCGGCGGCGGCGATACAGCTGCCGCTGTCCGTGACGGCGCGGCGGAACTTGCGCAGAACGGTCTCCCTGTCATCCGAAAGAAAGACGGATGCGTTGGGATTTTCATCCGATTTGCTCATCTTGTGCAGGGGGTCCTGCAAGGAATTGACCTTTGCCCCCTCTTTGACGATGTATCCCTCCGGGATCCGGAAGGTCTCGCCGTAACGGTTATTGAAGCGGACGGCGATGTCGCGCGCGATCTCAAGGTGCTGGCGCTGGTCGATGCCGACGGGCACGATATCCGTCTGATAGAGCAGGATGTCCGCCGCCATGAGAACGGGGTAGTCCATCAGCCCCATATTGATGTTCTCCGGGTGCTTGGCGCTCTTGTCCTTGAACTGCGTCATGCGCTCCATCTCCCCCACATAGGTGAGGGTATTGAGCACCCATGTAAGTTCCGCATGCGCGGAGACATTGGACTGCACATACAGCGTACACTTTTCGGGATCGATGCCGCAGGCAATGTAGAGCGCGGCAAGTTCGAGCGTGCGGCGCCTGAGCTCGGCGGGTTCCTGCCGCACCGTGATGGCGTGCAGGTCCGCCATCGCATAAAAGCAGGTGAACTCATGCTGCAATTTCACCCAATTGCGGATGGCGCCCACATAGTTTCCGATGGTAAGGTTCCCGCTCGGCTGCACCGCGGAATATAATACTTTTTCTCCCATATTCGCCTCTGACTTGAATGTTCAGATACCATTATACCACATCTGCGGGCAAATTGCAATGCCCGACGGCAGGACGGCAATAAAAATATTGTGAAGTATCTGCGCGGTTTCTTTCACATTCCCCCCCGCCGCCCCTTCCGGCAGGCGGAAGCAAACCGCGCACATCTTCGGAACAAAAAATCGGCAGAAACGGACGCCCCCGCGGAGCAGCTCCGCGGGGGCGCATTGTGTCAGCCGATGAATTTTTCCACTTCGTCGAACATCTTGTCGGGCGTTACCGACTGTTTGAAGAGGATGGGCTTGTAGCGGATGGCTTTGAGCGATTCGGGGACCTTCATCGCCGTCAACAAATTGATGCGCTTGATGCCCTTGAAACTGTCCTTGACGTCGTTACCCGTCAGCGCATAATAGACCGCCTGCGGAAACTTATAGGGACTTGCCGTGGAGACCACCACCATGGGCGGCAGCTCCGCCTTGGAATCCTCCTTTTTGAGCTGCTCCTCATACCGCTGCGCGACATGCATGGCGACGCCCGTGTGCGTATCCATGGGGTAGCCGTATTCCTCGAAAAATTCGTAGATACAGTCCACCGTATCGTTCTCGCTCGCATACGCCGCAAAGAACTCCGCGCGCATTTTTTGCAGTTCTTCCGCGCGGACGGAATAGCGCCCCGTCGCCGCAAGGGACGCCATGCGTTCCTTGGTGAGCGCCGCGTCCCGTCCCGAAAGCTCGAAGACGAGGCGTTCCAGGTTGGAAGAGACGAGAATGTCCATGGAGGGGGACATCGTCTTATAAAAGGGGCGCTTGCTGTCGTAAGTCCCGCGGGCAAAGAAATCCGTCAGGACATTGTTGGTATTGGACGCGCACACGAGCGTACCGACGGGCAACCCCATTTGTTTGGCATAATAGCCCGCGAGGATATTCCCGAAGTTGCCCGTGGGAACGGTGAAATTGACCTTGTCCCCGGGCTTGATCTGGTCGGACGTGACAAGGTCGCAGTACGCCGAGAAATAATAGCAGATCTGCGGCGCGAGGCGCCCGAAGTTGATGGAGTTGGCGGACGAGAGGCGATAGCCCTTGGCGAGCAGCCGTTCGGCGCACGCTTCGGACGTGAAAATTTTCTTGACGCCCGTCTGACAGTCGTCAAAGTTCCCTTTGACGGCGACGACGTTCACATTGCTCCCCTCCTGCGTGCACATCTGCAATTTCTGCATCTTGGAGACGCCGTCGTCGGGATAGAACACCATGATCTTGATGCCGTCCGCATCCTTAAACCCTTCGAGCGCCGCCTTGCCCGTATCGCCGCTGGTGGCGACGAGGATGAGCACCTGTTCCTTGATGCCGCAGATATCGCATCCCTTCCGCAACAGATAGGGAAGAACGGTGAGCGCCATATCCTTGAAGGCGCAGGTCGGTCCGTGGAAGAGTTCGAGCATGTACATCCCGTTCTCCACGCGCACGAGCGGCGCGGCGTCGCCCCCCTCGAACTGCGCGTATGCCTTCCTCAGGGCGGCAAGCAGCTCCTCCTCGTCGTATTCGTCGAGATATTTATGCAGGATGAACGCGGCGCGTTCGGGATAATCCATGCCGAACATGCGCTCCAATTCCTCCTTCGAGACCTGCGGGAAGACGGACGGCACGAACAGACCGCCGTCACGCGCGATGCCTTCAACGATCGCCTGCGCGCCCGTTACCTTCTCTTCCCCTCTCGTGCTGTAAAAAAGCATACTGCCTCCCTGCCGCGCACGCGCGCGGACGACCGATGTAAAATACGTTCAAGCCGTCCCTTGAACAAGGGACGGCTGCAAGCAGTTCCGAACTGCCCTTCTTACAGATACTTCTTTGCGAAATCGGGAAGTTCCTCTTCCGCGCAGCTGCATGTGATGTACAGCTTGAGATCGCGCATTTCGGCGATCTTTTCCATCATGTAGAAGAACTGCGCCATATCCTTGATGGCTTTGCCCGCAATGCGCGCGATGCCGTCGACGTAGACATACTCGTTATCGTAACTGCCCGCGACGACGCCCTTGATGAACCCGCACAGCGCGTCTTCCCCTGCGACGGAATAGTCGCTCGTGTCGATGCAACGCACTTCGCGTTTCAGATCGTACATATACCGCTTGGTATCGGTGATGAAGATCAGATTGCCCTTGGCAACGCCGACTGCCTCATTCGCCGCATCGATGATGCGCTTTGTCTTGCCGCTGCCCTTGGGCCCGCAAATGACCTTTACCATTCCTGTCCTCCTGACCCGCCCGAAGGCGGCTTTTATTTCTTTCTTCTATTTTAACAAGTTTTCGTGTACTTTTCAAGGGGATTTGCAAAATTTCCCCGAAAAATTTATTCGAGGCTCTGCAAGAACGCATCGATGCGGTTGAGCCCTTCCAGCATATCCTCCATGGAGAGCGAATAGGAAAGGCGCACGCAGTCGTCCGCGCCGAAGGGCGCGCCGGGCACGACCGCCACCTTCGCGGCGTCCAGCAGGGCATCGGCGAAGTCCACGGAATTGTTGATGACGCGGCTGCCGAACTTCTTGCCGTATACGCCCGAAACGACGAGCATCGCATAGAACGCGCCTTCGGGGATGATGCAGTAGGCGTCCTTCATCTCGGAGACGCGCTCCACGAGCGCGATCCTGCGGCGGGCAAAGCGCGCCACCATCTCTTCCACGGCTGCCTCCGAGGAGGAGAGCGCCTTGATGGCGGCACACTGCGAAACGGAGCAGGGATTGCTCGTCGCATGGCTCTGGAAGGAGTCGATCGCCTTGGCGATGTCCTTGGGCGCGGCAAGATACCCGATGCGCCAGCCCGTCATCGCATACGTCTTGGAGACGCCGTTCACGGTGATGGTCAGCTCCTTCATCCTGTCGGACACCGCCGCCATGGAGAAGGGCTTTGCGTCCGTGTAGATGAGCTTTTCGTAGATTTCGTCGGAGAGGACGAAGATGTTGTGCTTTTCGCATACGGCGGCAAGCGCGCGCACCTCTTCCTCCGAATAGACGGCGCCCGTCGGATTGCAGGGCGAATTGAAGATCATGAGCTTGGTTTTGGGCGTGACGGCGGCTTCGAGCTGCGCGGGCGTGATCTTGAAGTTGTTCTTTTTGCTGCCCTTCACATAGACGGGCACACCGCCGCACGTCTTGACGACTTCGGGATAGGTGAGCCAATACGGGGAAGGGATGATGACCTCGTCCCCCTCGTCCACAAGGGCGTAACACACGTTGAAGATGGAGTGCTTCGCGCCGTTGGAGACGATGATCTGCGACGGCTCATATTCCAGCCCGTTGTCCCGCTCGAACTTTTCGCACACGGCGCGGCGCAGTTCGGGCAGTCCTGCGGAGGGCGTGTACTTGGTCTTCCCCGCATGCAGCGCCTCGACGGCTGCCTCGACGATGTAGTCGGGCGTGGGGAAATCGGGTTCGCCCACACCGAAGTTGACCACGCTCTCCCCCGCCGCCTTCATCGCCTTTGCCTTGGCGCTGATCGCCAGCGTCTGCGAAGGGGAAATGCTGCGGATGCGTTTTGCAAGTCGTTCCATATCGTTCACCTCGGTAAAAAAGTTTTCGTCATTCATCCGACGCGAGCAGTCTGCGCTCGGTGTCGGCGCGCGCGAGTGCATCGATCATCTCGTCGAGATCGCCCGCGAGAAAGGCGTCCATGTTATGAAGGCTCAGCCCGATGCGGTGATCGGTGATGCGGCTTTGCGGAAAGTTGTAGGTGCGGATGCGTTCGCTCCTGTCCCCCGTCCCGACAAGGCTTTTCCGGTTTGCCGCCTCCGCGCTCTCCGCGCGGGAATTGTAGTAGTCATAGAGGCGGCTGCGGAGCACCCTGTATGCCTTCTCCTTGTTTTTGAGCTGGCTGCGTTCGTCCTGACAGGTGACGACGATACCCGTCGGAAAATGCGTCAGGCGGATGGCGGTCTCCGTCTTGTTGACCTTCTGCCCGCCCGCGCCCGATGAACGGAACAGATCGACGCGGATGTCCTTTTCGTCGAGCCTGACGTCCACCTCCTGCGCTTCGGGCAGCACGGCGACGGTCACCGTGGAGGTGTGGATGCGCCCCTGCGACTCTGTCTCGGGAACGCGCTGGACGCGGTGCACGCCGCTCTCGTATTTGAGACGGGCGTAAGCGCCCTTGCCGTCGACGTTGACGATGGTCTCCTTGATGCCGCCCAGCTCCGTCTCGTTCATATCCACCCGCTCCCAGCGGAAGCGGTGGCGCTCGCAATACCCCTGATACATGCGGTAGAGCTCGTAGGCGAACAGCGCCGCCTCCTCGCCGCCCGCGCCCGCGCGGATCTCCAGCGTACAGCCGCGCTCGTCGTTCTTGTCCTTGGGCAGAAGCAAGATCTTCAGCTCCCGTTCCCGTTCGGCAAGCGCCGCGCGGCAGGACTGCGCCTCGTCCAGCAAGAGCGCACGCATCTCCCCCGTCTCCCGCTCCGCCTCGCGGAGGGCATCGTCCCGCTCTTTCTGCATCTTGCGGTAGGCGGCATAAGCTTCGGCGACGGGCGCAAGTTCCGCCCGCTCGCGCGAGAGCGCGCGCCACCGTTCCATATCTGCAAGCGCATCGGGCGCAGAGAGCAGGCTGCCGAGTTCTTCATAGCGCGCGGCGATCGCATCCAATTTCGCAAACATCTCAGAACCCGATCTTGACGACGCGTTCCACGCCCGAAAGGTCCCTTACGACCATGGCGAAATCGCAGCGGGCGACGGTGCGGAAGATGCGGATGATCTCCTGCGCCTGTCCCTCCCCGCATTCGAGGATGCACATCCCGCCCCGCACGATGTAACGGTTGATCTTTTCCGCGATGCGGCGGTAGAGCGCCAGCCCGTCCACGCCGCCGTCGAGGGCGAGGTGCGGCTCGAAGTCGCGCACGTCCTCGGAGAGCGCGGCGATCTCCGCGCTGCGCACATAGGGCGGATTGGCGGTGATGAGGTTGAACCTGCCGCGCACGCCCTCGAAGAGGTCGGCTTTCAGGAAGGTGACGTTCGCCTTGTTGAGGCGCGCGTTCTCCCGCGCGACTTCGAGCGCCTCCTCGGAAATGTCCGTCGCCGTGACGGAGACGTCCTTGTCCTTCGCCGCTTCGCAGGCGACGGCGATGGCGACCGCCCCGCTGCCCGTGCAAAGATCGAGCATGCTGTCCCCGTCCTTTAAGGACGCGACCGCCTGCCGCACGAGGATCTCCGTCTCCGGACGGGGGATGAGCACCCGCTCGTCCACCTTGAAGGTGTAGCCGTAGAACTCCGCATCGCCGTAGACATACCACAACGGACGCCCCGTCATGCGCTGTTCGAATTTGTCGAGGATGGCGGCGCACTCCCTGCGCGTGATGACCCGTTCTTCGGAGAGCGCGCTGCGCGGGATGTCAAGTTCGAGGCTGACGATCCACTCCGCATCGGAGGCATCGATGCCCTTCTGCGCGAACCGCTTCTTCATCATGGCGAGCAGGGAGGAGAGTTTGGTCTCCGTCGCAAACGTCTTTTCGGGGGAAGCGGGGTCCTCGTCCATCGCCTTCGCCTTTTGGAAGGCGCGGATGGCGCATTCGATCATCTGCTCGTCCGGCTCCCGTGTGGTGAGCATCTGCAAAAGGTACCCGGGCGCTTTGAGGGGCAGAACGAGGACGGAATCCGTCTTGGCGAGCAGGCGCAGGATCTCATAAGAGATCGCCGCGACGAGGGGCAGGAGCGCGAGCTTGACGAGCAGGGAAATGAGGAAGTCCGCCCAACGCACCCCCGTCATGCCCGTCATGGCGAGCAGCCAATTGGCGAGCGCGAAGACGAGGATGGAGATGACGAGCACCAGAAAAATGAACGTGGTGCCGCACCTGTCGTGCAGGCGGGACGCCTTTTTAACGTTTTCGACGGTCAGCTCGTCGCCGTATTCATAGCAATTGATGGTCTTGTGTTCCGCGCCGTGATAGCGGTACGTCTCCCGTAGGGAGGCAAAGAGCAGCGTAAAGAGGATGTAGAGCAGGAATATCACGAGGCGGAAGCCCCCCTCGATGAGATTATACCAGATGCTCCCCGCATCCCCCACGGCGGGCGCCGCGCCCGCGATGAGCTCCGCAAAGTAATTGGGCAGGAACATGAAAAGCACGACGGCGAGCGCCACGCCCAACACCGTCGCCACGGCGGACACGATGCCGCCCACGGAAATTTTCAGTTTTTCCGCCATCCATTTCGTGAATTTGGACGGCTCTTCGTCATCGGCAACGGCGACTTCCGAGCTGCGCAAAAGCGCTTTCATCCCTAAAACAAGGGAGGAAAGGAAGTTCACTACGCCGCGGATAAAGGGAAAGCGCAGCCATTTTTTCCGCTTTTCGGGCGGCGTCAGGCGCTTTGCCTCCATCTGTATATCCCCGTTGTCGTCGCGCACGACGGTCGCCATGCCGGACTTGCCGCGCATCATGACGCCCTGTATGACGGCTTGTCCGCCGATATAGGTGCGCTGTTTCTTTTTTCTCATACAACCTCTTGTTTGGCAGCCGCCCGCCGTTTACGCGCGATACGCGCGCACGCGCAAGAAATGCGGGCACGCGGGAACGCGCCCGTGCGGCATTGCGCACAGACAGAACAAAACAGCTCCCCCCTCAGGCGGAGCCGTTTTTTCAGATGCCGTATCTTTTCTTGAACTTATCGACACGTCCGCCGGTATCGACGAGCTTCTGACGTCCCGTAAAGAAGGGGTGGCACTTGCTGCAAATATCCACCTTCATCACTTCCACGTCCTTGGTGGTGCCCGTCTTGAACGTCTCGCCGCAGGCGCAGACGACGGTGACCTCGTGATATTTCGGATGAATGTCAGGCTTCATTCTTCGTTCACCTCGCTTATATTGGAAAAATAACGCTTGTTATTATACCCGTTTTTCCCCTTGCCGTCAACTGATTTTCGGCGGCAAATGAAAAAAAGCCCGTGCGCGGGGCGACTTGCGCGCACCGTGCGGGCATTCCGCAAAAACACTTGCCAAATCGGGCTGCTTGCGCTATAATACGGGTGTGTTCCCGCTCCGTGCGGGAAAAAGAGGTACCCTATGAACGTGTGGAAACTCACCGCCCCCGGAAAACTCGAACTTACGGAAGCGGAAAATCCCGCAAGAGAGGAAGGGAAGGTGCGCGTGCGCGTCACCAAAGTGTTTTTCAGCGGCACGGACGCCGCCATCTATGCGGGAACGGCGGGCGTGCACCGCGCCATCATCCCCGGACGCTATGCCGTCGGCATCGTCGCGGAGGAGAGCGGCGTGAACTTTCTGCCCAAGGGAACGCGCGTTCTGCTGCACGCCGTGGTGAACGCGCCCGATACGGGCACCCGCAGCAAGGACTTTTCCGAAGACGATTTCCTGCTCTGCGGCAGGACGGCGGACGGCTATCTGCGCGACCTCGTGAATCTCTCCCCCGAAGACGTGACCCCCCTGCCCGATTCCGTGAGCGACGAACAGGCGCTCCTGCTGCACCACGTCGCCCTCGCCAAGGCGGCGGCGGACAAACTCGGCGTGAAAAAGGGGCAGCACGTCGCCGTCGTCGGCGCCAATCTTGCAGGCGTTCTTTTGTGCCAGCTGCTCATCTATCAGCAGGCGGCGCCCATCCTCATCGACGAGGAAACGCAGCGCCTGGAATTTGCCAAGAGCTGCGGCATCTATTATACGATGGCGGCGGACGATACGCTGCTTACGAACGTTGCGAACGTGACGGGCGGAAGGCTGGTGAGCGGCGCGGTGTACATGGCGTCCTCCCGCCGCAACGCACCCGTCATCCCCTTCTCCGTCTGCGCGCAGCACGCCAACGTCGTCTTGTGCGGCTTCGGCGAAAAGCTGTCCGTTGACTTCGCGCTCCCCTTCAAAAAGCAGCTCTCCGTGTTCTGCGTCACCCACCGTTCGGACAATCCGGAAGCGGCGATCAACCTGATCGTCAGCGGCGCGGTGGACATCTCCCCCTTTGAGTTCCGCACCGTCCGTGCGGACGACGCGGCGCGGCTTCTGGCAGAATATCACGACGCCCCCCGCAGCCTGAAAACCATCGACGTCGTCAGGCTGGTATGAGCGGCGTTCAACACAACACCCCCGCCGCAAACAGCGGCGCACGCGGTTTCGGAACATGGTAAAATTCATCGCATCAGATTTGGACGGCACGCTGCTGGACGAAGCCAAGGTGCTGCCCGAGGAGATTTTTCCGCTCATCCGGAAACTCCGCTCGTTGGGCGTGCTGTTCGCCCCCGCCAGCGGACGGCAGTACGCCAACCTGAAAAAACTCTTCGCCCCCGTCGAAAACGACGTCGTGTTCATCTGCGAGAACGGCGCGCTCGTCAAGTACCGCGGCAGGACGCTCCATCTGCACCCCATAAAAGACAGGTATCTCAAAGAGGCGCTGGACGAGATCCGCGCCCTGCCCCATCTCTATCCGCTGCTGAGCGGGACGGACTGCGCCTACATCGAGGACGCCGTCCTCCCCTTCTTCGAATACGCGATGCTCTCCTACACCAACTGCAAGAAGGTGGAGACCCTCGATGCGGTCATCGGCAAGGAGGACATCTGCAAGATCGCCGTCTATGACGGGATCGCCGCGGCGGAGAACTGCATCAAAGTCCTCCCGCAGCGGCTGCCGCACCTAAGGACCATCCTTTCGGGATACGATTGGTGCGACGTCTCCGCCCCCGACGCCAACAAGGGGGAAGCCGTCCGCTTCCTCCGCAGGGCATTTTCCCTCGAACGGGAGGAATGCGTCGCCTTCGGCGACCACATGAACGACTACGAAATGCTCAGCGAATGCGGGCGCGCCTATGTGCCGGAAAACGGATATGCGCCCCTCAAAAAGCTCATCGGACGCACCATTCCCGCCAACACCGAGGGCGGCGTGCTGCAAAAACTTCATGAGATCATCAAGGAATTGGAGACCCCCGCATGAAATACGTCATTGCATCGGATATCCACGGTTCGGCATATTACTGCCGCCTCTTAAAGGACCGCTTTCTTGCGGAAGGCGCGCAAAAGCTCATTTTGCTGGGCGATCTGCTGTATCACGGCGCGCGCAACGCCCTTCCGCGGGACTATTCCACGATGGAGACGGCAGCCGTCCTCAATTCCCTGCGGGAGGACATCCTGTGTGTGCGCGGCAACTGCGACTCCGACGTAGACGCCATGGTGCTGGAATTCCCGATCACGGCGGCGTTCGCCCTGCTGCCCGTCGGCGGCAGGACACTCGTCCTGACGCACGGACACAACGAATATGCCCGTCTCAAAGAGGGCGACGTGCTCGTCAACGGGCATTTCCACGTTCCCGCATTTGAACGGCGCGGAGCGTACACCTACGTCAACTGCGGCTCCGTCGCCATTCCAAAGGAAGGGTCTCCGCATGCGTATCTCGTGCTCGAAGACGGGGCGCTCCTTTGGAAGAACGTGGAGACGGGCGAAATTTTCCGCCGCGAACGGCTGTAAAATTTTTGAAAACATCTTGACAACCCGCGCCGAATGCGGTACAATGTCATTGTCCGAAATATAATATAAGGAGCTTGAATATGGCTAAGAAAGGTGCAGTGTGCGGAAATACCATCATGTCGCTGCCGTGGATCGGGCGGCTGCTGATCGCAATCTTTCTCGATTGCGTGCTCGGCGTCTGCCGCTTTGTGGACGGCATTTTCGAACGTCGTATCCTGAAAATCATCATCGGATTTTTCTGGATCTTCTACGGATTGGTTATCGGCTGGATCGTCGACATTGTCTTTATGGCGATGGGCGGTCGTCCCCCGCTTCTGTAAACAACGTCAAAGGCGCGCGCCCCGCGGGGCGCGCGCCTTTTTTTCATGTACTCCGCCACAGCTCTCAGAAGGTGAACGACGCCGACTACATTGCAGGGCAGCCCTTTCTCAGTCCAACTCACCCGCATACACTTTGCCGATGTGTAACCCGGGCGCCCATAAGCCATCCCCGCCATAGGCGTAGGTCTGATTGGGATCGTCCTTGTATTTCAGAATATAACAGGAAGTGATCCCCTGATTATCGCCGTCGCCCGTATCTGTGGCGCACCATATAAATGCCATGCGGTATACTTCGACCGTTGTGGCAGCGTCATACGACATATTATACCATTTCCGGCGGATTTCATAGTCCTTCTCCTCTCCAACGCCCACACTCCACGACCGATAGCCCACGAACTCGCCGCTATAATATTCCAGAAGTTCCGCCAGATTTTGATCGAAGGACGGCTGTGCGGCGATCGAAGTTGCGGCAAACAATGACCTGATCCCTTCCGCATCCCCTTTGTTCAAATACGATAGAAACGTTTCAAACTTGCAGTTCGCATCTTTCTCATCCGTCCCTGTCAACAGGATTCCAAAAAACTTACAGCCAGACATGCCTATCGCGCCGAACGTCAGCATGAACGCTGCCAAAACCATTGCAATTGCCCTTTTCATACATAACCCCCTACTTCAAGCCTCAGAAGGTGAACGACGCCGACTACATTGCGGAACAATCTTCTACATCAGGTTGTCTTTCGGGAATTATTCCTATGTTAATTCCGGGTGCACTGTAACCATCTCCACGAAAGGCATGGTTCGGCTCAGGGTCGTCCGCATACCTCAAAATATCATAGGAAACGATCCCCTGATTGGCGGAATTTCCCGTATCTTTGGCACACCATATAAACGCCATGCGGTATACTTCGACCGTTGTTGTAACGTAATACGACATATCATACCATTTCCGGCGGATTTCATAGTCCTTCTCCTCGTCAATGCATAGACCCCACGACCGATAGGACACAGACTCGCCGCTATAATATTCCAGAAGTCCCGCCAGATTTTGATCGAAGGACGGCTGCGCGGCGATCGAAGTTGCGGCAAACAATGACCTGATCCCTTCCGCGTCCCCCTTGTCCAAATACGATAAAAACGTTTCAAGCCTGCGGGTTATTTCTTCCTTGTCCGTCCCTGTCAACAGGATTCCAAAAAACTTACAGCCAGACATGCCTATCACGCCGAACGTCAGCATGAACGCCGCCAAAACCATTGCAATTGCCCTTTTCATACATAACCTCCTATTTCAAGCCTCAGAAGGTGAACGACGCCGACTACATTGCAGGGCAGCCCTTTTCAGTCATCCAACGCATACACTTTGCCGATGTGTAACCCGGGCATCCGCAAGCCGTCTCCGTGATAAGCGTAATCCTGATTGGGATCGTCCTTGTATTTCAGAATATAACCGGAAGTGATCCCTATATTATCACCATCGCCCGTATCTGTGGCGCACCATATAAACGCTATGCGGTATACTTCGACCGTTGTGGCGGCGTCATACGACATATCATACCATTTCCGGCGGATTTCATAGTCCTTCTCCTCTTCAACGCCTACAACCATCGACCGATAGCCCACAAACTCGCCGCTATAATATTTCAGAAGTTCCGCCAGATTTTGATCGAAGGACGGCTGCGCGGCGATCGAATTTGCGGCAAACAATGACCTGATCCCTTCCGCATCCCCTTTGTTCAAATACGATAGAAACGTTTCAAACTTGCAGTTCGCATCTTTCTCATCCGTCCCTGTCAACAGGATTCCAAAAAACTTACAGCCAGACATGCCTATTGCGCCGATCGTCAGCATGAGCGCCGCCAAAACCATTGCAATTGTCCTTTTCATACACAACCTCCTGCTTCAAGCCTCAGAAAGTGAACGACGCCTTGCGCGATCCGCTGAATATCCATGGACTATCAGTCTTATACCATTTATCCTTAAATGCGTTATACTCCGCATTGGAATTGAACCGGACCGTAAAGGACGCCTGTAACGCATCCCTGTTTACATTCTGATACCGCCAATGGAATCCCGTGATCCACCATTGTTTTTCGCGCGGCTGCCAATTGATGATGTTTTTATGATTATAATCGAGGCGCAGCGTCATCTTCATGGCGAGGGATTTATCCACGATCCAAATATCTTCCGCATATCCCCAGCGCTTATAGACGCCCAGCTCGGCGCCTGCGCCAAGGTTCAGATAGTCCCCCTTCCACGCCCACAGGATATGATCCTCAACGCCGTCCCCCGTCACATCAAAGGGGAATTTTTTGCTGCGCATCTTAGTAACGGCATTGAACACCACGTCATACAAATCGGTATATCCGAAATACTGCTGCCAGCAATCGCCTTTGGCATGATAGATTTGCTGCTCATCTTTATACATATCCAACACGGCAGCGCTGATATCCGCAGCAGTTGACCCCAACAGCCTTACGGACAGATTGCTTACGATACGGATCGCGGGCGCCAAAACCGTCATCACGGCATGGACGACCGTTTCGACCGCCTTCTTGATCGCATTCTGGAAACATTGGAACAGCGAGCTGAACCAGCCGATCTCATCGAGGCTTTCGGAATTCTGCAATTCCGACAGCCAAAAACATTCCCCGTCCACGGAAAACAACACGTCTGCCTCGCCGGCGGGATTATAAGTAACCAATCCGGGGACGGTTTCTACAACGGCGAGCTCCTCCTCTCCTGTAATGACCGCGGTGAGAAACAGCGTCTCTTCCGCCTCTATGTACTGTACCTCATATCGGACGGTGAATGTTTCTTCCGTTGCGGCTATAAGGTCCGTATCGCTCAGAACGGAAGCGTCAAACGTCTTTGTTGCCGTCACCGCAACGCCATCGTCGTCCTGCCGCAGCTCGTACTGCTCAAATTCTGCCGACAATGCCGGATCGTCAAATCCGATCTCGGAGAGCGCGACATCCCGCACAGGCACTTGCGGCGATTGCGAGCCCGCAAGCCGTGCATAAGGCGTTGTCAGAACGATCCCGATGATCGCAATGCCGACAAACACGAACGACATGATAGCTGCCACGATTTTTGTGCCTGTTTTCATAATGGTTCCTCCTGATGAATTGATCCAAATGCATACTCCAAAACTTGCTCGACCGGAATGCTGTATGCAATTCCGTAAATAATATTTCCCGCAGGATCGCGCGTCCGAAAGGATGTTATGCCGATCAGTTCGCCGCGTTCGTTTAACAAAGCGCCGCCGCTGTTTCCCGCCGCGACCGTCAGATCGCACTGTATCACCCTTCGATTGTGTCCGTCTGCCTGAATGTTCAGCCGCGGAATGCTCACGATCCCTTCAAAAATCCCGACCCCGTAGTTGGAAGCATTGCCCGCGGCATAGACTTTGGCGCCGCTTCTCAAATTTTCGGAATTTCCGAACGGGATCGGTTTGAAAACGGCATTGTCCGCCTCCGCCAACTTCAAAACAGCAAGATCCTGCTGCTCGTCATACTTGACGAGTTCTGCCGACCGATACCCCGTCTCTTCGATAAATCTCACAAAAATTTCTTCGCACGGATAACTTTTTCCGAATTTCGTGTATGTTACAACATGTGCATTCGTCACCAACGTGCCGTCTTCATGCAGAAATTCCGCCGTGCCGTAACTCTCCCCGACCGCTGCGGCGCTTGCCCGCAGCTCCACGATGCTGCGCAGGTTTTCACGGAAGACCTCCTCCGCAGACGGAAGCCTTGTGAAATATGGCAAGCTCAGCAAAACGATCACGCCTGCCATCAACAGATATAAAAAGCAAAATAAAAACAATTGTTTTTTTGTCATATCAACGATAAATTCCCCAATGAAATGCAGCGCTTTATAAAATTTCCCGGGCACCGCCCGCACCGTCAGCCCCTGACGCCCTCTTTTCCGCTCCCCGTTCCGCAAACCACACGGCGCCGAAATGCGTTCCTGCGCCTTCCTTTTATGGCGCGCCTGCCGCCGTATTTGCACCGATACATTAACATAGTGAATCAATATTGTCAACCCCCCCTCACAATTTTTTCACAAAACAACTGCCCGTAACCGTGATTGCAGCGGCGGCCGAAAAACGCCGCAGCGACCGGACAGAGCGCCTTCGCCTCCGTTTCGGGCGTAAAAAGCGCAGCGTTTCCCACACACGGCACAGCCGCGCCGACGGCATGTTTTTTGCGCCCGCCGGAGGATACGGCACAAAAAAGCGCAGCCGTCGGCTGCGCTTTTTTTGCGAAAAATCATAGAAATCCGATGCGGTGCAAGCCGCCTTTTTTACAGGTCGAACGCGATTGCCGTCAGGTCGTCGTCGAACGTGCCGCAAAACTCTTTGAGCGCGGCTTTGAGGCGCTCGATAAAGCGCTCCGCGTTCTCGGAACGGCGCAGCACCTCTTCCACGCGCTCGATGCCGAACTGTTCCCCCGCAGCGTTGCGGCTCTCGGTGACGCCGTCCGTCAGCAAGACGAGGATGTCCCCCTCCGCATAGCCGATCGCCCTGTCCGAATACACGAAATCGGGCATCCAATTGGAGATGGGCGGGGAGTTCATGACGATCTCGTCGATGCCGAGCGTGCTCTTTAACAACATGGGCGCATTGTGCCCCGCCACGCTGTACACGACCTCGCGGCGCTTTCTGTCGATGCGCACCGCCGTCATGGTGACATAGGAGCGTTCGTCCGGATTGAGTTCCTGAAATTTGGCGCTCAGCCCGGCGAGCGCCTTTGCGGGCGAAGGCTCGCTCCTGTCCCATCCCGCCTTGACGAACGCGGAGAGCATCCCCGCCGATATGCCCTTCCCGGAGACGTCGGCAAGCACGCCCATCGTCTCGCCCTGCACCTCGTACACGTCGGGCAGGTCTCCGCCGATCTCGCGGCAGGGGATATACATGAAAGAATAGTGCGTGCCCGCGCCGCTCTTGGCGGGCGGAAGAAGGCGCTGCTGGATGTCCTGCGCGGAATACATCTCCCGCGCGATCTCCGTGGCGTAGGCATCGTCGATGACGCCCAGAAGGTATTTCCCGAGGGGCATGACGCGGATGCGGAAGGAAAGGCTCCCCCCGTCCGCGCGCACGATGAGCTTGCGGAACGCCCGCCCGCCGTTCTTCACGGCGTCCGCAAAGAGCGAACGCATGGGGCAGTAGGCGCAGCGCACGCCCGCGCCGCAGACCTCCTCGGAGGAGCAGCCCGTCGTCTCTTTGAGGGTGCCCTTTGCCTTTGCGGAACGGAAGCACTCACGAAAGGCGCGGTTCGTGAGCCGCACCTTCATGTTCTTATCCACCACGACCGCCGCCGTGGGAAGATTGTCGAGCACTTCCCTGTAAAGGTTCATGTCACCCTCTGTACATTCTGAGTTTGCCTGCAACGAGGTGCGCGTTGAGCGCCTCCGTCTCCTCGATCTCGCCGTCGAATTGGGCGAAGATCTTGCCGTCCGGAGAGGCGATGAGCGCCGCCGAACAGGGAATATGATGCGTGATGTGGCGTTCGAGGATCTTGCCGCGCATCAGGTTGATGAGTTCGGGAAGATAGTGCCTGCGGGCGGGACTTTCCACGATGACGAGTTCCATGCTGCCGTCCGACGTGTCCGCCACAGGACAGATGGGAATGCCGCCGCCGAACTCCTTTCCGTTGCACAGCGCGGCAATGAGCGCGAAATATTCCTTGGTCTCGCCGTTCACCGTCACCAGAAGGCGGGTGCCCTTGTAATGCATGAGCGTGGCGATGAGGCTGCGGAAATACTTGCCCCTGTTGGTGCCGTAGCGCATGGTCGCGCAGCGGCGCAGGATCTCCACGTCGATCCCCGTTCCGACGATGTTGATGCTCCGACGCGTGCCGCATTCAATGTAATCGACGGGCTGCGGCTCGCCGGAAAGGATGAGGTCGAGCGCGCGGATGCCGTGCGGGATGCGCATGGAAGTGGCAAAATCGTTGCCCGTGCCCGCGGGCACAAGCCCGAGCGTGCACACTGCGGGGTCCGTAAGCCCGCTCACCACCTCGTTGAGCGTGCCGTCGCCGCCGACAACGATGAAGTCCCTGCCGCCCGCCGCCGAGAGGCTGCGCGCATACTTGCCCGCATCCCCCGTGCGTTCCGTATAGAACATGCGATACGCGATATCCTGCGCGCGCAGCTTTTTCTCCATCGCCGCGGTCAGCTTTTTGATGCGGCGTGCATGACGATTGACGATGATGTTGAACATGAGCCGTCCTCTCCCGTAAAAACCCTCGCCGCTATTATACAATATTTCCCGCACGATTGCAATTTTTTTGCAAATCTGTTATACTCATTTTGCAAGAATTTTTTCCGACGGAGCCAGACATTGCGATTTCCCGTACCCCATGCCCTGAAACTGTTTGCCGAAGCGCTGCCGCGCCCCCTCTATCTGGTGGGCGGGAGCGTGCGCGACTTTCTTGCGGGCGTCCCGCTGACGCACGCCGATTGGGACATCTGTTCCCCCGCGACGGAGGAGGAAGCGCTTGCCGCCGCCGGGCAAACCGGACTGCGGGTGCGCGCCGTCTACCGCAACACGGGCACCGTCCGCCTGCAAGACGCGGAGGGCACGGAATACGAATACACGCGCTTCCGTTCGGATACCTATGTGCGGGGCATCCACACCCCCGTCGCCATCGACTTCACCGACGACATCGTGCGCGACGCCCTCCGCCGCGACTTCCGTGCGAACGCCGTCTACTTCGACATCGCCGCAGGGCAGCTCTGCGACCCGCTGGACGGCGTCCGCGACATCCGCGCAAAGGTGCTGCGCACCGTCGCGCCCGCCGAAAAGGTGTTCGGCGAGGACGGGCTGCGCCTTGTGCGCCTTGCACGGCAGACGGCGCAGACGGGATTCTCCCCCGACGAAGCGTGCATCGCGGGCGCCGCGCGCAACGCCGCGCTCATCCGCGACATCGCCCCCGAACGCATCTTCCGCGAAATGGAACTGCTGCTGCATGCCGACGCGCGCGCAGACGCAAACGGACCGTACCGCGGACTGCACGTTCTGCAAAAGACGGGCGTTCTCAAAGAGCTGCTGCCCGAACTCGCCGCGGGCGAAGGCATGGCGCAGCGCGCCGACTTCCACAACTACGACGTCCTCGAACATTCCCTTCGCTGTGTGCTCTATTCCCCTCCCTCCGTCCGCTGGGCGGCGCTGCTGCACGACGCGGGCAAGCCCTTGTGCTTTTTGCGCGACGGCAACTTTCATGCCCACCCGCAGGAGGGCGCGCGCATCGCGCAGGACGTCCTGTCGCGGCTCAAAGCCCCCAAAAAACTCATTTCGTTCACGGCGCGCCTTGTGGCGCTGCACATGCGCGACTTCAACCTGCAGATGAAGGAGAGCAAAGTGCGGCGGGAGATCGTCGCCGATTACGCCCTGCTGCCCGCTCTGTTCGCCCTGCGGCAGGCAGATTTTTCCGCCTGCAAGGACGATTTGTCCCCCGCCCCCGGCGTTGTCAAATGGCAGCGAATATTGCAGCGGATGCGCGGCGAGGGCGTGCCCTTCTCGCTCAAAGAACTTGCCGTCAACGGCAGCGACCTTGCCGCCCTCGGCATCCGCGGCGAACGCACGGGCGAGGTGCTCGGCGAACTGCTCGCCTACTGCATCCAAGACGGGCGGCGCAACACGCGCGCGGCGCTCGTCAAACACATCCGAACCCTTGAGAGGAACCAACCATGACCGAGATCCTTGCCATTCTCTGCGCCGTGTTCGGCGCATGCAGCCTTGCGCTGCTCCTCCTTGTTCTGCTGCGCCTCAGGCGGACGGGCGAGAGCGCGACGCAGGACAACCTGCGCCGCCTCGAAGAAAAGACGGACGCCGTCGGCAAGCTCGCCGACTACAACGCGCGCACGCTCGAACGCATGGAGCGGGCGACGGAAACGCGCCTTGCCAACATCCAGAACAGGCTGGCGGAGGACATCAAGTATGTCGTCGACGTCAACGCGCAGAACCTCGAACGCATCCGCAGGACGGTGGACGAAAAGCTGACGTCCTCCATCGACGGCAAGCTCTCCGACTCCTTCGCGCGCATCACCGAACGCCTCGAAAAGATGTACGAGAGCGTGGGCGAGATGCGGGGGCTCTCCTCCTCCGTCGCCGACATCCGCCGCGTCTTTTCCAACGTCAAACTGCGCGGAACGTGGGGCGAAGCGCAGCTGGACGCGCTGCTCGAACAGATGCTCGCGCCCGAACAGTACCGCCGCAGCGTCAAACTCAACCCCCTTGCCAATTCCCTTGCGGACTTCGCCATCGTCCTGCCCGCAAAGGACGGGGAAATGTATCTCCCCATCGACAGCAAATTCCCCGTGGAGGAATTTGAGCGGCTCGTCTCCGCGTCCGAACAAGGGAACCGCGAGGCGGAGGAGCGCGCCCGCAAAAATCTGGAACGCGCCGTCAAATTGCAGGCGGAATCCATCGCCGCAAAATACATCCTTCCCCCCGTCACCACCGATTTTGCCGTCATGTACCTGCCGAGCGAAGGGCTGTATGCCGAGATCGTCCGGACGGACGGGCTGGCGGATTGGCTGCGCGCGCGGCGCATCCTTGCCGTGGGTCCCACCAACCTCGGCGCACTGCTCTCCACACTGCAAACGGGCTTCCGCACGGCGGCGATCGAGAAGCGTTCGGGGGAACTGCGCCTCATGCTCGACTCCTTCCGCGCCGACTTTGCAAAGTTTGCGGAACTGCTCGAAAAGACGCGCAAAAAGTTACAGGAAGCGCAGGACACCGTGGAGAGCGCCGAAAAGCGCACGGGGACCATCGGCAGGAAGCTCGACTCCTTCCGCGCCGTCGGCGGTGCGCTGCCGCCCGACGAGGAATAGCGCGGAACAACAAAAGAGCCCCGCGCATGCGCGCGGGGCTCCCGGCAATCATTCATTCCGTCCCTGACCCTTCCCGGCAGGCGACGGCGTCACTCGATGGCGATGGACTTGGAAGCGATCTTCTTGGGTTCTTCCTTGGGCACGGTGAGTTGCAGCATGCCGTTGTCGTATTTCGCCTTGACGGCGTCTTCCTGCACCTTGTCGCCGACATAGTAGCTCCTCTGGCAGGACATGCGGCATTCGCGGCGCAGATACTTCGCGCCCTCTTTGCCCTCTTCCTCCGTCTCGTTCTTCTCGGCACTGACCGTCAGGTACCCGTTCTCCAACGAGACCTTGATCTCGTCCTTTTTGAATCCGGGCATTTCGATGGCGAGCTGATAATCCTTGTCCGTCTCCTTGATATCCGTCCTCATGCTGTCGAGCTGTTCGTCATAGAACATGGGCTTAAAGAAGTCCTCGAACACGTCGAACACGTCCCCCGAATTTCTCTTCTGCAAATAGGTCTTCATACTTGTTACTCCTTTGGAGCCTCCCCTTTCGGAGGTCATATATATTATACCGCGCCGCGCGCGCCGTTAAACACTGCGTAAAAAAATTTCCCGGAGGAACGTATATGTCACACAAACGCATCGCCATCGTCACGGGCGCCTCGTCCGGCATGGGAAAACTGCTCGCCGAAGGGCTGCCGCAACACTGCGCTTTGGAGGAGATCTGGCTCGTTGCCCGCAGCGAGCAGCGGCTGTTCGCCCTCGGCGAAGAACTGCCCGTCCCCGCGCGCATCTTTCCCGTTGACCTCACGCGGGAAGGGTGCCTTGCGCCGCTCAGAGCGCAGCTCGCAGAGGAGGCGCCCGACGTGCGCGTGCTCATCAACGCGGGCGGGTTCGGCAAGTTCGAGCGCTTCGACCGCATTGCGGAGGAAGATGCGGCGGGGATGGTCGACCTCAACTGCCGCGCGCTGACGCTGCTCATGCACGCCGTGCTGCCCTACTGCGGGGCGGGGAGCATCGTGGTGAACATCGCCAGCGTCGCCGCCTTCCAGCCCGTTCCCTTTGCGGCGGAATACGCCGCCACAAAGGCGTATGTGCTCGCCCTTTCGCGCGCCGTCGACCGCGAACTGCGCCCGCGCAAGGTGCGCGTGCTCGCCGTCTGTCCCTATTGGACCAAGACGGCGTTCTTCGACCGCGCCAACCGCGAAAGCGTCATCACCCGCTTCGACTGCATGTACGACCCCGCCTTCATCGCCGAGAAGACCTTCCGCGCCATGAAGAAGAAAAAGGACTATGTGGTGCCGGGCTTTGTTGCAAAGGCGACCCACATGATGACCAAACTCCTGCCCCATTCGCTTGTAATGAAGGTATTCATCGCGCAGCAGAAATTAAAGAACAAATAAACAGCGCGCCGCCCGCCGCACGGTTTCGTGCGGCGGGCGGCGCGCTTTGTTCCCTTTCTTGCGAACGCGGCGGAGGGCAGAACGGCGTCCCGCCCGTCGGCGGGCTGCGCCGTCCGTCACGTCCGTCGGCTCTTTTCCCGCGCACGCATTTCCGAAAAGAAGGAAGAGAGCACTTCGGCGCACTCCTCCTGCAAAACGCCGCCCGTCACCTCCACCCTGTGGTTGAGCAGGTTGGCGTCGGCAAGTTCCGCCGTGAGGCTCCTGCCCTTTTGTTCGTAAGCGCCGAAGAAGATGCGGGAAATGCGCGCATTGAGCGCGGCGCCCATGCACATGGGGCAGGGCTCCAGCGTGACGTAAAGCTCTGCGCCGGGCAGCCGCCACGAGTGCAGTTTTTTACACGCCCCGTCGATGGCGCGCATTTCGGCATGTGCCGTCGCCATCTGCTTTTTCGTGCGCAGGTTGAACCCCCTGCCGACGATCTTCCCGTTCAGGACGACCACCGCGCCGATGGGGACCTCCCCTTTCTTTTTTGCTTTTTGGGCGAGGCGGAGCGCCTCGCGCATGAATATTTCTTCCATATCAGAATGCCTGCCCGAACTTTGCGAGCACGTCGAGATTTTTTGTGACGATATCGGCGAGGGCGGAAAAGCCGAGCGGATGGGAAAAACTTTCCCTGCCCGCCTCCACGGTGAACGCGGGGATATGCAGCTTCTCCACGCACCAATCCTTGTAGCCGCCCGCCGAACCCGCCGCCTCGCCGAGCGGATAGCCCGTGGTGCGGCTCAGCAGTTTTGCATACTTTTTATCGCGTATGGCGCGCAGCGCGCCTTGGCGGTACCGCCAATAGATGACCTCTCCCTTGGTGTGCCAGCTCACCGTATATGCGGGGCGCACGGCGAGCGTAAAATCGCGCAGCGCCGCCGTCTCCGGTTCGGAAAAGGGCGCACTGCCGATATAGTTTGCGGGCGCGGGCGTGCGCACGTTGAGTTTGCCCGTTCCCCAGCCCGCATCGAAATTGACGTTCAGATCGACCGCGCGCGCATTCGCCTTCCACAGCGAAAAGTCCGTTCCGCCGTTGATGTACAAGAGCCCGCCGCGCAGCCCGCTTGCGATACTTCCGATCCCCTCCTGCACGAGGAGCGCACCGTCCGGATTGACGAGGGGCACCACCCACGCGCCCCCGCGCGGCAGCCCGCGCCGCACATGCTGCATGGCGAGATACGCCGTGATCCACTCCCGCGCATGCACCGCATACACCGCAATGCCCGTCCGCGCGCCGCGCTCCCCCGTAAAGAGCGCATAGATGCTGCGCCCCTCACGGCTCTTGCCGATCACCCGCTTTTCGCCGCGGTAGCCTGCGTAAAACGCCGACACTTCTTCATAGACATTCACCCTACATGGTATGAACGGGACGTGCGGCGGGGTTACTTGTGATATTCCGCCCCCGCAAGGATCATGAAGGCGCGGTAGACCTGTTCCGCGAGGATGACGCGCATGAGCTGATGGGGAAAGGTCAGTGCGGAAAAGGAGATGCACGCATCCGCCCCCTCCTTGACGCGCGGCGAAAGCCCGCACGAGGAGCCGATGACAAAGGTGATCTCCCGCCCCGCGTCGCACAGCTTGCCGAGCATCCCGGCAAACTGTTCGGAGGAACACGCCCGTCCTTCGGGCGTGAGCACGAGGACGCAGCCGCGGCAGGCGCGCAGGATACCGTCCGCCTCCTCCTCCGGCGTGCGCCGTTCGGGAAGTTCCGTGACCGTCAGGCGGCAGAAGCGCGCAAGGCGCTTTGCATATTCCGCCACGGCGTCCCGCCAGAACGCCTCTTTGAGTTTTCCCACGCAGACGATGTTGACCTTAACCATGGACAAACCCCGTGACGAGCGTGACGATCCACTGCACGGCGCACACGGCGATACCGACGAACGCCGCCGCAAAAAACGTCTTCCCCTCCCGGACGCCCCCCTTCTGCCCGTTGCGTTTGCAGAGGATGAGAAAGAGGAGCGACGCGGCAAGGCAGACGGCGGAAGAGACGATGAGCCCGATGTTCCATCCCGCGGGGAGGTCCCATCCCCCTTCCGTGCCAAGCCCTGCGGACATCAGAACGAGGATGACGGCATTGTTTGCAAAGTGCGCCGTCGCCGCGGGAAGGATGCTGCCCGCCCTGAGGACGAGCAGCGCGAAACAGACGCCGCAGACAAACTGATAGAGCGTCTGCGCGGGATTGCCGTGATAGAGCGCGAACAGCGCGCCCGAAACGAGCACGGCGGACGCCGTTCCCCACCCCGAAGCGTGCATGCGCCCGACGAGGATGCCGCGGAAGAGCGTCTCTTCGAACACGGCGGGAAGCAGCCCGATGATGAGGAGGGCGGGCAGCAGGTTCCAACCGTCGAGGGGCGGAAGCAGCGAGGCGGGCAGCTGATAGCCGAGGCGCTCCAAACAGCCGATGAACCATGCGTTGAGTTCGGAGAGCGAGAACATCAGCCCGAACTGCATGAGAAGGGCTGCGGGGAAGAAGTACCATCTGCAGCCGCCGAAGAGGCTGCGCGCGGAAACCCCGCTGCGGCACAAGAACCACACCGACGCCGCCGCAAAACACAACTGCGGGATGAGATAGGCAGAAAAGCGGTACCACGCCGTCTGCGCGTATCCTGCGCCGCCGGCAAGCGCCGCGATGATGCCGAAGACGAGCGAGACGACGACGGGCAGCGCCGCGCCCGCAGAATAGGCGATGCCCGCCCCGGCAAGCGCCCGACGGCGGAATGCCGTTTCCTGTTGTTCCGCTCTCGTTTCCATACCGCTATTATACAGAAATTTCCGCAAAAGTCCAAGGAAAAACTTTGCTTTTTGCGAAATTTGTTCTATAATATACGCATGAGGACTTTGAACACGCAGGAAATTTCCGACTGCATCTACCGCCTTGCAAGGCGTGCGGGGACGGCGCTCACCCCCGCCTGCCGCGCGTCGCTCTGCGCGGCGGCATCCCGCGAACGGGGCGCCGCACGCTTCGCACTCGATACCCTGCTGCAAAATGCCGACACCGCCGCGGCGCAATGCATGCCCGTCTGTCAGGATACGGGCATGGCGGTCGTGCTGCTCGAACTCGGACAGGACGTTCTGCTCACGGGCGCGCCCCTTGCGCGCGCCGTTGACGACGGCGTCCGGCGCGCCTATGCGGACGGCTGCTTCCGCAAGAGCATCTGCGACCCCTTGACGCGCGTCAACACGGGGGACAACACCCCCGCCCACCTGCACGTTGACATTGCAGAAGGAGATCGCGTCCGCGTCACCTTTCTGCCCAAGGGCTTCGGCTCGGAAAATATGAGCAGACTGTATATGCTCACGCCGTCCGAGGGCAGGGCGGGCATCGTGCGCGCCATTGTGGAGACGGTACGCCTGGCGGGGTCCCGCCCCTGCCCGCCCGTGTATGTGGGCGTGGGGCTGGGCGGCGCGTTCGATTCGTGCGCTTTCCTTGCGAAGAAGGCGCTGACGCGCGACGTCGGCACCCGCCACCCGCGCGAGGACGTCGCCTCCATCGAAGACGAGGCGCTGGAAACGATCAATGCCCTCGGCATCGGGGCGCAGGGCTTCGGCGGACAGGTGACGGCGCTGGGCGTTGCCTGCGAGATCGCCCCCACCCACATCGCGGGGCTGCCCGTCGCCGTCAACATCCAATGCCATTGCATCCGCTGCGAAAAGGAGACGCTATGAAACAACTCCGCCTTCCCCTTTCGGAAGCAGACATCGCCGACCTGCACGCGGGCGACGGCGTGCTGCTCACGGGGACCATCTATACGGCGCGCGACTGTGCGCACAGACGGCTTTTCGAGCTGCTCGACGCGGACATGCCCCTGCCCGTTGACCTCAAAACCACCTACATCTACTATGCAGGTCCCTGTCCCGCCCCTGCGGGAAAGGCATGCGGGAGCTGCGGACCGACGACCTCGGCAAGGATGAACGCCTTTGCGCCCCGCCTGCTCGATCTGGGGCTGTTGGGCATGATCGGCAAGGGCGAGATGAGCGAAGAGACGCGCGCCGCGCTCGTCCGCAACAAGAAGGTGTACTTTGCCGCCATCGGCGGCGCGGGCGCGCAGTACGCCGCGTGCATCAAAAAAAGCGCCCTCGTCACCTTTCCCGATCTGTACAGCGAAGCCATCTACCGCTTCGACGTCGAAAACTTCCCCGCCGTGGTCGCCATCGATGCGCAGGGCAGGAGCGTTTACGACCGCGATTAACGCCCTTTTCCGCGTTCCGTCCCTCCGCTTCGACGCGCAGCGCCGCCCGAAGGGACACAATGTTTTTGATACAACAAATGCCCGCCGCACATCCCGTGCGGCGGGCTTCTTTATGCCCGTCCGAAAATGCGCCGCCTTACTTGGCGAGCCTTTCCATCATGTCCACAATATCCTGCACCGTCTTGACGTTCTCGACCTCCCCCTCCGGAAGGGTGATGCCGTATTCGTCTTCGAGCGCCATCATCAATTCCACAACATCCAGCGAATCCGCGCCGAGATCCTTGACGACTTCCGATCCGGGGGTGATGGCGTCGGCGGAAATATCGAGCTGCTCGGCGAGCATCTTGCAAACTTTTTCGTACATGACAACCTCCGCTCTCCCGCCGCAGCGGCGGGATGTGTTTTTTCATATTCTACCCTATTCCATTGGGTTTGTCAATACTTTTCCCGAAATATGTCGGAAAAAACCCTTCACTTTGTGACTTTTTTGCGCAGCCCGCGCAGCTTCTCCTTCTGCGCGTCGGTCACGCGGAAGCTCTCGCATGCCTTCTGCACGGCGCGCCGCAGCGTTGCGGGAGGCAGCGCGCCTCTTTTCAGAAAGGCAAACCCCTCCTCAAAGAACCCGGTAAGCACTTCCGCCGTGAGCCACGCCGCCGCCATCGAAACATAATAAGCGCCGTCGTCCGCCCTTTCCAGACAGGAAAAGACGTAGGGAAGTTCTTCCCGCACGACATAAAAATGCAGCAGCGTCGTGAAGGCAAAGCGCCGCACGAAGGGACGGGGATCGGCAAGATAGCGGCTTATGTACGGCTTGAACGCCGCGCGGTTGTCCGCGATGCAGGCGGGCGCGAACATGTCGCACGTCGCCCAATTGTCGAGCAGCCCCACCAGCCCGTCGCACACGGCGCACAATTGCCCGAACGGAAGGAAGTTGGCGACGGCGCATTTGAGCAGCGTCACCTCGTAATATTCGTCGGGAAAGGCGAGGAGCGCGGCAAGCTCCCCGCGGTACGCGCGCGCCAACCTGCGCAGGTCGGGCATGCGCACGCCGATGACGTTGACGGCGTCGGCTTTCAGCAGTTTTTTATGAAATTTGCGGTATTTCTCGTCGGCAAGCGCATGGAGCTGCGATAGAAGTTCTTCATATACGATCATATCGTTCTCCGAAGACGCCCGAAAGCGCCGTATGCCACGCCTCTTCCGAAAAGCGCGGATTGGCGGGCGATGTGGACGGCAGGCACAGAACGGGCACCGCGAGCGGCGGAAGGCGCCCCAGCAGGGAGTATGCCGTCTTGCCGTTGCAAAAGACCGCCTCGATCCCGCTGCCCGCGACCAGGGCGGGCACGTCGGCGAGCACTTCGCCGGCAATGGCGGCGTCCGAGGAGCCCGCGATCTCACACGAGAGAACGACGTCCCAGAGCGCTATGTGCCGCCGCCGCAGAAAATCGCGCCTGGCGGGAACGTCCTTCGCCGTCTCCTCTCCGAAAAACCCGCACACCGTCTTCCAGAACCTGTTCTGCGGATGCCCGTAATAAAAGCCCTGCGCACGGCTCTTCACCGAAGGGAAGCTCCCCAAAACGAGCAGACGGCTGTCCGCGAACGCATAGGGCGCAAATCCTTCGGCATGCACCGCGTTCACAGGGAGAGCCCCTCTTTGAGGTTGCCGACGCAGGCGATGGCAGCGCGGGAGGCGTCGAAACTCCCCGCGATCGCCTCCATCACGCTGTCCCGTCTGAGCCCCGCGATCTCGCGCATGCGCGCCTCGAAGTCATAGACCCTGTTGTTGTAGAGCAGTTCCTTTCCGTAGAGCAGCATCTGCGACGAGGTGTTCTCCTGCGCAAAGACGGCGCCCGACTTGACCTGCTCCCTGCCGCGCGCGAACTCCTCTTCCGAAATGCCCTCCGTTTGCAGCGCGCCGATGACGCCGCGCACCGCATCGAGCGCGGCGCGGGCATTTTGGGGATTGACGCCCGCATAGACGGTGAGCATCCCCGTCTCCGCATAGTGGGAGGTGTAGGAATAGACGGAATAGGCAAGCCCCAATTCTTCGCGCACCTTTTTGAAGAGGCGGGAGCTCATGCCGCCGCCCAGAACGGTGTTCATCACCTGCACTGCGGGGCGCAGGGCGTCCTCGCGCGCGACGGCGGGAAATCCGAGCGCAAAGTGCGCCTGTTCGATGGGCTTTTTGCGGAAGAGGCTGCCCGCCCGCAGCGTGACCTGCTTTTCCCGCTCCGTGAACCGCGTGCGCGCCATGTCCCCGAAATAGCGCTCCGCAAGCCCGAGCGCCTCGTCCGTGCCGATACATCCCGCAAAGGAGACGACGATGTTGTCGGGGCAGTAGCGCTCCCTGCGATAGGCGAACAGATCCTCCCGCGTGAACCCCTTGACATTGCGCGCGGGACCCAGAATGTTCCTGCCGTACCCGCGCTCCCCGAACATGGCGCGCGCGAGAAGGTCGAGACACAGATCCTCGGGCGAGTCCTCGTCCATGCTGATCTCTTCGAGCACCACGCCCTTTTCCCGCTTCATCTCCTCTGCGGGGAAATCGGCGTTGAGAAAGAGGTCGGCGAGCAGCGCAAACGCCTCGGCGGCGTGGTCGCTCGTCGCCTTGGAATAAAAACAGGTCATGTCCTTGCCCGTGAAGGCGTTGACCTGCGCGCCCAATGCGTCGAAGGCGTCGGAAATTTCAAACGCCGTGCGCGCGGGCGTCCCCTTGAAGAGCATGTGTTCGATGAAGTGGGAGATGCCGTCCTCCTTATCCGTTTCGAACGCGGCGCCCGTTCCGACCAGCACGCCCATGGAGACGGACAGCAGGCCCTCCATCTGCTTGACGATGACGCGCACGCCGTTTGCAAGTGTTCTTGTTTCGATCATGTGATTCTCCTGTTCTTCGATGTATCCTGTACGGGCGACAGCGCCCTTACAAAATTGCAAGGTTTTCGCTTACGGTGACCGCTTTGAGCCCCCGTTCCCGATACTGTTCCAGAATGCGCGGCAGCGCCGCGAGCGTATGTTCCATGGGATGCATGAGCACGAAGTCCCCCGCCGCGACGTCCTGCGTCGCACGGGCAAAGCAGACGTCCGCGTCCTTGTCCCGCCAATCGACGGTATCCTTCGTCCACAAAATGGTTTTTAACCCGAGCGATCGGGCGGCGGCGACGGTGTCCTCGTCATACGCTCCCGAAGGCGGCGCGAACAAGGTGACCGCCTTGCCCGCTGCAAGGCTCAAAAACTGCACGCTGCGAGCGATCTCGTCGAGATTTCCCTGATAGCCGAGCGCGGTGTGGTCGCGGTGAAAATAGCCGTGTGAGCCGATCTCCTGCCCCGCCGCGGCAATGCGGCGCACGCAGTCGGTGTTGTCGTCCGCCCAGCTCCCGCCCAGAAAAAACGTCGCCCGCGCGCCGTATTCTTCGAGCACGGCGAGAATGCCGTCCACCTCCTCCGTTCCCCAATAGACGTTGAACATGAGCGAGACGCCGTCCGCAGACGTACCGCGGCGGATGACGCCCTCCTCCGTCTCCGAGGAGACGCGGGCGGCGGACGGAAAAAAACACACGCACGCCACGGCAATGAGCACCAGCGCCAGCACACCGTTGGTGACGGCGGCGACCGCACGCGAAGAGAGCTTTTTCACAGTTTCCCCCAAAGAAAAGGTTTTCACCCACATTCTATTGGGAAAAGGAAAAAATTATGCCTTGCGCCTGCGCCTTCCGCGGGGCGCTCTCCCGCACGCAAACGCCGACGGATGCCCTATCTGAGCGTCACGATCGTCACGCCGCCCTCGCCCTCGCCGTATTTTCCGGGGCGGAAGCTCTCCACGCGGGGATGACGGCGCAGCATCTCCTGCACGGCTGCGCGCAGTTTGCCCGTTCCGTAGCCGTGCACGATGCGCACTTCCGAAAGGTTGGCGACGACGGCGGCATCGAGGAAGTTCTCCGCCTCGGCGACCCCTTCGTCCGTCGTCATGCCGATGAGGTTGAGCTCGCGCGCGGCTTGACGGGGCGCCAGGTCGCGCGTGACGCGCACCTGCTCCCGCGGCGGTGTTTTTTGGGCGGGCTGATAGAGATCGGACACGTTCACGCGCAGTTTCATGGCGCCCGACAGCACCTCGCACACGCCCTTTTCCCTGCGCACGGCGACCACCGTTCCCTCCGTGCCCAACGTGCCGATGTACACCTTGTCGCCCGCTTTGAGCGCGTCGGCGGAGACGGGCAGCGCGCGCACGGGCGTCTCTTCCGCCTCTTCCTGACGGGCGAGCTTGTTCTTTAACGTGCGGGCACGGATGATGTCCGCCTGCGTGGGATTTTCCCTGCGGAACACCGCCTCCATCTCGGCGAGCAGTTCCTCCGCCTGCGCCGTGCGTTCGCGGACGATGCGCCGCGCCTCCGCCTTGGAAGCGGCAAGGAATTTTTCCCGCTGCGCGCGGAACTTCTCCTCTTCGGCGGTGAGCGCCGCAAGGCGCTCCTCCCATTCCCGCTGCTGCGCACGGGCGCGCTGCGCCGCCTCTTCGGTGCGGATGCGGCTCTCCTCCGCTGCGCGCAGCGTGTTTTCAAAGGCGCGCGCCCCCTCCGAGAGATATCCCCTCGCCTCCTCGATGACGGCGGCGGGCAGCCCCAGCCGCGTACAGATCATCAGGGCGTTGGAGGAACCGGGCGCGCCGATCTTCAAGCGATAGAGCGGGCGGAAATCGGCGGCGTCGAACTCCATGCAGCCGTTTTCGATGCCGTCCTGCGCATAGGCAAACTCTTTGAGCGCCGAATAGTGCGTGGTGACGACGCCCGCGCACCCCCGCCGCAGCAGCTGCGCGACGACGGCTTTGGCAAGCGCGGCGCCCTCCTCCGGATCGGTGCCGCCGCCCGGTTCGTCGATGAGCACGAGGGAATCCCGCGTTGCCCGCTGCAAGATCTCGCGGATGTGCACGGCGTGCGAGGAGAACGTGGAGAGGTTCTCCTCGATGGATTGGCTGTCCCCCACGTCGCACCAGACGCCGTCGAACACCGAAAGGCGGGTGCCCTCGGCGGCGGGCACGAACAGCCCGCACGCCGCCATGAGGCAAAAGAGCCCGCACATTTTGAGCGTCACCGTCTTGCCGCCCGTGTTCGCGCCGCTGATGAGCAGGATGCGGTAGCCCTCGCCGAGGGACAAGGAGACGGGCACGGCGCTCTTTTGTTCGAGCAGCGGATGCCTGCCCTTGACGATGTGCAGCTTGCCGCCCGCCGCAAGCGCGGGCTTTACGGCATGCAGGCGATAGCCGTATTCGGCGCGGGCATAGAAGGCATCCGCCGCATACAGGGTATCCATGTCCGCGACGAGCGCCGCGCGCATGCGTCCGACGGCGCGGGAAAGTTCCGCAAGGATGCGGGCGCATTCCTCCTGTTCGTCCAGCATGAGGGAGCGCAGTTCGTTGTTCATTTCCAGCACTTCCTCCGGCTCGATGAACACCGTCGCGCCGCTCTGCGAACGGTCGTGCACGAAGCCGCGGATGCTGCGCTTATACTCCGCCCGGACGGGGATGACGTACCTGTCGCCGCGCACGGTGACGATGCCGTCCTGCAAATATTTTTTCTCCTCCCCCGCAAGATAGCCCTGCAAGCGGGCGCGGATGCGCTCTCCCAGCGCGCGGATATGCGTGCGCAGGGAAAAGAGCGTCTCGCTCGCATGGTCGGAGAGTTCGTTCTCGTTGACGATCTTGTCCGTGATGTCCCGTTCGAGATTTTCGTCGAACGCAAGCCGTTCGGTGAGCTCCTTCATCTTGACGATGCGCTCGTCCGCAAACGACCGCACGCTGCGGTACAGAACGCGCGCGGCGCGCAGCAGGCGGGCGGCGCCGAGCAGCTCCGCCATGGAGAGCGTTGCCCCCTTTTCGGCGCGTTCGAGCGCCTCCGCACAGGCAGGGAAGTCCTCCACCTTGCCCGCCCCCAGCGTGAAGAGGAGCAGCGTTGCCTCCTCCGTGACGTCGAGAAGCGCGCGCGCTTCGGCGAGGGACGCCGACGGCGCGCAATTCAGGAGCAGATCGCTCCCCCCCTGCGTGACGGCGTGCGCCGCGCAGGCGGAGAGGATCTTATCGAGTTCCAGCCGTTTTGCACCGTCGTTCATAATAGGCTCCTTGCGGCGTGACCGCGCGTTGCCCCCGCGACGGGCGTTCCCGCGCGCAGGGCGGCAAAATAAGCCGTTCCGCCCGCGCTGCAATCGACGAGGACGGACGCCTTGGCGCGTTCCGCGGCGAGCGGGGCGCAGTTGTAGAGTTCAAAGCGGCAGCCATCCGCCGCACGGTAGCGTCTGAGCGGGAACACTCTCCCCGCCTCATCCGTCAGCGTATAGAACGCGCGCCTGTCGCAGGCGGAACACGTCCTTTCAAAGGGGCAGTAGCTGAGGTCCATCACCTTGATGTCCCCCGCCGCGAGCGCGAACGTCCCCTCCGCCGCAAGCACGTTCTGTTCGGCAAGGGTGAGCTCCTTGGAGAGCGCGGCAAACTGCGCGCACGCGAGCGCCCCCGCGACCGCGATGCGGTTGGTAAGATTCCACCCCGTTCCCGCAAACAGCCGCACGCCGTGGCGGCGTGCAAACGGAACGCCATACGTCCCCTCGCAGTACACGCCCGCGAACTTGTTGAGCTGCGGCGCGACGAGCGCCTCGTCCGCCGCGGTAAACAGGGGCGGCAGATACAGCCATGCCCCCGCAGGCGGCGCCATGTCCGCATAGTCCGCAGGCTTCCAGATGACCATGTCCGCCCCCGCGGGGACGTCCTTCTCCGTCAGGATGACGGCGGACATGCCCCCTTTGTGCGTGCCGAACGCGGGCATGGGCGGCACACGTTCCGCAAGCGGAGCGCGCGCGGGCGCAAGCCGCGCGGCGAGCGCTTCCAAAAAGGCGCGGCGGAAGGCGTTGAGGGATGCCCTCGGCACAAAGACGCCGTCCGTCTCTGTCCGCACGTCGCAGGAAAAGGGCAGCTCCCCCGTCTTTTGAAAACAGGCGGCGATGTCCTGCGCGGAGAGCGGCGCGCGCACGGCGCGTTCGCACACGTCGCCCGTCATGCACACTCCCTCCGCTTCGGCACGCAGCGCTTCGCCCGCCTTTGCCGTCACAAAAACGCGCACGGGGCGCGTCCGCCGCAGCGAGAGCGCATGCCGCTCCGCGGAGACGTCAAGCGTGACGCGCACCTCGTCGCCCTCCGCGGGCGCATCCCCCGACGCAAGGAAGAACCCGCCCTTCCCTTCCTCCGCGAACCGCGCGCCGCCCGCCTCCTTCCCGCCGCGCAGGAGCTTGAACGCGTCGCCGCGCTCCGCCGCAAAGGAACTTGCGCAGAACCAGCGTCCCTGCCTGCGGGAGAGCGTTCCGACGCGCTCGCCGATGTGCCCCTGCACGCTGCGTGAGAGCAGCGTTTTGTCCTGCTCGAAGGCGAGCCCGCGCGTGTAGCCGCCGCGGTTATAGGCGCGCATCAGGCGGGAAAACGCCTCTGCGGACGGCTGCCCGGCGAGGAGGGCGCGGTAATACTCCACCGCTGCCGCCGCGTATGCCGCCGAGCGCATGCGCCCTTCGATCTTCAACGACGTCACTCCCGCCGCCGCAAGGTCCTTCACCCGTTCCCCCACCGAAAGGTCGGACAGGGAGAGCGCATAGGCGGGCGCGGTATAGCCCGCGCGGTCCGTGCGGTATTGCTTGCGGCAGGGCTGCTTGCACCTGCCGCGGTTGCCCGAGTTGTTCCCCGCAAAGGAGGAGAGATAGCACTGCCCCGAAAAACAGGTGCACAGCGCCCCCTGCACGAACACTTCCGTTTCCATGACGGCGGAGATGTCCGCAATGTCCGCAAGCGGCGTCTCGCGCGCAAGCACCGCGCGGGAAAACCCGCATTCCGCGGCGAACCGCGCGCCGTGCACGTTGCAGCAGCCCGCCTGCGTGGAGAGGTGGAGCACCACTTCGGGATACATCTCTTTGAGTGCCCTTCCGAGAAAGACGTCCTGCAAAAGCAGGGCGTCCGCGCCCGCATCCCACGCCGTGCGCGCCGCCGTAAAGAACGCGGGGACTTCCTCCTCTTTGACGAGGGTATTGAGCGCGACGTACACCTTCGCGCCCAGCAGATGCGCCGTGCGCGTCAGGTTTGCAAGCGCCGCGGCAGAAAAATTTTCCGCGCCGTCGCGCGCGGAAAATCGCGTCAGTCCCAGATAGAGGGCGTCGGCGCCCGCATGCAGCGCCGCATACGCCGTCCGTTCGTTCCCCGCAGGGGCAAGCAGTTCCATCTCAGCGCCCTATCGTGCGGGCAATGAGTTCCTGCGCCGCATCGTAGCCCATGTTTTTGAGACGCTGATCGCGCGCGGCGACCTCGATGAGAATGGCAAGGTTGCGCCCCGCGCTGACGGGGATGGTAAGCTTGGGCACGCTGAGTCCAAGGATGGTCTCCGCGCTGTCCTCGCCGCCGATGCGGTCGTACTCCTTGTCCTTGCGCCACGGTTCGAGCTCCATGACGAGCCCGATCGTCTTTTCGGACATGACCGCACCCGAACCGTACATGTTTTTCACATTGATGATGCCGATGCCCCTGAGCTCCATAAAGTAGCGGATGCGTTCGGGCGCAGTGCCCACGAGCTCGTTCTCGATGCGCTTGATGAGCACCGAATCGTCCGCGACGAGGCGGTGTCCGCGCTTGATGAGTTCCATTGCCGTCTCGCTCTTGCCGACGCCGCTGTTGCCCGTAAGCAAGATCCCCGCGCCGAATACGTCCATGAGCACCCCGTGCACGGTGGTGGTGGGCGCGAGCAGGCGGTTGAGATAAATGCAGACGTCCACGATGACGGAAGACGTCATCTTTCCCGAACGGAAGATGGGCGTCTGCGTGGCGCGCGCACACTCCATGAATTCGCTCGGAACGGGCAGATCGCGCGCAAAGATGACGCACGGGATCTCCCCGCAGTCGAAGAGCTTCTTGATCTTCTCCCGCAGTTCCTCGGAGGGGAAGGAGTGCATGTATTCATGTTCCGTCAGCCCGATGATCATGATGCGCTGCGCATCGAAAAAACTGAAAAACCCCGCAAGGCGCAGTCCGGGCCTGTCGACGCTGATGCTCGAAAGCGTGATGATCCCCCTGCCCGCATACAGCATTTCCAGCCCCAGATCGGACGCAAACTTATCGAGCATGACGGTCTCTCTCGGTAAAATGTTCTCTGTCATTGCCTGTTTCCTCCTTACGCCTCTTGCATGGCGATCGAAAGCGCCTCGGCGACGCCGTCCTCCTCGTTGGAGGCAACGACGCGCGCCCGCCGTTTCAGCGCATCCTGCGCATTGGCGACGGCAAACGCCCCGCCCGCAGCTTGCAGCATCGGCAGGTCGTTGAGCTGATCGCCGATGGCGGCGCACTGCTCGCGCGGGATGCGGTAATACGCCGTCAGAAATTCGACTGCCGCCCCCTTGTTCTGCCCCGCGGGCATGACTTCCACCAGAAAGTCCGCCGAGCAGGTGACGTAAAACCCGCTGCCGAGACGGGGCGCAAGCCATTCGGCAAGGGGCATGCGGTCCTTCTTTTCCACCATGGCAAGTGCCTTGACGATATGCAGCCCGTGCCGCGCGATATATTCGGAGAGCGGCATGCCGGTGACGACGTTTGCCCGCAGCCCGACGATGCGCTCATAGATGCCGAGCGCCTCGTCCGCCATGTTGGAATAGAAGGCGTCCGTCGTATAGACGTGAACGTGCCTGCCCCCTTCTTCCAGAAGGCGCGTCGCTTTCACGGCGTCGTCCGACAAAAAGCCGTCGTCTTTCAGAAGTTTGCCCGTGGCGACGTCGGCGATGGTCGCGCCCTGATAGGCGACGGCAAGCCCCTCCGAAAGCCCGAGTTCCTTCATGCGGGGCAGGATGGACGCGGGTCCCCTGCCCGTGCAGACGGCAAAGACGCCGCCCGCCGCACGGTAAGCGGAGATCGCCGCCTTGTTGCGTTCGGAGATCGTCCCGTCCGCACGGACGAGCGTCCCGTCAAAATCCGATAAAAAGAGCGGATACTTCATAATGCCTCGAAATGCGCGCGGATGCGCGCGGCGAGCGCGGGGCCGATCCCTGCCACCGCTGCAAGTTCTGCCTCGCTCGCATGCATGATCTTGTCGATGTCGCCGAATGCCCGCATGAGCGCCGTGCGCTTTTCCTTCCCCACCCCGTCAATTTCGTCGAGCACGGAGGCAAGGTTGCGCTTGGAATGCAGGCTGCGGAAATAGGTGACGGCGAAGCGGTGCGCCTCGTCGCGGATGCGCTGCAACGTCTTCAAGGCGTAATCGCGCCTGTCGATGCGGACGGGCTCGTCCGAGAACAGGGTGTACACCTCTTCCTCTTTTTTGGCAAGGGCGACGAGATCGATGTCCGAAATGCCCGCCTCTTCGAAAATCTCCCTGACGGCGGAGAGCTGCCCCCTGCCGCCGTCGATGACGATGAGCTGCGGCCGCGCAAAGCGCTCCTCTTCCTCCGTTCCGAGCTTTGCAAGGCGGCGGCGCAGCGCCTCTTGCAGCGAAGCAAAATCGTTTGCGCCTTCCACCGTCCTGATGCGGAAGCGGCGATAGAGCATCTTGTCCGCCTCGCCGTCCGTGAACACCACCATGCTGCCCACCTTGTCCACACCCGATATATTGGAGATATCGTAACATTCCATGCGCTTGGGATAGCGCGTAAGGTGCAGCAGCGTTTTCAGACGCTCGCAGGCGCCCGTCGTCATATCGTTCTTGTGCGCGATGGCGGAAACGGATTTTTCAAGATATTCTTTGACGTTCCCCGCCGCCATGTCGAGCAGCTCGCGGCGGACGCCGAATTTGGGACGGGTGATCGTCACCTTTCTGCCCGCCCTGCGCTCGGCATACCCCGCAAAGAGCGCCTCGTCGAAGGGCTCGTCGCAGACGATCTCATGCGGAAGTTCGTGCGCGGAATAGTACTGCGTGAGGAAGGACAGGAAGTTTTCCCCCCGTTCTCCCGCCCCCGCATCGAGGGAAAAACTGCGGCTACCCTGCATGATGCCGCCGCGCGTTATGAGCATGCTCGCCGCGGCGTACAGCCCGTTGGTCTCAAATGCCCAGACGTCGGCATCCACGTCGCGCGGCATTGCCGTGATGCGCTTCTCGCCGAGGCGGGAGAGCATCTCGATCCTGTTGCGGTATTCGAGGGCAAGCTCGAACTCCTCCCGCGCGGCAAATACCGCCATCTTTTCCGCAAGCATGGCGGCCGCCTCTTCGTAGTCGCCCCCCAAAAAGGCAAGCGCCCGTTCGACCTGCACGGCATAGTCCCGCTCGGAAATGCAGTGTGCGCAGGGCGCGCCGCACCGACCGAGGTGATATTCGAGGCAGGGCTTTTGCGCCCGGTCCCCGATCTTCACGGAACATGTGCGCACGCGATACACCTTGGCGGCGACGTCCACGATGTCCTTTGCCGAAGTCCCCGCCATGAAGGGACCGAAGTACTTCCCGTCCCCGCGCTTTACCCTGCGCGTGATGAGGATGCGGGGGAACGCCTCCCGCGTGGTCACCTTGATGTAGGGATAGGTCTTATCGTCCTTCAACAGGATGTTGTACTTGGGCTTGTACTTTTTGATGTAGGTGTTTTCAAGGGAGAGCGCGTCCACCTCGCTCGGCGTGACGACATAGGAAAAATCGGCAATGTTCTCCACCATCGCCTGCACCTTGGGGGATTTGAGCGACGCATGAAAGTATTGCCGCACACGGTTTTTGAGAACGCGCGCCTTGCCCACATAGATGACCGCGCCGTCCGCATCCAGCATGATGTAGACGCCGGGAGCATCGGGCAGCAGTTTGAGTTTTTCACGGATGACGCTCTCGCCCATATCTCTATTATACACGCTTTGCCCGCAATTTTCAAGCGATTGACGGCAAAAAGCCGCGGGGCGGACGGGAAGTCCCGTCCGCCCCGCGGCGCGCCCTGACGCCTTCAATAGCCCAAAAATTCCACGCCTTTCAGCAGGACGTCGTTGACGGTCTCGTCGGAGAGCGAATAAAAGATGATCTTGCCGTGGCGCAGATAGCGCACCATGCCCGCATCCTTCAGAAACCGCAGCTGATGGCTGACCGTCGTCTGGTTGATGTCCAGCACGCGCGAGATGTCCGTCACGCACATCTCGGAGATGGCGAGCGCGGACAGGATGCGCAGCCGCGTTCCGTCCGCAAAGATGGAAAAAAACCGTACGAGCGAGGAGAGCACCTCCCCTTCGGGGACGTACCCTTCGATCATATCCTGCGTGCGTCTGTCCAATAAAAGCGTCTGCATGCCTTCCTCCTTTTTGCAAAAAGGATAACATCTGCTTATCTGCGCACGCATGGAAGATGTGGCGGAACGGGGCGCATTTTGTCGGAAATATCCGACGGATCATGTCCTGCGCGGCATGCGCCGTTGCACAAGACGAACGGCTCAGCCCCTGACGGCTGCTTCGTAGCCCGCCTCTTTGACGGCGGCAACGAGCGCATCGTCGGAGACAGGGGCAGCGAGCGTGACGACGGCGCGCTTCTTTTTGAGGTCGACTTCCGTCTTTTCCACGCCCTCCACGGCGTTCAGCGCGTCCGTGACGTGCTTCACGCAGTGCATGCACATCATGCCTTCCACTTTGAGTTCCCGTTTCATTTTTGTTCCTCCTTCCGCGCCGTCCGCTGTCTGCAAAACGGCTGTTTTTTTACGCAAGAACACGGTGAGCCGCAGCGCGTTTCCCACCACAAAGAGGGAGGAACAGCTCATCGCCAACGCCGCGATCATCGGGTTGAGCATAACGTCCGCCCACGCGAAGCACCCCGCCGCCAACGGAATGCAGATGACGTTGTAGAAAAACGCCCAGAACAAATTCTCTTTGATGATGCGCATGGTGCGGCGCGCCAAGGCGAACGCGCGGGGCGCGGCGGAAAGATCACCACCCATGAGCACGACGTCCGCGCTCTCGATCGCCACGTCCGTGCCGTTGCCCATGGCAATGCCCACGTCCGCCTCTTTGAGCGCGGGGGAATCGTTGATGCCGTCGCCAATCATCGCGACCCCCTTTCTTGCCTTCCCGCGGAGCTGCGCGTTGCGCGCCTTATGCTCCTTCACGTAGGTCAGCTTATCTTCGGGGAGCACTTCCGCGTATACCATGTCCGAGGGGATGCCCGCGCTCTCCGCGATATACCGCGCGCAGGCGGCGTTGTCGCCCGTAAGCATGTACGCCGTCATGCCGAGGTCTCTGAGCGCGGCAACCGCCTCTTTGCTCCCCGCTTTGAGCGTATCTGCAAGCGCGAACGTTGCGAGGATCTTCTCCTCATTTGCAAGGAAGAGCACCGTTTTCCCCTCCGCGGAGAGCCGCCCGAACTGTGCCTTTCGCTCGTCCGGAAACAGCCCGTGCTCCGCCATCATGCGGTCGTTGCCCAGAAAGTACGTCCTGCCGTCCACCTCGCCTCGCGCGCCCTGCCCGACGACGTACTCCACCCCCTGCGCTTCGCCGCCCTCGCCGCAGTACTCCGCGATGCACTGCGCAAGCGGATGGTTGAGTTTGCGCTCCACCGCGGCGGCGATGCGCTTTGATTTTGCTTCGTCGCCGTACGCCTCGAAGAACACGACGCGCGGCTTCCCCTCCGTGATGGTCGCCGTCTTATCGAGCAGGACGGTGCCCACGTCGGCGGCGCGCTGCAATGCCTCCGCGCTCTTGACGAGCACACCGAGGCTCGCGCCCCGCCCCGTTGCCGCCATAACGGCGACGGGCGTTGCAAGCCCTAAGGCGCACGGGCAGGAGATCACGATGACGCTCACGCCGAAGTTGAACGCCGCCGAGACGTCCCACGTGGCGAACAGCCACGCAAGAAAGGTGACGAGCGCGACGGAGAGCACCGCGGGAACGAAAATAGCCGCGATCTTATCGGCAAGTTTCTGAATGGGCGCCTTGCTCGCGCCCGCCTCGCGCACCATGCGGATAATGGAAGAGAGCATGGTATCTTCCCCCACCTTTTCCGCCCTGATTTTCAGGTACCCGCCCGTCACGAGCGACGCGCTCACGGCCCGGCTGCCCGCGGACAGTTCCACGGGAAGGCTCTCGCCCGTGACCGCCGACTGATCGACGAAGGCGTGCCCCTCGGTCACGACCCCGTCCACGGCGACGGATTCGCCCTGTTTGACGACGAGCGTATCCCCCGCCGCCACGTCCGCAAGCGCGATCTTTTCTTCCTTCCCCTCCCGCTCGACGGTGACGGTATCGGGCGCAAGGCGGCGGAGTTTTTCGATCTCCCGCCCCGTGCGGCGCTTGCTCTTGTCTTCCAGCCACTTGCCGAGGGTGACGAGGGTGACGATCATCGCCGCCGATTCAAAAAAGAGCGTGGGGATTGCGGGGTCGAGGATCGCCATGACGAGGCTGTACACAAAGGAAACGGCTGCGCCCAGCGTGACAAGGGTGTCCATGTTGGGAACGCCCTTTACGGCGGCGCGCACCCCGCTTGTAAAGAAGGGATAATTGACGGCGAGGATGGCAAGCGTCAGCCCCGTCTGAAATCCGTAGTTGAGCCACCCGTGCGGAACGGGGATGTGCAGCATGTGCCCCATCGCAAAATACATTTCGGGCAACAGCAGAACGAGCGATATGAGAAAGCGCAGTCCGAGCGTCCACACCTTTTTGCGGACGGCGGGAACGTTCCCGTAGTCATAGGCGCCGTAGCCCAGCCCCTCCACCGCCCGTTTGATGTCGGCATCCGACACGATCTCTTCATCGAAGGAGACCTCCATGCTCTCCCCCATGAGGGAGACAGCGCAGCCCTCGACGCCCCGCATCTTTCCGACGGCGCGCTCGATCCCTGCGGAACACGCCGCGCACGTCATGCCCGTCACGGAATATTTCTTTTTCATCACCGCTCCTTTTGCAGCCCCCTCCGGACGGCTGCGGTCAATTGAGTTTTTTGATGAGTTCCACCGTCTCATGCACGATCTCCCCGTCCCCCGCGCGCAGCTTTTCCGCCACGCAGGTGTTCATGTGATCTTCCAGCACGAGATACCCGAACGCGCGCACGGCGCTCTCCACGGCGGAGACCTGCACGAGCACCTCGCCGCAATAGCGGTTGTCCTCGATCATCTTTTTCAGCCCCGCGACCTGCCCCGCAATGCGGTTGAGGCGGGCGACAAGCCCCTTCACCTGCGCCGCATCGCGCGGCGTATTCTTGTACTGCTCCATGCAGCGTTCACACCCTTTCATGTTCCTCTCCGTTTTCCGAATTTCCTGTATTATACCCCATGGGGGTATATTTGTCAAGCATTTTTCCGCACAAAAAAAGGATGCGCCCTGCCTGTGCATCCTTTTATCGTCTTACGGGGTCTCCCGCTATGAAACTTCTCTTGCAAGGCGCGCATACACTTCCCTTGCGATGAGCATGGAACCGATCCTGCCGGGGTGCACCCTGTCCCAGGAGACGGACAGTCCCGAACGCGCCTTCATGTACGCATCGAAGGCGGGCTGGAGTTCCAGAAGTTCCCTGCCGGTCTTGTGTGCCACGGCGCGCATGCGCGCGGCGTACCGCTCCGTCATGACGCGCATTTCGTCGCTGCGGCTGCGCTCCATAAAAAAGGGCGGCATCCAAATCAGGGTGCGCACGTCTGCCGCACGCTCGCACATCGCCGTGAGGTGCTGTTCATACGCGTCCTCCGAAAACGCGGGCGGAAGCGCATCATAGCTGTCGAACTGCCGCCATACATCGTTGATGCCGATCATGCAGAAGAGGATGTCCGGCTTCTCCCGCAACACGTCCCGCTCCCAGCGTTCGAGGAGCTGCGCGGAGGTATTTCCGCTGATCCCCGCGTTGACGATACAATAGCGCCCCTGCGGGTGAAAGGCGACCAGCGCATCGTGCACCAGCCGCACATATCCCGTTCCGAGGCGATCGGGCGTGGCGAGCTTATCCGCGTCCGTCGTGGAATCCCCTGCAAATACGATCCTGTGCTCCTTCATACCGTCCCTCAGGCGTTGCGATCTTCCGCGTCCCCCCTCGGGGACGCGTTTTTTGTATTATATCACGTTTCCGCAGGAATGTATAGCAAATTCCACGGCGGATTTTCGCCGGAACATCCATTTCCGTAACATCCCGCATGCACTGTCCGATGTGTTTGCAGCGGCGTCAACGGCGCTTTTTTCGGAGAAGAACAAACGCGGCAACGCCCGCCGCAACAAGCACTGCACCCGCCCCCAAGCCGATCCAAAGCCCCGCGTTGCCCCCGTCGGGAGCCGCCTCCGAAGGCGCGTCGTCCCCGCCCGCAGGCACATCGTCCCCGCCCGCAGGCGCGTCCGCCGTTTCTTTGGCAAACACCACATTCAACGCGGCATCCGCCGCCGTATCCACAACATAGACAAACCCGCCGTTCTGTTCGCGCACGGGGGAAAGTTCCGTGCCGTTGACGGTCACCGTCCGGACAACGTATCCCGCAGCGGCGCGCACGAACACTTCCACCTGTTCGCCCGCATACCAACCCTCTTTTGCCTCGGCAGAGGGATAGACTGCCCCCATGGAACCATCATTGACGGTATATTGCAGGCGGAAGCGCGGCAGAGCAGACGTCACCACGGTAAATGCCACATTCGCCGCAGGCATGGAAAAGGAATACCGCCCGTTTATCATGGAGACCGTGACCGCCTCCCCCGTTCCCGTCTGCATGCGTACCTCTTCGATGCGGTAGCCGCGCACGGCGGACACCGTTACGGTGACGGGATCGCCCGCCTCCTTGACGCCGCCGCCCGCAAACGAGACGTGTTCGGACGCACAGGACACCCAGAACTTTCCGTCCATTTCGCTGACGCTCCGCACGAACTGCTCGCCCAGCCACAGCTGCGCATCGGGAACAAAGTGCCAGCCGTCGTGCTGTTCCAGCCCCGTGCAATCCACCGTGGCGACGTTGGCAAGCGTCTCCGCCGCCTGCTGCTGCGCCGCGCGGACGGTTTGGATCTGCGACATGGCGGAATAGGCAGGATTGCGGTAAATTTTCCCGATGACGAAGGGCATTGCCGAGAGGTCCTGTCCCGTGATCCGCGTCAGGTCGGAACGCAGATCGGAAATGAGATCGGTCAGCAGCTCGTAGTAAGCGTTCGCCATCGCCGCATTGTTGCTCTCCGCCTCGCCCTGCATCCACCACATCCCGCGGATGACGGGAGCGTAGCCCTTCGCTCGGAGCTTTTCCAGCCCCTCGGCAACGACGCCGAGAAAATTTTCATACAGCTGCCCGATATCCCCGCTGACAGCCGCCTCCGGATGCGCTTCCAGGTAAGAGGGCGGCGTCCACGTTCCCCAGCGCACGGAAACGGAGTTTGCCGTATCGGGATAGAGAAAGGTGGCGCCCCATGCCGATTTGATGACGGCGTTCATCGTTCCGGAATCGGCGAGCGCGGACGCAATGCCGAGCTCCGCACCCGATCGCGTAGTGCCGTTGGAATACGCCTTCCCGAGCCCCTCCCGGACGGGCACGAAGTCCGCGGGCACTTTGGTGGCGTCGTCCGACTCGTAATCCCCCCAAAAGAGCACGTTTCCAAACCCCGTCGTAAAACGCTCATCCTGCGAAGACACGCTGCCCTGTGCAAAGCCGACGGCATTGGACTGTCCGCCGATGAGCCACACGTCGATCGGCGTTTCCGCAGCCCGGGCGGGGAGCGCACCCGCGCTCCCCGCAGCCGCTGCCGCCAGCATCGCTGCCGTCAGAAAACAAGCGATTTTTTTCATCCTGCACTCTCCGCTGCAAATTGTACGGTGATGGTCGCCGTCCGCTCGCCGAGCGTCGCCGTGATCTGCTCTTCCTCCGCCGCGGACATGGTATAGCTGTAATAACCCTGTTCCCCTTCCGTAACGTCCGCATCGCCGAAGGTGACGCCCTTGAAATAGACGTATTCGGAGAACGCCGCGCCCACGCGGAAGGTCGCCTTCCCTCCGGGCGCCGAGACGGTGGTGCTTTCGAGCTGCGCCTCCGCCGCCTGCGCAACGGTGAACCAACGCGCCTGCGTCGCCTCGCCGTTAAACGGCGTATCCGCATCCGTTCCGTCCATAAAGACTGTTTTCATCTTGCTGTTCGCATCCGACGTCCCGTTGGTGCCGACCGCAAGATACAGCTCTTCCGCGCTCGCCGCGCCGACTGCGGAATAGGGCAGATAGAATTCCACCGTCATCTGCGTATAGCCGTTCCCGTCGGCGGCGGGGACGTTGCCGACCGCAAAGGCAAGTGCATCCGAAGGCTTGCGCGTATGATCGTACACAAGGCTGTCCGTCAGCCCCTCCGCCTCGCGTGCCGCCCCATTTACATAGATGCGCCACGAAATACAATTGACTGCCTGAACGGAATTAGCGATCCGGAGTTCGAACCCGCCGCCGATATCGCCGCCTGTCCCGGATTTACAATTGATATAATCGGAATTGAGCACGAGCGCCACGGCAACGCCCGTCTTTCCCGGGGCGACGTAGACCGTCGTTTCCATCTCGCGGGCGTCACGCTTCGTGTAGAATGAGAACGGCGTGCCGTAATATCCGTCCTCTTCCGTCACCGCGCCATCATAGACGACGCCCGTATCGGTATAATCGATCCCGATCTGCGCCGTGCAAGTGCCGAGCGTTGCCGTGAGCCGACGGCTCTCCGTAACGGTACAGGAATAATAGCCGTGCTCCCCTTCCGTGACATCCGCTTCTCCGAAATCGACGCCCTTGAAGTAGACATAGGGGGACATCGCGGACCCGATACGGAAGGTCACCTCCCGATCGAGCGTTGCGATCTGCGCATCCTGCATTGCGGCAGCGCCGACATCCGCCGCTTTCAGCCAGCCTGCTGCGGGCGGAATGAGGTTTCCGGGCGAAGTGTTGTCCATGAAGTACGTTCCCATCGTACCGTTATTGTCTTTGTTGGTGGCGATGAGCCCGATCGCAAACCAGAAATCGTCCGCGCCCGTCGCACCGACCGCGGAATAGGGAACGAAAAATTCCGCCGTCATCTGCTTGTACCCCTTGGACGCATCGCCCGCCGCATTGGACACAAGTCCCACCGCAAAGTTGAGTGCGCCGACGGGCTCCGCCGTGCGGTCCTGCGATACGCCGCCCTGTAAGTTCGTCGTTGTACGGGCGGTGCCGTCCGCAAAGACGCGCCACCACAGTCCCGTCGTCGCCGCAGAGGAGTTTGCCATTCTGATCTCAAACCCGCCGCCGTTGTTCCCCGTCGGATTCGTCCCGTAGTTGATATAGTCTGCCTCCGTAACAACGGCAAGCCCGACGCCGTTTTCCTGCAAGTAAATATAGACGGTCGCCTCCACCTCATAGCCGTCCGAGTTGACCGTCAGGAAGCTGTACGGCGTGCCGTAATATTCATCCTTTTCCGTCACTGCACCGTCATAGACGATCGCCACGACCTCAAATTGTACGGTGATGGTCGCCGTCTGCTCGCCGAGCGTCGCCGTGATCTGCTCTTCCTCCGCCGCGGACATGGTATAGCTGTAATAGCCCTGTTCCCCTTCCGTAACGTCCGCATCGCCGAAGGTGACGCCCTTGAAATAGACGTATTCGGAGAACGCCGCGCCCACGCGGAAGGTCGCCTCCCCGTCCGGCGCCGAGACGGTGGCGCTTTCGAGCTGCGCCGCGTTGAGCGCCTGCGCGCTCAGCCAGCAGTCCGCGGCAATGGTTGCGGAGTTATTCATCCAGCGCACCATCATCGTGTTCGGAAGACCGCCGCTCGTGTTCGTTCCGTTGACGCCGACGGCAAGATAGAAGTCCTCCGCACTCGTCGCGCCGACTGCGGAATAGGGCAGATAGAATTCCACCGTCATCTGCCGATATCCCTTTCCGCTATCCGCCGCAACGGTGCCGACCGCAAAGGCAAGCGCATCCGAAGGCTTGCGCGCATGCGCTTGACCCATGGCGTCCGTCAGCCCCTCCGCCTCGCGCACGGCGCCGTTCGCAAAGACACGCCAGGAAATGCCCGTCGAGGCATCGGGAGAATTTGCCATGCGCAGCTCGAACCCGCCGCCGATATTGCCCGATGTACCCTCCTTATAATCGATATAATCGGAATTAAGCACGAGCGCCACGGCAACGCCTGTCTCCCCCGGAGCGACATAGACCGTCGCTTCCATTTCGCACACCCCGTTGGCAGCATAAAAGCTCGACGGCGTGCCGTAATATCCGTCCTCTTCCGTCACCGCGCCGTCATAGACGACGGGAAGGAAGAGCGCATCGAGCGTATATGTCTCTGTGCCGATGCGAATGGAAATTTGTGCACCGTTCCTGCATTGTTCGACAAATTGCTTGGTGCAGGTCAGCGCATAACCGCCCCCCCCCGCCGTCAGCGTCACGCCGTCCGTCAGGGAAACCGCCTCGGTGACGGGCACGGGGAGCAGCGGCAGCTTGTTGTTGACAAGGTTGCCCGCATACTCCATGACGAGCGCAGCCTCCGTCGTATAGCTGCCGTCCGCTTCAAGATCGGCTGCACTGAACAGCAGCCCGTCCGCCCGCAGCGCGCCCTCAAACCCGCCGTCCCGCAAGCGGAGATAGGCATTCTGACTGTCGTTTTTGGCGGGCGTCTGTCCGGAGAGACACCAGAACGACCACGCCACGCTGTTGCTTGATTTATCCGTATTTTCCAAATCAGCGGTATGAACATACTGCGGAAAGACGGCGATCTCCTCCTGCTTGCCGGAGAGTCCGAGCTGCTCCCACGGGATGAATATCTCCACATTGAAGCCCTCCGCCGTATCGGACGCAACGACGCCGTTCACCGCCTCGCAGCCAAGCAGTTTCGTCTTGGCGACGGACGGGAAATAACTAAGATCGAAGTTGTCCCCCGATGCCTTGCCGCGGTAGCGCGTGACGTTTCCGAGCGCATCGATGCGCAGCTGAACGGTGTCCGTCGTCAGATGCGTCGCCGCGGCAGACTGCACCCACACCTCGATGCCCGTGTTGAGGTTGACGGCTCGCTCGTTCGTCGCGTAGACCTTGCTGTCACGCACTTCGACGGCAAGATAGACGCCCTTGTCGGAGAGGTGCGCCGTCGTTCCGACCGTTGCATCGACGCCGTACTGCGCGCTGTCGATCTGATAGACGATGGCGTTTTCCGTATGCCAGACGTCTTCGTCGAACACACCGTCCATCGTCATGTAATCGTCGGGAACGGCGGGACGCAGGATCTCCGACATCACGTCGTTCGAACCGACGGCATCGTTGGTGGCGACCAGCCAGGTGTTGAACGTGTTGGTGCTCGCCGAAGGATAGCAGGACGACCAGACATTGTCCGCATCGGACGCCGCCGATTCCACATGATAGAACGCCGTCATGTACTTGACCGCCTCCGGCGCGCCCGCCAGCCCGAAGCTCGCCCACGGAACGAACAGCTCGACGGAATACCCCTCGTTCATGCCCGTGTTGACACCCGCGCCGTCGATGCGGCATGCCGCCATGTGCGCCTTGTACCAATACGCCCATTCCCGTTCCAGAGACTCCGTGCCCTGATAGACGCCCGTCTTGGAGCGATAGGTGTACATCTCCGTCACGCAGCCGTCCTCCGTCGGCACGACGGAGATGCGGAAACTGTTGCCGTCCCATTCCTGCGCCGCATAGGCGGCGACGTAGAGCTCCACCGACGTGTTGCCCGAAGCACGCCTGTCGGCGGAATAATAGATCGCCGTATCCTTGACGTCAAACGCCACATACAGCCCGTTCTCGCCGAGATAGTTCATCGTGGTCATCGTAATGGGATTGTCCGCGGTGGACATCGAGTGAGCAAACGTGTAAGCCGTCGGATTGTCCTTCCAGACTTCCTCGTCGAGCGCGCCGTCCAGCGTCATGTCATCGTCCTGCGCGAACTGTGCAAGATAGCTGTCTTCATGCTGCGGATTTTCGATCGTCACGCCGCCCTGCAGACGGTCGAGCTCCTCTTGGCTTGCTTTTACGGAACATCCGCCCGCAACAAGACATACCGCGCAGAGAACTGCAAGCGCCCCTGCAACAACCTTTCTGTTCATCCTCATCTCCTCCCTTTGTTATTTCCCAAGCACCCAGATGTCCCCGATCGCCGCCGTCGTTCTGCCCGTCGGCACGCGGAAGGTGATGGTAATGCTCTTCACCTGTATCTCGGCAAATTCCGCCACAAGGTTGCTCCCCGCAAACATGAGCGACTGCGAAGCGTCCCGCGTGGCATCATCGAAGGAGAACGCCGCGCCGTCGATGTAGGCGACGCCCTCCGCCCCGCTCTCCGTGCGAACGTCGAGCGCGATGCGCGCGATCTGATAGAAGGTCTTGTTATAATCGATGCTGTTGTAGAGCATGATCGCCCGCACGCTGCGCCAATCGTCAAACGTGAGCGTGATCTGCGCGGTGTCGTCTGCGGAAAACTCCGCCTCTTTGACGACGCCGTACAGATGGGACGCGAAAAATCCGTCGTTGAGATATCCGGCATCGCTCCCCTCCGCCAGCCCCTGCGCGGAAACTGCCGCCTCGGGTGCGATATTTTTGTAGCCGCTGATCACCGCGGGCAGCGCCTGTAAGGAATAGGACGTCGGACCGTTTGCGACCATCACCGTCTGCCCCGCATCGTTCTCCAAAAATCCCACGCGCGTATAGGCAAACGCACGCGATTTGACGGCATTGCGTTCCTTCCCCTCATGATGGAACAAAAAGAGTTCATCGCCGAGTTGCGTCAGGAAGCAGTGTCCGGGACCTGCGTTCTGCACCCAATTCATATCGGCTGCCAGCACCAGACCGCCCTCCGCCTTGGAGAGCTTTGTGAACGGACCCATCGGTGAGGAACCGACCGCCTGCGCCACCGAATAGAGATTGGACATCGTCCCGCCGGGGGAATAGAGCAGATAGTAGGTATCCCCTCTGCGATACATCTGTGGCGCCTCGTTGATCTCCTCGTCCGCCGCCCGTTCCGCGTCGATGTCGCTCACCTCGTCACCGTCCACCGTCGTATACCCGATGCGCGTGAGCTGTGTCAGCGACGAATAATCGGGGGAAGCAAAGTCCTTGCACTTCACGACGTAAATTTCCGACTTGTCGGGATCAAAGCGCGCAGAGAGCGTCGGGTCGAGAATGCCGTAGCGGTCATTCCCGCGCACGAGATAGAGATAGAGGCTGCCGTCCTCGTCCATGAAATAGGAGGAATCCAGAAACCTGAGACGCGCATACGTTCCTTCCGCGCAGGCAACGCCGTTCATTGCCGTCAGCTTGGCAGGGTCGAACACGGGATCGCCCAACCCGATCGCATCGCCGTTGGCATTCGTCCCCGTCCACTGCACGAAGGGCCCCGCGGGATGCTCGGAATATGCAAGCCCGATATAAGTGTTTGCGTAGTAGGGCCCGCCCGCGGCGAGCGTGTTGCAATTGCGCGCCGAATAGGTCATGTAATAGAGCCCGTTCTCCTCATCGTAGATGACTTCGGGCGCCCACACGTCGTCATATCCCCAGGAATCGCGCGAAGGCTCGAACGCCACCCCGTAGTTGTCCCAATGGATGCCGTCCTCCGAACGCCAGACGCCGATGGCGCGCGACGAGAGCGCGCTGCTCGTGCCATAGGCATACATCGCCCCTTCCGCTTCCACCCAGACGACGGACGGATCGGCAAGCGCAAGATCGAGATCGCTGCGATAAAAGAGCGATTGGTCATATTCGCGCTGCGCCACCGTCGTGCCGTCCGCGGGAACGGTGCCGTCCGACCAGCCGAGCTCCACTTCAAACGCCTTTCCGCCGCACCCGGTCAGCGCCAACAGCGCCGAAAGTGCCACGGAAAGCGCAATGATGCGCCTTGTCTTGTTCATATCTTCCCTCCTTATCTTTTGATTGGATCACAATTTGAGACCGGACGTCACGATCCCGGAAATGAAATACTTCTGCGCGAGAACGAACAGCGCGACCGTCGGCACGACGGCAATGAGCGTCCCTGCCATGACCGCACCGGGGTCCGTGACCTGCCGCGAACTTGCGAACTGCTGCAAGGCAAGCTGCAACGTCAGAAGCGCCGCGTCCTTCAAATAGAGCATGGGACCGAGATATTCATTGTATCCCATCACAAATGCCAGAACAAACTGCGCCCAGAAAGCGGGCATGGCGATGGGGAGCATGATACGGAAATAGATCCCGAAAAATCCCAGACCGTCCACCGCGGCGGCGTCCATCATATCGGACGGCACGCCCGCATAGTACTGCCGCATGAAAAACACGCTCGACACGCTACCCAAAAGCCCCGGAAGAATGACGGGCAGCGGCGTATTCAGCCAATCGTAATAGTAAAAGAGCAGATAAGACGGAATGAGCGTGATGACGCCCGGAAAGAGCATGGTCGTCATCAGAAAGCCGAACATCACGTTTTTGGCACGGAAGCGCAGTTTGGCATAGGCAAACCCCGCCATGCCCGCAAGCACCGTCGCAATGACGGCGCGCGGCAGATACATCCACAACGTGTTCAGAAATCCGAGAATGAGCAGCGGCATCTGCACGGTGTTCCCGCCGCGGTAGGTGAACACGTCCGCGTACCCGTGGAGCGTAAATTCCGTCGGCCACCAGGTAAAATCCAGACTGTTCGCTTCATAGGGATATTTGAACGAGGTGATGAAGGCGATCCAGAACGGAAAGAGCACCAACAGCGCCATGCATGCGAGGAAGAGATATACCGCCGCCCTGCCCGCATACCGTATGATTTTTGCGCGCCGGTTGACGCGCCCCGCCTCGGTTGCCCTAATCATATTTCACCCACAGCTTGGAGAGTTTGAAATTGAGCACCGTCAGGACGAGCGCGATCAGCGTCAGGATCCACGACGCGGCGGCGGCAGCGCCCATGGCATTGTAAGAAAATCCCTGACGGTAGATATAGAACACGACGGTGAGCGCCGCATAATCGATGGATTCCCCGCCCGTCGGGTCCATGACCTGCACTTCGCTGAACAGCTGCAAAATGCTCACCAGCCCCGTCACGAGCAGAAAAAAGAGCGTCGGGCTGACGGCGGGAACGGTGATGTGCAAGAAGCGCTGCCCCACATTGGCGCCATCCAGCTCCGCCGCCTCATAATACGCGCGGTTGACCGACGTGAGGCTTGCCGAGATCAGGATGACTTTATACCCCGTCTGCGCCCACACCATCATGACGATGAGGGAGATGCGGAACATCCACGGAGAATCCAGCCATCCGACGCGCACGCCGAGAAGTTCGTTGAGAATGCCGTAATTGGTATCGAACAGCCACTTCCACACAAAGACGATGGCGACCGACGAACAGATGAAGGGCAGAAAAAGAATGACGCGAAACGCTCCCGTGCCCCTGACCGTGGCATTGAGCGCCGCCGCGATCAGCAGCGCGAATATGAGCGACACGGGAAGCGTCAGCGAATAAATGAGCGTATTCAAAAGCGCCGTTCCGAAATTGGCGTCCGAAAAGATTTCTTTGAAATTGCCAAACCACACGAACTCGGCGCCCGCAAACGAGACGGGCGTGCGCATACGGAAGAACGCCATGACGAGCGCAAGCGCCATCGGCACAACGCTGAATACCAGGCAGGACACAACGGGGAGCGCCCCCATGATCGTCCCGCACAGCTCTTCGCTGCGCGCCTGTCCGCTTTTTTTCTTTTTCGGCGAAGGATCGGGCGGCATCTGTTCCGTCCGCGTCCTGCTTCCGATCTGCTCCATGCCGTTCTCCTCTTATTTCTTCGTATATGCGTCAAGCAGCTGCTGCGTGGCGAGATATTCGGGACAGACGTAAAACTCCGTCAAGGACATCTTTCCGTTGCGCACGTCGGTGTTGAGCACGCCGGACCAATCGTCGATCCAGCGCTTGTCCTTCAAATACCACCAATCCCCCGGCGTTTCGTATTCCGTTGCCTGCGCAAAGACGACGGCGTTTTCCGCCGCATACTTGCTGTTCAGGAACACCCCTTCCGGATCGCCCGCAAGCGAGCGGTAATACGGGCATGCAAACCCCTGCTGCGCCTGGATGGTCTGCCCCTCTTTGCTTGCAATATATTCCATAAACAGCCAGCTCGCATTCGGATAGCGCGTGTTGGCGTTCATGACGATGACGACGGAGCCGCTATGCGCCGCTTCCGCGCCGTGCACGAGCACCTCCGTCCCGTCCGCAGAATACTCCTTATAGACGAGCATGGGTGCCACGTTATAGGTATTTTCGCCCCGCATGTTCTCCGAAAACTGCCGCTGTACGGATGCGGTGGAGACGAGCATCGCCACCTTCCCCGAAGAGAAATAGGAATTTTTGTTTTCGCTCATCTCGTTGGGATTGGGTGCGACGGCATACCCTTTGAGATCGCCGTTTCCGTCCGCACCGTAGAAATCTTCCACGCTGTCATAGACCCCCTTCACGTTGTCCACGACCTGATCCGTCCCCTGCGAAAGGCGCACGAATTCGGTGAACGCCTCGCGCTGGGAGGGCAGCTCGTTGCAGCTTTGCTTTTGCTGATCGGTGAGGGCGCCTTTGTCGAGGTAGGAGACGATCTCCCCTGCCGCATAATGATTGCCGTTGACCTCGATCGGCTGTGCATCGTCCTTGACGATATAATTTTTGGTTGCGTCATTGAGGGTGAACTGATAATATCCGCCGTTGAACTGTGCATCGTCCGTGGGGATATATTCGATGCAGTCGCCGCCCACCGACCAGCCGTAATTGAACCACCACTCGGAAAAAAATCCGTAGTCGGCTCCGCCGCCGCCCTGCGAAACGGGCGTCTGCAAGAGGCGGGCAAGATCGATGCATTCCTGCCAGCTCATGGCAACGGCGTTATTGAAATAGTATTTTCCGTCCTCTTCGTAAAACGCCATGATCTTCTTCTTGTCGGAGGGATGCGCCGCGTTCCACGCCGCGATCTCCTCTTCCGGTTCGGAGACAATGGTGATGCCCGCCGCCTTGAAAAATTTTTCATTATAATAGATCGCCGTAGGCGCAAGGTCCTTGGCGATGCCGTAGAGCGGATCGTCTGCCTCCGAGGTCGCCGTTTCGGGATCGTAGCGGTAGCGGTTGACGGTATAGGGCAGCATGTCCGCTTCGTCCAGCCCGCTCGTTCCGCCCGACGTCTCCCACGCCGCAACGCTCTCCTCATAAAAGGACGTGATGTCATAGAGCGCGCCCTGATCGACATACCGCTTGAAATAGTTCTCTGCGGCATAGGCGACGTCCGGGCCGCCGATCATGTTGGCAACGAAGTTATCGTTATAGCCGCTCGAACTCTTGGGCGTGTAATTGACGCGGATGACGCCTTCATATTTCTTATTGAAATTTTCCACAAGAATATTGAACGCATCCTCCTCGTACTTGTCCGCCCAACCCCAGAAGTTGATGACGGTCGTCGTGTCCGAAGGGATGACGTTCCCCTCATCGTCGAACTCGATGTCCGAACCTTTGCCGCAGCCGCTCATCGTTCCCAGCGCCGCGGCGCCCGTCAGAATGGCGGCAAGCAAACAGCACAGTCTCTTTTTCATCGTCTTCCTCCTTTTCCCGCAGGAACAAAATTTTCCGTCAGGATGATGGTTCCTGACATTACTATATCACATTTCACAATACGCGTAAACACACGATTTCATCGATATGGTGCATTATTTGCGCATGATAAATGTCATTTTTCTATTTTTTTCTGAATAATGGTTTTTATTTCCGCATTGACAAACCGCCGCGACGGTGTTATAATCAAGCCATGAGATATAACCGGAAACATGAGATCATCTATCTGGACGAGCGCACGCACGCCAACGACTTCTTCTGTCTTGCCATGGCGGGAAAGACCCTGCCCACGCCCAACTACACCATCCATCACTCCTATAAAGACGGCTATCTTTGGGATTGGTATAACTTTGAATACGTCCTTTCCGGAAAAGGATACATCGAAACGCGCGAGAAAAAGCTGTGCGTGCAGGCGGGCGATCTGTTCTTCCTCAACAAATTGCAGCAACACGTTTATTATGCCGACAAGTCAGACCCCTACGAAAAGGTCTTTCTGGTCGTGAGCGGGTCGCTCGTCGACCGCATGCTTGCCGCACATAACGTCACGGAGAGCGCGCGCGTCGTCCGTACCGATGCACGGGACATCTTTGAACAGGCTTTTTCCGTCATCGAACACGGCAATCTTTCCCAAAACGCCTATACAGAACTTTGCTGCTGCATCCTGCGGCTCATCCAGCGCATCGCGCCGCCCAACTTTTCCGCAGCCGCCACGGATGCGCATCCCGCCGACCTGATCCGCAGCTACATCGACTACAATATCTATGAGCGCCTGACGCTCGAAGACCTTGCCAACATCGTCCACCGTTCCGTCTCCCAGACGGAACGCATCTTCAAAACAAAATACGGCGTCTCCCCCATCCGCTATGTGCTCGACAAAAAACTCGACACGGCGCGGACGCTCTTCCGTGCGACCTTCCTCAATGTGGGAGAAGTCGCCGAACGGCTTTCCTTCGCCAATGTCAAATATTTTTCGCGGCAGTTCAAGCTGCGTTTCGGGCAAACGCCCTCCGAATGCATCCGCAACCAGGAGCGGGATCCGTTTTCGGGCGGCGAGGACCCCCTATGAACAAACGACGGGAAGTCCGTCCCGGAACCCGATACGGCAGCGCGTGAGATACCAGCTCTTGCCCATATCCGCAGACCCCTGATAGAACAGCCAGACCCTGCCGTCTTCGTCACGGTAGACATACGGATGCCCCGATTCGCAGCTGTTCCATGCCCCGGGCGTTCCCGCGGCAATAAAGGGGCGGTCGAATAATTTGCGGAAGCAAACGCCGTCTTCGGAGACGGCAACGCCGATCTGCTGCGGCGAACAATTGTAGGCACCGCCGTAAAAGAGATAAATTTTGCCGTCCTGTTCGAGCGCGGCGGGCGCCTCGATACACTCCCCTTCCCATGCAAATTCGGGAACGAGCACGGGATGCGCCGCAAGCTGCCGCCATGCCCCGCGCGAAAAACTGCTTCCGAGCGGCGCCGCGGCAACGCCGACCTTCTGGACCCGCATGGCATGGTCGCGCGTGGCGAAATATAAAAGCAGCCTGCCCGCAAAGGGAACGACGTCGGCGTCGATGGCACGCCCGACGCACCAATCGTCCGAAGGACGGAAGACGGGATTGGTCGCATCTTTTTCAAAATGAACGCCGTCCGTGCTCACCGCGTGGCAGATAGCGTCATGCGCCTGATTGCCGTAACTCTGATAGAACAAATGGATGCGTCCGCCGAGCACGATCGCTCCGGGCGCCCCGATGCCGTTGCGTTCGCACGCTTGCGTATAGGGAATGTGTCCGATGCTCGTCCACGTTTCCATATCGTCCGAAACGGCGATCCCGATCCCCAGCCGCTCCCGCCCGTCATCCTTGTAGTATGAGGAAAAATAGAGATAGTATCGATCTTTCCAGCGAATGACTGCGGGGTCTTTGGCGTATGCCGTGCGGCTGCCGTTGTTTTCCGTGAATAACATAGCCCTTTTTCTGTCCTTTGCCGATTTTGCACCCTGAGTATAAGAACTTTTCGCGTTCTTGTAAAGATGATTTTTTCATCATGCGCAAATAGTGCACTTTTTGGCTGTTTTTCCGGCCGCCACGTTTTCACAAAAAGGGCAAAAAAAGCCGCCGCGCCGAATGGCGCGGCGGCAACAACGACCGTCAGCCGATCATGCCTGTTTGATAAACTGCGATTTGGGCGCGCCGCAGACGGGACACACCCAATCATCGGGGAGCTGTTCAAAGGGAACATCCCCGTCGTACACATACCCGCAGACCTTGCACACATATCTGCCTTCCGTCCGCTCTTCCGCCTGATAGGTGGGCGCATTGACGGCGGTCCTGCCTTTGAGCACCTTATGATAGTAGGCATACGTCATGGGCGTTCCGTCCGACAGGACGTCCGCATCCAGCACTTCGCCCAAAAAGACGGTGTGCGTCGCCGTCTCCATTTTGTCGACGACCTTGCAGGAGAAGAAGCACTTGACGCCGTCCGGAACGGGGAGCTTGCCGCGCACCTTCCACGGCGTTGCGCCGAACTTGTCCGTCTCCTTCGAACTGTAAAACCCGAACCTGCCGATGAGCTGCGGATCGCAGTCCTCCGCCAGCACGCAGACGGCAAAATACCCCGTATCCGCCACACACTTGTTGGTGTAATTGCCATGGTTGAGCGAGACGGCGATGGTGGCGGGAGCGGACGTGATCTGCATCGCACTGTTGGCGACGCAGCCGACGGGACGCCCCTCGTCCCACGAGGTGCACAGATAGACGCCGTAGGAAAGATCGTAAAAAGCCTTTTTATTCATACCGTTCCTCCTTTCGTTTCAGGGCGGGCAGCGCGGTGACGGCGTCCGCCGCAAAGGGTCCGTCCGGCTTGCGAACACGCAGACAGGCGATGCGCCTGAAAGCATTCCGGGAAACAGACTGCCGTGCGCACGCGGCGCCCTTCCGTATGAAAAGAAGCGGGCTTTATAAAAGTCCGCTTCTGCAGTTTGACAGCTTACTTTGTCTCTTCTTTTTCGGCGATGACTTCCTTGCCGTCGTAATAGCCGCAGTTCTTGCACACGCGGTGCGCGACTTTGAGCTCGTGGCAATGCGGGCACTCGACGAGCGTCGCCGCGGTCGCCTTGTAGTTTGCAAAACGCTTGTTCGTCCTGCTCTTCGACTGCTTTGTCTTGGGGACTGCCATGTTACTTCACCTCTTTTATTCTTTTTCCCATTGTGCGCACGGCTTGCACAGCAGCCGCGAAGGAAGCGCGAAGACGAGAGAATCGCGCAGGAATTCCTTCAAAACGACCTTGCCGCCCGCGTATGCGTACTCCTCGCCGTCATCCCCGCCGGGCACGAACGAGGCGTCCGCCTCATAGACGATGTCCTCCGATGCCTCGGCAAGACAGCGCGAACAGGCGCCCTCCAGCGTGAACGCAAGCTTGATGTGCGCCTCCACCGTCCGGTTGTCCGTCAGGATCGCCCAATCGAGCACCGCCTGCACATCTCCTTGGAACCTTGCAAAGGGGATATCGAGCACATCGTCATCCGCTTGAAAGGAAAAGGAGAGCGTTCCTTCATAAATTTGCCGCGCAACACAGGCACGAACGTCTATTTCGGGAATCATCGACTGATAAGAGTATAGGAAATTTCGCCGCCTTTGTCAATCTTTTTTGGCGGCATTTTCAGAAGATTTTCCAAAAATCAAAGGAGTGCCGCCGTCTCGCGCGCAATGACGAGTTCCTCGTTCGTGGGAATGACGAGCACCTTGACCTTGGACGCATCCGAGGAAATTTCGTGGATGGCGCCGTCGTTTTTGTACTCGTTCTTCGCTGCATCCACTTCGATGCCGAACGCCTGCATGCCGGCAAGCACGGAGGCACGGATATGGGGCGTATTTTCGCCCACGCCCGCCGTGAACACGACGGCATCCAGCCTGCCGAGCGCCGCCATATAGGCGCCCACATACTTCTTGCATGCATAGGTGAACATGTTGAGCGCGAGCTGCGCGCGGTAGTTCCCCTCTTTTGCGGCGGCGGTCAGGTCTCGATAGTCGGAAGAGACGCCCGAAACGCCCAGCATGCCGCATTTTTTGTTGAGATAGGTGAGCGCCTCGTGGATGTTCATGCCCTTTTTGTTGCACAGAAATTCCACGGCGGCGGCGTCGATATCGCCGCTGCGCGTGCCCATGGGAACGCCCGCGAGCGGCGTAAAGCCCATGGACGTATCGATGCACTTGCCCCCCTTCACCGCCGAAATGGAGGAACCGTTTCCGAGGTGGCAGGTGATGACGTTGAGCTCTTCGGGCTTCTTGTGAAGATACTCCGCAGCCGCCTGCGAAACGTACTTATGCGACGTTCCGTGCGCGCCGTACTTGCGCACCTGATACTTTTTATAGTCGTCGTAATCGATGGCATACAGGCAGGCATAGTCGGGCATGGTGGCATGGAACGACGTATCGAACACGAGCGCCATCTTCTTGCCCGGCATGACCGCGCGGCAGGCGTTGACGCCCTTGATGGCGGCGGGATTGTGGAGGGGCGCAAGTTCGGCGATCTCCCCCATCGTCTGCATGACCTCGTCCGTGACGAGCGTCGTCTTCTTGAACGCCTCGCCGGAGGCGACGACGCGGTGCCCGACGGCGCCGATCTCGTCCATCGACTTGATGACGCCCGCCTCGCCGTCGGTCAGCTCCTTTAAGACGAGCTGGATGGCTTCGGTGTGGTCGGCGATCTCCTTTTCGATGACGAAGGTCTTGCCGCCCGCCTTATGCGTGAGCGCGCCGCCTCTGATGCCGATGCGCTCCACGTTTCCCTTGGCGAGCACCTCCTCCGTCTCGATGTTGATGAGCTGATATTTGAGCGAGGAACTCCCCGCATTGATGACCAGGATCTTCATGAACGCCCCCTCAGTCCTTCACTTGCAGCGCCGTGATGGCGACGGCAAGCACGATGTCGGATGCCTTGCACCCGCGCGAGAGGTCGTTCAAAGGCTTTGCGAACCCCTGGCAGACGGGACCGACTGCCTGGAACCCGCCCAGCCTTTCCGCGATCTTGTATCCGATATTGCCCGATTGCAGGTCGGGGAAGATGAACACGTTGGCGTGCCCCGCCACGCTCGACTTGGGCGCTTTGATGGCGGCGACTTCGGGAACGAGCGCCGCGTCGAACTGCATCTCCCCGTCGAGGGCAAGCTCGGGCGCCTTCTCCTTGGCGATGCGCGTCGCCTCCTGCACGAGGGTGACGTTGTCGTGCTTTGCCGACCCCATCGTCGAGAAGGAGAGCATGGCGACGCACGGTTCGATCCCCGCGATCTCCCTGGCGCTCTGCGCCGTGGCGATGGCGCAGTCGGCAAGCCCTTCCGCCGTATAGGTGGGATTGAGTCCGCAGTCCGCAAAGACGATGACGCCGTCCCTGACGTATTCGTTCCCGCCGAGGGGCGCGATCATCAGATTGAAGCTGGAGACCGCCTTGACGCCGGGCGCCGTCTTGATGATCTGCAAGCCCGGACGCAGCGTATTTGCCGTCGAATGGCATGCGCCCGAAACGAGCCCGTCCGCATCCCCCGCTTTGAGCATGAGCGCGCCGAAGAAGGTGTTATCCTTCGCCTGTTCTTTTGCCTGTTCCTCCGTCATGCCCTTCGCCTTGCGCAGTTCATAGAGGAGCGCGGCATACTCTTCGAGTTTGGGCGACGTGGCGGGATTGACGATCTCGATTTGGGACAGATCCGCATCCGGATTGGCTGCCTTGATGTCCGCCTCCTTGCCGAGCAGGACGATCTTGGCGACGCCCTCCTCCACGCAGCGCTGCGCCGCTTCGACGACGCGCTTGTCCTCGCCCTCGCACAGTACGATGGTGCGCTGCTTTTCGGCGGCGCGCTTTTTGAGCTCTTCCGCAAAGGAACCGACTTCCGCGATCTTTCTTCCGAGCCGCTTCAATTTTCTCATGAAATCAGCCATGATCTTTTTTTACGATACCCCTTTTCTTTTTTTGCATTTTCGTGTATAATGGATGCAGGCATCCGCTACTCTGTTATTATACACCTTTTTCAGACGATTGTAAAGGACAACACGGAAAAAACATGAAATTTTGTGCGGTGATTTGCGAATACAACCCCTTCCACAACGGGCATGCCTATCAGCTTGCCGAAGCGCGCAGGCGTTCGGGATGCGATAAGGTCCTGTGCATCATGAGCGGGAACTTCACGCAGCGCGGGGAAGCCGCCGTATTTCACAAATATGAACGGGCAAGGCACGCCGTCCTCGGCGGCGCGGACGCCGTCATCGAGCTCCCCGCAGCCTTTGCCGTCTCCCCCGCCGAACTCTTCGCGCGCGGCGCGGTGCACATCCTCGCCTCCCTGCCCTGCGTTGCGGCGCTCGCCTTCGGCTGCGAAAGCGGCGATCGGGAACAGTTCCTGCGCACGGCGCGCGCCACGCTGACGGAGAGCAAACAGTTCCGCGCGCAGCTCAAAGAGAACATGCGGGACGGGACGAGCTATATCCGCGCGCGCAATGCGGCGCTGCTCGCAACGGGCGCGGACGTGGACGAGGCGCTGCTCACCTCCCCCAACAACATCCTCGGAACGGAGTACTGCCGCGCGCTGCTCGCGGAGGGCAGTGCCATCGAGCCCGTTCCCGTTGCGCGTGTGGGGGCGGGATACGCGGACACGGCGCTGCTGCCCGACTTTTCCTCGGCGACGGCGCTGCGCGGCGCCATGGCGGAGGGCACGCGCCGCGCACGGCGCGCATTGAAGCGCAACATGCCCGCGGAGGCGTTCCGTGCCGCCTGCGCGTTCACCCCCCTGCCCTATGCGCCCGCCGCCCTGTGCGCCCTGCTCTCGGCGCCTCCCGACCGGACGGCGCAGTGCCCCGACTGCGCGGAAGGGCTGGAAAACCGCATCCGCTCCATGGCGCGCACCAATCCCGTTTTAGACGACCTGCTTCCGAAAGTGGTCACAAAGCGCTACACCGCCGCGCGCGTGCGGCGGGTGCTCGCGCAGAACTTTCTGGGGATCGCGCGGGAGGACGTGCTCGCCTATGCGCAATCCCCCCTCTATGTCAAAACGCTCGCCGTCAGAAAGGAGGGAGCGGAAGAGACGCTCGCCGCCCTCGGCGAAGGGACCTTCCCTCTCATCGTCCGCAAGGGAGACTACTCCCTCCTCAAAAAGGAAGCGCTCGCCTGCTTCACGCTGGACATACACGCCAACGACCTCTACAACGCTCTTGCGGGCGCGCACACCAACGAATTTGAAACGCTGTTTGTATAAAAAACGAACAGGAACGTTTGCAAAGGCGGCAGCACGCGCCCCGAAGGGGCGCGCACGTCATTCCGAAAGAGCAGCGGCGAAATCCCTTCGCCGCTGCTCTTTTACGTTTTGCTTTTTTCCGCCGCTCCGTCCGCGGACGGGCACGGCATGTACGCCGCCTCCCCGCGCCGCGCGGTCTGTGCGGCGGCCCGCCCGATCGCTGCTCAGTCCGCCCCGCAAAAGGCGGAACGGTAGATTTCCAGCACTTCCGCCTCCGTCGGCTCGTAGGCGGATTTTTTGATGTTCTTGTTGTCCATGGCGCGGTGCGCGAACGTGCGCAGAACATCCTGCGGGATGCGTTCCCGCGCGCCGAGCAGCGCGCCGAGCGTGGCGCACACGCCGTCGAGCGTATCGCCGCAGGCGGCGAGGATGGCGTCCAGCGCGGGCACCCCTTTTTTTGCGCACAGCCGCAGCATGCCGCCCAGCAGCAGCCCGTTCGCCCTGCCGTGGTCGATGCCGTAGCGGTAGGTCAGGAAGTACCCCATGCCGTGCACGGCGGTGGTCCCGGACTGCGCGATGGTCATGCCCGCGAGCATGGACGCATACAGCAGCCCGTCGCGTTCGTCGGGGGAAAGGCATCCCTTCGTGCGTGCCAGCAGCGGATAGAGGATGCGCAGGCACGCCTCGGCGAGCACGTCGGAAACGGGCGTCTTTTTGCGCGAGAGCATGCCTTCGACGGCGTGGGAAAAGGCGTCGAGCGCCGTATTGACGGTGACGGAAACGGGCATGTCCCGCATGTATTTTCCGTCGAGAAAGGCAAAGCGCGGGAACATGGCGGCAGAAGAGATGCTCGTTTTGGTCATGCCCGCATCGTTGGTGAGGATGGCATAGGGCGTGACTTCGCTCCCCGTGCCCGCCGTTGTGGGAACGTGCGCCATGGGCAGCGCCGCACCATATCCGCCCGCGAAGATGTCCGCATCGGGGCGCTCGCACACGGCGAGCGCTGCGATGGCTTTTGCGGCGTCCATGGGGGATCCGCCCCCGACGGCGACGAGAAAGTCCGCCCCCGCCGCCCGCAGAAGAGCGACGCCCTCGCGCACGCAGGCGACGGTGGGATTGGGCGAGACGCGGTCGTACACGGTCGCCGTCTGCCCGTTCGCGCCGAGCGCGGCAAGCACGTCCGCAAGCGCGCCGTTTTTGCGCGAGCTCTTGCCCGTGACGACGAGCGCGTGCGTGCCGAGCGCCTTCATGCGCCCGCCTTCGCGCAAAACGCAGTCCCGCCCGAAGAATGCCTCGGTCGGCATGAAATAAGTAAATGCGTCCATGGTCCCCTCCGTCTGTGCGGCAGATGCGCGTACCTGTTACGGCTGCAATACGGCGACGGCGCGGAAGATGGGCTTCCCCTTTGCGGCAAAGTTTGCCTCATACTCCGTGACGATGTTCTCCGCCGCATATTCGCTGTTGTGCAGGTCGCGCGTGACGTCCTTCACCGCAAACCCGTTCTCGCGGAATTTTCTGAGAGAATAGTCGAAAAAATCTTCGCTGTCCGTCTTTTGCACGATCTCCCCGCCCGCTTTGAGCAGTTTTTTGTAAATGCCGAGGAAGCGGTCGCTCGTCAGGCGCTGTTTTTCCCTGCCCGCCTCCGGAAGCGGGGTGGAAAAGTTGAGATAGATGCGCCCGATGCTCCCTTCGGGAAGATAGCACAAAAGGATCTCGGCGGGGATGTTGAGGAAGCGCACGTTTGCGGCGCCCTCCCGTTTGATGCGTTCCATGGCGGTGAGCACCACGTTCGAACACACTTCGACGGCAAGGAAATCGCGCTCCGGATGGCGTGCGGCGATCCCGGAGAGAAACGCGCCGTTGCCGCAGCCCACTTCGAGCTCGACGGGCGCCTCCCGCAAAAAGAGCGCCCGATAATCGATGAGGGCGCGGTAGTGCTCCGCCGCCTCCTTCAAGTTCTTACACGGTTTCCCGCGGGCGACGAGGATGTCCGCGCACGCCTGCATGCGCGGCTCCAGGTTGCGCTTTCTGCGCATGCGCATCAGGCTTTCCCCGTGGAACCGAATCCGCCCGCGCCGCGCACGGTCTCGCCGAGCGTTTCCGCCTCGGAAAATTCCGCGGCATAGTAGGGAGCAATGACGAGCTGCGCGATGCGGTCCCCCGCCTCCACGCGGCGGACCGATCTGCCGTGATTGTGCAGCGCCACCATCACCTCGCCGCGGTAGTCGCAGTCGATGACCCCCACCTTGTTGGCGGGCGCGAGGTCCTGCTTGCAGGCGAGCCCGCTGCGCGCATACACGAGCCCCACCGTGCCGAGCGGCAGTTCGACGGCGATGCCCGTATGCACGAAGACGGTCTCCCCGGCGGGGATGTCCGCTCCTGCGCAGGCATAGAGGTCCGCGCCCGCCGCGCAGGGAGAACCGTACACGGGAAGGCGCGCGTTTTCATGCAGTTTTTTGACGTTGACGTGCAGTGTTTCCATAGTTGCCCTTCTTTTGAAAAAATATCCGCAGCGGGCGCACAACAAGCAAAGCGCGGGGGAGCGCCCCGCCCTTTACATGTTCTGTGTCCCGCGCTTGCCCTTGGAGAGTTTTTTGACGGAGGTGCGGTGTTCCTCCCCCGCGAACAGGCGGACGAGGTTTTTGCGGTGCGCCGACCACGTCAGCACATTGACGAGGAGCAGCAGCAAAAACAGGGAGATCACCCAGCCGTTTTGCAGCATGCCGTTCGCCGAATAGCGCAGGAAAAAGATCAGCCCCTGCCAGACGGACAGCCCCGTCACGCCGAGGAGGGAGCCCATCGCGCCCCACTCGGTGAGGGCGATGTAGCCGACGACGGCGATGAGCGCCAGCAGCACGAAGAGCGCATTCCACGCATTTTCGCACGAAAGGGAAAACCAGAACATCCCCAGCGACGAGGCGATGCCCTTGCCGCCTTGGAACTTCATGGTGACGGGCCAGATGTGCCCGATGATGACGCACACGCCGCACAGGTAGCGCGCAAAGTCCGCGACCGCCACCTGCGTGCCTTCAAAGACATATCCGCGGAAGAGGAAATATCCCGCAAGCGCGGGCAGCCCCCCTTTGCAGGCATCGCACACAAAGTTCAAAAACCCGATGCGCAGCCCGAATTCGCGCGTCATGTTCATGGTGCCGGGATTGCCGCTGCCGATCTTGTGGGCGTCCTTATGCTTGGCGCGGGCGATGACGACGGCAAAATTGAAACAGCCGATGAAATAACAGACGATGCCCGTCATCACGAACCAATACCAGCTTTCTGCGAGAACCAGCTCCTTCATTCGTCCTCCTTCTTGTTGCGGACCTTGATGCGGACGGGCGTCCCCGAAAAATCATAGGCGGCGCGGATCGTGTTTTCCAGATAGCGTTCATAGGAGAAATGCAGCAGCCCGTCATCATTGACGATGAGCACGAAGAGCGGCGGGCAGACGGCGACCTGCGAGGCGTAGTAGAGCTTCATGCGCCTGCCCTGATAGGAGGGCGGTTCCGAGACGCGCATGGCGTCCATCAGAAGGTCGTTGAGCCCGCCCGTCGGAACGCGGAAACAGGCGTGCGCATACGCCTCCTCCGCGAGCGCAAGCACCCTGTCCGCACGCTGCCCCGTCTTGGCGGAGATGTACACCGCCTTGACGTAATCCATGAATTTGAGGCTCTCCTTGCGCTTTTCCTCAAATTTTTCGACGGTGTGTGTGTCCTTTTCGATGAGGTCCCACTTGTTCATGACGACGACGGAGGGCTTGCCCTGTTCGTGCACGAAGCCCGCGATCCTGACGTCCTGTTCGGTGATGCCCTCGGCGGCGTCCACGACGAGCAGGCACACGTCCGCACGGCGCACGGCATCGAAGGCGCGCAGCACGGAGTAGTACTCGACGTCGTCGTCCACGGAGCGCTTGCGGCGGATGCCCGCCGTGTCGATGATGGTGTACGCCTTGCCGCCCGCCTCAAAGCGGGTATCCACGGCGTCGCGCGTGGTGCCCGCCACGGGCGTGACGATGGTGCGTTCCTGCCCTAAAAGGCGGTTGACGAGCGAGCTCTTGCCCGCGTTGGGCTTTCCGACGACGGCGATCTTCAACGAACCGTCCGTCTGTTCCTCCCCCTTGGGGAAGCATTCCACCGCCTGATCGAGCACGTCGCCGATGCCGCGCGAATGCTCGGAGGAGACGGCGAACGGCTCGCCGAGCCCCAGGGAATAAAATTCGAAAATTTTATCGGGGGAGTAGTCGTCCACCTTGTTGACGACGAGCACGACGGGTTTTTTGCAGCGGCGCAGATAGTCGGCGACGTCGTGATCGGAGGATGTCAGCCCCTCCCTTGCGTCCGTGAAGAAGAGGATGACGTCGGCAAGTTCCACCGCCGCCTGCGCCTGCACGGCGATCTGTTTCCACAGCGCATCCTCGCTTTTGAGCTCGATGCCGCCCGTGTCGATGAGTGTGAAGGGTTTGCCGCGCCATTCGCAGTCCGCGGTGATGCGGTCGCGCGTGACGCCCGGCCTGTTCTCCGTGATGGAAATCTTGCGCCCTGCCACCTTGTTGAAAAAGGTGCTCTTGCCCACGTTGGGGCGTCCGACAATGGCGACGACCGGCAGCATGGCATCCCTCCCGTTTTTCTTTCTATTATAGAGAAAATTTCTGCATTTGTAAAGAAAAAACGGCTTGCCGCAGGCAAGTCGTTTTTTCCTTTTCTCTCAGAACAATCCGAGGATGACGCTCGCCACATAGAGTGCGACGGCGATCCAGAAGATGATGATCCACGTCTTGCCCTTGCTCCTTGCGAACGCAAATGCGCCGAAGATGATGCCGATGAGCAGCGCAAGATCCTTGACCAGCGTCAGCGCCCGCAGAATGGGACCGCCGAGCTCCACGCCGCAAAGGGGCAGCAGGTTGTTGATGAAGATGAGCACCGCCGCCAGCAGCAGGGCGATGAAGCAGCAGATCCTGATAAGATCGTTCCTTGCCGCGCCTTCCGTTCTCTGTTTGTTTGCCATAGACCAGACTCCTTCCGCGGACGCCTTTGCGCCCCGCGTTTTTTGCTATTATACCACGCCGCCGCGCATTTGACAAGCGACGCACGGCGTTTTCGGCACGCTTATCGGAAAAAATTATTTATACAGCCGCACGGCGTCCTCGCCGTCCGTTTCCGTAAAGTGCACCACGATGCGCTCGGAACGGGCGGTGGGGACGTTTTTGCCCACGCCGTCCGCGCGGAAGGGCAGCTCCCTGTGCCCGCGGTCGATGAGGGTGAAGAGGCGCACCGTCTTTGCCCGCCCCATGGAGGCGAGCGCCGAGAGCGCCGCACGCACCGTCCTGCCCGTGCAGATGACGTCGTCGCACAGCACGATGTTCCTGCCCTCGATGTCGAAGTCCACTTCGCTCCCCTTGAATACGGCGTCGCAGCCGCCCAGAAGGTCGTCGCGGTAAAGGGAGATGTCGAGGATGCCCATGGGAACGCGCACGCCCTCCAGCCGCGCGATCGCCTCCTGCATCCTGCGCGCGAGGATGACGCCCCGCTTGCGGATGCCGATGAGCGCAAAATCCGTCCCCTTGCCGAGTTCCGCCGCCTGCATGGCGAGCCGCATGACGGCGCGGCGCATCTCCTCGGCGCTTAAAATGAGCATGTTCATGACCGTCCTCCCCTCTCCCGCCGCAACGTTTCCAGCACGCCGGCAAAATCGGCGGGCAGCGGCGCCTCGAACGTCATCTGCTCCCCCGTCCGCGGATGGGTGAGCGTCAGGCGGAAGGCGTGCAGCAGCTGCCCTTCAAGCGCGAAGCGCTGTTTTTTATATCCGTATATGCGGTCTCCCACGACGGGATGTCCCAGATACTTTGCGTGAACGCGGATCTGATGCGTCCTGCCCGTTTGCAGCGTAAAATGCACGAGCGTGTGCGCGGGAAAGCGCTCCGCGACCGCAAACCCGGTGACTGCGCGCCGCCCGCCCCGCGCGAGGACCGCCATTTTCAGACGGTCTTTGGGATCGCGCCCGATGAGCGTCTCCACCCTGCCCGCATCCTCTTTGAGGACACCTTCCAGCAGGGCGAAATATTCACGGCGGCAGCTCTTTTCGGCGATCTGCCGCGCGAGGGAGAGGTGCGCCGCATCGTTCTCGGCGACGACCAGAAGCCCCGTCGTGTCCTTATCGATGCGGTGCACGATGCCGGGGCGCACTTCCCCGTTGATGGAACTGAGCGATTTCAGGCGGAAGAGCAGCGCGTTGACGAGCGTTCCGTCCGTTCTGCCCGCGCCCGCATGGACCGCCATGCCGCGCGGCTTGTTGATGACGGCGATGTCGCCGTCTTCATACAGAACGTCCACGGGAAGGTCCTCCGGCTGCGCCCGCACGGGGCGGGGCGGCGGGACGTCGAGCGCCACGCGGGCGCCCGCTTTCAGCATGCAGCCCGCCCTGACGGGCACGCCGTCCGCAAACAGACGTCCCTCGTCCGCCAGCTTTTTGACGGCAGAGCGCGTCAGACCCGTCTTTTCACTCATAAAGACGTCCGCACGCACGGGAACGTCTGCCGTAAACTCATTCATGTTTCATGTGCGCGTCGTGCGCGGCATCCTCCCGCTTTGCCTCCTCCCGCCACTTTTTGGTGAGGGGGAACACGGCGTCTTTGCCGATGAACAGGATGCACACGATGACGGCGACGATGCCGCCCGTAATGAAAAAATCGGCGATGTTGCAGATGCCGAAGCCGAGCGGGGAGATGTCCACGAAGTCGCGCACATAGCCGAGGCAGAACCTGTCCGCAATGTTGCCGAGCGCGCCCGCCTCCACGACCGCAAGGCAGAACCTGACGGGAGTGTTGCGGCGGAAGAGCGTAAAAAACATGACGATGATGAGCACGGCAAGCACGACGGTGACGTAGCTCATGATCTCCATGGCGAGCTCGTTCCCGCCGAAGATGCCGAAGGCAATGCCGGGATTGGACGTGTACAGAAGGCGCACGATGCCGAGAACATAGTCGCCCTGACGGATATTGACCGCCTCTGCCCACGCCTTGGTGACAAGGTCCGCGGCGATCAGCACGCACATGAGAAGCGCCGCGCCGAGCGCGATCATAACGGAACGATAGGATGTTTTCATTCTTCCTCCATAAGCCCGAGGTCGCGGCAGAGCTTTCCGAGGTCGAGCGGCTTTTTGGGCGCGAGCACCTCTTCCATGTCGAGGGAATTCTCCTCCCCGTCCGCATGCAGCGTCGCCGTGAAGTCCGCGAACGCCTGCACATCCTCGGCGTCGGGATACTTCGCCGAGAGCCGTTCCGATAAAAGCCTGCACTTCTGAATGAGCAGGGCAAGCTCCTTTTCACCGTTCGCATGCGCGGCGGCGTGTGCGCCCTGCGCCTCGCCCGCCGCCTTTTCCGCGGCGATGAGCGCCTCGCCGACGGCGGCGCGATCCCCTTCCAATTCGGAAACGCGCGCCGCAAGCGCGCGGTTTTCCGCTTTGAGCGTCTCCGCCGCCTCCTGCTGTTCTTTGAGCACGGCGGCATATTCCGCACGCAGGCGGGCGGTGAGCTTTTCTACATCCCTTTTGCTGTACAATCCGAACACGGCACGCTCCCTCCATGACTGCCAAACGACTCCACCAGCCGCTGTTTGAGGCGGTAAAGCCCGTCGGACAAGTCCACTTTATAGATATGCGGCATGTCCTGCCGAAGATACTCCTCCCAGAACCGCGCCTGTTCCTCCCGGCGGTAGGCGGCGATCCCGGAAAGACTCCTTGCGGGCGCGACGCGCTTTCCGCCGCGGAAGAGGTCTTCCCGCAGGCTGCGCACGCGGAAGTGCTCGATGGTCATCTTCTTCCAGGTATCGACGGGGTGGAAAATGGTGAGCGGCTTTTCTTCGTCGATGGTCTCCCCCGCGCGCACGATGAGGTCGGCAAGCGCCTTGTCCGTCTTCTTGTCGTAGATGCGGTAGACCTCTTTGACGCCCGGATTTGTGATCTTCTCCGTCGTATCGGAGAGCTTGATCTTGGGGACCTCCCGCCCGTTTTCGAACACGGCGGCGAGCTTGTAGACGCCGCCGAGGGCAGGCATGTCCGCGCTCGTGATGAGTTTTGTGCCGACGCCCCAGGTGTCGATGCGCGCGCCCTGCTCCTTCAAAGAACGGATGAGCGTCTCGTCCAGATCGCCCGAAGCGCAGATGATCGCCCTGTCGAAACCCGCCTCGTCGAGCATCTCGCGCGCCTTTTTGGAGAGATAGGCAAGGTCGCCCGAATCGAGGCGGATGCCCACGGGTTCATACCCCTTCTCCCGCAGTTCGCGGAACACCGTGATGGCGTTGGGAACGCCGCTGCGGAGCGTATCGTATGTGTCGACGAGCAGCAGGCAGCCCGTCGGAAAACTGTTTGCATAGGCGCGGAAGGCTTCCAGCTCGGAGGGAAAGTTCATCACCCAGCTGTGCGCCATCGTCCCCGAAACGGGCACGCCGAACAATTTCCCCGCATAGACGTTGGAGGTGCCCACGCAGCCGCCGATGATGGCGGCGCGCGCGCCGTAGATGCCTGCGTCCGCCCCCTGCGCGCGGCGCAGTCCGAACTCCATGACGCCGCCGCCCGCCGCCGCGCAGATCTTCGCCGCCTTGGATGCGATGAGCGTCTGATGGTTGATGAAGGTCAGAAGCGCCGTCTCCGCGAGCTGCGCTTCAAGCATGGGAGCCGAGACAGTGAAGATGGGTTCATAGGGAAAGACGATCTCCCCTTCCCGCACGGCGCGCACGTCCCCCGTGAAGCGCAGGTCTTTGAGACAGGCAAGATAGTCCTCCGAGAACATGCCGAGCGTGCGCAGATAGGCGAGGTCGTCCTCGGAAAAATGCAAATTTTCGAGATACTCCGCCGCCTGTTCCATGCCCGCGGCGACGGAATAGGTGATGAGGCGGTTGGGACGGAAGAACACGTCGAACACGGCGCGCTGTTCATGCTTTCCCTCGTTGAAGTATCCCTGTCCCATCGTGAGCTGGTAGAGATCGGTCAGCAGGGTGAGGTTCCTCATGAGGCATCCCCTCCGCCGGGCGCGGCGGGCGGGGCGCCGTCCTTCGGCGGCTTCTTCTGTGCCTTTTCCCGTTCGCGCTCCGCTTTCAGCTCCTCCTTGGAGGGCTTGGGCGGGTACTTGTCGCCGAACATGTTGATCTTGGAATAGTACGGCTTGTCGTCTTTGTAGGGCGTCATATACGCCGTGATACCGCACGGCTCCCCCACGCGGCTGCCGATGAACGCCTTTTCCTTTCGGAAGTTGAAGATCATCAGGAGCAGGATGGCGCAGATGCCCAGCCCCACCATGAGAACGGAAAAGACGAGCGACCACGGAATGCCGCCCTTGTCGAGGATGAACTCGGGATCGCGCAGCGGCTCCATGACGGAGCGCACCGTTCCGTACCAGACAAAATACAAACAGGCGGAGATGCCGTTGGGCTTGCTCTTCCGGAACCATGTGAAGGTGAAAAGGATCGCCCAGCCGATGAGGTTGAGCATGGATTCATAGAAGAAAAAGGCGTAATGCCATGTGGCGTTCGGATCGGAGAAGGAACCGATGCCGAACACATCGGGCAGGGAGCTGATGGGAACGGCGAGCGGGAACCATTGCAGCGCAGGATCCTCCACAACGCCGCCGTACACTTCTGCATTGAAGAAGTTCCCCCATCTGCCCAGCGACTGCGCGATGAGGATGTTGATGACCACGCAGTCCGCCGCGCGCAGGAAATTGACCTTCTTGATGAGACAGACGACGAGCCCCGCCGCCACACCGCCGATGACGCCGCCCGTGATGGACAAGCCGCCGTCGCGGAAATCAAAAAAGCGCGCGATGCCGAGGTTGGGGTCGGTCAGACAGGAAAAGAGCCGCGCACCGACGATCGCCGTGGGAATGCACACCACAAAGAGCAGGAAAATGAGATCGGTCGACATGTTCCTGCGCTTCATGAGCAGCGCGGAAAGCCCCGCCGCAAGGATCATGCCGCAGACGATGCAGATGGCGTAATAATAAATTTCAAACCCGAAGAGGATGATCCCCCTCTCGTTTGCGCCAAACGTGACGGCGAGCAAGGAAGTTGTCATAATGGCTCCTGCAAAAATCTCAACGCCATTATATCATGCACGGACAAAAAAAGTCAACCCGATGGACGCCATCGGGTCGATTTTGCATGAATTTGTATGTCACTGCAACGGAGCATTCCTTGCCCCCAGCACATTGATGAGGGGCACCGCCGCAAACAGCAGCGCGTAATTGACGACGCTGTTGAGGATCTGCAACTTGAAGATGAGGCGGTAGCACACATAGGCAAAATAGCTGACCGTGCCGCCGAAATGCGCCTCCGCATAGTCGATGACCGCCGTGGAGAACCCGGAATACTTGTTGTAAAAATAGAACCCCGCGCTGTTCACCCCCGCCGTACAGACGAAGAACGTCACAAGGCAGATGAGCGCAAGTTTTGCGTAAATGCCCCATTTCTTCTGGATGCGGACCCCCATCAGCAGCCCCGCGATGAGCGCGAAGAGCGCGGACGAGAGCCCTACCCACGGCATGTAGATATAGCCCCAGCTGTTGTAGACATACCCCAAAAAGTCGCCCAAAAATACGGCGGCGAAGCCGAACAGCGGACCGATGAGCATGCCCGTGAGCACGGAAACAAAGATGGTGAACGAGAACTGCACATCGAAAAATTTCACTTCGAGGAACATGTTGGCGACGATGCACAGCGCCGTCATCACGCCCACCGTGGCGATGCGCTGCGCCTTCCCGCGCGAGAGCATGAAGTCGGAAAAGAGCACCCTCTTCCATGCAGGATACGTTGCTGCGGCTTGCGATTGCATAAGAAAAAACCTCCCGAAAGTTGGAAGGTCCGCGAAAAGGTGAAAAACACGATTTGAGCGGACGCGCCGCGGCACCGCAGGTTTCCCTTTCGTCTGCGAACAACGTCCCGTTTCGCAGCACTTAACGCGCCTTGGCTACTCTTCTGTGCATCATTATATCACATTCCGCGGAAAATGCAACCGATTTCGCATACCTTTTCCGAAAAATACGCATGCTGTTTGCATGGTCCTCGTCATGATCCGCACGGCGATCGTGTTCGTCGTGCTGCTCGTCGTCATGCGCCTCATGGGAAAGCGGCAAATCGGAGAGATGCAGCCCTTCGAACTCGTCATCACCCTGCTCATCGCCGAGCTCGCCTGCATCCCGATGGCGGACACCTCCATCCCCCTTCTGTACGGCGTCGTCTCCGTCCTTGCCATCTTCGTCCTGCACGAACTCGTCACGCTGCTCGATCTGAAAGTCAAACCCGTCAAAGGACTGCTGAGCGGCAAACCCAGCGTCGTCATCAACCGCGACGGCATCGACGACTATCAGTTGAAGCGCAACAACCTCGACGTCTCCGACCTCATCGAATCGCTGCGCGCGGCGGGATATTTTTCCCTGGACTGCATCGACTATGCGCTCTATGAATCCAACGGCACCTTCTCCGCGCTGCCCAAGGCGGACTACGAAGCGCGGCAGACGTCCCTTCCGCTGGTCATCGTGGACAACGGCAAGTTCGACAGGAAGAACATCGCGCTTTCGGGACTCGGCGAAGAATTTTTCCGCACCCTGCTGCGCGAACGGGGCGTGAAGGACGTGCGCCGCGTGCTGGTACTCACCGCCGACGGCACGGGGAAGATGTATTTGCAGGAAAAGGGCAAAAAGTTCACGACCTTTTGCGCGCAGTATCCGCAGGGGACGGCGTGGTAGCCGCGCGGCGCGTTCCCCATACATATATGATCCGTTCTTTGTGCTGTATCCTTGCCGCCCTCACCCTGCTGACGGGCGCGGCGCTCTTTGAACACTTCTATGTGGAAAAGGCGTTCGCCGACTTCCGCGCCGAACTTTGCGACCTCTACAACAAGGCGGACGAGGAGCGCGCCAACTATGAAGACGCGCGCGCCGTACAGACCTCCTGGGATGCGCGCAAGGAACGGCTGCAAATTTTCCTGCCCCACAACGACGTCGCGCGCGTGGACAGCACCCTTGCGGAGACGGTGCGCCTCATTGCCGAACGGGAGTACCCCCTTGCCCGCAGCAAACTCGAAGCGCTGCTGCACCTTTCCGAGACCTTTCCCGATGCCTACCGCCCCACGCCCGCCAACATCTTTTAGCGCAAAGCGCCGCCCCGTCGGGGCGGCGCTTTGCCGCTGCATTGTCAGTCCTGTGTTCCGTGCAAAAATCCCTCATGCCGCAGGGGGCGCCTTGCGTGCGTGCGGGTGAAGGCGATGAGCGGATCGTCGTCGGGATACAGGATGCCGCCGCCCTCCCCGTAGAACGCGGGAACGGGATAGACGATCATCTGTGCGCCCGTGCGGTTGGCGTCCAGCCCCGCCGCACGCCCCGCGAGCCTGCCGCCTTTCAGCCTGCCGCGCAGTTCTGCCGCCGACCAATACAGCCTGACGCGGGAGGAACGCGCCTCGCCGCCGAGGTACAAAAACCCCGCCTCGCGGATGTCCTCCCATCTGAGAAAGACCTTCCTGCGCCCGCAGCAAAAATAGGAAACGCCCTCCTCGTCCGCCGTCCAGCGGGAGGTCACCTTCTTCGCCGCGGCGATGCAGACGCAAAAGAGCGCCAGCGCCGCGAGCGCGATGAGGATGCAGCCGATGAGAACGACGGGACCGTCGTCCGCATAGAGCACGGCGAACGCCGCGAACGCCGCCGCCAGAACGGGCGAGACGATGAGCACCGCCAGCCACAATTTCCCCTGCCCGCTTTGAAAGTTGTCCGCCGTCACGCCGCCCGCTTCCTTCATGACGGCTCCTTCTCCTGCACGCGGGCGCGCTCTTTGGCGGTGGCGAGCATGAGTTTGATGCGGTTTTCCTGATTGACGCGCGTGGCGGACGGGTCGTAATCGACGGGCACGATATTCGCCTGCGGACACAGCCCCTTGACGGCGCGCACCGCGCCCTTGCCCGCGATGTGATTGGGCAGACACCCGAAGGGCTGCGCGCAGACGATGTTCTCCGTTCCCGTCTCGGCGAGCGCCGTCATTTCGGCGGGGATGAGCCAGCCCTCCCCCATCTTCACGCCCTGATGGATGACCTTGTCCGCACAACGGCGCAGATGCCCGAAGTCGTGCAGCGGCGCAAAGCGCGTCTTTTTCATGAGCGCAATGAGCGCTTTCTGCTTGCCGTACAGCCACTTGTAGGCGATGGCGAACAGCCACGCCGTCCTTTTTCCCTTGTTGTAGAACTTTGCGTCGTTGACGGTATTGACGACGCAGTACAAAATGAAGTCCATGAGGGCGGGAACGACGGGCTCGCACCCCTCGGAGAGCAGGAACTCTTCCAGATGAGAATTGCCGAGCGGGGAATATTTGACGTAAATTTCCCCGACGATGCCCACCCTGATCTTTTTCTCCCCTGTCACGGGCAGGGCGGAAAAGGCGTCGAGGATGTCCTTCGCGCAGCGCCGGAAGCGGCGGTAGGCGCCGCCGTCAAGCGCACGCTTCATCTGCTCCACGCACTGCGCGCGCACGCGCGCCGCGCTGCCCGCCTCCTTCTCATACGGCTTGGTCTGATTGAAACAGGTCATGATGAGATCGCCGTAGAAAATGGCATAAGCGAGCCGCAGGAAGTCCGCCGCGGAAAGGCGGAGGCTGTTGCCCTTTTCCAGCCCCGAAAAGTTGAGGGAGAGCACGGGAACGGCGGGAAATTCCGCTTTGAGCGCCTTGCGGATGAGCGGGATATAGTTGCTTGCGCGGCAGCCGCCGCCCGACTGCGTGATGAGCACGGCGGTGTGTTCGGGGTCGTATTTTCCGCTCTTTAAGGCGTCGATGTACTGCCCGATGACGCACAGCGCGGGGAAACAGGTATCGTTATGAACGTGCTTCAAGCCCTCGTCGATGACGGCGCGCCCCTCGTTGTGCAGCACCTCCACCCGATAGCCCGCCCGCCGCAGGACGTGCACCAGAAGGTCGAAATGCCACGGGAGCATGTCGGGGATGAGGATGGTGTGCGTCGCCTTCATCGCGGGCGTGAAGACGGGATAGGAAGCGGTGAAATCGGCGGCTTCTTCGATGTGTTTCATGACTTCCTCCCGAGTTCTTCGATGGCGGCGAGCATGGAGCGCAGCCGGATCTTGACGACGCCCAGATTGTTGATCTCATCGATCTTGATCTGCGTATACAGCTTGCCGCGGCGCTCTAAAATGGCGCGCACCTCGTCGGTGGTGATGGCGTCGATGCCGCAGCCGAAGGAGACGAGCTGCACGAGGTCCACGTCCGTTTGCCTGCTTGCGAACTCCGCCGCGCGGTAGAGGCGGGCGTGATACGTCCACTGGTTGAGGACGTTGACCCTGACCTGCTCCCCCTCCTCAAAGACGGCGTCCTCCGAAAGGACGGCGACGCCGAGGGCGTTCAGAAGTTTGCCGATGCCGTGATTGATCTCCGGATCGGCGTGATAGGGCCGCCCCGCCAGCACCACCGTGTGCCGCCCCGCCCGCCGCGCCTCTTCGAGGATGCGCCTGCCCTCCGCAACGACGTCGGCGTGAAAGGCGGCATGGGCGGCAAATCCCGCGCGCAGGGCGCGGCGGATGAGCGGCGCGGAGAGCCCCCATCCTTTGAGCGCGCGGTGCAGCGCGCGCACCGCCGAACGCTCGTCGTTCAGATCGAGATAGGGCGCGATGAAATTTTCCTTGGTGAGGCGCTCGTTGTTCGCGCGCAGCAGTTCGGGATAATAGGCGACGACGGGACAGTTATAATGGTTGACGCTGTCATGCTCGTCGATGTTATAGCTCTCGCAGGGATAGAAGATGAAATCGACGTTCTTGTCGAGCAGCGATTCGATGTGCCCGTGCAGCAGTTTGGCGGGATAGCACGCCGTGTCCGAGGCGACGGTGTGCTGCCCCCTGAAATACAGCTCGCGCGAGCTCTTTTCGGAGAAGGTCACGAAAAATCCGCACGTCTCGAAGAACGCCGTCCAAAGGGGCAGCTGCTCGAACATGGCAAGCTGCACGGGCAGCCCCACCGTCCCGCGCGCGGAGGGCTTCCGTTCCTGCGGGAGCGCATAGAGCTTTTCATACTTGTATGCGTAGAGGTCGGCGGCATGGCGGGCGGCGGGAAGCCCCGCGCCGCGTTCGCACTTGTTGCCCGAAACAAAGCGCCTGCCGTCCGCAAACGTGAGGATGTTGACGCTGCAGTGCGCCGTGCACCCTTTGCAGATGACCGCGCGGGAAGAATATCCGAACGCCCCCAGCTCCGCCTCGGTGACGATCCCCGAAATGAGCGTTTCCGCGGGCGTGTTCTCCTTGGCATAGAGCGCCGCGCCGAACGCGCCCATCAGCCCCGCGATGGCGGGACGCACCACCTCTTTGCCCGTCTCCTTTTCAAAGGAGCGCAGCACCGCGTCGTTGAGGAACGTTCCGCCCTGCACCACGATGTGTTGCCCGAGCTCCTCGGGCGTGCGGGCGCGGATGACCTTGTAGATGGCATTCTTGACGATGGAGGCAGAGAGCCCCGCAGAGATGTCCTCCACGCTCGCCCCTTCCTTCTGCGCCTGCTTTACCGAACTGTTCATGAACACCGTGCAGCGGGACCCCAGCTCGACGGGATGTTTTGCAAACAGTCCGAGGCGGGAAAATTCCCCGATCTCCATGCCCATCGCCTTGGCAAACGTCTGGATGAAGGAACCGCACCCCGACGAGCACGCCTCGTTGAGCATGATGGAATCGACGGCATGATTTTTCACCTTGAAGCACTTGATGTCCTGCCCGCCGATGTCGATGATGAAATCGACATCGGGATTGAAGTAGAGCGCCGCCTTGAAATGCGCCATCGTTTCGACGACGCCGAAGTCCGCTTTGAGCGCGGCGCGCAGCATATCCTCGCCGTAGCCCGTGACGCACGCGCCGCGGATGACGATGCGATCGCCGATGAGCGCGTATATTTCGCGCAGCTTGTCCGCAACAATGTCGAGCGGCTGCCCGTTGTTGGACTGATAATGGGAATACAGAATTTTGCAGTCGGGCGTGATGAGGATGAGCTTGGTGGTCGTCGACCCCGAATCGATGCCTAAATAGGCGTCCCCGCGGTAGGTGAGCACGTTCTCGAAGGCGAGGTCACTGCGGATATGGCGGGCGACGAAGGCATCGTACTCCGCCTGCGACGCAAAGAGCGGCTCGCCCACCGTGATGTCCGAATGCCCTTGGGCGGCGGCGAGGCGCGCGCGGAGCGCTTCGAGCGGTTCCTCCTTCTCCCGCGCCGCCGCCAGCGCCGCGCCGAGCGCCATGAAGCAGGGCGCGTTTTCGGGGAAGACGGCATGTTCCGCGTCGAGGCGGAGCGTGCGCACAAAGGCGCGGCGCAGCCCCTTCAAAAAGTACAGCGGTCCGCCGAGAAAGAGCACCTTCCCCGCGATCTTCCGCCCCTGCGCAAGTCCGGAGACCGTCTGATCGACGACCGCCTGAAAGATGGAGGCGGCGATGTCCGCCTTGTTCGCCCCCTGATTGAGAAGGGGCTGGATGTCCGACTTTGCAAACACGCCGCAGCGCGACGCGATGGGATACACCCGTTCCGCCCGCAGGGAGAGCGCGTCCATTTCGGGCACCGGGATGTCAAGCAGGGTCGCCATCTGGTCGATGAACGCACCCGTTCCGCCCGCGCAGCTCCCGTTCATGCGCTGCTCGGCTCCCCCCGTCAGGAAGATGATTTTGGCATCCTCCCCGCCGAGTTCCACGGCGGCGTCGGCATCGGGATAGCATTGGCGGATGGCGCCGTATGCCGCCTGCACTTCCTGCACGAAGGGAAGCCGCGCCCGCTGCGCGATGCCCAGCCCCGCAGACCCCGTGATGCAGACGTGAAAGGACGCGCCGAAGGAGGCGATCTTTTCAAGTTCTTCGAGAACGCACTCCCTGACGCGTGAATAGTGGCGGACGTAGGAGGTGTAAAGCGTCTCCCGCGCCGCATTCAGAACGCACAATTTGACCGTTGTGGAACCGACATCGATGCCAAGATAGTTTGCCATAGCGTGTTTTCCGTAGTAAAAAACCGACCGGCGGCGCGCGCCGCACGGGGATCTGTCCGACTCTATTATAGCATACAATTCAGAACTTGACAAGCAATGCTGCCGCAAAATTACACATGCGGCGCGCTCTTTTCCTGCTCGCGGCGGCGGGCGTACATGCGGCGGGTGGCGTCGCCCCCGCGAAGGTGTCGCTCTTTCAGGTTGACGCCGAGCACGCGGCGCACCCGTTCATAGAGGGCACGGTCGTACCCTTCCAGCCGTTCGGTATCCTTGTGGACGGTCGATTTGCTCATGCCGAATTTTTCGGCGCAGGCGCGGACGGTGCAGCCCGTCTCCGCAATATATCTCCCGCAGACGATCGCCCGCTCTTGCATGTTCCGCATAGACTTCCCCCTGCACAATGACATTGGTAAATTCTATGTCGGAATTTGGGGCTTTATGTATTCTTTTTATGCAAAAAACCGCCCTGCAAAGGGGATGCATCTGCCGTGCGGCAGCCGCGGGGCGGCGCGCCATGGGCGCGCCGCCCCGAAGTTGACGTCCGTCCGAACGGCGCCGCTCAGTCCTCCGTTTCGCGGTGTTTCATGGCATAGACGGCTTTGGGCTTCCATCTGACGCCCTTGAGCGTCCTGCCGCGCGTTGAAGTGGCGTCGATGGGCACATCCTCGGTGACGATCTCGGTCATGGTGCCGTCGTCCGTCGTCACGGCGAGCATGTAAGGAACGGTGACATAGTCGGCGAACAGGATACTCTCCCCCTTTAAGGAGGTGATCTGCACGCCCTTCCGGTAACGAGGGAGCGGGTCGATCTGCGCGGCGATGACGCGTTTGAACCTGCCGTCCGACGTCGCCAGCACGATCTCCCCTTCGCCGTCGATCTGCGAAGCGAACACGACTTCGTCCCCCTCTTTGAGGTTCATGCCCTTGACGCCGCCCGACACCCTGCCCTGCGCGGGGATGTCGTCCTTTTTGGCGTTGAGGCACATGCCGCCCTTGGTGACGAAGAACACGGTGACGCCCTCTTCGTCGGCGTCGGGCTGCACGGAGAGCAGCCTGTCCCCTTCATTGAGGCGGATGCCCTGGAAGACGTTTTTGCCCACCGAATACTCCGCCCACGCGGTGCGTTTGAGCATGCCGTTTTTGGTGATGAAAATGAGGTCGCCCTGCCCCGTCTCGGCGGGCAGGAGGGCAACGGGCATCTCGTCCTTTTCCGCCTCCTCAAAGAGGGCGGCGAGCGTAAAGCCCGCATCCGAAAGTTTGCAGGCGAGCGCCTCCCCGTAGATGCGGTAACAGTTCCCCCTGTCGGAAAAGACGAGCATCTGTTCGTCCGACATGAGGCGGATGTTCCTGAGAACGACGCTTCCCGCCTTGGCGGAGGGAGCAAGCGGCTTGCCCGCCGCCGCGAAGTTGCGTTCCGAAAGGCATTTGAGCTTTCCGTCCGCCGTGATGCAGGCGACACACTGCACGCCGGGCGCCTTGATGTCGGCGCGCTCCGCCTCCGCCTCTTCCTCCGAAAAGACGAGCACGGACTTTCGGGGCGTCTTATAGCGCTTTTTGATCTCCAACAGCTCTTCCTTTACGACTTCGAGCTGCTTTTTATGGCTCGCCACGATGGCGGAGAGCTTTTCGATGAGCTCTTTGAGGCGGGCGAGCTCCTCCTCCAATTTGAACACTTCGAGCTTGGTGAGCCGCGCGAGGCGCAGATCGAGAATGGCCTGCGCCTGCTTTTCGGAGAGGTCGAAGCGCTTTCGGAGCTTGTCGCGCGCGTCCGAGGTCGACTCGGCGTTCTTGATGATCCTGATGACTTCGTCGATGTTGCGGACAGCGATGATGAGCCCTTCGAGGATGTGGCAGCGCTCCTTGGCGGCGGCGAGGTCGAAACGCGTGCGCGCGAGCACCACTTCCCGCTGATAGTTGACGTAATAGCGGATGATGTCCATCAGCCCCATGAGCATGGGCTTCCCGCCCGCAATGGCGACCATGTTCATGCCGAACGTCACTTCGAGGTCGGTATACTTATAGAGGATCTTCAGGATCTTCTGCACGTCGCCCTCGGGACGCACCTCAACGACGGCGCGGATGCCCTCGCGGTCGCTCTCGTCCTGCACGCGGGAGATGGCGGAAAGCTCCTCCTTCTTCTCCTCCCGCAGATCTGCGATCTTGCGGAGCAGCGAGGACTTGTTGACCTGATAGGGAAGTTCCGTGATGACGATGTTCTTTTTGCCGTTGTCGCCGTCCTCGACGCGCACCTTGGCGCGCAGCGTGATGCGCCCCTTCCCCGTTTTGTACGCCTGATTGAGCTCGTTGGCAATGATGTATCCCCCCGTGGGGAAGTCGGGCGCCGGGATGTAGCGCACCATCTCGTTGAGCTTGATGGAGGGATGATCGATATAGGCGATGACGCCGTCGATGCACTCCGCAAGGTTGTGCGGCGGAATGTTGGTGGCAAGCCCCACCGCAATGCCCGATGCCCCGTTCACGAGCAGGTTGGGGAACCTGCCGGGCAGCATATCGGGTTCTTTCAGGGAATCGTCGAAGTTCAGGGAAAAGGGAACGGTGTTCTTTTCCAGATCGCGCAGAAGTTCGAGCGCAAGCGGTTCGAGGCGCGCCTCCGTATAGCGCATGGCGGCGGCGGGGTCGCCGTCCACCGACCCGAAGTTGCCGTGCCCGTTGACGAGCGTCCTGCCCATGTTGAAGTCCTGCGCCATGCGCACCATGGCGTCATAGACGGAAGAATCGCCGTGCGGGTGGTATTTCCCCATGCAGTCGCCGACGATGCGCGCCGACTTTTTATGCGGCTTGTCGGGCGTTAAGCCCATTTCGTACATGGTGTAGAGGATGCGCCGCTGCACGGGCTTCAAGCCGTCCTCCACGCGGGGCAGCGCCCTGTCGAGGATGACGAACTCCGCATAGGGCAGCATGGACGCGGGCAGCACCTCTTCGAGGGGGGTGACGAACAGCGCGCCCGTCGGCGCCTGCTTCTTTTCCTCAGCCTTCATTTCCGCCCTCCTTTTTGAGTTTCACTTTGTCCATGAATACGTCCTGCTTGTTGAAGTTGGCGTTGCGGTTCAAAAATTCCTTTCTGCCCTCCACCCTGTCGCCCATGAGGGTCGTGATCATATCCTCTGCGGCGGCGGCGTCCTCGATGGTGACCTGCGTCAGGTTGCGGCGGGCGGGGTCCATCGTCGTCTTCCAGAGCTGTTCCGCACTCATTTCGCCCAGACCCTTGTAGCGTTGGACGAGATAGCCCCTTCCGACCTTTTCGATCTTCTCCTGCAATTCCTTGTCGTCATAGGCGTATTCCTCCGCGCCGTTCGGCTTGTACACCTTGTAGAGGGGCGGCATGCCGATGTAGACGTGCCCCGCATTGACGAGCGGGCGCATATAGCGGAAGAAGAAGGTCAAGAGGATGCAGCGGATGTGGAAGCCGTCCTGATCGGCGTCCGAGAGGATGATGACCTTGTGATAGTTGAGCCTGTCGAGGTTGAAGTCGTTCCCCACCCCCGCGCCGAGCGCAGAGATGATGGTGCGGATCTCCTCGTTGGCGAGCACCTGATCGAGGCGCTTTTTTTCCACGTTCAAGGGCTTGCCCCTGAGGGGCAGGATGGACTGATACTGCCTGACGCGCGCCTGCTTTGCCGTGCCGCCCGCCGAATCCCCTTCGACGATGAACAGTTCATTGAGCTCGGGCTTCCTTCCCGAACACGCGGCGAGCTTTCCGACGAGCGTCAGGGAGTCGATGGAGTTCTTGGCGCGGGCGGTGTCCTTCGCCTGCCGCGCCGCGATGCGCACCTTCGCCGCCCCCTGCGCCTTTTTGATGATGTCGTCGAAAATCTTTTTGTTCTTCGCCTGCGCCGCAAGCGCGCGCAGCCCTTCGACGACGCAGCTCTCCACGGGGGAACGCGCTTCGGGATTGCCGAGCTTGGTCTTGGTCTGTCCCTCGAACTGCACGTTCTTCATCTTGATGGACAAGACCGCCGTCAGCCCCTCTCTGAAATCCTCTCCGAGGAAGTTGGCATCCTTGTCTTTGAGCAGCTTGGCGTCGCGCGCGTAGTCGTTGAGCATGCGCGTGAGCCCGCCGCGGAAGCCGATCTCATGATAGCCGCCCTCCGGCGTGGGAATGTTGTTCACGAAGGAAAAGAGGCTCTCCGTGAACTCCCCCGTGTGCTGGATGGCAAATTCCACCAGAATGCCGTCCCGCTCCCCCTTATAATAGAGGGGCTGGGGATAGAGCTTGCTCTTGCCCTCGTTGAGGTAGAGCGCGAAGTCGGCGATGCCCCCCTGATAGCAGAACGTGACGGAATAGGGCTGCGTGCCCGCAAGGTCGAGCTGACGGATATTGTCGTCCTCTCCCTCCTCGAAATATTCGTTTGCCGTGATGCGCTCGTCCGTCAACGTGATGGACAGCCCCTTGTTGAGGAAGGCAAGTTCCTTCAAGCGGTGCGAGACGGTGGAGAGCTGATACTGCACCGTGGAAAAGACGGCGTCGTCCGGCATGAAGTGTACGAACGTGCCGTGCGCCTTGCCGCATCTGCCCGTCTTGTGAAGGGGCGCGACGGGCACGCCCGATTCGTATTTGTTTTTCTTGTCGTCGAAATAGGAATGAAATTCCATCTCCCAGGTGTCGCCGTCCTTGTTGACGCGCACTTTCAGCCACTTGGAGAGAGCGTTGGTGACCGAAGCACCCACGCCGTGCAGCCCGCCGGAGAAGGAATAATTGTGTTCGTCGAACTTGCCGCCCGCGTGCAGCTGCGTAAAGACGACCTGCACGCCGGAGACCTTGGTCTTGGGGTGGATATCTGTGGGGATACCGCGCCCGTTGTCCTCCACCGAGACGCTGCCGTCCTTGTAGATGCGCACATCGATCTTGTCACAGAAGCCGTTTGCCGCCTCGTCGATGGCGTTGTCGACGATCTCCCAGAGAATGTGGTGAAGCCCGCGCGTACCCGTTGAGCCGATGTACATTCCGGGGCGCAGACGCACCGCATCCAGCCCTTCCAGAATGGTGATATCGCCCGCGTCGTAATGCTGTTCCGCCATGTCTGCCTCTAAAATGTAGAAAGTATTTTTATCAGTATACCATATTTTGCGCTCAAACGCAAGACCTTTGCGCTATCTTGTGGAAATTGCCGGAAAAAGCCGCGCCCCCGGACGCTCGCCTTACCCCCTGAGGGTTGCCCGCTCCCGTCCCTTGCAGAAACCTCCTTCACCGCGTTGTTTTGCCCCTTTCGGCGCTGCGCGCCCCCGGAATGAAACAGGGGAAGCCTTTGGGGCTTCCCCTGTTTCACTTTCCGAACATCACCCGTTCGCTGGACAACAGACGGGCGATGAGCAGAACGAGCAGCGCCGTGTAGACGAGATTTACCGCCACCGCGACGAGGCACATCCACACCTGCATCGCGCCCGTCAGGATGCCCTGCATGGCGACGACGGCATTGAGGACGGGCACGGCGACGACCCAATCGCCGATACCCGAGACAAAGGCGGTGACGATGGAGAGCACCATCATGAGGATCATCAAAACGCTCGTGTAGCCCGACGCTTCCTTGACGGTGCGCGAGAGCGTGGACACCGCGGCGATCGCCCCGACGATGAGCGGCACGACGGAGACGATGAGCAAAAACAGCAGCACATAGCCGAGCGCGCTCACGCCCGCGACGGCGGCGTCCACCGAGATGCCCATGAGCGTCGGAAGGGAGAGCACGACGCCCAGAAAGCTGCTCGCCGCGCCCATGAGGGAGACGCAGGAGAGCGGGAGCACCTTGCCGAGGGCGATATCCGTTCTGCGCGCGGAGGTGACGAGGATGGTGGAGAGCGTGCCGCGCTCCTTTTCGCCCGCCACCGATTCGAGCGTCACGGACATGCAGGCGGAGAACACGAACACGACGATGAGCATGGGCAAGATCCCCGCGACCATGGTCTGCGCGATGTCCGCCGCCTCCGCGCTGTTTTGCATGGTGAAGACGAACGACCTGCCATAGGCATCCAGCACGGCGCCCGCGAGCGAGGCGAACGCAGAACTTGCCGCGTCCTCGGAATGATAGCAGAGCAGCGCGGACGGCATGGCATCCGAGGCATCCGTGTCCGCGATCGCCCCGTCGAACCCCTCGCTGAACACGAGAAGTGCCGTCGCCTCCCCCGCCTTCACTTCGCGGCGGGCGGTCTCCTCGTCCACCCCCTCTGCGGGGAGATAGACATACTCTGCCTCGTGCCCGCTCTTCTGCACGGCGGCGTCGATGAGCTGCACCGCCTGCGACTCGCCCGAAACATACACTTTGAACGAATACTTCGCCTGTTCGTCCCCGCCGAAGATGGCGCTGCCCATCACGGTGTAGATGAGATAGATGAGCAGCCCCGGCAGGATCATGGTGATGAGCAGTTTGGGATCGCCGAAGAAGCGGCGGAACTCCTTCTTCATGAGCGCAAGAAGTTTCATACCGTCTCCCCCTTGATGCTGCGGTACACTTCAAAAAACCGTTCCTCGATACTCATGCCGCCGCATATGTCCGCGAGGGTGCCGTCCGCCGCCATCTTCCCGTCGATGATGATCCCCACCCTGTCGCACAGCTTTTCGACGAGGGAGAAGATGTGCGTGGACAAGAGGATGCTCTTGCCCATGTTTTTGAGTTCCGCCAAAAAATCGGTGACGACCTTCGCCGTCAGAACGTCCAGCCCGTTGGTGGGTTCGTCAAAGATGACGACGGCGGGATCGTGCACGATGGAGATGACGAGGGATACCTTTTGCAGCATCCCCGTGGACAGGTCTTTGACCTTCACCTCGGCAAAGCGGTCGATGCCGAAGCGGGCGAACAGCTCCTCCTTGCGCGCGGCGAGCACCCCCTTCTCCACGCCGTGCATGGCGCCGAAGAAATCAAAGAGATAGGAGGGCGTGAAAAACCCTTCGAGCTTTAATTCGCTCGTCATAAAGCCGATGGCGTCGCGCACCTTGTGCGGCGCCCTGCGCACCGAATGCCCGCACACGAAGGCATCGCCCGAATCGGGAGAGATGAGCGTGGAAAGCATCCTGAGCGTTGTCGTCTTGCCCGCGCCGTTGGGACCGAGCAGCCCGTAAATTTCGCCGCGGTAGGCGGAGAAAGACAGCCCGTCCACGGCGACTTTGCGGGGAAAGGACGTATGTTCGAGCCTCTGCTGCTTTCTTGAAAGCGTGAACGTCTTGCGCAGGTCCTCTGCCCGCACGACCTCTTCGCTCTGCGTGAAATCACCGAAGGGTGTTTCCGTCTGCATGATGAATTCTCCTTTTATGACTTGGCTCTTCCGCGCAGAAACGCAGTAAGAACATTGAGCCCTGCGAACAATCCCGCCGTGCAGGCAAGCACGACAAACATGGCGGGAATGCCGACTTCCGCCCCGAAAAAATCAAACGTGAGCGAAAATTCCTCCTTCAAACTCTCCGCAAAGACAGGCGAGAGGCGCTCGGCGATCCCGTCAAGCGCGCCGCGCATCATAAAGTTGCGGAACAGCCCCGCCGTATAGCTTCCCGGAATGAAAAATGTCAACTTCTGAATGGCGTCCGGGAAATAGCTGATCGGCATATACGCCCCGATGAGAAACCCGACAACGGTGCCGAGAATGATGTTGAGCGCCGTGAACGCCCCCTGCGAGCGGAAAAACCCCACCACGAATACAAGCAGAGCGGAGGACGCGACGACGGAAAGCAGCAGCGCGCCGATGCAGCCGAAGACGTCGGAAATGCTCAGAAGCCAAATCCCGGATGCCGCAAGCCACACAAAACACACCCCCAGCACGATCGCCCCGATCGCAAGCCCTGCCGCCACGACGGAGAGAAAGTACGCCGCGGGCGTCACCCACTTTGAGACGGGAGAAATGAGAAGATCGGCGCAGATCCCGCGCGCCTTATCCTGGATCATGGTGCCGCACGCACACAGGGGAACGGTGATACAGGCGCATGACATGGAGCCGGCAAGCATCCAGCTGTCGCAAAACGCCGATATTTCCTCCGCGCCGCCCGTCTCGCCCATTCCTTCGAGCGCGGCGAGCAGCCCGTCTTCCTGAATCCGCCCAAGAAAGAGCACATAAAGCGCAAGCACGATCAGCGGCGCGAGCAGGGAAAAGAAGACATTCGCCTTATCCTTCAAAAATATTTTCAGATTCCTGCGTGTGAGCAACCGGAGCGCATATCCGTTTCCGCTCATTTTTCACCTCCTTCCGCAAGCGTTTTACCCGTCACGGCAAGAAATACGTCGTCCATATCCCCTTTGACGAATTCGAAATCGGCGGCAAATTCCGGATGGTGCAGTAAAAAATCCCGCGCCTGCTCCGCAGTCATTGCCGCACGCATCCCGCCGCCCGCTTCCGCGAACCCCATTGCGGCAAGCGCCTGTGCGTCCGCTCCATAGAGATACAGATAGTTGCGCGAATATTTGCTTTTGAGTTCGGCGGGCGTATCGTCGGCGACGAGCACGCCCCCGTCTATGACGATCACACGGTCGGAAGCGTTTGCCTCCTCCATGTAGTGCGTGGTCAGGAAGACCGTCATGCCCGTCTCGCGGCGCAGCCGCCCCACCGTCTCCCATACGGACTTGCGCGTCTGCGGATCGAGTCCCGTAGTCGGTTCGTCCAGAAAGAGGAGCTGCGGCTCGTTCACCAGACCGCGCGCGATGTCCGCCCGCCGCCGCTGTCCGCCCGAAAGTTTGCCGAACGGACGGTCGAGAATCTCCTTCAGCTCCAGCAGATCGTCCAGCTCTGCCAGCCGTTCCCGCCAGCGCCTTCCGCGAATTCCATAACATGCGGCGCGCACGGTAAGGTTTTCCCGCACGGTGAGGAGGTCGTCCAAAAGGCTCCCCTGAAACACGACGCCAAGCAGCGGACGGATCGCCGCCGCCTGCGTATCGAGATCGAATCCCCCGACACGTACCATGCCCGCATCCTTTTTCAAAAGCGTGCAAAGGATATTGACCGTAGTACTCTTCCCTGCGCCGTTCACGCCGAGAAAGGAAAACATCTCCCCTGTTTTCACCGTAAACGAAATGCCGCGCACTGCCGGAATACTGCCATACGACTTTTCCAGCCTCTCCACTTCCACAATATGTTCAGCCATAGCGCCTCCGTCTGCCCGTGAGAGCGGTTTTTGCAGCCGTCTCTCTGTCCGAGAACAGTATCATATTACCATTACCCCCCCCCGACTTGTCAAGCGGATGAACGTAAAAATATCGCTTCCGTCCGAAACAATGCGTTGCGGCAAAAAATGCGCCCCGAACGGGACCGTTCAGAGCGTATCGATGAGCGCAAGCGCGCTTGTATGGTCCGGAGCATACAGTCCCGCATACCCCGCAGGACGGGCTTTGCCGAACAGAATAAAATCGACATGCAGCCGCGCGGCGCACACCATGTCCGAGGTGAGGCTGTCGCCAACGTATACGGCGCGTTCCCTGCAAAAGGCGGGGATGTGCCGTTCGACATGGCGCACATACGCCTCCTGCGGCTTATTGGCGCCCGCCTCCTCCGAGATAAAGACGTCCGTAAAGAAGGGCAGGATGCCCGCCGCTTCCATGCGCCGCCGCTGCACGCGCGCCGCCCCGTTTGTGACGGCATACACCCTTCCGCGCAGGGAGAGCGCCTGCAAAAACTCCGCCGCCCCCGCAAGCGCATAGGCGCGCTGCGGCATGCCGGAAAAAAAGTGCTCGGAGAGCGCCTGCGCGTCCCCCGCCTCGCCCAGCTCGCGCAGCAGCACTTCAAACCGCTCGACGACCAGCCTTGCGCGCGTCACCTCGCCGCGTTCGAGCCGTTTCCACAGCCCGTCGTTGATGACGTGAAAGCGCGCCGCCGCCCCCTCGTCCGCGGGGATGCCGTGTGCGCGCAGCGTGGCGATGAGCTGTTCGCGCTCCGCCCTTTGAAAATCGAGCAGCGTATCGTCCACATCCAGCAAAAAAATGTTCTTCATGTCAGTCCTCGATGACGGCAAGTTCTTTGAGCGCGCGCGTGCAGGCGATGTATTTTTCGTTGTCCGACATGCCCGCCTCGTAGACCGCGACGGCGGTAAATTCCAGCCCCTTGCTCTCGAACACGCTTAAAACGTTGACGGCACTGCGGCTGAACTTGCCGTCGGCACCCGGACGGCGGAAGCCCCGCCGCACAAAGAGGGGCAGGTACTCTTCCCCGGCGATGACCGCTTTGAGCCCCTGCTTGCCGCGGAAGAAGGACGCAAGGCGGCGCATGGGAACGCGCACGACGGGCGTTCCCTCCAACCCGATGGGGTTCATGTCGGCGTCCAGCACCTCGGAGACATACGCCACGATCTCGTTGGTATTGCGGTAATTTTCCCGCAGGGTATAGACGGGCAGCCCGAGCGCATCCCAGCCATGCATGCCCCGCCACGGGGTGATGTTTTGTTTGAGATCGCCGAAGATGTTGAACGCGGCGTCCGCGTGGATGGCGCGCAGCAGGTCGTATTCCCCTTTCGAAATGTCCTGTCCCTCGTCCACGAACACCGAACCGTAACGGGGAAGGAGCCGCCTGCCCGCCGCCGCAAGCACGCTGCACAGGGCATAGCCGTCCGAAGGATAGACCCCCTTCATGCCAAACTTCGCCTTGTACTTTTTCACCGTCTCGCGGTACAGCCAGCGCGCGATGTCCGCCCCGCCCGCGCACCTGCCGAGTTCCGCGCAGCCGTGCGCTTCGCGCAGGACGGCAAAAAAGTCGCAGAACAGCCCCAGCCCCTGCGCCATCTCTTTGAGCACGCCGCGCACCCCGTCCGTCTCCGCTTTGAGTTCCTCGCGGCGGGCGATGCGGTCGGCATAGGTGAGCACCTCCTCCCCGCCCCGCCTGATGCGGTAACGCCTGAGGTCGGCGATCTCCTTGTCGATGGCGGCAAGCAGCGCGGCGAGGTCCTCGTCCGCGCGGGAAAAAACCTTTTCCCCGCCCGCCGCGATCATGTGCGCGCAGCGGTAAAATTCCGAGAATTGGCGGAAGAAATAATCGGGCGTGCGCGGCGGCTCTTCGAGCACGAAATGCAGAAAATCCTCCACCTGTGCAAAGGCGCTCATCAGCGTGCGCAGCGGTTTCGTGAAATAGACGCCCCCTTCCTTGTTCTCTTTGAGCTCGCCGAGCACGGTGCGGCGGACGCGCAGTGAGGCATTCTTGACGCGCGCAAACTTCTCCTGCCCGGTGCGGCAGCCGTCGAGCAGCGCGCGCGACACGGCGCGGCATTCCTCCCCCGTGAACATGCCGAAGAGTTCCGCATACAGCTTCTGCACCCGCTCCCGGACGTCTGCGGGGAAGCGGGAGGAGTAGAGATAGGCAAGATAGTCCGCGGGTTCCCGTTCGGGGACGAGGCGGGACCTCAGATCGATGCCCTCCCCCGCGAGCACGCGGAAATAGTAATCACGCAGCGTCGTCGTGCGCACGCGCTCCAATTCGAGCATCTGCGAAAGTTCGTCGATGAAGGCGTTGAAGCTGACGGACGGCGTGATGACGAGCACGTCGCCGGGACGCAGGCGCTCGTTGTTGTACATGAGATAGCTCAGGCGGTGCAGCATGATCATCGTCTTGCCGCTGCCCGCGCAGCCCTGCAAGACAAAGCTCTCGCGTTCGGGGCGGGCGATGATGTCGAACTGCTTCTCCTGGATGGTGCGGATGATGTCCCGCACCTTTACGTCGTCCTTGCGGCTGCGGATGATGTCCCGAAGATACGGGTCGAACAAGATCTCCTCGTCGCGGCCTGCGATCTCGTCGGGGGAAAGGACGTCCTTCACCGAGAGATATTCGTTGCGGAAATCGAGCAGTTTTCCGTTCTTCACGGACAGCGCGCGCCGCAGGACGGTGCGGTATTCATAGTCGTTGATGGTAAAGGTGACGCGGCTTTTCTGGTAGTAACGGACGGCAAGGGGGGCGCGCCAATCCACGATCTCCAGATTGACGTCCCCGTGCTTGCCGATATAATAGCTGTTGTACCCCTCCTTGTCGTCCACAAGGTCCATGCGCGCAAAATACGGCTCGGAAAAGAAGGGGCGGTATTCGTCGATCTTTTTTTTGAGTTCCGCGATCTGCGCGTTCTTTTCCTGAATGGCACGGAAGTCCTCCGCGCCGTATCCCTCCCGCGCGCGGATGGCGGCGATCTCCTCCTTCGCCTCCGCGATGCGTCTGCGGTAACGGAAGAGATAGGCGAGTTTCAGCATCCTGAGCACGGCGCCGAGATGCGCCTCCTCATAGGCGTGCTGCTTTTCGCCGTCGAGGAGCGCGAGATACCACGCCTTGTCGGCGTCGATCTTGGGGCTGAGCAGTTCTTTGACGCTCTTGCGCTTGTCCATGGCTCCCTCCGCGGCATATTGATACCCCATCATACCACATTTTTACGCGCTTGTGTACCCCTTTGAAGAAATTTTCCGTAAAAAAATCGGGAAACCCCTTTTGGAAGAGGTCCCCCGCAGGTGAAAACCGTTTGGCTTTTAAGCGAAGATGAGCGCGTTCAGATACCCCGTTCCGATGAGCACGGCGAGGAAGGAGAAGTTGATGAGAGAAAAGAGCGCAAGATAGCGCAGCGTCTTCCCCGGGCAGCGGCGGCGGTATTCGCCGAGGGTGATGAGGCTTGCAAGCGACGCGACGGGCGTTCCCAGCCCGCCGATGTTGACGGCGACGAGCAGGCTGCGGTAGTCGGACGTAAAGCGCGAAAGCAGCACGGCGGAAGGCACGTTGCTGATGATCTGGCAGGACGCCGTTCCCACGAGCAGCGCGGAAGAGGCGATGAGCGTGCTCAGGAACGCGCGCACCTGCGGGATGCGCGCCAGGTTCCCCGAAAAGACGAAGAAGGCGCAGAACGTAAGCAGCAGCCCGTAATCGACGCGCAAAAAACTTCCGGGTTCGAGAACAAGCAGCGCCAGCGTGACGGCGGCGAGCCCGATATACCACGCAAAGACGCGGAACACGATCATCACCGACAGGGCAAAGAGAATGAAATAGACGACCATGCGCCACGCTGCGGGCACGCCGACGGGCGGCGTTTCGAGGGAGACGGGCACGGGCTTCATGAAAAAGCACGTCCCCGCAATGAGTACGAAGGCAACGGCGAAGGGCAGCGCCATGACCGCAAAAAATTCCCCCGCGCCGATGGAATAGTAGGAATAGAGATATAAGTTCTGCGGATTCCCGAAGGGCGTGAGCATCCCGCCCAGATTGGCGGCGATGTTCTGCATGATGAAGATGAACGCAGTGTGTTCGTGCCTGTTGCAGGAGGAGAGCACGTAATATCCGAGCGGAAGAAAGGTGATGAGCGCCATGTCGTTCGCCATGACCATCGAGCCGAAATAGGTGACGAATACGAGCGCGAACGCCACGCGGCGCATGTTGCCGAACGCCGTGACGATCTTCCCCGCCAGCCATTCGAAGAAGCGCCGCTCTTTGAGCGCCCCCACCACCGCCAGCGTACAGAAGAGACAGGCAAGCGTGTCAAGGTCGAAGTACCCGCCGTATTCCGCATCGGGCGGGACAAAGATGCACGTCACCGCCGCGGCAAGCGCTGCAACGAGCAGCACGGCATGGCTTTTGAGCTCGGCAAGAACGAGCTGTCCGAAATGCAGTTTACGGGGTGCGAGTGCCTTTTCCATAGCGGCATATTTATATACCTTTTTGTGAAAAAATGCAACTGTTTGAAGGGGGCAGAACGGGGGTTTTTGAAATTTTTTTGCGCCGCGGCGTTCCACGGCACGGAACATGCCCGCCGGCAGGACGGCAAGCCGTGCCCCGCCTCCCTTCCGGGCGGCGGGGCGAAAACGCAAAGCGCACCCCGTATCGCTACGGTGTGCGCTTTGCTTTGAGAGAATATGAAAAAATTGTGGAGAGTAGGCTCTTTCCGCGCGGGCAAGTCCCGTCCTGCCCGCCGATGTGCCTTTATCATACACCGCATGAGTGAAGACTGTGTGATATTCCCATTAAAACACGATAAAATCGGCTATGCGCGCAGACATTCGGCAACGATGGCTTCCGCCGTCCGGATCCCGTCCGCCGCCGCAGACGTGATGCCCCCCGCATACCCGCAGCCCTCGCCGCAGGGATAGATGCCCGCAATGCCCGCCGCCTGCATGGTCCCCGCCTCGCGCACGATGCGCACGGGGGAGGAGGTGCGCGATTCCACGCCCGTCAGGACCGCCTCATACGCCGCAAATCCCGCAAGGCGCGCGTTCATGTCGGGAAGTGCCGCCTGCAACGCGCTCGTCACGGCGCGGGGGAAGATCGCCTGCATGGGCACGAACGACGTCGCGGGGAGATATGTGGGCTGCACCTCGCCGAAGTAGTAGCTCTCCTTCCCTGCGAGGAAGTCGCCGACGAGCTGCACGGGCGCGCGGGATCCCCCGCCCGCCGCCGCGAACGCCGCGCGTTCGAGCTTGCGCTGGAATGCCACGCCCGCCAGCGGATGTTCGCTTTGAAAGTCCTCCCGCCTGACCTGCACGACGAGCGCGGAGTTGGCATTCCTGCCCGCCCGCGCGAAATCGCTCATCCCGTTCGTGACAACGCCGCCCTCCTCGCTCGCCGCGGGAACGACCACGCCGCCGGGGCACATGCAGAAGGTGAACACGGCGCGGTCCGACGCATGCGAAACGAGCTTGTAGTCGGCGGCGGGAAGCCCCGCATAGCCCGTGCCGTACTGCGCCCGCCCGACGGCGCTTTGCAGATGCTCGATGCGCACGCCGACGGCGAATTCCTTTTGTTCCATGCGCAGCCCGCGGGAGAGCAGCATGTCAAAGGTATCGCGGGCGCTGTGCCCCACGGCAAGCACGAGGCGGCGGCACTCCTGTTCCCCGCGCGTGGTCACGATCTTTTCCAGGCTGCCGTTTCGGATCACGACATCGGTGAGCTGTTCGGAAAAGCGGAAGACGCCGCCGCATGCCTCGATGTGGGCGCGGATGTTCGCCACGACCTTTTTCAGGTTGTCGCTTCCGACGTGCGGCTTGCCGAGATACCCCACCTCCGCCGGCGCACCGAACCGGACGAAGGTATCGAGCACCATGCGGTTGCGCGCATCGTTGGTCTGCGTGTTGAGCTTCCCGTCCGAAAACGCCCCCGCGCCGCCCTCCCCGAACTGAATGTTGCTCGAAGGATCGAGGACGCCCGTCTTCATGAAGGCGGCAACGTCCGCCGCGCGCTCCTCCACCCGTTTGCCGCGTTCCAGCAGAACGGGGCGGAACCCGCTCTCGATGAGGCGCAGCGCGCAGAACAGCCCCGCGGGACCCGTTCCCGCAATGACGACTTCGGGCGCATCTTTCACCCGTTCGAAGGCGGGCGCGGGCGGTATATACGGCTCGGTGCCGCACTCGACGGAATACACCCAGCAGATGTCCGATTTGTCGCGCGCATCCAGCGATTTTTTCAGGATGCGCAGATAGCGGCAGGGCGCGCGCAGCTTTTTTTCGCACAGCGTTTTCAGCGCGCTCTCCTTCTGATGGGGGCGGAGGCGGATGCCCGTGAACGTCTTTCTCACGAGAGCGCCTCCCCGACGGCGTGCGCCGAAGCAAACGCCCAATGCAGGTTATAGCCGCCGCACTCGCCGTCCACGTTGACGATCTCCCCCGCAAAATACAGCCCCGCGCACAGCTTGCTCATGAGATGTCCGTCCAGCTCCGCAAGCGGGATGCCGCCCCGCGTCGCCTGCGCATAGTCAAAACCGAGCGTGCCCGTCACCGGGAGCGGGAATGCCTTCAACAGGGACAAAACGCGTGCCCTGTCCCCCTGCGCAAGGCGAAACAGGTGCCGTCCGAGGGCGTTGTTCACGATGCACAAAAGCCCCCCTTCCCCCGCACCGACGGCGCGTTCAAGGCGCGCTGTGTCCGCATCCGGGACGAGATCGAGAGATACCATGTCCGAGGGACGTGCATGGGAAGAAGCGCGGAAGACGGCGTCCCCCGAAATACCGCTCTCGGTGAAGAGGACGTCCCCGCGGCAGGTGTAGACCGCCCTGCCGCCGCGCAGGACCCTCAGCCCCGCATCCACGCGGATGCCTTTGAGCCCCCGCACGGCGGCGGGATCGCAGCGCAGCTGCACCAGAACGGGGGACGTGGGCGTGACGGTGTGCCCGAAGCGTTCGGCAAGCGCATACGCCGTGCCGTCCGTTCCAAACTGTTTTGCCGCCCTTCCGCCCGCCGCCAGCACGACGGCGTCCGCCGCCTCTTCCCCGCCTGTAAATTTCACCGTAAACCGCCCGCGGCGGGAGAGGTCCGTGACGCGCGCACCCGTCAGAACGCGCACGCGCAGCGTCGCCAATTCGCGGCGGAACAGGTCGGTGACGGCGGACGCCTGCCGCCCTGCGGGATACACCCTGCCGCGCGCGTCGGGCAGGAACACCCCGCCCATGCTCTCCAAAAACGCAACGGCGTCCCGCGCGGAAAAGCGCGACAAAATACGGCCGACCTTTTCGGGGTCGTCCGAAAAATAATGCGATGCGTCCATCGCAAGGTTGGTCACGTTGCCCTGCCCGTTCCCCGTGGCGGAGAGCTTTCTGCCGAGCCGTTCGCCGCGCTCCAAAAGCACGACTTCCCTGCCCGCCCGCGCGAGCCGGACGGCGCACGCCATGCCCGCCGCGCCGCCGCCGATCACAGCAATTTTCACCATATTCTTATCATACAAGATATAAATTTATTTGTCAATAGCATTGACAGGAAATGTTTTTCGTGATAAAATGGAAGAAATCAAAAGGAGTCAGCTATATGTACGCAATTTTAAGCGCAGGCGCTACCGGTCAGACGCTCCTGGATTACATGAAGGAAAACCTTCCTCTGACCATCATCCTCGGTGTCGTCCTCGTTCTCATCATCGCGCTCATCGTCACGATGATCGTCCTCTCCGTCAAATACAAACGGCAAAAACGGGAAGAGGAAGCGCTTGCGGAAGAGCCCGTCCCCTCCGACGCGGCAGACGCACCCGCCGAGGAAGCATCCGACGCAACGGACGGCACGCCCGTTCAGGCGGCGCAGGAGGAACAGGCAGCAGCCCCTGCGGACGTTCCCGTAGAGGAAGTCCCCGCGGAAGAAGTTCCCGCCGAGGAAATTTCCACCGAGGAAGTCCCTGCGGAAGAAGCCCCCGCGCCCGCCGAGGAAGTACCCGCAGAAGCCCCTGTGCAGACCACCGAAGCAGCCCCCAAGGAGGAACCCGTGAAACAGGCAGCAAAGACGGCAAAGCCCGCCCCCAAGAAAACCCCCGCCAAAAAGCCCGCGCCCGCCGCGAAGAAAAAGCCCGCCCCCGCAGGGAAATGGGTCATCCGCACGTCGGACGGCGGATATGTGTTCGAACTGCGCGCCAACAACGGCGAAGTCATGCTGGTGAGCAACGAATATGCCACCACCGCAGGCGCCAAGAGCGGCATTGCGACCTATAAAAAGAGCATCGCCGCGGGCAACTTCACCGTGACCAAGACCAAGGCGGGCGACTTCATTTTCCGCCTGACCAATGCCCAGAAACGGCTCCTGTGCGTGAGTTCCAACTATGATTCGCAGGCAAACTGCGAGAGCGCCGTGGAATCCACCAAGCGCTGGGCGGAAACGGACACCATCGAAACAACGGAAGAGTGAACGCCAAAGGACGGCGATCACACACATGCGCATCCCACGCGCCGCACAAGATGTGCGGCGCGTTTTTTTGTGCCGGCGGGCATTCCCTCCGTTCGTTACAGGCGCCGCTGAGGCGCTCTCCGCCGTTGAGCGCCCCCTCATGTCAAGCGCGCCCGCGGCAAAAGCCGCGGGCGCGCTCCTTTCCGAACCATATTTTCACACAAGTTGCCGGCATGTCCGCCGCACCTTCGCGGGACGCCGCTCAGTCCGCCGGCTGCAATCCGGCAGGCAGCTGTACCTGCGTCGTTCCCCAATCATAATACATGGCGGCGACCTTCATGACGGGCGCCGTCTCTACGATCTGCTGTGTCGCGGACCAACCGGACCCGGTCATTGCCGCCTGCCCCACGATCTTTCCGCTGCCCTCATAGGCGACATAGCTGACCGTCCCGTTGTTGATCTTGATCTCCAGGGAAGTCAGACAAAAGTCCGCAACAGAATCGAAATCCGTTGACAATATCGGATTATTGAATGACTGCTCCATCGCGCGGTTCAGCACGTCGCGCATCCATGCGCTGTAACTTGCGGAGACCTTGTCCAGCTCGCTCTCTTTCGCTACATAGGAATGCCGTGTTTGATCATATTCAAAGCAATCGTACAAATCGGCATATACGAAATCGGGCATTGTACAGGATTGCATCAGGTCCCCGAACGCATCCGGATCGACCCATGCATCCGAGATGGAAAGCCCGCTCCAATCGCTCCAAACCCCCTGCGCGTCCTGCGCGCGCAGATATTCCGTGATACGGTCTTCTCCGAGGTGCAGATACATTTCCGAAACGGTTTTTTGCAGATCGCCGACCTCCAGCAAGTCCTCCGGCGACGTTGTCATCGCAAACCCCATCATCGCATCGGACAACGTGTTCCAGGTATCCCCCGCAACGCGCAGCGTAGACGTCCCTTGCGACTTGAGCGCCATCCCGATATAGATACTCATCGGCGACGCGGTTTCCGCGATACAGACGATCTCCTGCTCCGACCATGTCTTCATCGTGAAATTCATTGCGCCTTTTTCGGCGGAACGTTGCGCGGCAACGGTTTCCGTCTCCTCTTGGGCGGGAAACACCTCACGCTGCGTCGCGGCAAACGAAGTGCAGATCTGCGCCCATTCCCGCCCGGAAACCTCGTCGGAATGCAGCGTTTCGGGTGCCGTCTCCGCCGTGATCTCCACCGTCACGGACGACGTCTCCTCACACCCCGCAAAGGCAAAGCATGCGCCCGCCGCCATCACCGCCGCCGTAAAAATTGCAACCTGCTTTTTCATGACTTCTCTCCTTCCGATTATTTATAGGATTTTTTCCTATATTTTATTGTATTATACCACCGAAGCAACCATTTGTCAAGGAAATTACGGAAAGGATTTCCCGCAGCCGCAGCGTTACTCGTCAAACCCGAACAAGTCGTTGGGGGTGATGTCCAGCCTGCGGCAAAGATAGACGATCTTATTGTAATCCAGCTCCACCTTTCCCGTTTCGTAATCGCTGTAATCGGACTGATACTTTTTGAGTTCCGCCGCGATCTGTTTTTGCGTGATTCCCTTTGCCTGCCGTGCCGCTTTCAGATTTTCTCCTACCGACTTTGCAAGATTCATCGTCTGCCTCCCGCATAAAATATAGAAATACATTCTATAAAATGCTTGACGTATAGGAAAAAATCCTATATAATTACTTTGTCAAATGTGCAGACAATTTGTCGGAACTTGCACAAATCCAAAGGAGAGAATGTCATGCAGCCTACGTTTCAGCCGAACACGCAATACGAAAAATACCGCGCACCGCTCAAAAAACAGTGCCTGATAGACGCGATCGCCTCCGCAATGGCGATCGTCACCATCATTTTCCTGCTCTTCATTCCCAACTTTTCCATTGATCTGTCGAGCAAATCCATCCTGAACATGGAGGGAACGACGCTTCCAAAGCTGTATGCGCTCGATCTCAGCGTCCTGCCCGAACAGCACCCGCAGCTGAGCTTTTCCGTCTATGACGAAATCTACGCGATCATCGCCCCGCTGCAATCGGACGACGTCACGACGATGGCGATCGGAATGTCGTTCGGGCTTTTCCAGCTCCTCGGTCTTGCCTTTCTGGCGGTCGCGTTCGTCATGTGCATCGTCTCCGTCACAAAAGGCGTTCTGCATCTTGTCAAACCCGATAACTATGCCCTGGAAATGTATGACAAGATTAAACAGCGCACAACGGAAAAGCGCAGCAGGGCATATCTGGTCTCCCCCATGTATTGGGCGATCACGGGCATCGTTTACGAACTGATCGCAATCTTCTTTACTTCATTCATGGGACGGATCAGCGGCAGCGGCACCTATCTTACAAGCTATTTCCCCATCATGACGGGCATTACGGCGGGCTGCGTATTCACCATCCTGTTCTGCCTCGCCACCCTTGCCCTGTTCATTTTGAGTAAATACATGCTCAAAAAGATCCGCTTTTCCGTCATGAAGGAGGATTACGGCGTCGGAACGCCCTCGCCCGCCGCACGGCAGACCGTTCCGAACGTCCCGCAGGCGGACGCCCCCGCGCCCGCGGAACCACCCGCCGTGCAGCAGGCACAGCCCGCGCCGCAGCCGCCGACGGAGCCGCCGCAGGGAACATGACCCCTTCGGGCATACAAAGCCGCCCGCCGCGTCGAATGACGCGGCGGGCGGCTGCTTCCTGATCATGTTATCCGTTGTCCCCGTTTCCGAAATACGTCAGGTATTCGGGCGCGCGGACAAGCTCCCGTTTCAGATCGCGCAGGCTGGTATAGACAGGCACGGCATACGGCGCGGGAAAGGGCCGCCAGACGCCCGGCGCGGCGCTGTGGCGGTACGCCTCTTCATCGAACACCGCAAGCCGCTCAAAGCAATAGGAAACGTATCCGCTCGCCGTGCGGAAGATGACGCAGCGCACCTCGCCGTCCGCGGTATAGAGCGTCTCCAACGTGCCCGCGGGAAGCCCTTCGTCGCGCATAAAACGGACGATCTCCTCCCGCGAGGGAAATTCCCGCCCGATATGCAGCACCTGTTTGGGAAACGCGCCCGCTTTTTTGCGGCGCGGCAGCAATCCCATGTCCGTCACTCCGCCTTGTAGCCTGCAATGGAACGCGCCTGCTCGACGGCGAGGAACACCTCCTTGAGAGCGTCGGTGTCTGCCTCCGTGATCTTCCCCGCGTCGGCAAGGCGGGCGACGGCGGGGTCGATGGGCATACGCGCGACGGCGGGAATGCCGTATTCCTTTGCAAGCGCTTCCGCCTTGCTCGCACCGAAAATTTCATGCCGCTTGCCGCAGCCGGGGCAGGTGAAATAGCTCATATTTTCGACCAGCCCCAAAACGGGCACGTTCATCATCTTTGCCATGTTGACCGCCTTTTTGACGATCATCTCGACCAAATCCTGCGGCGTGGTCACGACGATGATGCCGCTCAAAGGAATGCTCTGAAAGACGGAGAGCGGCACGTCGCCCGTTCCGGGCGGCATGTCGATGAACATGATGTCCACGTCTTCCCATAAAACGTCCGTCCAGAACTGCACCGCCGCGCCCGCAATGAGCGTGCCGCGCCACACGACGGGATCGTCGTCGTGCTCCAAAAGGGTGTTCATGGACATGAGCTGCAAGCCGTCCTTGGTGCGGACGGGATAGATGACGCCCTCGTCCCCCGTGGCGCGAAGCGTCGTCCCGAACGCCTTGGGAACGGAGGGGCCCGTGATGTCCGCATCGAGAATGGCGGTGCGGTAGCCGCGTGCCATTGCGCGGACGGCGAGCAGGGACGTCACGAGAGATTTGCCGACGCCCCCCTTTCCGCTGGCGACGGCGATGGTCTTTCTGACGCTTGCGCCCTCGTGCAGGGGCTTGATGAAGGACGTCTTTTCCCGCGAGGAACAATTGGAGGAACAGGTGGAACAATCGTGCGTACAATCGGACATAACTTTCTCCTTTTCTTCCTCCATATTGTAGTCCCGCCGCGCAAAAAAGTCAACCTATTCCGCACGGCGAATTCCCCGCATTCCGCAAAGAAAGCGCGCCGCCCGCAGAATCATGCGCCGTTTTCGGTTGCATTTTTGCGGGAAATATGCTATCCTATTGTTGCTGTGATAGGTGGGGAGTTAGCGGTGCCCTGTATCTGCAATCCGCTATAGCAGAGCCGAACGCTTTTCTCGGTGCCGTCTATGGAAGGCTGCGTCGGGTAAGGAATGTTGATCGCAAGGTCTTATGCAACGTACCCCTGCGAACCGTGTCAGGGTAGGGATACAGCAGCACTAAACAGACAGGTGCGTGTGCCATAAGG
>CALVMH010000003.1 GCA_944343275.1 uncultured Clostridia bacterium | reverse complement strand
TATGACGTCGTCAATGAATGCAAAAAACGGGGGCACCATGTCTGCGGTGTGGACGTCGAGGAGATGGACATCACGGACATGGGTGCCGTGCAGCGCGTTCTGCGGAAGGCGCGTCCCGACGCCGTCATTCACTGCGCGGCATGGACGGCGGTGGACGCCGCCGAGGAGGCGGAAAACATCCCCAAAGTGCGCGCCGTGAATGCGGAGGGGACGCAAAACATCGCCACCGTCTGCAAAGAACTCGGCTGTAAGATGCTCTATATCTCCACCGACTATGTGTTCGACGGAGAGGGGGAGACCCCGTGGCAGCCCGACTGCACGGAATTTCACCCGCTCAACGTGTACGGGCAGACCAAGTTCGAAGGCGAGCTCGCCGTAAGAAACACGCTTGAAAAATTCTTTATCGTGCGCATCGCGTGGGTGTTCGGACGCAACGGGAATAACTTCATCAAGACGATGTTGCATCTCGGGAAAAAATACGATACGCTGCGCGTCGTCTGCGACCAGATCGGCACGCCGACGTATACCTATGACCTTGCGCGGCTGCTCGTCGACATGGCGGAGAGCGAGAAGTACGGCTGCTATCACGCGACCAACGAGGGCGGGTATCTCAGTTGGTACGATTTCGCCTGCGAGATCTTCCGTCAGGCGGGGTATGCGACGAAAGTCGTTCCCGTGACGACGGCGGAATACGGGCTCTCCAAGGCAAAGCGCCCGTTCAACAGCAGGCTCGACAAGCGCAAACTCGTGGAGAACGGCTTTACGCCGCTGCCCGATTGGAAGGACGCGCTGGCAAGGTATCTGAAGGAGCTACAAAATGCAGATCAAAGTTGAAAAAGATGTCGGCGGAATCGGGGGACTTTGCGTCATCACGCCCGCCGTGCACGGGGACAGCCGCGGCTTCTTCATGGAGACGTATTCGCAGCGCGACATGGCGGAAGCGGGGCTGGATATTTCGTTCGTGCAGGATAACCAGTCCATGAGCACGAAAGGGGTGCTGCGCGGATTGCATTTTCAGAAGCAGTTTCCGCAGACCAAGCTGGTGCGGGTCATCCGCGGCAGGGTGTTCGACGTTGCCGTGGACCTGCGCAAGGGGAGCGCGACGTACGGGAAGTGGTACGGCGTGGAGCTCTCCGAGGAGAACAAGAAGCAGTTCCTCATTCCGCGCGGGTTTGCGCACGGGTTTCTCGTTTTGAGCGATGCGGCGGAGTTCTGCTACAAGTGCGACGACTTTTATCATCCCAACGATGAGGGCGGACTTGCGTGGAACGATCCCACGATCGGCATCGTCTGGCCGGAAGTCGTGGGAGAATACCGCGGTAGCGCCTCCCCCGAGGGCTACGCCCTGCAGGACGGCACCCCGCTCAATCTGAGCGAGAAGGATACAAAGTGGGGGAGAATGGAGTAAGCAAAGTAAGATGAGGCAAAAAATCACGACCAAAAGACTCGTTAAAAATATGACGCTTTCGCTTGTCGCACAAATTATTTCGCTTGCGGCAAGTTTTATTTTCGGCATGATTGTGCCGAAATTCATCGATGAGTACCAGTATTCCTATTGGCAGATGTATCTTTTGTACGTTGGGTATGTCGGAGTCTTGCATTTTGGGTTATTAGATGGGCTGGTATTGCGTTATTCTCAATATGATTATGATGAGTTGGACAAGGCAAGGATCCGATCTCAATTTCAGCTCCTGTTGGGATTTACAAGTATTCTTGCATTTCTCACATGCCTTGCTTCGTCCTTTTTTCTCGAGGACGTGACGCTTTGGATCGTCGTCCTTGTTGCCATCGGAATTGTTTCAAAAAATATCTTTTCTTACACGTCCTATACCTTTCAGATCACAAACCGCATCGCGCAATATGCGATTCTTGTCATATTACAAAAAGCGGTCTATGCCATTACAGTCGTTATTCTGCTTATCTGCCGAGTGAATGATTTTTATTGGTATTGTATTGCAGACCTGTTTGGGGATATTGTTGCAATTTTTATCGGCGCCTGCCTTAATCGAGGGCTTTATTTCGGCAAGGGTCTTGCTCCGAAGGAGCTGTTTCGGGAAACGTGGCAGAATGTATCCGCGGGCATTATGCTCATGATTGCAAATTTCACCTCAGGACTGCTGATCGGCGGAGCCAAAATGGTGATCCAATGGAGATGGGATGAACTTATCTTCGGAAAACTGGCTTTCAGTTTCAGCGTTTCCAACTTGTTTATGACTTTTATCACTGCCATCAGCGTTGTCTTGTTCCCGTCCCTCAAACGCATGGATGAAAAAGAGTTTCCTGAAGTTTATGAAAAAATCCGGAACGCCATTTCGCCGTTACTGTTTTATGTGTTATTCTTGTTTTTTCCGGGATGCTGGATCCTGGAAATGTGGCTCCCTGCATATCACCAAAGCCTCGTCTATCTCGGGATATTATTGCCGATCATTGTTTTTTCGACAAAAGTCAGTTTGCTTACAAATAATTATCTGAAAGCATATAGAAAAGAAAAATTGATGTTGATCATCAATGTTGCATCGGTGGCAATCGGGTTTGCACTGTTTTTATTGGGGGCGTATGCTTTGAACAGCCTTGATTTTGTCCTGTATGCGGTAGTATTGGTGATCGTGTTGCGATCGATTGCTTCCGAAATCGTGGTTATGAAAATCATTCGCAAAAATTTTACATTTGATTTTATTATGGAACTTTTAATGACGGTATCATTTATATTGATTGTGCAGTTCCTGAGCCTATGGTGGGCGTGCCTTGCCTATACGGGGGTATTGGTCATATATTCTATTTTGAACAGAAATAAGATTGTGGCGATTTTTGTGCAGTTGAGACATCTTTTGCATCGAAAAAAAGTACTTGCGGGAAATACAACGGATGGCGACGACGAGGCACCTTGCGCTCCCGATGAAGCGCTGGCGACAAAAGATGAAAACGAACACGGTCAAAACATAGAATCTTAATTATATGAAAGGAGTGCGCGGGCGGCGCGCTCCTTTTTTCGGGGCGTATTTTTTATGCGGCGGGGCGGCGTGCGAAATCCTGTGAAAAATTACATAAAATCGGCAAACTGCCGCATAATGACAATATACGGAGGTCATTATGAAAGCAACGGGGATCGTGAGAAGGATCGACGAGCTTGGGCGCGTCGTTATCCCGAAAGAGATCAGGAGGACGCTGCGCATCCGCGAGGGGGACCCTTTGGAACTGTTCACCGACCGCGACGAGCTGATGCTCAAAAAGTATTCGCCCATCGCCTCGGTGGAACGTTTTTCCGAGGGAACTGCAAAGTCGCTGCATGAACAGAGCGGCTTCCTTGCCGCCGTTACGGATACGGACAATATCCTGCATGCGTTCGGAACGGGCAGGAAGGCGCTGTTGGGGCGCGGCATTTCCGATGAAGTCACCGAGCTCATGGCGGCGCGGCGCAGCCATCTGGCGTGCCTTGCCGAGGGCGGGCGCATCCTGCCCGTCGTGCGGGATGCGGAGAGCGGCTATACGGCGCAGCTCATCGTGCCCGTCGTGGCGGGCGGGGACTGTCTCGGCGCCGTCATCCTGTTGTCCGAGGAGGAAGGGGCGGTGATGGAGGCATCCTGCGTCAAGCTCGCCCGTCTGACGGCGGACATCATCGCAAGCCAATTTGTCTGAACGGCACCCGGCGTCCGCAGAGCGTCGGGCGCGCCGCGCGTTCAAACGCGCGGCGCGTACATACATGAAGCACGGAAGATTTTTCAAAAATGCGGCGGTCGTCTCCCTCGGCGGATTGCTTGCCAAAGCGGTCGGCGCGTTCTATCGCATCCCGCTCGCCAATGCGCTCGGCGGTTACGGGGAAGGGCTCTATCACATGGCATACCCGCTCTTTTGCCTCATGCTGACCTTTTCCTCGGCGGGGGTCCCCGCCCTCATTGCGCGCAGAGTGGCGGCGGAACGTGCTGCGGGAAGGGACGCGGACCTCGTGCCCGCACTGCGGCTGTTTGCGGGACTTGGCGCCTGTGCCGCGCTTTTTTTATGTCTTCTTGCCCTTCCCGCCGCCCGCCTGCAGGGGGAAGCGGGACTGACGGGGTGCTATCTCGCGCTTGCGCCCGCCGTGTTCTTCGTCGCGCTGCTCGCCGTTCTGCGCGGGGCGTGGCAGGGGCGGGGGGATATGATGCCCACCGCCTGTTCCGAACTTTGCGAACAGCTCGTCAAGGCGGGCGCGGGGTTGCTGCTCGCCGCGCGCTTTCCGGACGATCCCGTGCGTGCGGCGCAGGCGGCGCTGTTTGCGGTCACGCTGTCGGAGGCAGCCGCCCTCATCCTGCTTGCAGCGCGCGGGTGGGAAAGGCGCCGCACGTTGTCCGTGCGCAGGCGCGGCGCGGAGGGGGCGCTGTTTTATTCCGCCCTGCCCGTCATGGCGGGCGCGGCGCTCGTCCCGCTCTCGCAGATGCTGGACAGCGTGCTCGTCGTGCGGCTGCTTGCCCGCCATACGGCGCGCGCCGTCCGCTGTTACGGGCTGTTTGCGGGCAGTGCGCTCTCGCTCGTCTCGCTGCCCGCTTCCCTGTGCTGCGGGCTTGCCGCTGCCGCCGTGCCCGCCGTTGCCGCCTGTGCGGAACGGGACGGGGCAGAGGCGCGGCGGCGCAGCATGATCGCCCTCGGCGCCGCCCTTGCGCTCTCCGTTCCGTGCGCTGCCGTAATCTTGTGTTTCGCGCCGTTTGCGGTGCGGCTGCTTCTTCCCGCGCTCGCCCGCGAGGACGCCGCCCTGCTCATACGCCTTTTGCGCATTCTGGCGGTGTCCGCCGTGACGCGCGCCGCCGTCGAGACGCTCACCGCCTGTCTGACGGCAATGGGCATGGCAAAGCGCGCGGCGCTGTCCATGCTGGCAGCCGTTGTCGTCAAGACGGCGCTGGAAGGCATACTTGTCGCCGACCCCGCGTTCGGCGTTGCGGGTGCGGCGGTCGCCTCCAACGTCTGTTATCTGGTTGCTTTTTTCTTCGATTTGTTTTATACTGTAACGGCACACAGACACAAACGGGAGAAGAGATATGCTCACCATCATCGGACTCGGAACCAAGAAGGGACAACTGACGCAGGACGCGCTTGCGGCGATCGGGAAGGCGGACGCCGTGTTCGTGCGCACTGCCGCGCATCCTTCGGCGGAAAGTTTGAAGGAAGCGGGGATCGCCTTTGAGAGCCTGGACGGGCTGTATGAGACCAGCCGCAGTTACGATACGTTCGAGCGGAAGGCGGTGCGCTTTCTGCGGGCGCAGGCGCGGGCGAAGAACGTCGCATACTGCGTGGACGGCGGCGCCTTCGAGGACCGCGTCGCGGGGTTCTTAGCGGGCGGGAAGGGGGTCCGCGTCCTCCCCGGCGTCTCGAAAAGCGCCTGCGCCGCAGCTGCCGCGGGGGTGTTCGGCACATTCACGGCGGTCTCCGCGCAGGAGGCGTCGGAACGCCCGCTCACGCGGCCGCTCGTCGTCTACGACCTTGCGGACAGGCAGCTCGCGGGGGATGTCAAACTCGTGCTCACGGAAAAGTTCGGCGACGAAGCGCCCGCCGTGTTTGTTTGCGGGGAGAGGGCGCAGCGCATCGCCCTCTTTGAGGCGGACAGGCAGAAGACGTATGGCACGGCGTGCGCGCTCGTGCTGCCCGATGAGGCGCTGCTCGACAAAAAGAAGTTCTGCCTCGATGATTTCCTTGCCGTCATGCGCCGTCTGCGCGCGCCCGACGGCTGCCCGTGGGACAGGGCGCAGACGCATCGGAGCATCCGCATCAACTGTCTCGAAGAGGCGTATGAGCTGGTGGATGCCATCGATGCGGACGATCCCGACAAGATGTGCGAAGAGGCGGGCGACGTCCTGATGCAGGCGGCGTTCCATACCCTCATGGAGGAGGAACGCGGACATTTCACGATGACGGACGTCCTCACGGGGCTGTGCCGCAAGCTCATCGACCGTCACAGCCACGTCTTCGGCGGGGACGCGGCGAGCGGCGCGGACGGCGCGCTCTCCGTGTGGGAAAAGAACAAGATGACGGAGAAGCATCAGGCGACTTTTTCGGACAGCGTCAACGATGTCCCCGCCTGTTTTCCCGCTCTGCTGCGCGCGCAGAAGATCGCCAAGCGGACGGAGAAGGGGGGCTGGGTCATCTCCCGCGAGCAGGCGGCGGCGGACGCGGCGGCAGCCATCGGGGAGCTGACCGAGGCGGGGAGTGCCGCGCTCGGCAGGTTTTTATACTGCGCTGCAGTGCTCGGTTACAAGGCGGGCGGCGACTGCGAACAGGCGCTGCTGGATTACGGGAAGAAGATGCAGGCGCAATACACCGCGTTTGAAGCGCGCGTCCGGGCGGACGGCAAGGATGTGAACGCCCTCTCCGCAGAGGAGCGCGCGTTCTATATGCAGGAGGCGGAACGTGACACGACCGCTTGACATCGCGGGCATGGTATGCCCCTCCAACGTCTTTCTCGCGCCGCTTGCGGGGTATACCAACCACCCGTTCCGCACCATGTGCATGCGCCTCGGCGCGGGGCTCACCTTTACGGAGATGGTCTCCGCCAAGGGGCTTGCCTATGGGAGCGAGGAGACGAAGAAGCTGCTCTACTGCGGGGACGAGACCCCCAAGGCGGTGCAGATCTTCGGCAGCGACCCCGCGCTCATGCGCGCCGCCTGCGAGAGCGCGGAACTTGCTCCCTTTGACCTCGTGGACATCAATATGGGCTGCCCCATGCCCAAGATCGTCAAAAACGGCGACGGCTCCGCCCTCATGGAGAACATGCCTCTTGCGGAGAAGATCGTCGCGGCATGCGCAAAGAGCGGCAAACGCATCTCCGTCAAGTTCCGGACGGGCACGGATGAGGCGCACAAGGTGACGGCGGAATTTGCCAGGATGTGCGAGGGCGCGGGCGCATGCATGATCACCGTGCACGGCAGAACGCGGGACAAGCTGTATGCGGGTGCGCCCGATTATGCCGAGATCGCCGCGGCGAAACGTGCGGTGCGCATTCCCGTCATCGCCAACGGCGGCGTGTGGAACAAACAGGATTTTGACGCCATGCTCGCCCGCACGGGGGCGGACGGCGTGATGATCGCCCGCGCCGCACTCTGCCGCCCGCAGGTCTTTTCCGAGATCGCGGAACGGGAGGCGCCGCCCGTCGGGGAACTGTTTTCCCGTCAGCTTGCGGAGACGGCAGCGCTCTGCGGCGAACGCTTCGCCGTCGTGTTCATGCGCAAGATGGCGGCCTTCTATTGTAAGGGCAGACCGGGCGCGGCGGAATACAAGCGCCGCCTGTTTGCGGCGCAGACCGTACAGGAAGTCTCGCGTCTCGCCTCCGAAATTTTTGCACCGTCCTGACGCCGCGTTGCCGCGGAACGGTCATGGAAGAGCCGATACGGCAAGAGCCGCCGCGCCTGCGGGCGCGGCGGCTCTTGCCGTATCAATTGTACGGCGGAAAAAAGCAAGGTATAAACGGCGCGCGGGCGGTCAACAATTGCCGCGGGAGGACCGCCATGATCGCCAAACGCATTGTTTCCTGTCTTGCCGCCGCCGCATCGCTGCTGTGCGCGTGTTTTATTTATGCGCTCTGCCGCCTTCCCGTGTTCGCGGGGGAGGGCTATGAACTTTCGTGCGGGGCTTCTTCTTCGGCGCGCGTCGTGCGCACAACGACGCCCTTCCTCTTCAAACTCACCCACTCCGTGGCGGGGGAGAGCGCACGCTTTGCGGGGGACGTGCATGCGGAACTTTTGCACGCTTACCGTGCGGAAGTACTCTTTACGGAATCGGTGGGTGGCGCGGTGAGTTATTACTGTTATTCGCCGCTTTTGGGCGCGGGCATCCTGCTAAGCGGCGTGCAGGTCAATCTGCACATCGCCGTGGGGCACGGCTGCACGGCGGCGGGGACGCCCGTCATCTTCGGCGGGTTCTGAAAATTTTTGCAGCCGGCAGGTATAAGCGGGCGGGAAACGGTCAAACATCTACATACCAAACGGAGGCATATCATGAAAGACGAAAAGACCAATTCCAAAAGAAAACTGTTATACTATGTTCTGCTCCTCGTCAGTGTGCTGCTGCTTGCCGCGGCGACCGTGCTCACGGTGTATTTCGCCACGAACGACGGCGGCGACCTTGCCGAAGACCCCGCGGGCGATCAGGGCGATGTGGGCGAAGAGCCGGACGAACCCGACGAGGATCAGGACGAGCCGACGGGCGGCGAGGTGCTCTATGTCGCGCCCGTTGCGGCGGACGGCTATTCGGTGGAGCACGATGTCGTCTATGCAAACTCGCTGACGGGCTTTTATTACCGGCATCAGGGCGTGGACTTCGCCGCTGCCGCGGGGACAGAAGTGTACGCCGTCGCAGACGGAACGGTGACGTCCGTGAGCCTCTCCGAGGAACTCGGCAACCTCATCACCGTGGACCACGGCGACGGGCTCGTTTCCCTCTATCGCTTTGTCGAGCCCGTTGAGGGGCTGAAAGAGGGGGACAAGGTCACCCGCGGCGAGAAGATCGCCGCCGTCGCCGAGGCATACGGTTCGGAGGCGGGTGCGGGAGAACACCTGCACTTTGAAATGACGCAGGACGGCGAACAGACCGACCCCGCCGCCTTCCTCGATCCCGTCTATTCTGAAAAATAATTCTCCCTCTTGAAAGGAGGACGCGTTTCAAAAAGCGTCCTCCTTTCCGAAAAACCGACACAAATTGTGCGGATACGGGCGGGAGACGCGCATACAATATAAGCGGAGGAAGGGTATGTGGCTGAATGAAAATGCAGGCGTTCTCGTGTTGGTGTTGGGCATTGCGGCGATCGCGCTTTCCTGCGCGGTGCTGTTCTTTGTGCTGTCGCTGCGCAGCAGGCTGGCGGTGCAGCGGTTGAAATTCGTCGGGATGTACGCAGCGGACCCCGACACGCACGAGGTGTACGCCTCTCTCACCGTGGGGAACCGTTCGGTGAACGAAGTCGCCGTCAAGGAGCTCGGCATCCGCAACGGCGGCGTTGCCTTTGACTTTACGGCGCTCTACCGCGAAAAGGCGGGGCTGGACGCGCGCACGCACATCGTCATCGAACAGCGCCACAGCATCGGGCTGAAACTGTCCGTCGCCGAACTCGGACGCGTTCTGACGGACGGCGGCAAGCTCGGCACGCTGCGCATGTACGCGCTCGATCTGACGGGCAATTTGTATGAGGGCAGGATCGGCGCTGTCCGCAGACTGCTTGCAGAACGGCGCAAGGGCGCGCCGCAGGCGGAACGCGGAACGTCCGTATCCTTGGAGGAGCAAAAAACGCCGCCCGATCAGGGCGCTGCCGACGACGATGCGCATCCGCCCCGCCCGGAATAACATTCTCGCCCCCCCCGCGGTCATCGGTGGGCGTTACGCAAAAGAGCGGCTCCCGAAGGAGCCGCTCTTTTGAGATGGTCGTATCAGATCCCGTCGCTGTTTGCAGGTTCCGTTTCTGCCGCCTGCGCTTCCGCCTCTGCCGCCTTCTCTTCGGCGGCTTTTTGCATGCGTGCGGCAAGCAAAAGCCGGACGGCGCAGGAAACGCGCACGGCGGCTTCCGCCGTCACCGCAACAAGATACACGGCGGAAACGGCAATGAGGACGGCGGAATGCGAGATGCCGCACAGCATGATGCCGACGGTCAGGGCGGCGATCGTTCCGATGGTCATCACAAAGAGCGCGATCGCCGTGCTCATCCCCGCGGGATAGCCCGCCCGCGCGCGCATGAGCAGCACCGTTGCAATGATGTAAAAGACGAGGGAGACGGCGGCGACGATGAGGACGATGACGAGCATGACGACGAGCGCGAGCGCCATTGCCAAACTGCCTGCCAGCGCCTCCGCGAGCCCGCCGAAGTCCTGTTCCGGCAGGTTGGGCAATATGAGGAATGCGACCACCGCCAGAACGACGGTCAGGATGCACAGCGCAAGCGACGTGAACGCCGCCGCCGTCACGATTTTTTTGTTGTTCATATTCTGCTCCTTTGTTGGACGGAATTCTCCGCCCGTCAAGTTCATTATATCACACAATGGTTCTCTTGACAATCCCCTTTTTGCGAATTATAATAAAGATATGCAATATGTGGAACTCACGGTCCACACGACGCACGAGGCGAGCGAGCTGGTCGCCGACGTCATGTGGCAGTATACGGAAGGGGGCGTCGCCGTCAGCGACGCCGGGGACGTCGTCGCGCTTTTGCGGGGCGAGGCGGGCGTCTATTGGGACTATCTCGACGAGGAATTGCGCACGCCCCGCACGGATGTGCTCGTCAAGTGCTTTCTGCATCCCGACGCGGCGGATGCCGCAATTTCCTCCATCCGCGCGCAGCTTCTTGAAATGCAGGCGCGCGGCGGCATGAATTTCGGCTCGCTCGAAGAGACGCGCCGCATCATCGACGGCGACGATTGGATCGACGTGTGGAAAAAGCACTTCCGCCCCCTGCATATCGGGGCGCGCGTCGTCATCGTTCCGGAGTGGATCGGCTATTCGCAGGAGGCGGATGAGGCCGTCGTCACGCTCGATTCCAACATGGCGTTCGGCACGGGGGAACACGAGACGACGAGGATGTGCCTCGAAGCGCTGCAAGAGGCGGTCAAAGAGGGGGACGCCGTCATCGATGTGGGCTGCGGCAGCGGCATTTTAGGCATCGCGGCGGCAAAGCTGGGCGCGAAAATCTGCTATCTCACCGACATCGACCCCGTTGCCGTGGAGAGCGCAACGCACAACGCGCTCAGAAACGGCGTATCGCAGAAGTGCATCGTCGCGCACTCCGATTTGTTGGAGCAGAGCGATGTGCGCGGCGACGTGGTGCTCGCCAACATCACGGCGGAGGTGCTGGTGCGCCTTGCGCCCTCCATCCCCAAGAACCTCAAAGAGGGCGGCACGCTCATTTTGAGCGGCATCATCGCGGACAGGCTCTCCCTCGTCAAAGAGGCGTTTGAGGCGCAGGGGCTTTCGCTGCGGCAGGAAAGGGTCACGGGCGAGTGGTACGCCCTTGTTTATACGAGGTGACTATGGCGGCGCCCAAGCGTTTTTTTGTGGAAGAGATCGCGGACGAGGTGGTGTTCTCTCCCGAGGAGAGCCGCCACGCAAGAAACATCCTGCGCCTTTCGGAGGGGGATGAAGTCACCCTCTTCGACGGCAGCGGAAAGGAGTATTCCGCCGTCGTCACCCGTGCGGACAGGCAGGGGATCGCCGTGCATGTCGTGCGGGAGAGCGTCTCGGACAGGGAACCGAAGACGGACGTCTTTCTGCTCGTCGGCGCCCTGAAAGGGGACAAGACGGAGCTCGTCGTGCAGAAGGCGACGGAGCTGGGCGCAAGCCGCATCGGCGTCTTTTCCTCGCGGTTCTGCGCGGCGTACATGAACGAAAACAAACTTGAACGTCTGCGCCGCGTGGCGCGCGAGGCGGCGAAACAGTGCCTGCGCGCGGGCGTGCCGCAGGTGGACTATTTCCCCGCGCTGGAAGAGGCGCTCGCGGCGGGTGCGGCATACCGCGACAAGCTGTTCGCCTGTGAATTTCTGGAACGGAGCGAGCGCTCCGTCGCGGACATGGGGGCGTCCGTATGCGCCGTTGTCGGCAGCGAAGGGGGATTTTCCGCAGAAGAATACGCCCTCGCGCAGTCGATGGGGTATGCGGGCATTTCCCTTGGCAAGCGCATCCTGCGTGCCGAGACCGCTGCCGTCGCGCTGCTTGCCGTCATCATGCATGCAGTGGGGGAACTCGGATGAAGGCATGTGTCTTTACGCTCGGCTGCAAGGTGAACGAGGCGGAGAGCGCCTCCCTCATGGCGGGGCTGGAAGCGCGCGGCTGGGAGACTTCCGCCGAGCCGTGCGCCGCCGATCTCTATATCCTCAACACCTGTGCCGTCACCGCCGAGGCGGAAAAAAAGAGCCGTCAGGCGGTGGCGCGGCTGCAAAAGTATAACCCGTCTGCGCCCGTCATCGTGTGCGGATGCGCCTCGCAGCGCGCACCGGAGGCGTTCGCTTCCCGCAAGGGCGTCACGCTTGTTGCGGGCACGATGCGCAAGGACCTCGTTTTAGAGCGTCTGGATGCGCGCGGCGTACTGCTCGAAGGGGAGCGCGCCTTCTGCGAACTGCCCTTTGCAAAGCGCACGCGCACGCGGCAGGATGTGCGCATCCAGGACGGGTGTGACCGGTTTTGTTCCTACTGCGTCATTCCCTATCTGCGGGGGCGTTCGCGCTCGCGCTGCATGGAGCGCGTGCGTGCCGAAATTCTGGCGTGCGGCGCGCGCGAAGTCGTGCTCACCGGCATCGACATCACGTCCTATCGGGACGGAGACGCCGACCTCGGCGATCTGCTGCTGTATCTTGCCGGCGTACCCGCGCGTATCCGTCTCGGGTCGCTCGAAGAGGGGATCGTCACGCGGGAATTCCTCGAAAAGATGAAGGCGGCGGGGAACGTGTGCGAACACTTCCACCTCTCCGCGCAGAGCGGTGCGGACAGGGTGCTTTCCGCCATGAACAGGCGGTATACGCGGGCGGAATATCTGGAGGCGTGCGCGCGCATTTACGACGTATTTCCGGATGCCGCCATCACCACCGACCTCATCGCGGGGTTTCCTTCGGAGACGGAGGAGGACTTTGAAGGGACGCTTTCCCTCATCCGTGAGGCAGGGTTTGCCCGCGTGCATGCTTTTCCCTATTCTCCCCGTCCCGGAACGAACGCGGCAAAGCGGAAACAGCTTGCGGCGGACGTGAAGAAGGCGCGTATGGCGCGGCTGCTGCAAGCTGCCGCCGAAGCGGAGGAGCGCTATCTCGCGCGGTTTGCGGGCAGAACGTTTTCCGCGCTCTTCGAGGCGGACGGCGGCTGCACCGCCAACTACATCCGCGTCTATGCGGAGGAGGCACGGGAGGGGGGCATGTATGAAGTCACCCTGACGGAACGCGAAAAAGACGGCTATCATGCCCGTATCGAAAAGGAGATATAACGATGGAAAACTGTGTATTCTGCAAGATCGCCGCAGGGGAGATCCCCTCCGCAAAAGTGTATGAGGACGACGAGATCGTCATCTTCAAAGACATCGAACCCAAGGCGAAGATCCATCTTCTGTGCGTCCCGCGCGCGCACTTTGCAACGCTCGCGGAGGCGGACGGGGAGCGGACCGCGCTTCTCGCCCGCGCGCTCGCCAAAATCGGGCGGCTCGCGCCCGATCTGGGGCTTGCAGAGGGCTACCGTCTCGTCGTCAATCAGGGGGAGAACGCGGGGCAGACCGTCATGCACCTGCACATCCACATCCTGGGCGGCGAACCGCTCGCGTGGGAATAAGAAACGCTCCGACGAGCGCCGCCCGCCGGGGCGGCGCTCGTTTTTCTGCGGGCGGTCTTTGCCTGCCGCGCCGTCGGCTTCGTTCACAAAGGAAATATCTATATTTTGTGGAACATCCATTCATGAAACACAATATTTAGTATGTGCGGAAAATTTTTTTCCGACAAAATACGCCCGTTTCCTTGACAAGCCGCGCAAGCTGTGGTATGATATGGGCAGTTGAAGACGCCTGCGGCAACTGACGAAGCAAAAGCGGAGCACCGCGTGAAGCCGCAGGGCGGAAATGTCGTTCGTCTGGGCAATTTTTGAGGGGATCAAAGATTGCCTGTTTTTATCGGAAGGGGGCGCGCGTGGTCGGTCGGGTGCATTCATTTGAATCGTTCGGAACGGTGGACGGCCCCGGCATCCGCTCCGTCGTCTTTTTGCAGGGTTGTCCCATGCGCTGCAAGTACTGCCACAATCCCGACACGTGGGACGCTGCGGGCGGGCAGGAGATGTCTGCCGAGGACGTCGCCCGCGAGGTGCTCAAATACAAGAGCTATTTTGCAGGGGGCGGCGGCGTCACCGTTTCGGGCGGCGAGCCGCTCATGCAGCTCGGTTTCGTGCTCGAACTCTTCACCCTTCTAAAACAGCGCGGCATCCATACCTGCCTCGACACATCGGGCGTCTGTTTTTCGGAAGAGGATGCCCGTTACAAGGCGCTCGCGCGCGTCACAGACCTCGTGTTGCTCGACGTCAAGCACATCGACGACACGGCGCACAGGTTTCTGACGGGCAGGAGCAATGCGCCCGTGCTGGCGTTTGCAAAGTTTTTGGAGGGGGAGGGCGTCAGGATGTGGGTGCGGCACGTGCTCGTTCCCGGTCTGACGGACGACGATGCGATGCTGCAAAAACTGCGCGCCTTCCTCGATTCGTTGAGCAATGTGGACAGGGTGGAGGTGCTGCCCTATCACACGATGGGGGTGCAGAAGTACCGTGCGCTGCTGCGCGGCTATCCCCTCGAAGGGGTGCAGCCGCCCTCTCCCGAACGCGTGGAGAACGCAAAGCGCATCCTGCGCGCGGGGAAATACGCGCACTGAGGTGAACGATGTACGAACTTCTGGAAGTGAGCGGCGAGGGCTGCGCAAACTGCCTGAGCCTGCTGCCCGTCGTCCGCAGGCTTGCCGCCGCGCGGGGCATTCCCGTCGGGCATCTCGAAGTGAACGAGGAGAATGCGGAGCGGGTGCGCGCGTTGGAGATCGTGCGCGTTCCCACGCTCATCGTCTTTCGGGACGGGCAGGAGATCGCCCGCTGCACGGGCTTTCAGCCGGAGGAAATTTTAGAACTCTGGCTGGATGCAAAACTTGCGGAGCAGCCCTGACCCCGTCGGCGGGATCTGCGCCGTGCATGCGTAAAACACGGGATAAATTCACAAAATACATTACGATATGGTGACGACAATGGACTTTGAAAAGGCATGGCGCTCTTTTGAACGCGGCAGATGGTCGAACGATGAAGTGGACGTGCGCGATTTCATCCAGCGCAACTACACCCCCTATGAGGGGGACGATTGCTTCCTCGCGCCCGCAACGGAGGCGACAAAGACGCTCTGGAAACAGGTGCTCGCCCTCTCCGAGGAGGAGCGCAAGCGGGGCGGCGTGTACGACGCCGACACCGAGATCGTCTCGCGCGTCAATTCGCATGCGGCGGGCTATTTCGACAAGACGCTCGAAAAGATCGTCGGGCTTCAGACGGACAAGCCCTTCAAGCGCGCATTGCAGCCCTTCGGCGGTATCCGCATGGCGGAGGAGGCGCTCGAAATGTACGGCTATCATATTTCGCCGCAGGTCAGGGAGGTCTTCACCAAATACCGCAAGACGCACAACGACGGCGTGTTCGATGCCTACACGCCCGAAATGCGGCTCGCCCGCCACGCACACATTTTAACGGGGCTGCCCGATACCTACGGCAGGGGGCGCATCGTGGGGGATTACCGCCGCGTCGCGCTCTACGGCGTCGACTACCTCATCAAAAAGAAGCAGGAGGATAAAGCACTCCTGTGCGGGGAAATGACGCCCGACAAGATCCTCGACCGGGAGGAGCTCTCCGAGCAGATAAAAGCGCTGGGCAGGCTCAAAGAGATGGCTGCTTCCTACGGCTTCGACATCTCCCGACCCGCCGAGACGGCGCAGGAGGCGATCCAATGGCTGTACTTTGGCTATCTTGCCGCCGTTAAGGATCAGAACGGCGCCGCCATGTCCATCGGCAGAAATTCCACCTTCCTCGACATCTATATCCAGCGCGACCTCGACGAGGGCACGCTCACGGAAGAGGCGGCGCAGGAACTCATCGACCACTTCGTCATGAAGCTGCGCGTCGTCAAGTTCATGCGCATCCGGGAATACAACGAACTGTTCAGCGGCGATCCGACGTGGGTGACGGAGAGCATCGGCGGCATGGGCGTGGACGGCAGACCGCTCGTCACAAAGAACAGTTTCCGCATCCTGCACACCCTCTTCAATCTGGGTCCCGCGCCCGAACCCAACCTCACCGTGCTCTGGTCGCGGCGCCTTCCCAAAAATTTCAAGACGTTCTGTGCGCAGGTCTCCATTGCGACGAGCGCCATCCAGTATGAGAGCGACGATCTGATGCGTCCCGAAATGGGGGACGATTACTGCATCGCCTGCTGCGTTTCGAGCATGCGCGTCGGGAAGGACATGCAGTTCTTCGGCGCGCGCGCCAACCTTGCCAAGTGCCTGCTGTACGCCATCAACGGCGGCAAGGACGAATTGGAATGCGACAAGGCGGGAAATCCTTTACAGGTCTCGCCGCCCTATGCGCCCGTCACGGGGGACGGTCCCCTCAGCTTCGAGGAGGTGAAGGCGAAGTACACGGAGATGATGCGCTGGCTCGCGGGGCTGTATGTGAACACGCTCAACGTCATCCACTACATGCATGATAAGTACTGCTACGAAGCGCTCGAAATGGCGCTGCACGACAGCGAAGTGCGCCGCTTCTTCGCCACGGGCATTGCGGGGCTTTCGTGCGCGGCAGATTCCCTCTCCGCCATCAAGTACGCAAAGGTGTACCCCGTCCGCAACGAAAAGGGCATCGTCACCGATTTCAAGATCGAGGGGGACTATCCCAAGTACGGCAACAACGACGACCGCGCCGACGAGATCGCCGTCTGGCTCGTCAAGACGTTCATGAACTTCATCAAGTCCCATACGACGTACCGCGAATCGGTGCCCACCATGTCCATCCTCACCATCACTTCCAATGTGGTGTACGGCAAAAAGACAGGCAACACGCCGGACGGCAGGCGGGCGGGCGAACCGCTCGCGCCGGGCGCCAATCCCATGCACGGCAGGGACAGTCACGGCGCGCTCGCTTCGCTCGAATCGGTCGCAAAACTTCCCTACGACTACGCCCGCGACGGCATCTCCAACACCTTCTCCGTCACGCCGCAGTCGCTGGGGAAGGAATAGGGGGTTCACGAATTTCTTTTTGCAAAGGCAAAAATCTTTGCCGTGATTTGAGAGAAAACACGGGCAGGGCACGCTTTCTTGCCTCCCCTTGCACAGGGGAGGCAAGGGCTGTACCGAAAGCCCGCAAAACGCGTCATGCTGAGCGATAGCGAAGAATCCCACCGTGTAAGAGCGGTAATGCGCCAAGGGATTCTCGCGCTCCGCGGCATACGCCGCGCCGTCCGGAATGACCGAAGAGCGGCGCATTTCCCTTAAAAAACTTTCAGGAGGAAATATCATGTCCGATCAGAGAACGGAAAACCTCGTCAATATGCTGGACGCCTATGTGGGCGACGGCGGGTATCATCTCAACGTCAACGTCTTCAACCGCGAGACGCTCATCGACGCGCAGAAGCATCCCGAAAAATATCCGCAGCTCACCATCCGCGTGAGCGGATATGCGGTGAATTTCAACAAACTCACCAAAGAACAGCAGGATGACGTCATTGCGCGGACCATCCACGAGAGCATGTGATGCGTCCCGAAGACGAACGCCTTGCGCGGGAAGAGGCGCGCGCCGAGCGGCGGCGCGCGCGGCTGGAAAAGCATGTCCTGCCCTGCCCGCACTGCGGGAAGAGCGTGCTCGACCACATGGCCCGCTGTCCCTATTGCGGCGGGGAGCTCGTTCCCGCGGGCTATCGGCCCATGGATCCGCAGAAAAAGAAGAAGATCCGCACCGTCTGTTACATTGTCGGCACGGTCATTGCCGTGGCGGTCATCGCGCTGGTGCTCTTTTTGCGTTGAAAAACGCCGCTCTACTTTGGGTAGAGCGGCGTTTTTGTGCGGTAGAATGCGCCCGTTCCGAAGTAGCGCGCGGCATCCGAACGGTAGGTTGCAACTTTCGCCAAACCGACATATACTTGAAGGGAAGTTTCGGAACGGGAGGCGGCTATGCAGACGACGGCGGAACACACCGAGCGCGGCACGACCACGCAGGACGGCAGATTTTATTCCTTTTACAGCAGGCGGGAGGAGGTGGCAAACGGCGTTTCACACATCGCGGGCGCCGTCCTCGGATTGTTTTTCTGGATCGTGCTCGCCGCTTATGCGCTTCCCGCGCGGGGCGCGGTGGCGGCGGTCTCGCTGTTCGGCGCCTCCGCCACGCTGCTCTATACAATGAGCGCGCTCTATCATTTGTTCCCCGACGGAAAGGGGAAGGGCGTCTTCCGCATCTTCGATCACTGCACCATTTTCCTGCTCATCGCGGGAACATATTCGCCCTTCTGCCTCATTGCGCTGGGCGGCACGGCGGCGGGGTGGACGGTGTTCGCGCTGCAATGGACGCTTGCCGCCGCAGGCATTGCGCTGAACGCCGTCGCCATGAACAACAAGGCGGTGAAGGCGATCTCCATGGCGCTCTATGTCGTCATGGGCTGGATGGCGCTCGCCGTTCTGCCGCAGCTTCTGGCTGCCATGTCTGCCGCGGGGACGGCGCTGCTGCTCGCGGGCGGCGTCGCCTACACGCTCGGCATCCTCTTTTACGCCTTCGGCAGGCGCAGAACGTGGTTTCACTGTATCTGGCACATCTTCGACATCGCGGGTACGGCGCTGCAATTTGCAAGCATTCTTCTGTTGCTGATCTGAACCTTTGCGCAAGCCGCCGCGTCCTTTTGACGCGGCGGCTTGCGCGTTTTGTGCGGGCAGACGGCGCGCTGCGGGCGGGAATTGCGCGTTCCACACACAATTTTCATTCCCGAACGGCGCAAACCGCTTGACGGAACGGCGTTTTCAGGGTACAATAGGGGGGAAATCTCAGGAGATATGGCTATGAACAAAAAATCATTGCGCCGCATGGCGGCTGCGGGAACGGCTGTGCTCATTGCGGCGGGGTCCGTTGTCATGTTCGCGGGCTGCACCACGTCCAACAATCCGGAGGTGACGATCACCTATTCCTTCAACGGCAAGGATTACGAGGTGGAATACGTCCTTTCGCGTATCGACGCGCCGCGGACGGTGCAGCACTTCATCGAACTTGCCGATGCGGGATATTATAACGGGTTCACCGCGGACGGCGTGGAATACAAGTTCGTCGTCCATGACTACGAGGGCGAGAGCGGCACGCGTCTGTACACGGGCGGTTACGGTCTGGGGGAGGACGGATTGGTGGAAGCCGACTACTTCTCCATCGTGAATGCGCTTTCCGGGAACGGCACCGCGTTCACCCAGACGGTCTGGAAGGATGAGGCGCGTACACAGCCCCTCTATTCCGTTTACGGGGAATTTTCCGAGAACGGCGTCGAGCAGGAAAACGGAAGGGATATTTCCGCTACGACGGGCGCGCTTGTCATGTATTATACGCCCAAACTCGGCAGGGCCGGGAACGGCAACCGCGTCGGCACGGACGAGGAGGTCTGGGTGGAGCGCATCGACGGCGGTTCCGCCAACGACGGCGAAAAATATCAGCTCGTGGGCTATGAGTACAATAGCGCCACGTCGATGTTCTACACCTTCACGGGCGAGACGATGACGGAGAGCGACAGCTATTGCGTGTTCGGCAAAGTGAAGAATTACGAGGAACAGATGACGGACGGGCTGCTCGCCGCCATTGAGGAATATAAGGAGACGCTCGACGAGGATGCTTCCTTCACGCAGACGATGTCCGATCAGGTGCTCAACCGCTACGACGTGTTTGAAAACGTGCAAAAGGGCAATCTCGACGCCGATTTCGAAACGCCCGTCGATATGCCCATCTATATCAAATCCGTCAAAGTGACCAAATACTGAGAAACGGTGTTGACGCTCCCCGCGCTCTTGCGGGGAGCGTTTTTTTGATGCGTCAGGGCAGGGGGAAGCGCTTTTCGACCTCGTAATCGATGCCGAGGGCGCAAAAGCGCGGGCAGAGCTGCAAAATTTCCAGACATTCCACATAGGCGTAGATCTCGCCGCGCAAAAATTCCCGCGCGGGCGAGGCAGCCTTAACTGCAAAAATTTCCTGCAATGCGTCGTGAATGGTGCCGATCAGAAGGCGCACCGTCTCTTGTTCTTGTAAAAAAGCGTGTTTCATGGCAGTTTGCTCCGGAGCGGTCCGGACGCAAGTATCATATCAGATCGGGCGGCAAAAAATCTGTCGGTTTTTGACGGTTTTTGTCGGCAGCCGCTTCGGCGGGTCCTGCGCCCTTGTCCTTGCCGCGTGAAATATTTTTTCTTAACCTCTTGACAACAGACCCCGGATAGGGTATGATAGTATCGCAAAACGTTCCGGAAGGAGGAAACTATGAAGAGAACTTTTTTGGCGGCAGGCGCCGTTGCGCTTTCGGGCTGCATGCTGTTTGCGCTGGCGGGCTGCGGGTCTTGCGTGTCCGAGGCAAAGAACATGGTTTCGGACAAGGTCACGGAGGCGGAATGGGACGCTGCGGTGAAGAAGACGGCAACGTCGCAGGGGGGGGGTACTGCGCAGCTGACCGCCGCACAGAGCGGGGCGGAACTGCCCAACTTTAAAACGGAATTCGGGCTCGAATACAGAACGTCGATCGAAACGGAGAGCTATGATGGCGGGATCATCAGCATTGCGGCGACCAGCGTGACCATCGAGGGTTCGGCGACCGTCACGCTCACGGTGGACGAGAGCCGTATGTATATGACGATGGACTACAACTTTGAAGCGGATGCCTCGGACAATGTCAAGGCATTTTTGGAGGTGCTCAGCGACCAGAATGTGAACATCCTGTATGGCAGCGGCAAAGCGGAGCTGTATGTGGATCTTTCCAACAACACGTCGTATATGAAGGACGGGGACGGAGCATGGGGGAAGACGGATTTTACGGCGCTCTCTTCGGTTGCCGGAAACCTTTATATATATGCGCGCCTCTCGGATGTATCTGCATTGGCAGAGAAATTTGCAGAATATGAATACAGTGACGAACATAAGGGGTATGTGAAAGCGAAGGCGGACGCGTCGGCGGGCAGCGGCTCCGGACAGACGGACGGGGCGCCGGTCTATAAGTTCAAGGACGGCAGCCTTGCGGCGGTCTATGCGGACGACGGGGTGGAGGGCGTCGTCGAGGGCTTTGCAAGCTTTGACGGCGCGATGTCCATGGGCTACCTCTATACCTATGGCGGGCAGAGTGTCACAGTTCCGGAGGGAATCTCTTCGGCGGCATAAGAAACTACGGCAAGCGGGCGCTCCCTTCGGGGAGCGCTTTTTTTGCGCACAAAGACCCGCGCGGGATGTGCGGCTCGTGCGCCGCGCGGCGGTGTTCCCTTGCTCCGTGCTGCGGGGTATGCTTTTTCGCCGATTGCAGATGCTGTATCCGTCGGCAGGCGGCACCGTCCGACAAAGACGGGGCGCTCTGCTTTCACGAACCGTTTTACAAAATTTCACAAAAGCGCGAAAGATTTTTTCCGAAACATATTGACAGTCAAATTTTTTTGTTGTAAAATCTTCATGCTATCATACTTTTGTTATGATGGCGGAAAACTGTATATTGGGGGGAGGACGAAAGACCTATGCGTAAAGTAAAAGTCGGTCTACTGCTTTTATTTTGCATGTTGCTGTCTTTATGTCTGTTTGCCTGTGCGCCCGGTGACACGGGCGGCGGCGCGTCGGATGAGGTACGCAGTGCCAAGTTCCTGTCCGACAAAAACCGCATCACGCTGACAGACTATGAGACGGCGGACGAGGCACGGCGCACGGAGGCGTTCGGCAATGCCGTCAAAGCGCTCACGATCAACGTGGAGACGGTGAGCGGCAAGCGCGAACGGATCAAGGGCGATGCGTGCGATTATGAGATGGCGGGAATGGATTGGGGTATGATCGGCACCCAACAGATGACCGCCGTGCCCAAGGCAAGCGACACGTTCAAGAATACGAACAAGGTCGCGGTCGATCTGCCGCTCGAAGTGCGTATCACGCACGATTTTCAAAACGGCATCTGCCGCGGCTGCGGCGCCGTGGAGAGCGCGCAAGCGCTCGAAGAAGGCAAGGGCGAAGCCGTCCGTTACGGTATGTTCCATGCAGGCGTCGTCAACGATACGGAAAACGGCGACCTGACCGCCCTCACCGCGTTCGGAAATGTGGACGCCCGCGTGAGCGGGCAGACCGTCTCTACGCCCGTCGGGTCCATGACGGTGGGGCGTCTGCGCAAAGGCATGTCCGTCACGGTGACGGGCACGGCGCAGCATGTCCCTTTGGAGGATATCCCCACAGCCGATCGGGACAAGCAGTGGTATTTCCCGAATATCGGGATCGCGCTGCGGGAGTTCGATGCGCGCACGTCGCCCGTCCATCCGAGCGATACGTATGACGGCGGCATGTCCGTGATCGTCCGCAACGACTCCTTCGTTCTGATGAACGGCATCGGCAACCCCGACCGCCTGCTTGCAGGTTTGGTCGGCGGGGCGACGGAGGAATTCAACTACGGGTCGCATCGGGACGCCGACGAAGAGGACTTCAAAAATACCACCTATTGGGAACATTACGATCCGCGTGCCATGCCCGCGGACACTTCCTCGTGGGAAAATTGGGCGGTCTATTCGACGGGGACCATCATGCGCACGGGCGACTATGACGACGAGAGCAGCATCCGTCTTACATGGACGTTCCGCACGGACAACGTCGTGGAGCTTGTCTATGAGCATGCCGATTCAGGCGTCCTGACCGCGTGGATCAGGATCCCCGACGAATATGCGGACGCGCAGTTCGATACCGTTCTGCACGGCGACTATATGAACATGACCTTCACGTCCGTCTCCATTGCGGAGACCGAGCAGCTGCAATCTGCCACGTTCAAGGGGCTGGACGCGGAGGACCGCTACTATGCCGCGAACGAGGCGTTCGATTTTGCGAGCATGAAAGACAAGGTGATGATCTCCTTCGGCGGCGCCGAGCAGCCCCACAACGATTTCACACTGCAAGTGAAACGCGATGAAGCATGGGTCACGCTCAAAGAGGGGGACGTTCTGCTTGCGGACGATACCGATTTCAAGATCGTCGTCTCCATCGGCAGCGTGACAAAGGAGATCGCGCTCGCCGTCGGCGACGAGAAATTCATCGCGGCGATCGTCAAAAACAACATCGTCAGCGCCGACGGCTTCCGGTTTAACAATGGCGGCGCAACGTTTGACGGCACCGCTTTTGGCAGCATCGCTTTCACGGGCAACGCGCAAGATCAAATCGTCTTGCAGCCGGCGGGCAATGCTGCGGCGCTTCCCGCGGACTTTACGGCGGCGGGCACGGCGCTCGAAGGCTGCACGGGCTATGTCGCCCTGCGCATCTGGGCGGCGGACGGACAGACGTTCGGGACGGCTGCCGCCGCGTCTTCGCCCGTCGTATTCGTCACAAATAACGGCGACGCTCTCGACATCATCGTCGGCGTCGGCAAGGAGGGCATGTCCGAGGTCGCGATCACGGGCGCACAGGAGAAGGCGATCGTCATCGACCTTGCGCAGGTCTCGGTCCCCGCAATGACGGCGCAGTTCGCCATCGAAGGCGGCAGGGAATCCATTCCCGTCAATACGGGTGCGGACGTCACCGTCACCCTGACCGTGAGCGACGCCGCCTATGCGTCGGCATCGATCGATTTGACGGTCAGCGGCTGGATGGCGAAACCGGTCAGCGGGTTGCAGCAGGGCGCAAAGGGCAGCCTGATGAGCGACAGCGGCGCGGAGTATGCCTACACCGTGGACAGCGTCAAGGAACAGGGCGGCGTGCATACCATCGTGCTGACCATCACGATCCCCGCGCTGACAGGCATCCCCAAGGAGGGCAGGATCCCGTTCTATTATAAGGCTTCCGACAATGCCGTCGTGAACTATCTCTATTACGGCGCGCCGACGGGGGACGGCGTTCAGAAGATCGGCAACACCTATTTCTATGCAGACGGCACCGATCTCTACTTCTACACGGCGAGCGTGTACGACGATGCAGTGCTTACGGCGGACAATCTTGCCGCCGACCTCTGGCTGAACGTCAACGGCGGCGAAGCGGGGCTGGAAAACGGCGCCGCGCCTGCGTTCGTCAATGTCGGGTTCCGGTATGAAAACGGCGCCATTGTTGCCGCGGACAAGAACGTGTTCGACGAATTTTCCGCCGCACTGTACGGCACGGTGGGCAACGATCGGGACTACGATGCGGGATACTTCGTTGCGGGGGTCGTCGATACGCGTGACTATGGCGTGCAGGCGGGCAGCGCGGCGTACAGCTATTACTTCCAGCTCGGCAAACAGGCGGATTCGGCAACGATGTACAAGGTTGTCTGTCCGTCCGCTGCGGCGGAGCAGACAACGATCGGGCAGGTCGATGATTTCTCGACGGATGCGCTCAATGTCTATGTTCTGAAAGCGGGAACATGCATCCAAACGGGCGTCTATGCGTATGAATACGTTGCAGACGACGAGGTCGTCTTCTATGCAAGCGTGTACGACGCCGGCGGGGAACATTCTGCGGGCAACAGCGACCATGCCGTGACGTGTGAATACTGCGGCGGGACGATCCTGCGCGCCGATGAGGAAAGTGCAGACAAGAAGTGGAAGAATTTCACGCTTTCCGAAAATGAATTTGTGGAAGTGCGGGAATCCTTCTCACAGGTATATACCGACAATGCGCCGCTTGTGCTGAATGGCGTAAGCACCGTTGTTTCTTTGCCGGACGGCAGCGGCTGGTGGGTGCGTCAGGATGGCTTTATCGGCTATGACGCAGCGGATGCGGACGAAGCGCATTATGCAAACAAGGTTGCGACCAACCTCATTGCGCACACGCTGGAAGGGGAGGAGAACGATCCCGACCTGCGCACGCCGCTCGGAAAACCCGATCCCGACGGCAATGAGATCACGGAAGAGGCTTATATTGCTTTCATGCGCACGCTGCCGCAGCTTCGCATCCGCCTTGCATATCTGAACGAACAGCTGTGGATCACTTACAGTTTGTTTGCAAAAGGCGCCGATCTCGGAAAACAAGCTCCTTATTTCACCTATTCCGCAGCGCTTCCCGTCAGCGGTACGCTGAACATCCGATTCATGTCCGATCCGAATATGATTTTCGGAAAGAATACGAACGGGAAGAACGTGTGGCAGACAACGGGCGCCGTTGTCAACAATCATCTTGAAGGAATCGCGGCAGCCGGGGACGCGATTGTAGTCGGGACTGCAAACTTTATTCCGACACAAAATCTGACGGCATCCGTCGGGGATGACGTGACCGCCATATCCGACGGCATTGCTACGGGCTATGCGCAGCTCGCGCTTGCGGGGGTCGGCAGCAAGTTTGCAGACGATGCAGAAGGCACGGCGCAGAAGACGGCGCTCGGCATTCCTGCGCAAGAGCATGCCGCCTATACGCGTTATGTCGCCTTTACGGTCAACTTTGATGCGCCGTGTGCGCCTGAGGAAGCCGTTGCCATGGCGCGCCTTGCGGGAGAATACGGCTATGCCGAATTTAATGCCGACAGAACGGCAGTCAGCGTCGTCATTGCGCTCAAATCCGAGACGCGCACTGCCGAAATGAACTTCTTCTATGACAACGCCTATACCTTGCAGACGCTCGGTGTGAAGTTTGACCTTTCGGCGGTTTCCCTGTATGACGTGACGACAAATGTCTCGAACGGCGCAACGTTCACAAAGGGCGGCGAGGTCAAGATCACATACAGCGATCAGGGTGGCGATACCATTATCAATACGATTTGGATCAACGGGATCCAAGTCCCCGTCGGCGAAAGCGATCTCGTGGTGGACGGCGTGACATTTAAAGGATTGTCGGGGAAAACCGTCACGCTGGAAATTCCTTCCTTCCGGGAAGCGCCCAAGGCGTATGTAGTGGAAACGCGGGATGAGAACGGTGTACTGATCAATTCGACGACGATTTCCGCGGCGAACAAATCGTCGGACGCTAATGCAGCGGACATCGAGGGCGGACAGGTCGTCGCTATCGGCGGAAAACTCATCTTCATCTTTGAGGGGTTGGCAGTCGGCTCCACCGAAAACCTCTTCCTCAATGCAAACGATTCTTCCGAGGATGTTGCTTATGGCTGGAAGGACTATTCTTTCACGCTCCGCAGCGGCAGCGCAGGTAAGTTTGTTTCCGCATCGGACGGCGAGATCGTCGTTTGTACCGTTGCAGGGAAGACCTATACGATCGTTACGGTGGATACGGGGCTGACGTCGGCATACGGTTTTGAGTTCAACAAGACGGGCGTGGCGGCGGCAGAGGGCGGCATCGCTTACTTCATTGTGACGGTCGCCGACGAAACAGCGCTTACCAAGGGCGAGATCGCCGATGTATCGCAAGGTGCGACGGAATTTGTTGCGCACACCGAAACGACGGTCGGTTACAAGGGGATTGCGGTCGCGGCGGCGGATGAATCCGTTGTCTTCTATGCAAATCTTGCCGTTGTTCCCACACATAATTGGCAGGCGGGGGACGTTGCGGGCAGCTATGTCTGCGAGACGTGCGGCGCGATCCTGCAAAGCGGCGCGGCAAACGGCGTTGAACTTGCGGCGGAGCAATTCGGTTCCGGCAAGATCGATCCGCAAAGCGGTATTACGGTCTCCTTCTTCCTGCAATCTGCCAACAGTGACTTTGACGCCGTTGCCATGCGTTCCAAGTGGGGCAATATCAACGTTTCGCTTCCGAGTCTGCAATTGAATGTTGCGAATTCGGTAAATCTGAACTCCGACCCCGCAACAAAGGCGTTGCTGGATAAGTTCTGGTTTACGAACGACAATGGCGTGCGGGAACTTGCGAATGCCTTCCCGTCGACGTCGGGTGCGCAGCCTGCAAGCGGCTTTCAGTGGGATACGATCAAAACGACACCCAACGTTTATATGACGATCACCATGGGGGCGGACGGGATCGTGTATTATATGAACGGCAACAAGGTCCTGACATATCCGGCAGACATGCGGTTTGAAGGGAACGTGCAAGGCACGGTCAAAGATTTTGTCGATCTGATCATGCTGAGCGCGGCGAAGGAGGGCATGGCATTCAACGTCACGCAATACAGCGGACAGATGTCGACGGAAGATCTGATCATTCAGAACGATGTCCTCGATGCATCCGAGGCTGCGGCAAGATATCGGGCATATCTCTTGGAAAATGCCTACTATCCCGCAGCTCCCGCAGCTCCCACGCATCCCGCTTGGGACGCAGACGGTGCGTTTACGGCTTCCAATCCTTCAGGATTTACGCAGTATGTAAAACGGTTTGGAATTTCCCAAGGGGAAACGGTCGTATTAAGCGGTACGTTGGAGGCAAACGCCGTGCCCACGCAAAATGCGTCGGGGGGATATGATTCCAACAATTGGCGCGGCTTTGTGGTCCCTGTTTGGAGCGGGATGAATTATTGTGGCCTGTTGCGCCCCGATGACTATGTTTATGAAGATGCGTTTACGGCGAATAGCCTTTCCTGCGCTCATTCCGGAAGCGTGGAGAAGCAAGACCAGTCCGAGGTATTTACAGGCGATAATGCGTATTGGGCAAGTGTTCGTAAGATTTTCCAAGATTGTACCGCAACATTGACGGTTGACTACACGGACAGTGCAAGCATTGTCATTACACTGAAGTATGTTGCGACACAAAGCGAAAATCAGTACGCGAACACTTATACGCAAACCTATACGATCACAGGCGTAAACGGCACAACCGATTATACGTTTGGGGTCGGGGCAGATAATGCCACATGGAACGTCACATCCTTCACAAGGACTTGATCGCGGAAGGGCAGGCATATAATATCGCACACACCGACCTCCTTTACCGTTGCCCTCTGCATGCAGTTTGTTGTATGCAGAGGGCGTAAAGGGGCGCGGGCACAGCATAAAAGAGCGGCATCTGCCGCTCTTTTTGCGTATGACGGCACGGGCGCGCCGCCGCTTCGGGGTGAGGGCGGGAGCGTTCCTTATTCCTTCGGCGGGACGAGGCGGACGTCGATGCTGCCGCAGAGCACTTCCGAATAGGAATAGGCGGTCTTGCCGAGAAAATTTTTATCGTCGGGCAGGACGGTGAACAGGGCGGGATAGACGCCCGTCAGCGTGCCGCAGAAGCGCTGTACTTTGTTGCGGCCGAGGCGGACGGTGACGTCCACTTGCTTGGATTGATAGTCGCGGATGCGGCGTTTGACGCGCGCGATGTCGTTGTTCGGCTTGATCATGCCGTGATTTTTGACAAAAACCCTGCAAAAAATACGTCCGCGCCCGCGCTTTCGACGTCTTTTTGCGCGCATACCGCGCCTGCCCGCCGCATAGGATAGAGGGAAAAGGGCAAAGGGCATGTTCCGTGCTGTGCCGCCGCGGGGCGGCATGGGCGGCGGAACGCGTTTTGCAAGTTCTTGGGAGGTCGGAATGATGAAGACGCAGACGGAGACGTTCCGCGGGTACGGAAAACTGTTCGGGATGAATGCGCAGACGGCGGTGGAGTGCCGCTTCCCCGATGCGCAGACGGTGCTTTCGGCACATGTGAGCGCCGATCTTGCAGGGGCGGAGGCGGGCAACGGCGAGGCGCGTTATTTCGGGCGTGCGCACGTCTCCATTGTCTATGAGGATGGCGACAAGCGCGTCTGCCGTGCCGAAAAGGGGGTGGAGTTTTCCGCGCTTGCCCGTGACGAACGCCTCGTTCCCGCGCAGGCGCTGCGGGCGCAGATCGCCGTGGAGAACGTGTCGGTGCGCAAGGAGGGGGCGAGCATCTTCGTGACCGCCCTGCTCGGCGCGGACATCGCCGTCTTCGGGGAGCAGTCCTTTGACTATCTTGCGGGCGGCGACCTCGTCTGCCGCCGCGAACCCGTCGCCTTCTATACGGCGCACCTCGCCGACGGCACCACGGAGGTGGAGGACGACTTCGAGGCGGAGCGCATCGGCGACATTTTGCAGCATGCGGAAACGGTGCACATCACCGCCGTCGGCTGTTCCGCAGGCATGTTGAAGGCGGAAGGGGAGGTGTTCCTCGGCATTCTTGCCATGCGCGGGGACGATCTCGTCTCGCTCGAACGGCTCATCCCGTTTGCCATCGACATCCCCTCCGAGGCGGCGCAGGCGGGCTGCCGCGCGCAGGTCGCGGTGCGCGTTCCGGAGGTCAACCTGACCGCCGACGCGGACGAGGAAAAGGGCAGATGCCGCATCCGCGCAACGCTCGTTCTGCGGGCGCAGGGCGTCATTTCCGAGCAGGTGACGGTGGACGGCGTGACGGATGCGTTCTCCCGCACCAACCGCGTAAAACTTGCCTATTCCGAGAACGGGAGCGAGGGCACGGGCGAGACGCTGCAATTCTCCGAGCGCGTTTCGGGGAAGGCGGCGCTCTCCTCCGGGCTGGATTTTTCGGATACGCTGCAGGCGGTCACGTTGCAGCGCGCGGAGGCAAACCTCGTGCGCGGGGAAAACGGCATGCGCGCGGAGGGGGTCGCGCTCGCCACCCTGCTCGTGCGCGGCGCCGACGGCAGCCGCCGCGGGATCGAAATGAGCCTGCCCTTTTCCGTTCCCGTGCAGGCGGAGAACGCCGATGTGGACGTCATTGCCTGCGGCATGAACGCGCGGCAGAAGGAGGAGGGCAGTATCGACGCCGAGGCGACGCTCAAATTTACCCTGACCGAACGCCTGAAGAGTGCGGCGCGGCTGGTGTCCGCCGCCGAGGAGGGGGACGCCGTGCCCGAAAACGACTGCGCCGTCAGCGTGTATGTCCCGCGCGCGGGCGACGGACTGTGGGAGCTTGCCAAACGGCTCAACAAGACCCCCGAAGAGGTCATGGAGAGCAATCCCGATCTGGAATTTCCCATCCGCGAAGGACAGCGCGTGGTCATCTACCGCAAGCGGTCCATCTGAGGGCGGGGCGGCGGGGGCGGCGCGTCTTTGACGCGCCGCCCCCGAAAATTTGTCTGCAAAATTTCATGCGAACCCCCTTGCATTGTGTGTGAAAATGTGTTACAATGGCAAAGATGGAAACGATCGCCGTCGATGCATACGCAAAGGTCAACTTCACGCTGGACATCCTCGGACGGGCAGAGGGCTATCATCTGCTCGATTCCCTCGTGTGTACCGTGGACCTTGCCGACAAGGTGATCGTCACGCGGCGGACGGATCGCCGCATGCGGATCACCGCCGTCGGGGAGGGCGCGTCCGCCTTTCCCGCGCGCAGCAACGCGCAGCGCGCGGCAGACGCTTTTTCGGCGGCGTTTCATACGGACGGAGCGGATATCGTCATCGAGCGGCGGATCCCTGCGGGCGCGGGGCTGGGCGGCTCCTCCGCAGACGCGGCGGGCGTGCTGCGCGCGCTCGCCAAGCTCTATGCCGTTTCGGACATGGTACGCCTCAAATCGCTCGCCGATGCGCTCGGCAGCGACACGGGGTATCTTTTGACGGGCGGCTGGGCGCGCATCACGGGCAGGGGCGAACGGGTGCAGCCCATCGCGGACATGCCCCCCCTGTATCTCGTTTTGCTCCTGCCGCCCGCGGGCGTGTCCACGGCGGCGTGCTTTGCGGCGTATGACTGTCTTGCGGCAGCCGCGCCGCCGCAAACGGAGAGGGCGCTCTCCCTGCTGCGGACGTGGGGGGCGCGCGGGGCGGCGGCATGCGGGAACGCGCTCACGGCGGCGGCGTGCGCATGCAACGCGCAGGTCGGCGGAGCATTTGCGGCGGCGATGGCGCTCGGCGGCGAAGGCTGCGGCATGACGGGCTCCGGCAGCGCGTGCTATGCCGTGTTTGCAAGCGAAGAGGCGGCGCGTTCCGCGGCAGGGCGGACGGCAAATTATCGGGCGCTGTGCGTGCGCACCGTTCAGCCCGGAGAACGCCCGGAAGGGACAGGAGACAGACATGGAAGAAAGACTGATTGACAAAGACGAATTGCGCGGCGTGAAGAAAAAACGCACGCAGGGGGAAGAGGACGCGGTGGACGTTCTCTCCTCGGACGCTGCGGCGGAAGAGGATGCGCAGGCGGATTACACCCTCGAATTTGACGGCGAGTACGACGAGGGCCTCGTCGGATTGACCCCGTCTCAGCTCCGGGAGGAGCTGGAGCGCCGCGAGCATCTGCGCGCCGAGGCGCACGCCGAGAGTGAAAAGCGCCTGGCGGCGGGGGAGGAAAAGTTTGCGGCGGGGCAGTTCGCGGAGGCGGCGGAAGCCTTCCGCGAGGCACTCGGCTACGAGTTTTCGGAAGCCGCCGAGGAACGCCTGTTTGCCGCCGTCACCCGCAATTATACCGACGCGGAGCCGCTCGTGCAGCGGGAGAACGCGGAGCCGTTCGCCGAGGCGGAGCCGGCAAACAGGGAGCGTGTGCTCGCCGTCTTCGGCGACGGACTGCGGGCGCAGCGGCGGGAGGCGGAGGAACGGGCGCAGCCCCTCAGGGAGCGCGTCACGGCGGCGCAGGAGGCGCGCAGGGCGCCCTTTGCCGCCAACAGGGCGTACTATCTCGTCCGCTTTCTCATCAGTTTGGCGGCGCTCGTGTTGTTCGCCGTGGGCATTGCGGTGAGCGCGAGTTATCTGCTGCGCGTACAGAACCCCGTTCCCACCGCGCTGACCATCACCTTTTCCGTGCTGACCTTTGCGGCGTTCGTCTGCTTCGTCCTCTTCTCGCGCAAGCTGCTTGTCGCCGTGCGGCTGTGCCGGGAGAACGAGCGGCTCTCGTCCACCGAGGAGGGCGCCGCGCTTGCGCAGCTGGAAGAGCGGCTCGATTGCCTCTCGCTCGTGCTGGACGGCGCGCAGCGGGAACCGTCGCCCGCCGAAGCGGAGTGATCCCGATCGGGAAATGGCCGCGGCATCCGCCGCGGTTTTTTTGTGCGGCTGCGCCCGCGGTCTGTGTGAAAATCCGGTGGAAATTTTCAGAAAGGGTCTTTACAAACCCCGCCCCGTCGTATATAATAGAAGACGGAAAAGCATTGCGGGATAAATCCCCGCGGATAAGGAGGAAACAACCCATGGAACTCATTCACGAAAGTGCGGGAAAGAAACTTTTCCGCGACGGAGAGAAGCTCATCAAGTCGTTTGACGCGAGCTACTCGAAGGCGAACATCCTGAACGAAGCGCTCAATCAGGCGCGCGTCGAGGAGACGGGGCTCAACATCCCCAAGATCCTTGCCGTCACCGTGGTGGACGGCAGATGGGCGATCGTCCGCGAGATGATCGAGGGCGAAACGCTCGAAGCGCTCATGAAGAAGCATCCCGAAAAAGAGGACGAATATCTCAACTTCTTTGTCGACCTGCAGATCCGCATGAGCAAAGAGCGCGTGCCGCTTCTGGGGCACCTGCGCGATAAGATGCACATGAAGATCTCCGCAAGCGCCTATCCCGCGACGGTGCGTTACGACCTGCACATGCGCCTCGACGGACTGCCCCGCCATTTGAAGCTCTGCCACGGCGATTTCCAGCCCAGCAACGTCATCATCACCAAGGACGGCACGCCCTATATCATCGATTGGTCGCATGCCACGCAGGGCAACGGCTCCGCAGACGCTGCACGCACCTATCTCATCTTCAAATTGCAGAAAAAAGACGCCCTTGCCGAGAAGTATCTCAACCTCTTCTGCGCCAAAACGGACACCGCCATTCAGTATGTGCAGCGCATCCTGCCCATCGTTGCGGCGTCGCAGTCCGTCAAGGGCAAGCCGGAGGAGAAGGAGTTCCTCGACAAGTGGGTGAACGTGTGCGATTGGCAGTGACCGCATGCGCAACAAGGCGGCCCGCCGCGTAGCGTGGACGCGTCCGCCCTTCCCCGATTTTTGTTTACGATCTCAAAGAAAGAGCCGTTGTGCATTTGATATGCACAACGGCTCTTTTGATGCCTCATGTCTTCTGCCGAAGGCGGGAATGCGGCATGAGCCATGCCCCATCCGTCCTTCCGTCCGCCGCATCAGGCGGCGGCGGTGAGGCGGACGGCGAGCACGGTCATGTCGTCGCCTGCTTCGCCCTTGTCCGAGCGGGCAAGCGCCGCGGCGAGCACGGTCTCGGCGAGCGACTGCGGATTGAGCGGACGAAGCGTTTCGAGATAGGCGCACAGGTCGGCGGAGGAGGCAAAGGCGGCGCTCACCCCGTCGCTCATAAAGAGGAGAAAGTCGTCCGCCTGCATGGTGAGGCGCATGGTCGCGGGGTGTACGGCGTCGAGCGCGCCCATCGGCAGGGACGTCCCTTCCAGAAGGCGCAGCTCCTCCTTGGAGAGCAGGAAGGCGGCGGGGGAACCGATCTTCACGATGTCCGCGCTGCCGTCGTCGAGGTCCACGGCGGCGAGGTCGAGGCAGGAAAAGCGTTCCCCCGGCGCGCAGGAGATGAGGCTGTTGACGGTGGAGAGCACGGTGTCGGACGGCATGCCCGTCTTGTAAAAGCTCTCCACGAGGGAGAGGGTGCGGGCAGAGACGTCGCGGGCGGCGTCTCCGCTGCCCATGCCGTCCGAGAGGGCGACAAGGAAGCGCCGTTCGTCGATTTTCAGGACGGAATGCGTGTCTCCGCTCGCCGTTTCCCCCTGTTTGGGGCAGGCGGCAACGCCGAACATGGCATCGTAACGCGGTTTTCTGCGCAGAACGAAGCACGCCCGTCCGTGCTGCAACGGCAGTTTTTCGGCAAGCGCGAGGGGAACGCCGAGCGCTTCGCCTGCGGCAAGGCAGACTTTTTTTGCGGGGGCGTTCTCGTCCAGCGTCATGCTGACGGTGAGCGTGCCCTCCTCGCCGTATACAAAGATCTCCGAGCTCAGGATGCCGTGTTCCTGTAAGGTGCGCGCAAGGCGTTCTTCTCCCTCGGAGAACGTGTATTCCGCGCTCTCTTCGAGGGCGAGGCTGCGCATGATCTCGCTGACGCCGTGCGCCTGCCGCGCAAGCAGTTCCCGCCCCTCGCGCGCCGTTTCCCGTGCCGCCGTGCAGCGGGCGTCCTGTTCGAGCTCCCTGTTGAGGGCGAACAGCATGCCCGCCACGTTCGGACAATGTTGTGCAAGTTCGGCGGGCAGGTCGATGAGGTTCGCCTTCCGCTTTGCCCGTCCCACGCGGACGAGCCGCACCACGGAACGCCCCGCCGGGGTCTTGTCGCATGCGGCGCGGCGGGGGCAGGCGGCGCAGACCGCGTCGCGCACAGCCTGTGCGATGCGCTCGTCGCCGCCGTCCTGTTCTTCGGGAACGAGAAATGCGTTCTCGATCTCCTTGAAGAGGGCGGAGATGTCGTAAAGGCGTTCTCCGACGGCGCGGCGGTTGCGGTTGACGGCGATGCGCGGCAGGACGCGCTCGCGGTAATACAGCAGGCTGTGCGCGGCGCGCGCGAACAGCTTGCGGGGGAGAAGGCAGACGGCGAGCGCGGGCAGCGCGCAGGGCAGCAGCGCAAGGACGATGCCCTCCGCAGGCAGTGCAAACACGCCCTGCGCGGCATGCACGGCGAGATAGGCGAGGGAGAGGGCGATGGAGGAGGCGGCGCGTCCGTAGGGGGCGACGAGCAGCGCGCAGCAGCCGAGGGCGGTGAACAGCGCGAGCGGCGCGGCGTCCACCGCAAAGACGCACAGCGGCAGCGACAGGACGACGGCAAAGGGCAGCGCGGCGGCGCTTTGCAGCAGGGCGACGGCAAGCAGGAGCACGGCGAGCGCAACGCCCGTATACGTCTGCGTTCCGAACGCGGCGCACATCCCCATGCCGGCGAGCAGCCACAAAAGGGCGATCTGCGTCTGCTGCGCCCCCGTCAGGCGGCGTCCCGCAGCCGTCATCATGCCTTGCAGCCCGCCCTCTGCAAGGGCGGACAACAGCAGAAAAAACGCGGACAGGACAGCTTTTTGCGCCAAAACGGGCAGCGGTACGGCGGCGTAGCCCGCATGCGGGAACAGGAAGAGGAAGGGCAGCTGCGCGAGGGCGGCAAAGGCGAGCCGCCACAAGCCCGCGGGCTTTTTCAGCCGCACGCACAGCCCGAAAAAGAGCAGCAGCACCGCCGCCTGTGCAAGGCAGCACACCGTCGCCTGCCACGAGAGGCAGACCGCCGAGGCGGCGAGATAGGCGGCGGAGGCGGAAAAGGGCGCGTTAAGAACGCCGAACGCCGCAAACAGCAGCGCAAAGGCGGCGGGTTCGCGCTGCGGCAGGGCGAAGTTGAAGAGCGCCATCGCCGCACCGAGAACAAAAAAGCGCGCGAGGGCAGGAAAAATACGGGAAAGCATGGCTTTACGCATAGACACCTCTGTTTTGTCACAAAAGTATAACGTGTGACGCAACAAAAAAATACAGGTTGTAGGTCGCTTCGCGTCGAATCATGCCCGCTGTTTTGCCCCGTTCCCGCCGCGGAACATGCAGAAAACCTGCATGAAATGCATAAAAACTTTCCGTTTATGCATTTTCGGGCGGCTTTATGCCGCGTATCAAAAAATCTTATCGCGGATTTTTTTGAAAAGTGTGTGAAATGGGCAAAATCAGTTTGACAACAAGGGGGGCATGTGTGATAAAATATAGAAACAATTGTTATCCTGTCATTCTGTACCCGTGCGCCCGTGCGCGCCGGAACGCGCAATGACGGCACATACAACCCGGAAAAACTTCTACCATGCAGGAGAAAAATATGCAAAAAACGGTAAGGCGGTCGGCTTGCCTGCTCTTCATCCTCACCCTTACGGCGGCGATCGTGTTCCCGACGGTGGCGGAGCCTCTCGCGCAGGTCGTCGGCAACGGCGAGAGCGCCGAGGTCGATGCAGAGCTTCCCGAACCGCTTTCCACGCAGACGGACGCCGTCGGCGAGCCGCACGGCGAGGACCTCGTCAACATCGTCGTGGAAGTGGACGCGCCGTCGCTCATCGAATATGCGTCCGAAAAGAACATCACCGTGCAGGAAGCCATGCTCCGTCCGGAGGGCGTCCGCACGCTGGAAAAGATCGCTTCGCTGAGCGAGAGCACGAAGAAGGCGCTCTCGCCCTATCTCGTGGAGACGGGATATACCTATAACGCCGTTCTGAGCGGCTTCTCCGCGACCATCCGCTATAAAGACCTCTCCCGCATCGAGGGGGATGTGCGCGTCACGAACGTGCTCCTTGCCGACACCTATGAAGTTCCCAAGGCGGTCACGGAGAACGAGGTGCGCGTCGACGCGTCGACGGGGATCTTCGATTCGACGGACGTCGGCTATGACGGAACGGGCACGGTGGTCGCCGTGGTCGATACGGGCACCGATTACACGCACGAAGTGTTCGATATGGAGCTGGACGACGCAACGGCTGCCGTCAGCAAGGACGACGTCGCGGCGATCGCCTCCGCGCTGTCGGCGACCTCCCTTTCCGCTGCGGCGGGGGACGCCATCAACGAGGACGATCTGTACCTCACCTCCAAGCTGCCCTTCGCTTACGACTATGCGGACCATGATACCAACGTGTACCCCTCGGAGGGGCACGGAACGCACGTTGCGGGCATCATCGCGGGGCAGTCCGACCGCATCCGCGGCGTTGCGCCCAAGGCGCAGATCGCCACCTTCAAGGTGTTCTCCGATTACGGCACGGGCGCCACGGACGACGTGCTCTTTGCCGCCCTCGACGACGCCGTAAAGCTGGGCGTGGACGCCATCAACATGAGCCTCGGCACGTCCTGCGGCTTCTCCCGCGAGTCGGACAGCGAGTCGCGGAACGACGTGTACGACCGCATCGAGGAGGCGGGCGTCTGCCTCGTCGTCGCGGCGAGCAACGACTATTCCTCCGCCTACGGCAGCGCGAACGGCAACACCAACCTTGCAAGCAATCCCGATTCGGGGACGATCGGTTCGCCCGCGTCCTATCCCGCGGCGCTCTCCGTCGCCTCCATCAGCGGCGTCAAGACGTCCTATTTCCTGTTGGAGGACGGCAAGGAAATTTACTTCAAAGAGACGCGCACCACGGGGCAGGCAGACGACAACGACTTCACCGATGAGATCCTTGCCGGCAAGGACGAGGCGCAGTTTGAATACGTCGTCGTCCCCGGCGTCGGGTATGAAGTCAATTACAGCAGCATCGACGTGGCGGGCAAGATCGCCGTCGTGCGCCGCGGCGGAAATTCCTTTGAACAGAAGATCGCCATCGCCAAGGCGAAGGGGGCGCGCGGCGTCATTATCTATAATAATGTATCGGGCACGCTGAGCGTTTCCGTCGGCACGCAAAAGACCATTCCCAGCTGCCTCATCTCCATGGACTACGGCAGCATCCTCGCCGAACGCGGCAGCGGCACGCTGACCGTCTCGCGCGAGCAGCTCGCGGGTCCCTTCATGTCCGACTTCTCCTCGTGGGGGGTGCTGCCCGACCTGACGCTCGCGCCCGACATCACGGCGCACGGCGGGGAGATCACCTCTTCCTTCCCCGGCGGGGACGAATACGATACCATCAGCGGAACGTCCATGGCATGCCCCAACCTCGTGGGGGCGCTCATCCTCGTGCGGCAGTACGTCAAGGAGCTTGACCCGACGCTGACGGCGGCGGAAGTGCGCGATCTGTCGTACAGCCTCATCATGAGCACGGCGACCATCGCCAACAACGAATACGGCAATCCCTATTCTCCGAGAAAGCAGGGCGCGGGGCTTGCGGACATCGTCAAGTCCATCACCACCAAAGCATACCTCACGGTGGACGCGCCTTCCTCGCCCAATCCCGCCGTCCCCAAGGACGACGCGAACGATCTGCGCGGGCAGGCGTCCAACAAGCCCAAGCTCTCGTTGGGGGACGATCCCAACCGCACGGGCGAATATGTGCTCGAATTCAACATCACCAACATGTCTGCGCAGTCGCTCAACTATGTGCTCGATCCCGTCGTGTTCACGGAGAGCATGTCGAGCGACGGCAGAACGGTCGCCGAACTTTCGTCTCTGCTGGACGCGGCGTATACCTATGACGCCACTGCCACGGAGGGCAGCGCGGAGATCGCGGGGGCGTCCCTGTCGCTGGGCGGGTATTCCACGGCAAAGGTGCAGGTGCGGCTGCAGCTGACGGAGAGTTCCAAGCGCTATCTTGACGAAAATTTCAAGAACGGCATGTACGTCGAAGGGTATGTCCGCCTCAACTCCATGAACGCGGACGGCATCGGGCTCAACCTGCCCTTCCTCGCCTTCTACGGCGATTGGGCGGCGGCACCCATGCTCGACGTCACCGAATACGAAGTGGGCGCATCGTTTGAAGATACGTCCGTGCTAGACGAGGACAAGCTGCAGCCCGACGTCTATGCGACGCTGCCCATGGCGGGCTTCAATTCGCAGGACGAGAACGGCGAACAGACGCTCAGTTCGTGGGGCATGGGCGCATACAGCTATGTCCTTCCGCAGGGCTATTCCATGCCGCCTACGGTGGAGCGGTATGCTTCGCTCACCTCCTCGGGTTCGGAATACGGCAACTACATGATCCACTCCATTGCGGCGGGTCTGCTGCGCGGCGCAAAGCGCATCGACATGCAGGTGACGGACAGCGTTACGGGGGAGGTCATCTGGACCAAGACGGGCTACAACGGCAGGAAGTCCTATTCTTCGGGCGGCGAGCAGTCGGGCGGCTATGTGCTGGTCGAATTCGACGTGCGCGAATTGGGGCTTGCCAACAACTCCGTGTACACCTTCTCGATGGAGTGCTACCTCGATTGGGACGAAGGCAAGGGCAACAAGAACACATTCTCCTTTGATTTCACCATCGACAACGAGGCGCCCGTCGTGCAGGACACCTATGTCCGCGACGACGACGGGGACAAGACGCTGCAATTCAACGTATACGACAATCACTATCTGCAGGGCTTTGCCGTCTATACTTACGATCATCTGGATGCAAACGGTTCCCCCGTCGGGCTGGTCGAGCTGTCGGACGGCGTCATTCCCGCCTATTACTTCGATCCCGAACTCAACGACGTCACTTCGCTCGAACTCGACGTCTCGGCGTATTGGTCGGTCATTCAGGAACATGGCGGCAACATCTATCTGCAGGTCATGGACTATGCCAAGAACACCACAACGTATGCCGTCAACGTGAACGACTGTCAGATCGAGGGCACGGACATGCAGCTCGAAAAGACGCGTACCGCGCGTGACGAATACACCATCGACCAAGGCAGCCGTCTCGATCTGGCGCAGTATATCACCGTCAAGTCGGACATCGGCGGCAACTTCGTGGAAAATTATTGGTCGAAGCCCCTCGTCTGGGAAAGCTCCGATACAAGCGTCGCCACCGTCGCCGATTTCAGAACGGAAGGGGCGCAGGAGAAGGACTACGGCGTCGTCACGGGTCTGAAAACGGGCACGACGACCATCACCGTGTATCCGCAGGGGAACGAAAGGGCAAAACTCACGTTCACCGTCAACGTCAGCGCCCGCACGGCGACCATCGGCAAGAACGACGTCTCCGTCACCTTATCCGATTCCTCCCTCGTGCTCGAACGCGGCGAATCGCGCGTTGTCTCCTTCACGCTGCAGCCCTATAATCTGCAATCGCTCAACAAAGAACTGTACAACGAGATCATAGCACAGTTGACGGATGCATGGTCGGCGTCCGGCTCCAACATCGAAGTGTGCCCCGGATACGAAGGGGCGGACGGGAAATGGGTGGACGACGCATTCTGTGCGACGGTCACGGCAAAGGAGTCGGGCAATGCGTCCGTCTCCGTCAGGGCAAGACCCAGCTATGCAAGCGCCTCCTGTTCCGTCACCGTCAAGCAGGAGTTCTATGTGGACGGCATCTACCTGCGCTCCTACACGGGCAGGGGGGATGAAAACGGCGTCGTGGAGATCCCCGACGATCTGGGCATCGTCTACATCTATCCGAACGCCTTCTTCGACAACGACTATATCACCGAGATTATCATCCCGGAGGGCGTGCAGTACATCATGAACGCCTCCATCTACGGGTGCGACAATCTCGAAACGGTATGGCTGCCCTCCACGCTCGAACAGATCCAGACCTTCGGCATGGGCTGGAACCCCAAGCTCAAAACGGTGCACGGGCTCAACAACGTCAAGATCATCGGCTCGCGCGCGTTCATCTATGATGAAAGCCTCGAACTCGGCTTCAACGGCACGTCGCGCACGCAGGAGCCGAACGGGGAGTATGACCTCGCAAGCACCACGTTCATCAGCAACATGGCGTTCTACGGATGTACGTCGCTGCGGTCCGTGGACCTCTCCAAGACGGGCATCGTCGGCGAACAGGCATTCGCCTATTGCTCGTCGCTTACGGAGCTTGTCCTCTCCGAAAACACCACGGCGGACGCCCTCGCGTTTGCCTACTGCACGGGGCTGGAACGCGTGGAGATCGGCTCCAAAAACGTCGGCGACGCCGCCTTCGCCTTCTGTACGGCGCTGCAAAGCGTCGTCTTCACGGGCGATGTGGACACCATCGGCGTGCAGGCGTTCTACGGCTGTACCGCGCTTTCGCAGGTCACGTTCCTGAAAACGGTGTACGAAATTGCCGACCAGGCGTTTGCGGGCTGCTCCGCGCTGGCAAGTTTCACCATCCCGAACGGGCTGGAAATTTTGGGCTCGCAGACGCTCTATGCAACGGGCGTTGCGAAGCTCATCATCGCCAAGGATGCCCGCATCCGCGAAACGGGGCTTGCCGCCTTCTACGGCATTCCCGTTGCGGAGTTTACCGTGGAGGCGGGCAACAAGTACTTCTCTTCCAAGGACGGCGTGCTCTATAACGCCGCAATGACCAAACTTGTCGCCTATCCCGTGGCGGCGGGCGTGGACGAGAAATTCACCGTTCCCGCTACCGTGCGCACCATCGGTGCCAATGCCTTTGCGGGGCTGACCAATCACGGCTATGACGCATCTGGCAAGGAAGTGCTCAGCACGTTCTCCATTGACCTTACCAACGTGGAAGTCATCGAGGACTACGCCTTCTTCTCGCTCGGGACGCATTATCTGGCATATGATGAAGCAGCGACGGGGCAGGGGGAGATCCCTTCCGAAATGCAGCTGACGTCCAACGTCACGCTGACGGGCGGGAAGCTGCGCTACATCGGCAACGACGCCTTCGAGCAGTCCTATATCACGGCGCTGCCCGACCTGACAAACGTCACCTACATCGGCGATTATGCCTTTGCCAACACGCCGTTTTTGAGCGCGACAGAGGTGACCTTGCCCGCAGGGCTTTCCTACCTCGGCGCGGGGGCGTTCACCTACAACGGCTATCTTGCACAGCAGGACGACAGCGGCGAGACGACCTATATCTCCGTGGAGGAGTATACCGATCTCGCGTCGGAGTATTACACGCAGAAGGCGGAATATTCCGTCATGGTCACGGCAGTGGGAGAAGGCATCTCATCCGTCACGTTTGAAGGCGATCCTGCCGTGGGCGCGAACGCATTTGCAAACTGCGCCGCGTTGACGACCGTGGGTCTCGGCAGCGGCCTTCGCACCGTTGCAGCGGGCATGTTCGCCTATAACGAACAGCTGACCCAAATCACCGTTCCCGTCTCCGTCGAGGAGCTGGGCAGCTATGCCTTTGCGGGCACGGGGCTGAGCACCATCACCTTTACGAATGTCACGGACGGCGTATGGAAGCTGGAGCGCATCGGCGATGCCGCCTTCCTCGGCTGCAAGGATTTGACAACCATCACCCTTCCCGTAAGCGTCACCGAGATCGGCAGCCACGCCTTCGAGGGCACGGGACTGACCACGTTCGACTTTGACGGCATCGAGACGATCGGCGACTATGCCTTCCGCAACGTCTTTCTCACGGAGGCGTCCTCTCAGACCGTCAGGGAGATCGGCGCTTACGCCTTCGCCCTGTTCGAAACGAAGGAGGACGGCACGATCACGGGGCTTGCAAATTCTGCCCAAATGACGACGGCATCCTTCCCCAACGCGGAGCGCGTCGGCGCGTATGCCTTCTGGTATCAGAGCAAGATCGGAACGGGCAATGGCGCAGTGAACTTCAAAAACGTCCGATCCATCGGTGAAGGGGCGTTCTATGCGACCGGGATCGGTGCGATCGATTTTGAAAATGCGGAAGAAGTGGGGGCGTATGCCTTTGCGGGAACGGATGCGGTAAGCGCCGACCTGCCCAAGCTCAAAACGCTCGGCGCCTATGCGTTCCAAAATTCGCAGGTCAGCACGTTCGAGCTTGCCGCCTCCGTCGTGTCGGTCTCGGAACGCGCATTCGCAGAGGCGCGTGAGCTGGAAGCCATCACCGTTGCGGAAGGCAACGCATGGTATTTCGCCGAGGGCGGCGTGCTATACCGCAACACGGGCAGCAACGGCTATGTCTCGCTTGTTGCCTATCCCGAAGGGAAAGAGGATTCGCAGTTCACGGTGCGCGATCGCACCATCCGCATCGGCGCCTATGCGTTCGCGGGGAATAAGCATCTTACAACGGTCACGCTGCCCGCGCATCTGCGCATCATCGGCGCCGCGGCGTTCCTCGGCTGCACAAACCTTACGTCCGTCGTGCTCAACGCCGCCACCGCGCCCACGTTGGAGAGCTATGCCTACGCGCCCGCCGCGGGCGTCGTGAGCGACGGCGACGTCAACATCTACAACAACTTCATCGCCGCCATCGGCGAAGCGCAGAACGGAGCGCTCGTTTACAGCCAGCTGAAAATCACCGTTCCCGCCAACCACACGGGGTACGACGCCTATATCTGGCAGCAGTACTTCGGAGACATCAACGGCAGCGGTTCGCAGTTCGTCGTCTCGGAGGAGGTCGCCATTTCGCGCAGCGCCATCGACTTTACGGACCGTGTCGGCGCCCTGCCGCTGCCTGCGGACATCACCGAGGCGGACAGGGAAACCATCACCGTTCTCGAACGCATCTACGCGGCGCTCGGTTCGGCGCAGCAGGCGTTCGTCAAAGACGAATACGCAACGCTGCTTGCAGCCAAGGCTGCGCTGCCGCCCGTGCAGCCCGAAACGCCGGATGACGGCGGCGACGAGACGCCGCCCGAAGAACCTGCGGGGACAAACGTCGGGCTCATCGTCGGACTTTCGGTGGGCGGCGCGGTGCTGCTTGCGGGCATTGCCGTGGGCGTCGTGCTGCTCGTGCGCAGCAAGAAGAGGAGGGGTTAAGCCATGAAAAAGCTGAAATTTCTGCTTCTCGGACTGCTGACGGCGGCGCTTGCGGGCGGAATTCTCGCGGCATGCGGCGGAACGGACACCTACACCGTGACCTTTGATACGCGCGGCGGCACCGCGGTCGCATCGCAGACGCTTTCGGCGGGGGAACGCGTCACGCGTCCCGCCGACCCGTCCAAAAAGATGTTCACCTTTGACGATTGGTATGCCGATGCCGCGCTTTCGGAGCCGTACACCTTCGGCAAGATGCCCGCGCAGGACATCACCGTCTATGCGGGCTGGCTTCCGGAGGAGAGCGTGCGCGTCTCCTACGATCTGGGGTACGATGCCCCTGCCGACGCCCTCATCAAGGACGACATCGGGGTTGCGGGCGGCAGCGGGTTCCGTGCGCCGGACGCGCCGCAGCGCAAAGGATATACGTTCGTCGGCTGGTACGTGGACAAGGACGGCACGGGGGAAGCGTTTGCATTCAACACCTTCCCCGCGGCGAGCATGACGCTGTACGCCAGGTGGGAAAAGGACAGCGCAAACTATGCCTTCGTCACCTACTACGGCAACGGAAAACTGCTCGGCGAAGAAGTGTTTGAAAACAATGCGCAATGGAAAGCGCCCGATTTCTTTGCGGGCAGGGACGACCTTGTCACCACGAACAAGTGGTATACGAATAAAACGATGACGCAGGAATATACGAGCGGCACGCTTTCGGGCGAGCTCACGCTCTATACCGCGTTCTACACCAAGGGTTTGCAGGTGGAAAACGGCGTCGTCACCCGTTACGACGGCACGGCGCAGGACGTCGTCGTTCCGAATGTTTATGAAGGCAAGCCTGTCACGTCCGTTGCGGCATATGCCTTCCATGAGAAAGACATCCGCACGGCAGACCTCCCCGCAAGCGTTACAACGATCGGGGATGCAGCCTTCTACGGGTGCGCGTACCTCACGTCGGTGGACCTGACCGCAGCCGAAATGCTCGGCGAGTACGCCTTTGCGGGCTGCACGCGCCTTACGGACATCGGCAGCATTGCGGAACTTTCAGAAATCCCCGAAGGGTGCTTCATGGGCTGTGCCAAGCTCGCCGTGCTCTCCGAGCGCGAAGAACTTGACGAAAATTGGGAGACCGTCCGCATTCTCAACGAGCTGAGCGTGGAAGAAATCGGCGAAAAGGCGTTTGCCGACTGCACGTCGCTCACCACGCTTTCCGTAGAAGATATCCAAGAAGTCGGCGCGCAGGCGTTTGACGGGTGCTCGGCGCTTGTAAACATTGCGCTGGGCGGCGTGTTCGAGATCGGCGCCAACGCCTTTGCGGGCTGCACGCGCCTTGCCGTCATCGGCGTCAACACCTCAAACCGTGTCTACTCCGTTCAAGGCGGCAGCCTGTATGATAAAATAAGCACAACGCTCCTGCGCTATGCGGCGGGGGAGACGGCGGAAACTTCCTTCACGCTGCCTGAAAAATGCACGGAGGTTTCGGCGTATGCATTTGAGGCGGCATCCGCGCTGACGGACGTCGATCTCTCGCCGGCGACGAAGATTGCGGCGGGCGCGCTCGTCGGGCTGAACAACGTGGAACGCCTGACCTTGCGCACATTGCAGTTTGACGGCGCTTCCTTCCTTGCGGCGGGCTTCGGCGCGGCGGAGGCGGAGAACATGACAACGGGCGGCACGCACAGCCTGTACATCCCCGCGACGCTGACTTCCGTCACCCTGACGGAGGCGACCACCATTGCCGACTACGCCTTCTATGGCGCGTCGGGCTTGGAGACGGTGACGGCGGAAGGGCTGACAAGCATCGGCAAGCAGGCGTTTGCATACACGGCGATGACGGCGTTTGCGGTGCCGCAGACCTTGCGGAGCATCGGCGCGGGGCTCTTCCTCGGAACGCCCATCGCGGAGTTTACGGGCGGCAGCACCGCCGTTGCGGTCAAGGACGGCATGCTGACGCAGGACAACACGCTCTATGCCGTTTCCTGCTCCGTCACGGGCGCGTTCACCCTTCCCGAAAGCATTACCGCCGTTGCGGACTATGCCCTCTACGGCAGCAGCATCACCGAGCTGACTGTCCCTTCGGCTGCAAGCATCGGCTTTGCGGCGTTCGGGAACATGCAGCAGCTCACCGCGCTCACCGTTCCCTGCATCGGCGACGGCGCCCGGAATTCCTACATGGGCTATGTGTTCGGCGCGCGGATGTCCTGGTCCGCGACCACCGACGAACAATATGCCGCACTGGGCGTCTCCGGCGTGAGCAGGCTGCCCTCCAGGCTGAAAACGCTGACGATCACGGGCGCAGAACGGACAGCCGTTCCCGATATGGCGTTTGCCCTGCTCGAAAGTCTGGAAACGGTCATCCTGCCCGAAGGGAGCGAAATTCAAAGCTACGGCGCCTTCTCCTACTACATGACCAAAGTGTCGCAGGCGGACCTTTCCGAAGCGACCACAATCGGCGACATGGCGTTCCGCGGCACGCGACTTACGGAAGTCAGACTCAATGCGACGGAGGCAGTCACGGCGGGAGCGGCAAGTTTTGCGGAGATCGTGGGGCTGAAAACCATCGATTTGGGGAAACTTACCAAGGTCCCGTCCGCCATGTTCTATGCGGCGTACACCGCGGGCGAAGTCGGCGAGGACAACAATACCTACATCCTCTACCGTTCCGAAGTGACAAGCCTCACCATTCCCGCAACCGTTACCGAGATCGGGCAGGAGGCGTTCTACGGGCTGGGCATGGCGGAGCTGTGGGTGCCCGTTTCCGCCGAACAGCAGCCGGGCGCCGTAACGCACGGCACGCCCGTCGCGGGATTCACGCTGACGTTTGCGGGAAACAGCACCCTTACGGCGATCGCATCGAATGCCTTCTATGGCTGCGGCGTGACGCAGCTTGCCCTGCCTGCAAGCCTTACAAGCGTCGGCGCGTATGCCTTTATGGACTGCGCCGAACTGCAATCCGTCACCTTCGGAACGGACAGCGCATCCAGCAGCCTTTCCGAGGTGTGGGCGTATGCCTTTACGGGCTGCAAGAATCTGGAGGCGTTCACCGTGTATTCTGCAATCCCTGCGCTCTTCGGCATCATCGCCGACCCCGATACATTCGAGAATGGCTATCCCGGCAGCGAAGAGGACGTCGCAGAGGAAAAGGTGGAAGATTACTACCTTCCCGTGTTTGACGACGCTGCCAAGGTCACGGTGTATGTGCCCGCGGGAAGTGTGGACGATTATCAGGCGGCTTACGGTTGGAAAACATTGAGGACGATACAAGCGATCGGAACGACGGGAGGGGAAGCATGAAACGCAAACGTTTGGCGCTGATCGGCGCGCTGACGGTGCTTGCCTGCGGGCTTGCGCTTGCGGGGTGCGGCTTGCAGCGGCTGACCATTCAGGACCTCATCGAGATGGGCTATGTGCACTGCGTCACCTTCGATCTGCAAGGCGGCAAGTCGGGCGAACGGGAGGAACTCACCCAATATGTGCGGGACAACTCCCTCGTGCTCGAACCGGGGTCGTCCGACAAAGCCGACAAGGCGCCCCTGCGCACCGATTTTACGTTCAATGCCTTCTATCGCGGCACGGAGAATGCGGACGGCACCATCGATTACGGCGAGGAGTGGGACTTCGCCCACGACCGCGTCACAAGCGACATCACACTCTATGCGCGCTGGAACAGCAATTACAGTTTCATCGTGCACTACGGCGAAAATTACGAAAAGACCGCCACGGTCGCGGTCGAACAGTCGAGCACGGGCGATGCGGTACCTTTGAAGATCATCCAGATCACGGGTGCAACGGTCATCGACGTGTTCACATCCAAGGCGGACGCCGAGGCGGAGACCAATCCCATTGCGTTCCCGTTTGAAACGAAGGAGTATTTCTCCCCCGAAAAGACGCAGGCGGAACTGTGGGCAAACACGCTGGACGGTTCGTGGAAGCTCATCTATGATGTAGAAGATTTGCAGCAAACGTTCCTGAGCGAGTTTACAAATCTCTATTTCATGACGAATGCAACATTGGATTTCCAAGGAAAATCGTTCTCTCTCCCCGGAAATTATGCGGGGAAGATCGAGGGCAACGGCGTCACGCTGAAAAATTTCAAAATGGAACAGGCGGTCAACGGCAGTGCGAAATTGCAGTATTACGGACTGTTCCGCAGTTTGCGGGCAAGCGCCTCCATTCGCAACATCACGTTTGCAGACATTGCATATTCCGCGACGCTCGATAATCCGCTGTGCTCTTATCAGGCGGGGATTCTGGCGGGTTCTGTTCAGTCGGGGGCGACTGTGGAAAACGTAACAATCACGGGAACATTCAATTTTGCGATCATAGAGGAATATCGCGGGCAGCCGCTCGGGATTATGGAGAGTTTGTTCCCGAATGGCGAAAAAACAGTGGTCGGAGAGGGCACCTTGCCTTCCGATGCTTGCAATGTGCAAGGCGTTACGGTAAACAAGACCTCTTACGGGCAGGATGAAAATTCATAACCAACAGAAAATCAGGAGGAATCCAACTATGATAACATCCAAGAAAAAGCGCACGGTGGCGATCACGGTGGCGGCGGCGCTGACATTGAGCACGGCGTCCGTGCTGCTCTCGGCGTGCAAAAAGAAGGCGGATAACGAGTCGACGCCGCTCTCCGTCGCAAGCGACTTGTTCGACGGCGTGTTCAATCCCTTCTTCTATACTTCGCAGCCGGACGGCGACGTGGTCGCGCAGACGCAGATCGGCATGCTCGCAAGCGATAAAAACGGCTTGCCCACGGCGGGCGACGGAGAGCCCTGCGTCTCCTATGCGTACAGCGTCAAGCGCACGGGCTCACGGGATAACTATCAGGAAGGGGTTGCGAATCCCTACGAAAACTATTATACCGACTACTACTTTGCCCTCAAAGACGGTCTGACGTTCAGCGACGGCACACCCCTCACGTATAAAGACGTGCTGTTCAACATCTACATGTATCTCGACCCCTACTATACGGGGTCTGCCACCATGTATTCCGTTGACATTCAGGGGCTTGCCGCATACAGAACGCAGCAGGAGGGTGCATCCGATACCGAGGGTTTTGATACCGAAGTCAAGGGTATCGCCGACGGATGGCTGCAAGATATGCAAACTTGGGCAGAGGCGGACGAAAACGATCCCTCTTACCCCGCTTCGACGATCAATGACGAAGATTCCGTCATGAAAAAGCAGGTGGACGAAGTCGAACGGCTCTTCCAAGAGGAATTGGAGACCAGCTGGACGACGGCAATGAATACGGAATTAAAGGATAGCATTTACGAGAAATGGGGCTTTAAGAATAAATGGGAAATCTTTTTGTATGAGTACGGTCAGATCACGGTCAAGCAGACTTCCGATTCGAACGGAAATAAAAAATATGAGCTTATCCGCGATTATGAAAACGCCGTGAAAGATTATTCCAAAGAGACGCTCATCAAGTATATTTACGAACTCAATATCGGATTGGGAAGAAGTTCTGCATCGAAGGCATATCGTGACAGTTTGTATGACATCATCACGTATCGTGCCACGGCAAATACGTTTTATAATTATTTGCTTGCAGAGGCATCCCGTTCGACGCTCCAAGACGGCGAACTGCGCGTCAAAGAGGTCAGCGGCATTGAGATTTTGTTTGATCAGGACAGCATTGCGGAGGGCAACCTCGGCGGCTATAACGACGGCAAGACCTTTGAAAAACCGCTCGACGTGCTGCACATCCGCATCAACGGCGAGGACCCCAAAGCCATCCAGAACTTCTCCTTCTCCGTGGCGCCCATGCACTACTATTCGCCGAATGCGGATGAGTTTCAATATACAAACAACTCCAAGATCGGCGATCCCGTGTTCCAATTGGAGGACAACAACTTTGCCGTCTCCTGGTCGGATACCGATTTCATGAACACGATCCGCCGCAACCAGGTCCCCCTCGGCGCGGGACCCTACCGCGCCACGCGCGAGGGCGGCAGCAGCGCCACCGACCGCATTTCCAAAGAGGAGTTTTATAAGAACAACACCGCCTATCTCGAACGCAACGATGCTTTCCTGCTCGGCGCGCCGAAGATCAGGTTTTTGAGCTATCAGGTCGTGTCGCAGTCCCTTGTCTATGAGACGGTCCGGACGGGCGGCGTGCACTTCGGGTCGCCCTCCGTCACCAATGAATTATATGGAAATCTCACGGGCGGCGACAGGAATGCGCTGGATTACAGGATGACGGATACCCTCGGCTACGGTTATATCGGCATCAATGCAGACAAGATCGACAACATCTATCTGCGCAAGGGCATCATGACGACGTTCAACACGAAGCTTGTCAGTGACTACTACAGTGGCGGAAATTTCGCAAGCATCATCTATCGTCCGATGTCCACCATGCTGAAAGGGTACAACGCCGAAGGGGAAGAGGAATCGTACTATCCCGAAGACGCCCAAGAGTACTATCCCTACGATGAGTCGGGCAAGACCTTCCTGACTTATGCGGGGATGGCGAGATATACGTATGACGGAGTAACATTGAAGGACAGCAAGGGGGCGCAGCTGAAACTGACCTTTACCATTGCGGGCGAGACGACCGACCACCCCGCCTATAACACCTTCCTGAGGGCGGCGGAGATCCTCTCCGCATGTGGTGTCGACGCCACGGTGACCACCGACTCCACGGCGCTCTCCAAGCTGGCAAGCGGCGGGCTGTCCATCTGGGCGGCGGCATGGAGTTCCTCCTCCGACCCCGATATGTATCAGGTCTATCATAAGGATTCCTCCGCAACGAGTATCCTCAATTGGGGCTTCCCGACCATCGAGCGCAGCACGGACACCGAACGCGCATTTGACAGGCAATTGCTCGATCTCCTTGCCGATAAAATCGAGGAGGGCAGAGAGACGTCGGAATTTGAAGGCCGCAAAGAAGCCTATTCGGTATCCGCGCCCGGTGCAGCGCCTTACTATGTGTCGGATCCGGAAAGCGGAGCAGTGACCGAGAACCCGACCGGCGATCCGAACAACATGAGCGCGCTGGATCTTGTCATGGAGCTTGCCGTCGAGTTCCCGCTCTATCAGCGCAAGACGCTCTACGTCTTCCAGCGCGGACTTTTTGACGAAGCAACGCTCAAGCTCTTCGACGAATCGAGCGCGTTCCAGAGCCCGCTCTCCAAGATCTGGCTGCTCAGCTACGCGCAGTAACGTCTTGCGGCGCGCACGCGCACAACGGAGAAAACCATGGTAAAATATATCGTCAAGCGCGTGCTCTATTCCGCGCTCATCCTGCTCATCGTCTCCATGCTGCTCTACCTGCTCATCAGGCTTTTGCCCATGAACTATGTCGAGCAGAAGTTCCTGCACTCTTCCTTGCAGGGGACCATCGACGAAGAGGAGCTCTACCGCATCAAAAAGCTGTACGGCTTGGAGGACGATTCCTTCCTCGGCATCTGCCGCGGCTATTGGGGGTGGCTCAGCGCCATGTTCCGTGGGGACATGGGCACCTCCTTCCTCTACGACAGGCCCGTGACGGAGGTCATTTCCGAGCACATGTGGGTGTCCTTCGGCATCGCGCTGGCGGCATACATCCTGCAATTTGCCATCGCCATCCCGCTCGGCATCAAGGCAGCGACCCGTCAGTACGGCGCGCTGGACTATGCCACCACCGTTCTTGCGATGATCGGCATCTCCTTCCCGTCCTTCTTTATCGCCATCCTGCTCATCAAAGTGTTTGCGGTCGACCTCGGCTGGTTCCCCGTCAACGGCTTGCAGGACGTCACGGTCAATTGGGCGGGGGACCCCGTGGGGCTGTTTTTCAATCAGCTCTGGCACATCGTGCTGCCCATGCTCGCCATCACCATCGTGTCCATCGGCGGGCTCATGCGGCACGCGCGCACCAACACGCTGGAAGTGCTCAATCAGGACTATATCCGCACGGCGCGCGCAAAGGGGCTTTCCGAACATGCCGTCATCTACAAGCACGTCTTCCGCAACACGATGGTGCCCATCGTCACGATGATGGCGGGGATCGTGCCCAGCCTGTTCGGCGGCATGATGATCCTCGAACAGGTGTTCGCACTGCCCGGCATCGGGCAGATCGCCTACCGCGCCCTGACGCTCGGCGACATTCCCTTCATCATGGGGTACAATATGTTCATCGCCCTGCTGACGGTCATCGGCACGCTGCTTTCCGACATCACGTACATGATCGTCGACCCCCGTATCAAGATCACAAAATAGGAGCAACGCTGTGGAAGAATTTACCGAAGAGATCACGGAGCGCGGACCGAACGCGCCGCAGCTGCCCGAAGAAGAGCCTGAAACGCCTGAGGCGGCGCAAGAGTCCATTGCCGACAGAACGCGCATCCTCTCGCCCGCGCACCTTGTCTTAAAGCGCTTTTTCCGTTCCAAGCTCTCCATCGTGGGGCTGTGCATGTTCATATTCCTGCTGCTGTTCTCCTTCCTGGGGCCGCTGTTCGTCCCGTGGGGGGAATCGGAGGTGGACCGCACGGGCGGGCAGCCCGTCCTCAACATCTTCGAGGTCCAGGCGCAGGACGAGAACGGCGAGTGGTACACCGTCTATCTCATTGAGAACTATACCCCGGAGACCAACATTCATGCGGGCGCGTTCACATACAGCAAGCCCTATGAGGATTCCGACGGAACCATGCAGCCCGCGCGGCTGCACCTTCTGGGCACCGACGAGAACGGGTACGACATCTTTGTCCGCTTGATGTACGGCGGCAGGCTTTCGCTCATCCTGAGCTTTCTGGTCGTCGTCATCTATACCGTCATCGGCGTCATTCTGGGCGGACTTGCGGGGTATTTCGGCAAGTGGGTGGACATGATCATCATGCGGATCGTGGATATTTTGAACTGTATCCCGAGCCTTCCCATTCTGCTCATTTTAGGCGCCATCTATGACGGCGCGCAGCTCGACCTCGCCTTCCGCATTTACTTTATGCTCGGATTTTTGGCGCTGCTGAGCTGGACGGGCGTTGCCCGCCTCGTGCGCGGACAGATTTTGTTCCTGCGGGAGCAGGAGTACATCGTCGCCGCGGAAGCGCTCGGCATGAGCCCGATGCGCAAGATTTTCCATCACCTCGTTCCAAACGTCATGCCGCAGCTCATCGTCTCCATGACGCTCGGGCTTGGTTCCATCATCCTCTACGAGGCGACGCTCAGCTTTTTGGGGCTCGGCGTTGCGCCCGACATGGCGTCGTGGGGGCAGATGGTGCAGCGCGCCACACAGAACACAAGCATCCTCAATTACTATCCGATGGATTGGCTGCCTGCCGGCATCATGATCATTCTCGCCGTGCTGTCTTTTAACTTCATCGGCGACGGACTGCGGGACGCGCTCGATCCCAAGATGAAGAGGTGAGTCATGGCGGACGAGAAGAATACGAAAAAATCGCTTTCCGAACGCTTCCAAGCGTGGTACGGGCGGGTGACGCATAAAAACGACCCGCACTACATTTCGGGCAAGGAAGCCCGCCGCATCGCGCGCGAGAACTTCAAAACAACGCGCGAATACGAAAAGAAGAAGCGCCGCCGCGTCGAGGAAGGGGAGTTCCTCTCCGAGATGAAGGACGACGGGAACATCCTTGAGATCGAGGACTTGCGCACCTATTTCTTCACCGATGCGGGCGTCGCCAAATCGGTGGACGGCGTCACGTTCGAGGTGCCCAAGCGTTCCGTCGTCGGCGTCGTCGGCGAATCGGGCTGCGGCAAGTCGGTGACGTCCCTTTCCGTCATGCAGCTCGTGCAGGCGCCGCAGGGTCAGATCGTGAGCGGCTCCATCCGCTTCGCCTCGCAGGATTATCGGCGCGGGGAGGACGGCAAGCCGATCCCCATCTGGGTGTATGAAGAAGCGGGCGCGCAGGCGTACAGATTCTGCCCCGCCCTGGACAAGAAGGGAAACCCCGTTCTCGACAAAAAGACGGGCACGCCCGTCGGAACGCGCGGCGAGGCGTTCACCGTCGCCGAAGGAGAGCGCGTCATCTGCATGGAGCCCGTTCCCGGCAAAAAGGGCGAGCAGCTCACCGACAAGAGCGGCGCGCCGCTCTTCCGCCTCGTGCAGGACAAGGACGGCAACGGCTTCCCCGCCTTCGAAAGGGTGGACAAGGTCTACGATATCGCAAAAATGCCCACAAGCGCCATGCAGCGCATCCGCGGCAAGGAGATCTCAATGATCTTCCAGGAGCCGATGACCAGCCTCAATCCGCTCTTCACCATCGGCAATCAGCTCGACGAAGTCGTGCTGCTGCATACCCCGGGCGCAGACAGGGAGATGGCGAAAAACCGCTCCATCGAGATGCTCAAACTCGTCGGTATCGCCATGCCGGACAACGTCTATAAGTGCTATCCGCACGAGCTTTCGGGCGGCATGCGGCAGCGCGTCATGATCGCCATGGCGCTCGCCTGCAACCCCAAGCTCATCATCGCGGACGAGCCGACCACGGCGCTCGACGTCACCATTCAGGCGCAGGTGCTCGATCTTCTCAAAGAGATCAAGGACAAGATCAACGGTTCCATCATGCTCATCACGCACGATCTGGGCGTCATCGCGGGCATGGCGGACTACGTCGTCGTCATGTATGCGGGGCGCATCATCGAAAAGGGGACCGTGGAGGACATCTTCGACCGCCCCATGCACCCCTATACCGTCGGTTTGCAGAAGAGCAAGCCCGTCATCAACAGGGACGTCGATCAGCTGTACAGCATCCACGGGCAGGTGCCCAATCCCATCGATATGCCCGATGGCTGTTACTTTAAGGATCGCTGCGACGTCTGCATCAAGGCGTGCGACGGTCAGTATCCGCCCCTCGTGCAGGTATCGCCCACGCATTTCGTGGCGTGCTACCGCGCGGCGGAGGCAAAGGAGGGGAAGGCATGAGCGAAGAACGGCGCGAGGAAGTCGCGGCACAGCCGCCCTGCGCGGCAGCGGACGGCGCACCGGGTGCAGAACGGGAAGAGCCGTTCGTGCACGACCCCGCGAACATCCTGGAAGTCAGAGGGCTGAAAAAGCACTTCCTCATCCGCAAGGAGTGGAAGCTCGTCAAAGAGAGCGTTCCCGTGGAGGCAAAGGAGGGGCAGGAGCCGCCTACGGACGAAAACGGCGCGCCTCTCATGCGCACCAAGCGCAAGCTCGAATATAAAAAGACGTATACGCGGGCGTTGGACGGCGTCTCCTTCGATGTTCCTTACGGGCAGACGCTCGGCATCGTCGGCGAATCGGGCTGCGGCAAGTCCACGATGGGCAGGAGCATCCTGCGCCTGCACGACATCACGGCGGGAAAGGTGTATTTTGAGGGGCAGGACATCACGTCCGTCAAGGGGAAGGCGATGCGCGCTCTGCGTCCGCAGATGCAGATCGTCTTTCAGGACCCCTATTCCAGCCTGCCGCCCCGCATGCCCGTCGGGGAGATCATCGGCGAAGCGGTGAAAGTGCACGGCGTCGTTCCGAAATCCGAATACAGGGATTACGTCATCTCCGTCATGCGGCACTGCGGCTTGCAGGATTTCTACTTTGACCGCTATCCCCATGAATTTTCGGGCGGGCAGCGGCAGCGTATCTGCATTGCCCGTGCGCTGGCGCTCAATCCGAAGTTCGTCGTCTGCGATGAACCCGTCTCGGCGCTCGACGTCTCCATTCAGGCGCAGATCGTCAACCTTTTGATGGAGCTGCAAAAGGACCGCAAGCTCACCTATCTGTTCATCTCCCACGATTTGTCCGTCGTGCAGCACATCTCGGACAGGGTTGGCGTCATGTATCTCGGCAATTTTGTGGAGATGGGGGACAAAAAGGATATCTTCGCCAACCCCATGCATCCCTATACGCAGGCGCTCTTTTCCGCCGTTCCCGTGCCCGACCCGCATTACAAGGTCAAGCGGATCATTTTGCAGGGGGACATCCCCAGCCCTGCCAATCCGCCTGCGGGCTGCAAGTTCCACACGCGCTGCGCGCATTGCATGGACATCTGCAAAGAGGTCGCGCCCAAGCTGATCGACTACGGCAACGGACATCTGTGTGCCTGCCATCTGTATTCGCAGGAGTGATCTGTGATGAAAAAGAAGCAGCTGCCTGAATGGGACGACGGCAGAACGGTCGCCGACATGAATGTGGAAGGCATGCCGTGGTACCGTCCCGACCGCGGGAAAAAGGTGAACGAAGAGGATAAGCCGACGCGCAAGGAAAAGCGCGCCCTGATCCGCGCGGGCTATCTTGCCTATCTGCCGCGCTTCCTCGCCATTTTGTTTGGCTTCGGCATAACCTTTTTGCTGCTCTGGCTTTGGCTTCGTTAATTTGATGATGATCGAAATAAGCCCCGCTTTACGCGGGGCTTATTGCTATGTTTCTTGTTTTCTCTGCGAAAATCCCGCAAAAATGCTGCGTTGTTTGCAGGAAACCTATGCGGGGAGAGAAGAATGCCCCGCATTGTCATTCTGAGCGCAACCGTTCCCGTTTCCGCACGGCAAAGCCATGGTCCTCTGCCCTGCGCCTGTGCCGCAGGGTAGGCGCTTTTGGCGTTCCCCGTGCGGTTGCCGCAAGGCGGCATGCCTGGCGAACGTTCGCGGCAGCGCGGTGGGAGAGGGCAAAACATAACCCCCGCGCAACCGCACGGGGGAGTGTTATCGTGATGAAGTTGTGATCCGGGCAGAGAATTCCCTGCGCCGCCCGCGTCCCTCGCCGAAGGCTTCGGCGAATCCCTTGCCTGCCTGCATTCGGATGCCACCGGTTGCATCGTCCTGTAAGCCTGCCGATTTTCTTCCGCAAAGCGTCTCTACGGGGTAACGCATCTGCGGCAGACCATCGGGATCCGTGGTTCCGTCCTCTTCGGTCCGTTGTGCGGGTGGGAGAGAGTCTCGGCTTCCGCTCTTGTATATCTGGGTCAGAACCCGTCGCGGCACTTGTTTCCGCCGCGTATATCTTCAAAGCCGAATTACTTCTCCGCCCTCCGGGTGGAATTGTACATTGGTCTGTCCTCCTTCTACGAAATCTTCAATCCTTGGGAAATGAACCTGAACATCGTCGAGTACCTCCCTTTTCATGAATTTTTCGGAGACGTTTCTTCCTTCGCCCTGTCTCCCTGCGATGACAGACATTCCGTGTCTGCCGCTCGTTCGGTTGCCCTTGGGCAAGTTACTTGTGCATCGGACCATCCTTCCTTGTTTTTCAATAACGTTTCATGAAAGTTATTTTCGTTTTGTACCTTTATTATAGCAGGTCTTTCGGATTTGTCAAGGGGTTTGGAAAAAATTTTCCGAAAAAAATTTTTTCGGCATTTCAGCGCAGGCTTTCGGCGCGGACAACGATGTCTGCGGGAACGGAGGAGAGGGGGACATCCTTCCATGTTCCGTACAGGGCGGGGGAGGCGCGCCGCAGGGAGCGGCGGAAAAAGAGGAAATCGCAGTCGGCGGCGGCGCAGGTATCCCACAGGCGTTTTGCGTACTGCGTGAGCACTTCGGAGACATGTGCCTCCTCCTGTTCGGAGAGTTCGCCCCGCGCAAGGCGTTCGGGGGAAGCGGTCTCCCGTTCGCCGCACAGCTGCACCTTGCATCCCGCATACAGGCGGATGTCCGGCACGTCCCGCGTCCCGACGTCCACGCTTCCCTTGTTTTTGAGAATGACATAGGAGCGCCCGTCCGTCGTGAACGTGCCTGCGTATACGTTCCCTTTCAGCAGGCTGAACGCAAGCGTCTCTTCGGGAGAGAGCAGGGCGGCGAGTCTGCCTTCGGAAAAGAGCGCGGTCTCCCGTGCGCTGTAAATTTTTTGTGCGCCGTCCTGTCCGCTCTGTCCGCCCTGCTTGTTCTGCGCGCCGCCGGATGCCTGCGCCTCTTTCTGCGCGCCCTTCTCCTGCTGCTGCATGCGCACATAGGGCATGTATCCGCTGCGGCTCTCGTTGAAATACCCGATGGCAAATTCGCGCAGCGTGGTCGTCATCACCTGTCCCGACTTGGTCGCCGCGTCCGAAAAGAGTTTTCCGAGGGCGAGGGCGGACGTGTCGTCGATGGCGCTTTCGGAGGAGAGCAGCTCCGCGGCGCTGCCTTCGCAGGCGGCAAGCAGACAGGAATCGGGGATATATTCGTTGCGCAGGAAGTAGTCAAGTCCGTCAAAGACGTCTTCGCGGACGGCGCCTTCGCCCAGCACGAGGAGATCGCAGAACACGAGCTTGGGGACCCAGCCCGTCTTGGCATACAGATCGGAAAGGCAGTCGGAGATGTTTTCGCCCTGTCCGCCGATCTCCACGCCGGAGGTGCCGCCCGTCGTGCGGTCCGTTCCCTTCGGCACGGCGATCTGCGCGGTCAGCGTGAAGCCTTCCGGCGTGCGGTCGATGCCCGCAGCAAGCACGATTGCCGTCTTCTGGATGTCCACCAGCCCGAAGTCGTTGGCGAAAAAGGCGAACAGGACGATGAGGCACAGCAGCACCCACAGGCGGTTGGGCAGCCGTTTAAGAAAGCGTTTCATGGCGCCTCCCGAAGACGAGCAGAGCGAGCAGCGGCACAAGGACGGTGAAGAGGGGGAAGATCCAAAAAAGCGTCTCCGTCACCGTCCGCACTGCGGCGGACGTGTGGAAATGAACGAGGTAGACGGCGGAGAGCATGAGGGCGGAGAAGAGGACGGAGAGCGCGGGCGCAAGGTATTTTTTGTTCCCGAATGCCTCCGTCAGCAGCCCGACGGCGCACTGAACGGGCAGGGCGGCGTGGAAGGTCATCGCAAAGGCGACGGCAAAGATAAAAAAGTAATCGATGCGGCCGAGCACCGTCATCCCCGCAAAAAAGCCGCTCATGCGCGAAAAGGCGGGCGTTTGGATGACGGCGATGCCGGGGAAGACGCCGTAGAAGAGGGCAAGGAGCAACAGCAGCACGCCGCCTCCCGCCAGCGAACACAGCGCCCCGCCGAGGGCAAGCCCCTTCCGGTAGGGGAAGCGTCCGATCAGGCACAGCAGCAGTGCGGCGTCGAAGAACCATGCGCACGCCGTCTGCACCCCCTTCAAAAATCCGCCTGCCCCCGCCGCGCCCGCAGGGGCAAGCGCGCCGAGGTCGGCGCTGCCGGCGGAGAACAGCGCAATGCCCGCCATGCCCGTAAGGGCGAGCGGGGCAAGGATGTCCCACAGGCGCCCGAGCGTCGGCAGCGGACGGGCACAGATGTACGCCGCAAAGAGGAAAAAGGGCGTAAAGACGAGATAGGCGGGGATGGTGTCGTAAAACGTGCTTCTGACGAGGAGTTTTTGTTCGATGACGGGCACAAAGGCGGCAAAGAGCAAAAAGGCGGCAAGCAGGCATGCGGCGATGCGCGCCGCCGTCTTTCCGCAGGCGTCCCGCAGGAGCGTACAGAGCGTGCGTTCCCTGCGTCCCAGCAACAGCACGCAGAACACGAGGACGGACTGCACGAGGACGTGCGCAAGCACGGGCAGGAGCAGGTCGTTCCCGCACGTCGCGGCGAGGTTCGCGGGCAGCAAAATGAGCTTTCCGACGGGCGCGATGCCCGCCAGAAAGAAGCAGATCTGTCTGGGCGTGATGGTCATTTCATCCTCCTTTTGTTGGGGCTGTTCAGGGCGCGCGGGCGCTCTTTCAGGGAGAGCAGGTTGAATTTAACGAGGGCGTCCTTCATGTCGCGCGCGGAGAAGGGGGCAAAGGGCGCGCACAGCGGAACGCCGTAGTTCTCCGTCGTCACGAGGCTGACGAGGACGAACGCGGAGACGAGCATGATGCCGTAAGGTCCCACGCTGCCCGCGGCGAGCAGCATGAACAGGCGCAGAACGCTCGTCTCTTCGATGAGGTTGGGCACGGCGTACAGCCCGATGCCGCTGAATGCCACGATGATGATGGCGGGCGTGGAGACGAACCCCGCGCTCACCGCCGTTTCGCCGAGCACCAGCGCGCCCACCACCGAGAGCGCCATGCCCACATATTTCGGCATGCGGATGCTCGCCTCGTTCAGCACTTCCAGCACGAGCAGGACGAGCAGCATTTCCAGGGAAGGGGAGAGCGGGATGTCGCGGATGCTCCCCGCGATGGTCAGAAGCAACTTCACGGGCAGAAGGCGCAGTTTGAAGAGCTGCGCCGCCACATAGAAGGCGGGGAGATAAACGGCGACGAGCAGCGCGAACAGCCTTAACAGGCGGGTGAACGTCGCGCGGGCGGCGGGGACAAAGTAGTCTTCGCCGGACTGAAAATCTTCGGCGAGCAGATAGGGCAGCGTGAGCGCGATGGGGGAGCCGTCCGTCAGGATGCCCGCCCGCCCCTCCGCGAGCTTGGCGCAGAAGATGTCGGGTTTTTCCGTCGTGCCCGTCTGTTTGACGAGGGAGTAGGGCTTGTCCGTAAGAAAGCGCGTGAGATAGGAGGCGTCGGGGAGGGCGTCGATGTCGATGGCGGAAAGTTTTTTGCGCAGCGCGTCGACGATGTCCGCGCGGCAGGTGCCGTCCAGCCAGCAGAGCGCCACGTTCGTCTGCGAACGCCGCCCCACGGGCAGCATCTCGATCATCAGTTCTCCCGTTTTCAGCCGCCTGCGGATGAGCGACGTGTTCGTCTTGATGTCCTCCACGAACCCCTCGCGCGGACCCTTGATGGCGACGTCCGTCGGCGGTTCGGCAACGGCGCGCACGGCGATCTTTTTGGTGCCGAGCGCAAGCCCCTTGTCTGCCCCTTCCCACACGAGAACGGGGTTGCCCGCAAGCACTTCCGCGGCAAGTTTTTCATACGATGCCTCCGCGCGCACTTCGGGGGAGAGGGCGGCGCGCGCGACGGCGTCCGCGTCTGCCGCACCTGCATAGCAGGAAAGGGGGCGCAGCGCCTGTTCGGAGAGCAGGTCCTTGTCGGTCAGCGCGTCCGCGAAGATGCAGACGTACTCCCGCCCCTTGCCGTCCGCGAACGAAAAGGTCAGAATGTCCTGCGCGGGCAGGAGCGCTTTGAGCGCCGCCGCGTCCTCTTGTGCCCTGCCTGTTATTTCCTTGGTTTCCATTTCAGGATGAAGTATGTTTCCCGTTCCGTTCTTTATGCGTGCGCGGCGGGGCGTATTTCTTTTGACAAACGGGCGGCGGAGGCTTATAATAGAGGCATGCAGGAATTTTACAGCCGCACCGCCCTGTTGCTGGGGGAAGCGGGCGTGGAAAAACTTCAAAACAGCCGCGTCGCCGTGTTCGGGCTGGGCGGCGTGGGCGGCTGGTGCGCCGAGGCGCTTGCGCGGGCGGGCGTCGGCAGCCTTGCGCTCATCGATAAGGACGTCGTGGAAGAGAGCAATCTGAACCGCCAGATCGTCGCGCTCCGTTCCACGCTCGGACAGCCGAAGGTGCGCGTCATGCAGGCGCGCATCGCCGACATTTCCCCCGCGTGCCGCGTGGAGGCGCATGAACTGTTTTATCTTCCCGAAACGGCGCAGAGCGTCCCGCTCGCGGGGTATTCCTTCGTCGCCGACTGCATCGACACCGTCACCGCAAAAGTGCATCTCATCTGCGCCGCACGGGAGGCGGGCGTTCCCGTCATTTCGGCGACGGGGGCGGGGAACAAACTCTCCGCTGCCGCCTTCCGTTTGGGCGACCTGTTCGAGACGCGCGTCGATCCCCTCGCCCGCGTGCTGCGCAGAGAGCTCGGCGCGCGCGGCGTCACCCGTCTGCCCGTCGTCTGGTCGGACGAAGTTCCGAAGCGGGGAAGTGCGGACATGGTGGGCTCTGTTTCCTTCGTCCCGCCCGTCATGGGGCTGCTGATGGCGGAATACATCATCGGAGAACTTGTCAAATGATCTATCTCGATTATGCCGCTACGTCCCCCGTGCGGCGGGAAGTGCTCGAAGCGATGCTGCCGTGTTTTTCGGAACAGTTCGGCAATCCCGACTCCCTGCATGCGCAGGGGCGCCGCGCGGCGCAATTGCTGCGTTCCGCGCGCGACGAAGCGGCTGCGGCGCTCGGCGTGCAGCCCTCGGAGGTGTATTTCACTTCGGGCGGAACGGAGGCGGACAATTGGGCGGTGCGCCGTCTCGCAAGGGGGGGCGCGGCGCTCCTTTCCCCCATTGAACACGCCGCCGTCTTGCAGGGGGTGCAAGGCAGGGAGCATGCCCTGCTCGGCGTGGGGACGGACGGCATCGTCACCCATGACCATGTCCGCGATGCGCTTGGCGATCGGGCGGACGTGTCCCTCGTTTGCGTGATGGCGGTCAACAACGAGACGGGCAGCGTCCAGCCCGTTGCGGAGCTCGCCGATGCCGCGCATGCGGCGGGCGCATACTTCTTTTCCGACTGTGTACAGGCGGCCTGCGCGTGCGACGTCAGGGAACTTGCCCGCCATTGCGACGCGCTCTCCCTCTCCGCGCACAAGATGGGCGGACCAAAGGGTGCGGGCGTTCTCGTCGTCCGCAAGGGCGTTCCGCTCGCGCCCCTCATTGCGGGGGGAGAGCAGGAGCGCGGGCTGCGCGGCGGAACGAGCAACGTGGCAGGCGCCGTCGGGCTGGCGCGCGCGCTCACGCTGGCGCAGGCGGAACGCGCTCGCTTCGTGCGGCATACGGGCTCGCTGCGCACGCTCTTCGAGCAGCGCGTCTTTGCGGCGCTCGGCGGGGAAGTGCATGCGGACGGCGGGCGGCGCGTTTCCAACATTTCGCATCTCACGTTCGCGCGCGGCGGTACGGCGTTTTTGGACGTTCTGGACCTTGCGGGCGTCGCCTGTTCGGGCGGGGCGGCGTGTTCCGCACACAGCGCAAAACCGTCGCACGTGCTCACGGCGATGGGCAGAACGGCGGAGGAAGCGCTGCGCGGCGTGCGGTTTTCCTTCGGGCGGGAGAGCACGGAGGAGGACGCCGCGCGTGCGGCGGACATCGTGACGGCGTGTTACAAACGATTTGCGGACAGGCACTGACGCCTGTCCTTTTTCGGATACCTCTTTGCGGCGCGCCTTGAAGCGGCGCGCCGCATCCGTGAAAAGGCGGTGCGGCATGCGCCGCTTTTTTTGCGTGTCGGCGCCGACAGGGTGCGACGCGCTTCGACAGTGTTTTTCTCTTCTAAACCGTCCGCGGGCGGCATATAGTATGATAGCTTGGCGGGAATCCCGTTCAAACGAAATTCATCAAGAGGTGTGGGTATGAACGAAGAACTCAGTTATGCCGAGATGCTGGAGATCCCGGTGGAGACGGTGACCGTCAACCGCAGGGAGCGGCGCCGCCGCGCAAAGCAGGAGGAACTTTCCGACCGCGTGGCGGAGATGGTCAACGACCGCATGGAGGAGGCGGATCCCGCCTATGCCGAGAGCACGCCCATCGCGCGCGAGACGCAGCCGCGGGACAGGCGCGAAAAGCTCTCCCGCCGCATCCTGTGGGGGGAACTGATCGCCGTGTGCGCGCTGTGCGCGACCATCTTCCTGACGAATATCTTCATGACGGACAGCGCCATCAACACCTTTGTGCGCGGGCTGTGGAACGGAACGGCGGAGGCGTCGGATACGCGCACATATGAGGACTTCACGCTCTCACCCGTCGTCAGCGAGTTTGCTGACGTCGAGCTTGCCGTCTCGGACACGGGCGTGCTCTCCTTCACGGCGGCGTGTTCCGTGTACGCCCCCTGCGACGGGGAAGTCGCGTCCGTCGGCGGCGACGCGGAAAACGGTTATACGGTGGAACTGCGCCACTCCGATCTCTTCTCCACCGTCATGAGCGGGCTGACGAACGTCTACTTTGCGGAAGGCGAGAACGTTTTGCACAACGTTCCGCTCGCCTATACGGACGGAACGCACCCCGTGCGCGTCACCTTCTATGAGGAAGGGAGCCTGCTCGACTGCGTCACGGTGGAAGGGGGAACGCTTGCCTGGAGCTAAGCAGCTTCGCTTCCGCATTCATCCGCTCTTTCTTGCGGCGGGGCTTGCCTCCGCCTTCACGGGGGATCTGCTCATGTTCCTTGCGGCGGCGCTCGCAGCCGCCGAACACGAATGCGCGCACGCCTTTGCCGCGCGCAGGTACGGGTTTGCGCTCGACAGGCTCATCCTGATGCCCTACGGCGCGGTGCTTTCGGGGGACATTGCGGGTATCGGGAAGCGGCAGGAATTGTGCGTTCTTGCGGCGGGACCGCTCGCAAACGCGGCAACGGCGCTCGCCTTTGTTGCGCTGTGGTGGCTCTTCCCGGAGACCTATCCCTACACCGACACGGCGGCACAGGTCTCCTTTTCGCTGTTCCTCGTCAATCTGCTGCCTGCCTATCCCCTCGACGGGGGGCGGATGCTGCATCTTCTGCTGTCCCCCCTCGGCGAACGGCGCGCGCGCATGATCTGCCGCGCCGTCACGCTGCTCACCGCGGCGGGCGTGCTCGCCTACTTTGTGTGGACGTGTTTTTCCGCTCCCGCCTATACCGCGCTCATCTTTGCCGTCCTGCTTGCGGCGGGCGCCTTCGGCGGCGGCAGGTATGCGCGCCTCACCTTTTCGCGGGAGAAGGGGCTTGCGCGCGGCATGGAGGAGCGGCGCGTCGTCATCTCCGCGGAAAAGACGGTGCAGGACGCCTTCCGCTTTTTGCGGGAGGAAAAATATCTCGTGCTCGTGCTCTTCACGGGCGGGGAGTTCCTCGGCGAACTCACCGAGGAGGAGTATTTGTCCGCCGTCAAGGAGGGCAGGTGGAGCGCGCCGCTCGGCGAATTGCTTCCGCAATTCCGATAACGTCAAAAAGGCTTGAAAAAAAGCGCGCGGTGTGGTACAATGGTGCAAATTGTTTGATCCCCCTTAGGGAAAAGGGTACGTTTGCGAATGAAGAAGGAATGGTTTTTTGACCGCTTCTGCGGCACGCAGATCGCCGTCTATGCCGAGGACGGGAACATTCTCGAAGCGGCGTTCGAGCGGTGCGGCAGCGCAGAGCTGACGGGAAACATCTATAAAGGCAAGGTGTGCAACCTGCTTCCCGGCATGCAGGCGGCGTTCGTCTCCTGCGGTCTTGAAAAAAACTGCTACCTTCCTCTTGCGGAGGGCGCGGCGCTCTTCACGTCCTATGACGGCGCGGGGAATGCCGTCTGCGCGCCCGATCTCAAAGAGGGGGACGAGATCCTCGTTCAGATCGTCAAGCCTCCGCGCGGAACGAAGGGGGCAAAGGTGACGTGCGATCTGTCCTTTGTCGGCAAGACGCTCATCTACCTTCCGCAGACGGATTTTCTTGGCATCTCCCGCAAGATCACGGACGAAGCCGTGCGCGGACGCCTGTTGAAGGAGGCGGACAAACTGCGGGAAAAGGGCGCGGGATTCATCGTCCGCACGGCGGCGGAGAACGCCGACAGGCGGCATCTGAAAATCGAATCGGAGTATTTGAAGCGCGTGTGGCGGTCGGTGCAGGCGGTGGCGCAGACGGCAAAGGCGGGGGACGTCGTCTATCAGGAATACGACCTGCCCATGCGCGTCATGCGCGACGGTCTCGGCAGCGGCATCACGCATATCTATGTGGGGGAACGCGCCACTTATGAAAAGATCGTGCAGCTCGCCCGCCTGCGCCCCGACCTTTCCGAGCGCGCCGTCACGCTGTATGCGGACGGCAGGAGCATGTTCCGCGTTCACGGCATCGCGGGGCAGCTGCGCATGCTTGCGGAACGCACCGTCCCGCTCGGCAACGGAGGGTATCTCGTCATTGACACGACGGAGGCGATGACCGTCATCGACGTCAACACGGGGAAATTCGTGGGGGACAGCGACCTCGAAAGCACGGTGCTCGCCGTCAACCTCGCCGCCGCGCGCGAGATCGCGCGGCAGGTGCGCCTGCGCAACATCGGCGGGCTTGTCGCCGTCGATTTCATCGATATGACGCAGGAGGAGCACCGCGCGGCGGTGGATGCGGCGCTCACGGAGGCGCTCTTTCCCGACCGCGCCAAGTGCCGCGTCGCGCCCATGGGGGATATGTGCGTCACCATGTTCACCCGCAAACGCACGAACATCGGCGCAGCCGATTTCTTTTTGCAGCCCTGCCGCCGCTGCGCGGGGAAGGGGGCGTCCCATTCGGACACCTATCTCTCCATCCTCATCCGCAGCGACATTGCCGACCGCTTTGCCGACGATTACATGGCGGCGATCGTCGATTGCAGCGCGGAATTCATGAAGAACCTGCTCTTCGGGCGCTATCTTTCGGAGGAAGCGCGCGGCATCTGGCGGGACAAGCGGGTGTATCTCATCCCGCATGCGGATTGGCAGTACGATAAGTTCTCCGTCCGCGGCGACAATGCGGCGGTGCTCACCCTGCCGGACGGCGCGCAGCTGTTGTACTGAACTCAGAAATGTGCGCTGCGGGCGTCATCGGGACGCCCGCAGCGCGTTTTTTTGCGATTCGGGGAAATTATTTTTGCTGCGGGTCTTGATTTTTTCCGTATTTCCTGTATAATGGAAACAGCGGCTGTCAGAAATGCACATTCTTTTCGCGGCTGCAAATTCCGGTAAGGGGTCAGATATGAGTATTTCGGCAAAAAATATCCGCAACGTCGCCGTCATCGGACACGGCGGCGAGGGCAAGACCACGCTGTGTGAGGCAATGCTCTTCAACGGCGGCGTCATCGAACGCATGGGCAGGGTGGAGAACGGCACGACCGTCTCCGATTTCGACGAGCAGGAGATCGCCCGCAAGATGAGCATTTCGCTCTCCGTCGCGTCGCTGACATGGAAGGATGTCAAGATCAATCTTTTGGACGTCCCGGGCTTCTATGACTTCGAAGGGGAGCTGTCGGAGGCATTGCGCGCCTGCGGCGCGGCGATCGTCGTCACGGGGGCGAACGGCACGGTGACGGTGGGAACGGAAAAGGCGCTCGATCTGTGCCTGAAAGCCAAAAAACCCGTCATCATCTTCATCAACGGCATGGACAAGGAGAATGCCGACTATCCCGCCACCATCGCGGCACTGCGCGAAAAGTACAAAAACAAGCTCGCGCCCATCCAGATCCCCATCATGGACGGCAAAAAAATGACGGGCAACGCCAATGCGCTGACGGGGAAGGCTTATCACTTTACGCAGACGGGACCCGAAGAGATTTCCGTTCCGGAAGAATACCGCCGCGACTATGAGGAAATGCAGCTCGCCCTCATGGAGACGGCTGCGGAGAACGACGATGTTCTGCTCGAAAAATATTTCGAACAGGGATTTTTATCGCGGGAGGACATGATCCACGGCATCCGCAAGGGCATTTTCAACATCAACATCATCCCCGTCATGGCGGGGAGCGCCCTGCAAAACAAGGGCGTCATCAACCTCATGAACGAGATCGTGAAGTATCTCCCCGAAGCGGCGGAACGCGCCGCGCAGCCCGCCACCGACCTTACCAAGGGGACGGTGGTCGGCATTCCCTGCACGCAGGAGGGACCCTTCGCCGCGCAGGTCTTCAAGACGGCGGTCGACCCCTTCGTGGGGAAGATGAACTATCTGCGCGTCGTGCGCGGCACGCTGAAGCCCGGCATGAGCGTTTTGAACCCCAACACGGATACGGTGGAGCGCATCAGCGCCGTCTATCTCATCCGCGGCAAAAAGCTCGAACCGCTTTCCGAGCTCGGCGCAGGGGACATCGGCGCCGTCGGAAAACTTGTGAACACGGGCACGGGGGACACGCTGTGCGACGAGGCGGCGCCCGTCAGATTCGACCCCATTCCCTTCCATAAGCCCGTTCTTTTCATGGCGGTGTACGCCGCCGTGCGCGGTACGGAGGACAAGGTGTTCGGCGGTCTCAACCGCCTTCTCGAAGAGGACAAGAGCTTCACCGTCACAAAAAATCCCGACACGGGCGAGACGCTTGTCGGCGGGCAGGGCGAGGTGCATCTCGACGTCATCCGCAAAAAACTCAAATCCAAGTTCGGCGCGGATGCCGAATTCCGCACCCCCGCCGTTGCCTATAAGGAGACCATCCGCGCAAAATCGGACGTCGAGGGCAAGCACAAGAAGCAGACGGGCGGACACGGGCAGTACGGACACTGTAAGATCCGCTTTGAACCGTGCGAAAAGGACTTCGAGTTCGTCGACGAAGTGGTGGGCGGCACCGTGCCCAAACAGTATATCCCCGCCGTCGAAAAGGGGCTTATGGAGTGCCTTCCGCACGGCGTGCTGGCGGGCTATCCCGTCATCCGCGTCCGGGCTACGCTCTACGACGGCAGCTTCCACCCCGTCGATTCCTCGGAAGCCGCGTTCAAGGCGGCGGCGGAGATCGCCTTCAAGGAGGGCATCCGTCAGGCGTCCCCCGTGCTGCTGGAACCGCTTTCGCACTTGAAGATCGCCGTGCCCGAACAGTATGTCGGCGACATCCTGGGCGATCTCAACAAGCGCCGCGGGCGCATCATCGGCATGGACGCGCAGGACGGCATGCAGGTCATCACGGCGGAGGCGCCGCAGGGAGAACTGCTGACGTATGCCACCGCGCTGCGCTCCATGACGCAGGGCAGGGGGAAATTCACGGAGAGCTTTGCGCGTTATGAACAGGCGCCCGACTTCGTGCTGCAAACCTTGCTCGCGGCAAAATAGAAAGGTCTGAAAAAACGCCGCGCCGAGGCTGCAGCCTCGGCGCGGCGTTTATCATTGTTCGGAGGCGTCCGTTGGCGCTTCCTGTTCGGGGGAGGCGGTCGGCGCCTGTTCCGTGCGGCGGCGGGAGAAGACGCGCACGAGCTTTTCCGTGACGTTCGCATTGAAGACGACGAACTTGTCCCAGAGAAATTCCGTTACGAAGTTCAGCACCATCATCATGAAGGTGACCAGCAGTCCCAGATTTGCGGGAAGCCGCGCGGCGATGGCGTCGCCGCCCAGCACCGAAACGGGGATGAACGCGCAGTAATAGAGCGCGACCAGCGCCATTGCCATCGGGACGTTGTTGGCGGCGCGGAAGGTGAACTTGCGGTTGAACGTGAAGTTCCAGACGACGGACAAGAGCACGCTGATGAGATAGGCGGGCCACCACGGAAGCCAGCCTGTCCAATCGCATAAAATGCCGTCCGAAACGAGCTGAATGACCCCCGCAGAGAGGGAAAATCCCGTAAATTTCAAAAATTGTATGAACTGTGCGCGGCGCGTCGGTGTGGCTGCCGCCGTCCGGGTCTGCGGCGGCGCTTCTGCCGCGTCGCGGGCGTCCTGCGCGCCGTGTTCTTCTCGGAAAGGGTGCTTCTCCATGCATCTATTATACAGGATCTTGCGGGCGAAGGCAAACGTTCGCGCGGGAAAATCATAAAAAAGCATGACAATTTCACCCCCTCGGCGCGGGCGGATTTTTTCGCATTCGCAAGCCCTCCCTCGAAACGCGCTTGACATCTGCTTCCCGATTTGTTATAATTTTCCCGTTCCTTCCGTGGGACGAAACCGTGCGAGTATGGCGAAACAGGCAGACGCAAGGGACTTAAAATCCCTCGGTGGCGACACCGTATCGGTTCAAATCCGATTACTCGCACCACGCAAACAGGGCGCTTCGGCGCCCTGTTTGCGTAGTGCGGGATCGGGGCGCGTGACGCCCGCCGTGGAAAAACGCGCCGCCTTACGGGGCGGTGCGCTTTCTGTATTCGCCCGGCAGGCAGTCCGCATATTTTTTGAACACGCGGGAAAAGTGGCTCTGCGACGAAAAGCCGAGATAGGCGGCGATCGCCGCGGCGGATTTATCGCTGTAACGCAGCAGCCGCTTTGCCTCCTCCGTCTTTTCTTTCAGGATGAAATCGATGAGGTTCTCGCCCGCTTCCCGGCGGAAGCGGACGGACAGGCGGGAGCGGCTCAGAAAGAGCGCCGCCGCGATCTCTTGGGTGGTGATGCGCTCCGAAAGATGGTGGTGAACATAGTTCGTGACGTCCAGAACGAGCTTTGTGGGGGCGCTTCCGTGGCGGAGTTTTTCCACCTGCTCCGCATAATCGAACACCATGCAATATTGCAGGTTGGCGATCTCCGAAAGCCCTGTGAGCAGTTCGCACCGCCGGATATAGGAATCGCTGAGCGTGAGCGCGTCGTTGACGTCCATGCCGCCGCGGATGGCTGCGCGCGAGACGAGGGTGGCGGTCACGATAAACGTATTTTTGATCTGACGCAGCTGATCTGCGGCAAGGACGCCGCTGCGGACGGCGGGCGCATCGGCGATCCACTCTTTCAGGGCGGCGGTGTCGCCGCGGCGGACAAAGTTCACGATCGTCTGTTCCAGCGCAAGGGTGTTATGAACGTTCTGCCCTTCCCCGACCGCGGCGGGGTCTGCGTCCAGGTCCGATTTTGCGCGTTCCTGTTCCAACGCCGTCCGCATGTCCCGCTGCGCCGCGTCGTAAAGGATGATGTCGCTAAGGCCGAGCTTTTCGCCGTTCATGATGTAATTCATGGCGCACAGGATCTGCAGGATGCTTTCAAGGGGCATGGGAACGATGCCTTTCATGCCGGTCATAAAATCGGCAGTTTCGTCGGGCGGCACATCGCAGTTGAAAGCAAGTTCCCGCAGTGTCTGTTCGCTGCTCGCGGTCTGGATGGAGGGTCCGATGACGAGCTTGTATTCCCCGTCGCCGACGATCCCGTAGGAGTGGAAATGCGGCGTGATATAGTATCCGATATGCGCGCCGATCGCCAGAATATCCTTCCGGAAGGCAGTCATGGGGTCCTTGGGCAAACGGACAAGGGCATGGTAAAAAACCTGTTTTTCGCCGCGGAAGATGCGGATGGGGACCCCCGTCAGGTTGCCGATCACGGTGCACAGGTAGGCGTAATCGAGATTTTGCATGGTCGTTTCCTCCAAAGTCAAAACAATTATAACGAATATAAAACAAAAATGCAAGACTTATTGCTGATAAATGCTATATAATTTTTGTGAAAATCTCACAAGGAGTTTCTTGTCGGATGGAGATACGGCGTTTGCTGTCGGAACTGACCATAGAGGAAAAGGCGGCGCTCGTTGCGGGAACGGACTTTATGTACACCAACCCCGTGCCGAGGCTGGGGGTCCCGTCGCTGCGCATGTCGGACGGGCCGCACGGATTGCGCGTTCAGACGGAAGGGGGCGATAACGGCGTAACGGGAAGTCTGCCCGCTACTTCTTTCCCCACGGCGGCGACCGTCGCTTCCGGATGGGACCTTGAAAATGCTTATCAAATCGGCGCGGCGATCGGCAAAGAAGCGCACAAATACGGTGTCCACGTCGTTTTGGGTCCGGGGGCGAACATCAAGCGCAACCCCACGGCGGGGCGCAATTTCGAATACTTTTCCGAAGACCCTTATCTTGCGGGCAAGATGGCGGCGGCGGAAGTCAGGGGCATCCGGAGCGAAGGCGTGGGCGCCTGCGTCAAGCATTTTGCGCTCAACAACACGGAAACCTTCCGCTTCATGGGCAACAGCATTGCCGATGAGCGCGCCATCCGCGAGATCTATCTCAAAGTGTTTGAGATCGTCGTCAGGGAAAGCCGTCCCGCCGCGATGATGTGCGCCTATAACTGCATCAACGGGGAATATTGCAGTCAGAACAGGTGGCTTTTAACGGACGTTCTCCGCAAGGAATGGGGGTTTGACGGCTTGGTCATGACCGATTGGGGCGCCACGCACGACCGTCTTGCGGGCTTGAAGGCGGGGCTCGATCTGGAAATGCCGGGCGATACCGCCATCTGCCGCAAGTGGGTCTTGGACGGGGTGAAGGACGGCACGCTCCCCATGGAAGTTCTGGACGAAGCCGTCAAAAACGTTTTGACGCTCGTGGAGAAGTATGTGCGGCAGCAGCCCGACGACTGCGATTTTGAGGAAAACGATGCGCTTGCCTGTAAGATCGCCGAGGACTGCGCCGTGCTTCTCAAAAACGACGGCATTCTTCCGTTGGACGAAAAAGAGGACCTGTTCGTCTGCGGCGATCTGTTTGAGAAGATGCGCTATCAGGGCGCGGGCAGTTCCATGATCACCCCTACAAAACTGACGTCGCCCAAAGCGGCGTTCGATACGATGGGCATCCGCTATGCGTATGCCCGCGGCTATGCGGAAAACAGCACCTCGACGGACGGGGCGCTCCTTTATGAGGCGCTTGACGGGGCAAAGAAGTTCCAAAAAGTGCTCGTCTTTGCGGGTCTTACGGATTATGTGGAGAGCGAGGGGTGCGACAGGGAAACCATGCGCCTGCCTGAAAATCAGCTCGCACTTATCGACGCCCTCGTAGACGCGGGCAAACAGGTCGTCGTCGTGCTGTTCGGCGGCTCGCCCGTGGAGCTGCCGTTCGCAGACGGGGTGAGGGCTATTCTCAACATGTATCTGCCCGGACAGAGCGGCGGCAGGGCGTGCGCGAATTTGCTGTTCGGAAGGGCAAACCCCGCGGGCAGGCTCGCGGAGACGTGGCCGCTCCGCTATGAGGACGTGCCCTTCGGCGAGGCGTTCGGAAAGAGCGAGAACGAGGTGTACAAAGAGAGCATCTTCGTCGGCTACCGCTACTACGCAACGGCAAAGAAACAAGTGCGCTATCCCTTCGGCTACGGGTGTTCGTACACGAACTTTGTCTGGTCGGATATGCAGGTGCAGACGGAAGGGGAGAACGTCTCCGTCTCCTGTCTTGTGAAAAACACGGGCGCGCGCGGCGGCGCGGAAGTGGTGCAGCTCTATGTAAAAGCGCCCGCGGGTGCAGTTTTTATGCCCGAGCACGAGCTCAAAGCCTTTCAAAAGGTGCGCCTTGCGGCAGGGGAGACGCGGCGCGTTACCCTCACGCTTTCCCAAAGCGACCTGCGCTATTTTGACGTTTCCCAAAGGGAATGGGCGCTCGCGGACGGAGAATATGCGCTGCGGCTGTGTTCGGACGCGGAGACCGTTCTCCTCGAACAGGCGCTCACCCTCAAGGGGGAGCAAGGTGCGCCCTATTCGCCCGAAGTCTTAAAAGCGTATGCGGGTGCGACTTTTGACGTCTCCGACGAATTATTTGAACAGATGAGCGGGCAATGCATTCCGCCGCTGCCCGCAAAAAAGCCCATCACGCTCGAGAGCCGGTTTTCCTATCTTGCCCGCGCGGGGCTGATGGGGAAAATTTTGCATTCCGCCGTGCTGAATGTCGCCAAAAAACAGATGAAGGCGGCAAAAAAGCTCCCCGAGGGCAAGGAACGGGACAACAAAATAAAGGGCGCGTACTTTCTGGCGCGCATCCTCAACAGCAATTCGCTCATCTCCATGTCGATGTCGGCGGGGGAGGCGATGCCGTACAACTTCGCGCAGGGCTTTATGGAGCTTGCAAACGGGCACATTTTCAGGGGCATCGGGTGCTTTCTGCGCGGACCGTCCGTGCCGCCCCTGCCCAAGGACAACGATAAAACAAAGGGAGGAACGATCGATGAGTAACGTGAAAACACTCTCGGGAAGAGTGTGGAACAGCAGAGTGCGTTCGCAGAACGTGACGGGTCAGGAGCGTTGGCTGGGGTATCTTTTAGGCCCGTGCGGCGCGCTCCTTCTCAATGCGGTGCTCGCCACCTACCTCAACGTCTTTTATACCGACGTTCTGCACCTCACCATGGTGTGGGGCGGGGCGTTTCTGGTGGTGTTCCCGCTCATCTCCAAGATCATCGACGCCATCACCAATATTATCATGGGGTACATCATCGACCGCACCAAGACAAAGCAGGGCAAGGCGCGCCCGTGGCTTTTGTTGTCGGCGCCCCTCATGTGCATCACGGGTATTTTGCTCTTTGTGGTGCCGCAGGCGAGCCTTACGGTGCAGGTCATCTGGGTGATGCTGTCCTATAATTTGTTCTACTCCTTCGCCTACACCATCTACAACATGAGCCACAATCTGATGGTGCCGCTCTCCACGCGCAACACCACGCAGCGCGGCGGACTGTCCGTCTTCAACCAGATCGCGACCATTATGATGAGTGGCATTCTGGTGGCGCTCATCTTCCCCATGGTCATCCGCCCGCTGATGGACGTCTATCAGTCGCGGTGGATCCTCGTCATGGGCATTTTGTCCATCCTCGCGCTTCCGCTCACGCTGCTTGAATACTATTTTACCAAGGAGCGCGTCACCGAGGAGCAGACGTTGAGCGGGGCGGCGGAACGCAAAATTTCCTTCCTCATGCAGCTCAAGCTCGTGTTCACCGATAAGTACATGATCTTAATGTACGTCTATTTCCTCATCTCGACGTTTGCGGCCTCTTTGAAAAATCTCGGGCTCGTCTACTACTGCGACAACGTGTTGGGAACGTACAACGACGGCATCACGCAGATGCTCGTGTCCGTCATCGGCGGCATCCCCATGGGCATCGGCATCTTCGCCGTGTGGCCGCTCGCCAAAAAGTTCGGCAAAAAGAACGTGACGGTGGCGGGGTGCCTCCTCATCGTGGTGGGTTCCGCCATCTGCTGGATGGCGCCCGAAAACCTCGTCATCGTCCTCATCGGACAGTTCATCAAGAACATGGGCGGACTTCCCGGCTCGTATATCTTCATGGCGCTCTTCGCCGACGGACTGGACAACCTCGAGTGGAAGAGCGGCGTCCGCTGCGACGGCACGGCAATGTCCGTGTACAACACCATCGCCGTCGCCATCGTCGGCGTTGCGACCGCCGTCTTCAACGCCATGCTCGCGGGCAGCGGCTACATGGCGCCCGAGATCATCGACGGCGCGACGGTCGCCTACGAGCAGTCGCAGGCGGTAAAAGACGTCATCACCTTCTCCTTCGTGGGGTTGGAGACCATCACGAGTGCCGTGCTCGCCGTCGTCCTCATCTTCCTCACCGTGGAAAAGACCATCTCCCGCAAGCAGAAAGTCATCCGCGCCCGTCAGAAGGCGGAGTGCGAGGCGAAGGGCAAAGTGTGGGTGGAGCCCGAAGTGCGCGCCGCCGAGGAGCAAAAGCAGCAGGACGCCGAAGCCGAGGAGGCCTACCGCAAAGAACTTCAAGAAAGGTGTGAAAAGAAGGGGCTTGACTACAATACCGAACTTGAAAAGCATATCGAGGCAGTGCGCATAAAAGAGGAAAAACAAGCCGAAAAGGAGCGCCTTGCCAAGATAAAGGAAGAGGAGAAGGCGAAGCGCGCCGAAGAGAAGCGCGCCGCAAAACTTGCCGCAATGACCGGGGAGGAGCGCGCCGCCATGGAAAAACGACAGGCAGAGCGCGCGGCAAAGGACGACGCCGCATGGCGCGTCGAGGAAGAAAAGGGGGAGGCGCTCTACAAAAAGTTCCAGAGCTCTCTCGCCGCTTACGAAAGGAAGAAGGGGCAGGCATGACGGGGCGAAAAAGGGCAGTCATCCTTTCCGTCGTTGCCGCCGTTCTCCTCGCCGCAGTCCTTGCAGGGCTGCTCGTTGCGGGCAGCTTATGGGGCATCCCGCCGTTCGGAGGTCTTATGGAAAAACGTCTCTCCCGCCTTGCGGGAAATGGAGAAGAATACGCCGCAGAGCACGTTCTGCCGCTTGACGGGAGTCCGTTGAAGGGGAAACGTATCGCCTTTTTAGGCTCCTCCGTCACCTACGGCGCGTCCTCGCTCGGCACGTCCTTGGTGGAATATCTCGCCGCGCGCAACGGCTTTACCTATCGCAAAGAGGCGGTCAGCGGCACGACGCTCGTCGATAACGGCGAAAATTCCTATCCCGCCCGCATGAGGCGGATGGATCGGGCGGAGGAGTTCGACCTCTTTGTCGTGCAGCTCTCCACAAACGACGCGACAAAACGCGAGCCTTTGGGCGAAGTTGCGGGAAAAGACGCAGGAAATTACGATACGTCCACCGTCTGCGGCGCGATAGAGTACATCATCGCCTATGTGCGCGATACATGGGGCTGCCCCGTCGTGTTCTATACGAACGCATATTACGAGAGCGAAAATTACGCCGCAATGGTCGCGGCATTAAAGCAAATTCAGACCGAATACGGCATCGGCGTGATCGATTTGTATACCGACGAGGCGTTCAACGACATCACGGACGAACAGCGTTTGCTGTACATGGCGGACGCCATACACCCCACCAAGGCGGGATATCTCGCATGGTGGACGCCGAAAATGGAAGAGTCTCTGTATGAGTTTGTAAAATAAGACCGCCATGAAACAATTTACCCCGTGCGCGCGGCTGTACAGCATAAGGCACTGCAAGCAGTTTGCGCCCTTCAAAAAATACGTGATAGCGCCCAGGCAGTTTGCGGCGTTGATGCAGGTATATTCCATAAAAAATCTTGCGTGGTTTTACCCCGTAAATGCGCAGGATACGGCTGAGGCGCTCAATAAAATGCGTGTCCGCGCCCAAGACGGCAGCTTTTTTTACACTCCGCTCAAAAGGAAAGATACGGGCGTATATGCGTTTATCGTCGGCGGCGGCGCGCCGTTTGTGCTCATTATGCCGGGTGGCGGTTACGGTGATGTATGCTCGCTCGTTGAAGGTTATTCAACGGCGCTTAAATTCAATGCGCTGGGCTATAACGCCTTTATAGTGAACTACACCGTAGGCAAAATAGCGGACAGCGCCTGTCCCGCGGATGACGTTGCCGCCGCGCTCGGATATATATTTGCGGGCTGCGCCAAATGGAACGTCGGGCAAAGGTATGCGGTGTGCGGCTTTTCGGCGGGCGGACATCTCGCCGCATGCTGGGGCACAAAAAGTCTCGGTTATGCAAAATACGGGCTCAAAAAACCCGAAGCCGAAATACTATGTTATCCCGTGATAACCATGGGGGAATATACGCATATCGGCAGCCGCAAAAAACTGTTGGGCGCAAGAGCGGGCGATATAAACGCGCAGAACGCGTATTCGGTTGAAAAACAGGTGACGGGCGACGATCCTCCCGCATTTATATGGCAGTGCAGAGAAGACAACGTCGTACCATTCAAAAACAGCCTCTTGATGGCGGAAGCGCTCAAAGACCACGGCGTTCCGTATGAACTGATGCCTGTTGAAGGCAACGTTCACGGCTGGGGCGCAGCGGTAGGTACGCCCGCCGAAGGCTGGATTGAAAGGGCGGTGAAATTCTGGAAAGAAAACGGAGAAAAACAATGAAAGCCATAAATTTAAAGACGGAATATCTCAAAGACCCTTTGGGCATCGACATTCAGAATCCCCGCCTGATGTGGAACTGTGCGGGCGGCAAAAAGCAGACGGCGTACCGCATCGTCGCAACCTCGGACATGGGCGGCGTGTGGGACAGCGGAAAGGTCGCGGGGGATACCATGTCCGCGGTCTACCCCAAGGCGCTCTCCTCGCGGGAGCGCGTCGTCTGGACGGTGCAGCTCTGGGACGAGACGGGCGCGGCAGGGGAAAAAGCGGAGGCGTTCTTCGAAACGGGGCTTTTATCTCCCGCCGATTGGAAGGCGAAGTGGATCGCGGGGAACTACCGCGTCAACAAAAAGAAGCGCTATCCCGTCGACTGCTTTTTGAAGAAGTTTTCGGCGGCGGGTGTTCAAAAAGCGCGTCTGTATGCGACGGCGTGCGGGCTGTACGAAGTGCGGCTGAACGGCAACAAGGTCGGCGATCAGGTGTTTGCCCCCGGTTCCACCGATTACCGTAGGCGCATCCAATACCAGACGTATGACGTCACGGCGCTCCTGTGCGAGGGGGAGAACGTGCTGACTGCCGAACTTGCCGACGGGTGGTACCGCGGTTCCAACGGCGCAAAGGGCAGGCGGAACACTTACGGCACGCAGACAAAACTTTTGTTGCAGCTCGAACTCACCGATCCGGACGGCAAGACGGCGCGCATATGCACGGACGAGAGCTGGCAGTGGTCGAACGACGGTCCCATCCGCTTTGCCGATCTCAAAGACGGCGAACGGGTGGACGCACGCAGACAGCCGACCTATGCGGGAAAAGCCGTCGCCGTAACATATCATGCCAACCTTACGGCTTCCGATAACGTTGCCGTAAAGGAGATGGAGCGCTTTTCTCCCGTTGAGGTCTTCTCGGCGCCTTCGGGGAAGACAGTCTTAAAATTCCCGCAGAACCTTTCGGGATACGTCGCGTTCCGTCTCACGGCAGCGGCAGGGCAGCGCGTGCACATCACCCTCGGCGAAATGCTGGATGACGACGGCGAATTGACCTTAAAGAACATCCAATGCATCCACAAGGGCAAGCGGACGCCTCTGCAAGAGATCGACTATCTCTGCAAGGAGGGCGTCAACGAATACCGTTCCAAGTTCTTTTTCGGCGGCTTCCGGTATGCCGCGGTGGAGACGGACGCCCCCTTCCGCGCGGAGGATGTTACCGCCGTCGCCGTGTACAGCGCGTTTGAGGAGACGGCGTCGTTCGAGTGTTCGCACCCGCTCATCAACAAACTCTTTGAGATCACGCGCTGGTCCTTGAAGAGCAATTCCACCGACGTTCCCACCGACTGCCCCACGCGCGAGCGCATGGGCTGGACGGGCGACAGCGAGATCTTCTTCAATACGGCGTCGTACATGGCGGACTATGCGGCGTTTGCCCGCAAGCATGTCCGCGACATCTTCGACAGACAGTGGAAGAGCGGGCGTCTGCCGCAGATCGCCCCGTTCGCCAACGAGGATTGGTTCATGTGGGTGATGAACGGCTCCGTCGGCTGGGCGTGTGCGGGCGTGTATATTCCCCTGTACATGTATCAAAAGTACGGCGATAAGCGCATTTTGGAAGAACATTACGACGGCATGCTCCGATATGCGGATTTCATGATACGGCGTGCGGGGAAGTGGGGCGGTCCCTACGCCAAACCCATGGGCATTTCCCGCAAGAACCGCAAATATGCGGTGAACTGCGGGCAGTCTTACGGCGAATGGGCGGAACCCAACGACGTCATGGCGTTCAAGTGGTATGACTTCGCCGCGCCTCATCCGGAGGAGTCGACGGCGTACACCTATTTTACCTTGAAGCGGGTGCTCGAAGTTGCGGACATTCTGCAAAAGCCGCAGGATAAGCGGCTGGACCGCATCAGAGAATACAGCGAAGGCGCAAGGCGCGCCTATCGGGAGATGGTCACCAAGCCGCGTTTTACGCTGGATACCGACCGGCAGGCGAAGCTCGTGCGTCCGCTCTATATGGGGCTACTGACTGCGGAACAGGCAGACTTCGCCAAAAAGCGCCTTATAAAAGCGCTTGACAACTATGGCTGGCGGCTGGGTACGGGCTTCTTGTCTACACCGCTCATTTTGGACGTGCTTGCGGAAATGGACATCGAATATGCCTACCGCCTTTTGGAGAACGAGGAGATGCCCGGCTGGCTGTTCATGCCCAAAAACGGGGCGACCACCATCTGGGAAGCATGGGAGGGCAACATGACGCCCGATCGGGGCATCGCCTCCTTAAATCACTATTCCAAAGGCGCGGTGTGCGAATGGCTGATGGGCAGCATGTGCGGCATCAAGGTGGCGGGCGCAAACAAGTTTCTCATCGCGCCCAAGCCGGGCGGCAGTTTAACCTATGCTAAGGCGGAATATCAGAGCATATACGGAAAAGTTGCCTGCGGCTGGCAAAAGACGGAAAAGGGCTATACATATGCCGTAACCATTCCGTCAAACTGCACGGCGGACGTCGTGCTTCCCGACGGGGCGGCGCGCACCGTCGGCGCGGGAGATTATACCTTCTGATACGCAATCAAAAACGGCGCCCGCCGCTTCCCGATGGAAGCGGCGGGCGCCGTATCGCACGTCAGTCGTACTGCCGGAGGCGTTTTTTGATGGAGGCGATGCCCGCGCGGGCTGCCTGCCGCGAAGAGCCGCCCACCGAGTTCCTGCCCTCGGCAGAGGCGCGCGTCGTCACCGTTTGCAGGATGTCTTCCTCAAACACGGGGCTTGCCGCGCGGAATTCTTCCAGCGTGAGCGTGGGGAGCGTCTTGCCGTGTTCGATGCAGTACCGCACGAGTTTTCCCGTGACGGCGTGCGCGTCGCGGAAGGGGACGCCCCGCTTTGCAAGGTAGTCGGCAACGTCAGTCGCCGTCGCGTATCCCTCGCCCGCCGCGTCGTACATCCTGTTCACGCGGAAGGTGATGCCCGCAAGCAGCGAGGTATAGATGGAAAGGCAGCTCATGAGCGCCTTCTGCGCATCGAAAAAGGCCTCCTTGTCCTCCTGCAAGTCCTTGTTGTAGGCAAGCGGAATGCCTTTGAGCACCGTCAGGATCGCCATGAGGTGCCCGTAGACGCGCCCCGTCTTCCCGCGCACCAGCTCGGGGATGTCGGGGTTTTTCTTCTGCGGCATAATGGACGATCCCGTCGAATAGGCGTCCGGGATCTCCCAATAGCCGAATTCGTCCGACGTATACAGAATGGTATCCTCGCACAGCCGCGAGAGGTGCGCCATCGTCAGCGACGCGCAGAACAGGTATTCCGCCACAAAGTCGCGGTCGGAGACGGCGTCGGGCGCATTCTGCGAAACGGCGTCGAAGTGCAGCAGGCGGCGCGTGATCTCGCGGTCGATGGGGTAGGAGGTCCCCGCCATCGCCGCACTGCCCAAAGGCATCACGTTCATGCGGCGGCGCAGCGCGCAGAAGCGGTCCAGATCGCGCAGGAACATTTCCGAATAGGCATTGAAGTACTGTGCACAGTTGATGGGCTGCGCTTTCCTTAGATGCGTAAAGCCCGGCATGATGTATTTCACCGTCTCTTTCGCACGGGCGAGCAGCACGCCGATAAACTTTTTGAGCGCCTGCATGGCTTCGTCCACGGCGCCGCGGGCATACAGGCGCATGTCCGTCGCCACCTGGTCGTTTCTCGAACGTGCCGTGTGCAGCTTTTTTCCCGTGCTGCCGATGCGCGCGACGAGCTCGCCTTCCACAAAGGAATGGATGTCCTCCTGCCCTTCGACGCGCAGAACGCCGCGTTCGATGTCGTCGCGGATGCTTTGCAGCCCCCCGATCATGGCGGCGGATTCTTCGTCCGTGACGATGCCGCACTGCCCGAGCATGGCGGCGTGGGCGCAGGACGCCTCGATGTCCGCGCGCCAGAGCTGTTTGTCAAAGGAAAGCGATTCGTTGAATGCGTCGGCGTCCGCCGCTTCGGGTGCATCGAATCTGCCCTGCCAGAGTTTCATGGGATTGACCGTCCTTTTGTCTTTCGTTCATTGTACAATATTTTTCGTCCGAACGCAACCGTTTTTTCCGCCGCACGGCGCGCTGCGCGCAAATTTGTTGACAGAACGCGGGCATTTGCGGTACAATAGTTGCATGATCATCCTGGGACTTGACCCCGGCATCGGGACAATGGGCTACGGCGTCATTGAAAAGGACAGCCGCGGGAACTGTTCCGCCGTTGCTTACGGGGCGGTAAAGACGCCGCCGAACGAAAATCTTGCCGTGCGGCTGTGCATGCTCGAAGAGGGCGTCAATGCCCTGTTCGACAAGTTTCATCCCGACGAGGCGGCAATGGAAGAGCTGTTTTTCACCAAGAACGTCACCACGGGCATTGCCGTCGCGCAGGCGCGCGGCGTCATGCTGCTCACCTGCAACAAGCGCTGCGGACGCATTTTCGAATATACGCCCAACCAGATCAAACAGGCGCTGACGGGCTACGGCGGCGCAGACAAGGGACAGATGCAGCGCGTCGTGGCGGCGCACCTGCGCCTTCCCAAGCCGCCCCGCCCCGACGACGCGGCGGACGCGCTCGGCGTTGCCTTATGCCATGCGTTCACAAGCAGGTTCGGGGTGCTGTTCGGGGTGAAGTAAGAGGTTCACGAATTTCTTTTCGAACTGACGAAAAGAAATTCCGTGAGGGAGGAAAAACCCAACGTTCGCCTTTGGCTCTGCGTTCGGTTTTTTCCGCCGATGGGATTTCGCAACAATTATAGCTCCCATCGGCTCCTTTTTCCGCAAAAGCCGAGGGGTCGGCAAATTGAGTACCGCTGCGCAAAAGCGTGGTTTTGCTTGCGGCGTGATCGATAGCGCTCTCTTCTTGCCCTCCTTGAAAAAATCGCGGCGTACATTGCAGTCTTTATTCTCGTTCCCTGCATGGAAGGGCAAACTACGGAAATTTTCTGCGATCGGAGTTGAAATATGATCGGTTATCTGAGAGGGCGGGTGCTTTCGCTGCAGCCCGATTATGTACTGCTGGACGTGAACGGCGTCGGATATGAGGTCATCTGTTCGGGCGCGGCGTTCGCCAATCTTTCGGGTGTCCCCAAGGGAGAAGAAGGGGAGGTCTACACCTACATGCAGGTCTCGGAGCAGGGCGTTTCCCTCTTCGGGTTTGCCGACATTGCGGAAAAGCAGCTCTTCCTGCGGCTGACGGGCGTGCAGGGCGTGGGGGCGAAACTTGCCATCGCGGCGCTCTCCGCCATGCGCCCCGCCGATTTGACGGAGGCGATCTACACGGCGGACGTCAAGCGCCTGACCGCCGTCAAAGGGCTGGGCAAAAAGACGGCGGAGCGCATCGTTCTGGAACTGCACGGAAAGATTTCTGCGGACGAGCTCATCGGCGGCGAGGGGGGCATGTCCGAGCTTTCCCCTGCAAGAACGCAGGCGGACGACGATGCCGTCGCCGCACTCATGAACCTCGGTTTCACGCGGCAGGAGAGCGTGCGCGCCGTCGAACGCGCAAGGGCGACGGGGGCAGCCTCCGTCGAAGAGATCATCGCGGCAGCATTGCGGGGGATGTAAATGAACGATCCGGAATACGGTGCAGACAGGCTGTTATCGAGCAGTAAGGGCGAATACGACGCGGAGGAGAACATCCTCCGCCCCAAGACGCTTGCGGAGTACGTCGGGCAGGACAAGGTCAAAGAGAATCTCTCCGTCTACATGGAGGCGGCAAAGAGCCGCGGCGAGGCATTGGACCACGTTCTGCTGTACGGCCCGCCGGGGCTGGGCAAGACGACGCTTGCGCACATCATCGCCAACACGATGGGCACGCAGATAAAACTCACCAGCGGTCCCGCCATCGAGCGTTCGGGGGACCTCGCCGCCATTCTCACCAACCTCAACGAGGGGGACGTGCTGTTTATCGACGAGATCCACCGCTTAAATCACGCCGTGGAGGAAATTTTGTATTCGGCGATGGAGGACTACGCCCTCGACATCATCGTCGGGAAGGGGCCCTCCGCGCGCAACATCCGTTTTTCGCTGAAAAAATTCACCCTCATCGGCGCGACGACGCGCGCGGGACTCCTGTCCTCGCCGCTGCGCGACCGCTTCGGCATCATGTGCCGCCTCGACATGTACACGCCCGAGGAACTTCGGCGCATTGTTGCAAGATCGGCGCGGACGCTGGACATCGGCATCGAGGAGGACGGCGCCTTCGAGATCGCGCGCCGTTCGCGCGGGACGCCCCGCATCGCCAACAGGCTCTTGAAACGCGTGCGGGACTTTGCAGCCGTCGCGGGGAACACGGTCGTCACCCGTGAGGACGCCCGCCATGCGCTCGCCCGCATGGAGATCGACGAATTGGGGCTGGACGAGACGGACAGAAACCTGCTGCGCGCGCTCATCCGAAAATTCAACGGCGGACCCGCGGGGCTGGATACGCTCGCCGCCACCATCAACGAGGATGTCGCCACCATCGAGGACGTCTATGAACCCTACCTTTTGCAGCTCGGCTTCCTTGCGCGCACGCCGCGCGGCAGGGTGTGCCTGAAAGGGGGGTATGAACACATGGGGATGAAGATGCCGGAGAGCGCACGAAAACAGCTCTCGGTGTTTGACGGCAATGACTGAAACGCAACTCAAAAAACATGATTTTTACTACGATCTGCCCGAGGAACTCATCGCGCAGACCCCCGCAGAGCCGCGCGATTCGTCGCGGCTTTTGGTGTATCACAGGGACACCAAACGCATCGAGCACAAAATTTTCCGCGACGTCATCGACTATCTCGTCCCCGGGGACGTGCTCGTCGTCAACCGCACCCGCGTTCTGCCCGCGCGCATCTATGCGCATACGGAGCATGGCGGCGCGGTCGAAGTGCTTTTGTTAAAGCGCCTCTCCCTCGCCGATTGGGAAGTGCTCGTCCGTCCTGGAAAAAAGTGCCGCCCGGGCGCCCGCCTCGTCGTCAACGAGGAACTCTCGTTGGACGTCGTATCGGTCACGGAAACGGGGGAGCGGATCGTAAAATTTTTGTACGATGGCATGTTCGAGGACATTTTGTCCCGCGTCGGAAGCGTTCCGCTTCCGCCCTATATCCGCGCAAAACTTGCCGACCCGGAGCGCTATCAGACGGTGTATAGCAAGGAAAACGGTTCGGCGGCGGCGCCCACGGCGGGGCTGCACTTCACGCCCGAACTTTTAGAGCGCATCCGCGCGAAGGGGGTGGAGATCGCGGAGGTGCTCCTCCACGTCGGGCTGGGCACCTTCCGCCCCGTCAAAGAGGAGAACGTGCTCGACCACAAGATGCACTCGGAGTACTATGAGGTGAGCGCGGAGGCGGCGGACATCGTCAACCGCGCAAAAAACGAGGGGCGGCGCGTCATCTGCGTGGGAACGACGTCGGTGCGCACGGTGGAGACGGTCGCCGACGAACGCGGGTTTCTGCGCCCCTGCAAGGGGAATACGGAGATCTTCATCTATCCGCCCTACCGCTTCAAATGCGTGGATGCGCTCATCACCAACTTCCACCTCCCCGAAAGCACCCTTTTGATGCTCGTCTCGGCGCTGTGTTCGCGGGAGGAAGTGATGGAGGTCTACAAGGTGGCGGTGGGGGAGGGGTATCGTTTCTTCTCCTTTGGCGACGCCTGTCTCATCCTCTAAACTTCGCAATGGTTCGTCGAGCTTACGCACTCCTCGGTCACTTACGCCAAAGTAAGCTCCCTTCGTCGTTTGCGCGCTCTCCTGCCCTTGCTCGTTTATAGAATGAGACATCCCGACGGGCAAACTCCCTCGCAGCTTCCGCCCGCTCCGCGACCTGCTCGCTTCTCCGATGAGACCCTTCCTGATGCATGCGCGTCGCGTCTCTTGATTTCCGATGAATCGTATTAAAAATCACAGACTTACCCGATATTCCAGACGGCTGCGTTCCTCTATGACAAAGGAAGAGCGGCACCTTTGGTACGATTTTTTAAAAAATCTTCCGGAAACCGTATGCAGACAAAAGGTCGTCGGGAAGTATATTCTTGATTTTTATTGTGCTTCTGCAAAACTTGTGATCGAGCCGGACGGCAGTCAGCATTTTTCGGAAGAAGGCGAACGGCAAGACGGCGTGCGGGATGCATTTCTCGCCGAGCATGGGATCAAAGTGCTGCGGTATTCCAATTTGGAACTTCTTACCAATTTTCAGGGTGTTTGTCAGGACATCAGAGCACAGATCGATGCGCGCAAGCGGGACCCGTTTAAGTCTTCCCCTTGGGAGTGAATAGCGCATGATATTAAAAGCTCCTGTTGGGGTTCATGAAAGCCTTCCCCCCAAGGGGAAGCCTTTGGAGGAGATTTTATGAACAATGAATATTTTTCCTTTGAATTGCAGAAAGTCGACCCCGAAACGGGGGCGCGGGCGGGCGTGTTCCATACGCCGCACGGCGACATCGAGACGCCCGTCTTCATGCCCGTCGGAACGCAGGCGACGGTCAAGGGCATGCTCCCCAAAGACCTCAAAGACATCGGCACGCAGATCGTGCTCTCCAACACCTATCACCTCTATATGCGCCCCGGCGACGAGCTCATTGCACGGGCGGGCGGGCTGCACAAGTTCATGAATTGGGACAGACCCATTTTAACGGACAGTGGCGGGTTTCAGGTGTTCTCGCTTGCATCGCTCAACAAGATCACGGACGACGGCGTGACCTTTTCTTCCCATGTGGACGGGAGTTATCACACCTTCACGCCCGAACTTGCCATGCGCATCCAGCACAACCTCGGCTCCGACATCATCATGGCGTTCGATCAGTGCTCGGAATACGGCTATTCGCATGAAGAGGCGCGCGTCGCCATGGAGCGCACGGCGCGCTGGCTGGAACGCTGCGACGCCGCGCACGGCGATCCCCGTCAGGCGCTCTTTCCCATCGTGCAGGGCAATTTCTATGAGGACCTGCGCCTGGAAAGCGTGCGCCGTTGCCTGCCTCATGTCAGACATGGTATCGCCATCGGCGGTCTGTCGGTGGGCGAGCCGAAGCCGCTCATGTACGGAATGCTCGACGCGCTGCGCCCCGTTCTGCCCGAAGACGTGCCGCGCTATCTCATGGGCGTGGGGTCGCCCGACTGTCTCGTCGAAGGCACGCTGCGCGGCGTGGACATGTTCGACTGCGTGCTGGCGACGCGCGTTGCACGCAACGGCACGGCGCTCACCTCCCGCGGGAAGGTGGTCGTGCGGAACGGGAAATACAAAGAGGACTTTACGCCCCTCGATCCCGACTGCGATTGCTACTGCTGCCGCCACTATACAAAGGCGTACCTTCGTCACCTCGTGAACGTAGGGGAGATGACGGGCGCCATGCTCCTGTCCTTGCACAATATCGCCTGTCTGCACAGGCTCATGCGGGGGCTGCGGGAGAGCATCCTCGGCGGATACGTCCGCGAATTTGTGCAGGATTTTTATCGAAAACAGGAAGGCGTTTCCTGATGCGCCGCCCGCCGCGTCCGCTGCCGCGCGGCGGGCGGCGCCGTTTTTTGCGGCGCGCATGCCGTATTCGACAAATTTTTTTGTGAAGAACTTTTGAAAACTTCCCGAAATGGAAAAAACAACTGCAAATCGCTTGCCAAAAAATCCCAAAGAGGGTATCATAGAAGGCGTCCCGCAGGGGAATCATCAGGAAGGAGACAACAAATAACATGTGGTGGAATTTATTGGATGCGGCAGCGGACACGTCGGGCACGACGGGCACGGCAGGGAGCACGCCGGGGGATGGTTGGTTCCTGTATGTGTTCATCGGGATCGTAGTGGTCGCCTTTGTCATCTATATGCTGTTTTCCGGCAAAAAGAATAAGGCACGGCAGCAGGAATATATTGAGCAGCTCGAAGCCATCCGCCCCGGGCACAAGGTCAAAACGGCGGGCGGCATCTGCGGCGTCGTCGTGGAAGTGTGTGACGACAACACCGTTATCATCGAAACGGGCAGCGAGAATTCGGGCAAATCGTATGTGAAGATGGACAAAGAACTCATCGCGCAGACGGACGCCAAAGGTCCCACGCAGATCGCCCGCGAGGAAGCCGAAGCGCGCCGCAAGGCGGAAAAAGAGGCAAAGGAGGCGGCAAAGCGCGGCGAAAAGACGGATGCCGCACAGCCTTCCGCCGAAGCGGACGAAGCCAAGAAGGAAGACGCTCCGCAGGAGACGTCCGCCGAGGAGGCGCCCGCCGCAGAACAGGCGGAAGCACCGTCCGGCGAGGAAAAATAACGCATAACCGGAAGTTCCCCCGCATACCGTAGAGTATCACGGCATGCGGGGGGCTTTTTATGGAAAATTTCGGACGGGCAGTCAGGGAAGTCGCGCTTGCCGCGCTCTTTTGCACCCTGTTCTATCTTGTCGCAACGGCGCTTGCCGCCGTGTTCGTGCGCGCCTATGCGCCTGCGGACGGTGCGGTGCTCGCCGTCAATTGGGTCATCAAATGCGCGGGGGCGTTTTTGTTCCCGCTCCTCTTTGTGCATGCTCCGCGCGCCCTCTTCAAGGGGGCTGCCGCCGGCGTGTGCGCGTGCGTCATTGCCATGCTGCTCTTTGCCGCCATCGACGGCGGCTTCCGCCTCAATGCGCTCTTTTTGGTTGAACTGCTCGTCTGCGGCGGGCTGGGCGGGTCGGGCGCGCTCGTCGGAAGAAAACTGCGCAAGGAGTGACGGGGCATGCCTTTGTCACCGCGGGGGGGGGTAAGCCCCCGCAGCGCGGCATGCGGGCGAAAAATTTTGTGCGGCAATCGATTTTTACTTGCAAAAATTCCCGTTCCGTTGTATAATGGAAAAAAAGATGACAGGAGAAATGATATGATCAAGACGATCGCAAAGCCTCAGGCAAAGAAAGTGACGGGCTGCGGCGAGTGCAGGAGCACCTGCCAATCCGCCTGCAAGACGAGCTGCACCGTGGGCAACCAGTCCTGCGAGCGCGTTACGCGGGAAGAGAAGATCGAAAGAAGATAACCTTCTGTTTTGGCATGCAGCGGGGAGCGGCGCGGGCGCGCTGCTCCTTTTATGCGCTTTTCGGGGTAAGGTATGGTACACGTTTTTCACTATCACGGACATCATTACGTCTACGACACGGGCAGCGGCGCGCTGCACGAATGCGACGAAAAGACGGCGCGTCACCTTGCGGGGGAGGAAGTTTCCTTCACCGACGAAGAACTCAAAGAGACGCTTGCGGACATCGAAGGATTGAAGGCGCAGGGGCTGTTGTATGCGGAAGAACCGCAGGCGGCGCCCCTCAAATCGCATGAATTGAAGGCGCTTTGCATCCACATCTGCCATGACTGCAACCTGCGCTGCAAATATTGTTTTGCGGACGAAGGGGCATACCATGCCGCGCGCGAGATGATGCGCCTTGACACGGCGAAGCGCGCCATCGACTTCCTCATCGAAAACAGCGGCGCAAGAAAGGTGCTCGAAGTGGATTTCTTCGGCGGAGAGCCGCTCATGAATCTCTCCGTCATCAAGGAGACGGTCGCCTACGCCAAGGCGGAGGCGGCAAAGCGGGGCAAAACATTTTTGTTCACGACGACCACCAACGGGCTGCTGCTCGACGACGACGCCATCGACTTTTTGAACCGCGAGATGGAGAACGTCGTCCTCTCCCTCGACGGGCGCCCCGAAGTGCACGATGCCGTGCGAAAGACGGTGAACGGCAAGGGGAGCTTTGCCCTCGTCATCGACAAGATCAAAAAATTCGTGCAGCTCCGCGGGGACAGACACTACTATGTGCGCGGCACGTTCACGGCAAAGAACCTCGACTTTTCCAAGGACGTTCTGTTCCTTGCCGACGAGGGATTTGATTCCCTCTCCGTCGAGCCCGTCGTCACCGACATCCCCGATCTGCAGATCAAAGAGGAGCACCTTCCGCGCATCGGGGCGGAGTACGAAAAGCTGTGCGACGAATACATCCGCCGCGAAGCGGAGGGGCGCGGCTTCTCCTTCTTCCACTTCCACATCGACCTCGAAGGGGGACCCTGCCTTGCAAAGCGCGTCTCGGCGTGCGGCGCGGGGAACGAGTACCTGTCCGTGCTGCCGAACGGCGACCTCTATCCCTGCCATCAGTTCGCGGGGGACAAGGCGTGGCGCATGGGCAGCGTATGGGAGGGCATCACGCGCACGGACATCCGCGAGAAGTTCGCTTCGTCCAGCCTCTTTACGCGCAAGAAGTGCGACGGGTGCTTTGCAAAGTTCATCTGTTCGGGCGGGTGCAGCGCCAATAACTATCATTACAACGGCGATATCGACATGCCTTACGAGATGACCTGCGCCATGATGAAAAAGCGCATCGAGTGCGCGATGCACGTTCTCGCGGCGCGCAAGTTGCGCGAAAATTAGGCAAAAATTGAGAAAAGCGGCGCATTTCGGCTTGACGGGGGCGCCCTTTTTCTATATAATGGTTAAAGCGAGAATTTTCCGAAAGAACTGCAAAAATACGCATATTTTGGGCATTCCCCGTTCTTGATACAGGAGGAGGCAATGGGCAAGAAAAAATCGGTGGTCCTGCTGGTCATCTATACCCTGTTGATCGCCGTTTTGTGCTTTATCTGTACCGTTTCGTTTTCTTACGGGACGGACGGGATGTACGCGTTCAGTTCCGTCATGCGCATGATGGAAAAGGATGCGGATTTAGGGCTTGCATACGGCGCGAACGCCGATGCGGGCGCCTACCTGGGCGGCGGCTATTCCGCCGTATACTATCCGGAGGGCGTCATTTCCGCACGCGAATACCGCGACGATTTTGCCGACAATCCCACGTCGGAAGAGGCGCAGAATTATGTGCGCTATCCCGATGAGAACGGCCCCGTCTATCTGGAAAAGGACGTCGCGTGCGATGCGGACGGCAAGATGACGAACAGCTTCAAGACGGCGTTTGCCGATGCGCTCGAAACGGTGACGGCGCGCTTTGCGGCGCTCCGGGCGGACGGCGCGCGCGTTGAATCGGTGGGGGGATACGCCATCCGCGTGTTCCTGCCCGCCATGATGGACGGGGAATATACCGCCGTCAACCTGTTTGCCAACACGGGGGAACTTTCCCTGCGCTGCGGCACGGACGAAGCGACCGCGACGGACGTCTTCTCCGTCCGTTCGGATGAGACGATCGCCGATTATGTCTCGGCGGTCAACGCGCGTTCCGCGGGCGAGACGGCGTATGTCGAATTCGTCTTTACCGATGCGGGGCGCGAAAAACTCGCGGACGCCACGTCGGGCGCGGCGGAGACGGCGGTCACGCTGTATTTCTACGTCGGCGATGCGCTCATCATCAACCTTTCCGTCAGCGAGGCTTACGATCAGAACACCCTCTACATCAGCGGGAGCTACACGCCGGAGACGGCTGCGACCGTTGCCGTGCTCATGTCCACGGCGATCGGCGGCAGCGAGGACGACCTTCCCCTCACGCCTGCGGATGCTTATTTCCATCCCGCGCTCTACGGCGAAAGCACGGTGTGGATGCTCTATCTGACATTCGGCATCTTCTTCGTTGCGATGATGGCGTTCTTCTTTGTCCGCTATCACCGCCTTGCGTTCGTCCATCTGTATACCTATTTGTTGTTCCTGTTCGTCAACATTTTGTGCGGCTGGGCGATCCCCTTCGTGTATCTGAGCGTGGAGACCTTCCTTGCCTTCCTCTGCGCGTCCGTGCTGCTGTGCGTTTCGGACGCCGTGTGCTTCGAAAGCGCACGCAAGGAGTACGCGCTCGGCAAGACGATGACGTCTTCCGTCAAGACGGGTTATAAAAAGTGCTTCTGGAAGCTCTTCGATCTGCATATCGTGCTGGCGGTCATCGGGTTTTTGACCTATGCCGTTGCGCTCTCTTCCCTGCAAACGGCGGCGTTCGTCTTCGGGCTTGCGACGGTGTTCTCCGGGCTCGCCTCGCTCGCCGTCAACCGGTTCGGCTGGGCGGTGATGATGGGCACGTCCAAACGGCAGGGCGCGTTCTGCAATTTCAGACGGGAGGAAACGGATGATGAGTAACAAGCGTTTGCGCCTGCTTCCCGTGTGGGCGGCGATCTCCGCCGTCTTCGTCATCGCGGGCATCGTATTGATGGCGCTGCTCGGCTTCAACAACGCGCTCGATCTGCCCGAGAGCAAGACGTTCGATGTCTATTACAACGTCGTCGTCGACCTTAGCGAGGAGCGCAAGGCTTCGCTGGAAACGTATTGCGAAGATGCGTTCCGCGAGGAGAACATCTCCTTTGCCAAGAAACAGACGCTGGAAGGGCAGGCGGCGCCCGTGTCGCAGACGCAGGGCGCGTTCTCCCCGACGGGGAACGATTTCCTGCTGCGCTATACCTTTACGGCGGACGTTCCCGATACGGCGCTCGCTGCTGCCATGCAGAAGGTGAACGCGGACATCGAGGCGGACGATGCGTTTGCGCAGGCGACTGCCGCGGAGACCTTTGTCTCCTTCGATGCCCTGACCGTTCAGCCCATGAACGAGGCGGTCTGGCGGGGCGCCGTCGCCGTGGCGGTCGCCGCCGTCGTCGCGCTCATTTATGTCGCCATCCGCTTCGGGCCGGGTTGTGCGCTGACGGGGCTCGTCGCCTGCGTCAACGATGCGTTCCTGACGCTTGCCGTGTTCGCCATCGCGCGCATCCCCGTCTATACGTTTGCGCCCATGCTGTATGCGGCGATCGCCGCGGCGGTCTCCGTGACGCTCTGGCTCATCCGCTGCATGAAACTGCGCGACGACGCCAAGACGCCTGCGGGCGCGCTCTCTGCCGGGGAATGCGTGGAACGTGCCGTCGGCGCAACGGACAAGACGGTCCTTCTTTGTGCGGGTACGCTGCTTGCGGTCCTTGCCGTCGGTGCGGCGTGCACGGCTGCAACGGGCGCCGCCGCCGTGTTTGCGGGCGCGCTCATCCCCGTCGCGGCGGGGCTGTATTCCTCCATGCTGCTTGCGCCTGCGCTGCACGTCGCGGTCAAAGCGAAGTTCGATAAGCTGAAAAAGCGCAGCGTTCGGTACGAGGGCAAAAAGAAGTCCGCAAAAGCGGAAGAATAACGGGCTGCAACTTCAAGCGGCGGGCGGATGTCCCGCCGCTTTTTCTATGCCGGAAGAAAATCCCTGCAACGGGGAAAAATTTTTTGCGCAAACGGGGGAAGATGTGGTATAATAGGATAAACACCCTTTTTCCGTTCAGAAAGATATGCGATCATGAAAAAACTTGTACCCGAATTTCAACTTTCCCCCGCAGAAGACGGGGAAGCGCTCGCTTGTGCGAAGGCGCTCGGCATCACGCCCACGACGGCGCGCATCCTCTATGCGCGCGGCATGACCACGCGGGAAACGATGGATGCCTTCCTGCACCCCGGCGTGCAGCATTTTTTGTCGCCTTTTCTGATGAAGGGGATGAAGGAGGCGGTGGACCTTCTCGGCAGGGCGCGCAGTGAGGGCTGGCGGGTCGCCCTGTTCGGCGACTACGATGCGGACGGCATCGGCGCGCTCGCCATTTTGTCGCGCGCGCTCAGGATGTACGGCATCGAACCCTATCTCTATGTCCCCGAACGCAGTGAAGGGTACGGCATGAGCATTGCGGCGCTCGATAAGATTTTCGACGAATTTCTGCCCGATCTCATCGTTACGGTGGACTGCGGCATTTCCTGCGCGGCGGAAGTCGCCTATGCGCAGGAGCAGGGGGCATACGTCATCGTCACCGACCACCACGAACTGCCCGACGTCCTTCCCGGATGTATCATTGTCAATCCCAAGCTCGCGGACGATTATCCTTATGATAACCTGTGCGGCGCGGGCGTGGCGTTCAAACTCGCCCGTGCGCTGTTGGGCGATGCGGCCGATGACCTGCTCGATTTCGCCGCGCTCTCCACGGTGGCGGACAGCGTGCCGCTTCTGGGAGAGAACCGCGACATCGTGGCGGAGGGGCTGCGGCGCATCGCGGCAAGCCCCCGCCCCGCGTTCGCCGCGCTCCTCGGCAAGACGGACGAGGTGACGGCGCAGACGCTCGCCTTTACCCTTGCGCCCCGCATCAACGCGGCGGGCAGGATGGGGGATGCGCACGCGGCGCTCGAACTGTTCACTGCGGAGAGTGCGGAGGCGATCGCCCCGCTTGCGGAAAAACTCAACCTCTACAATGCGGAACGGCAGCGTGCCTGTGACGAACTGTATGCGCAGGCAGCCGCCGCCGTGCGCGCGGAGGGGGCTTACGAGAGCGTCGTCATGCTGGCGGCGGACAATTGGAACGCAGGGTTTGTCGGAATTGTCGCGGCGCGTATCGCCGAGGAATTTTCCCGCCCCGCGCTCCTGTTCGTGCGGCGCGGGGACATGCTGCGCGGCAGCGCCCGCAGCGTGGAGGGAGTGAACATCTTCGAGGCGCTCAAAGCGTGTTCCGAATATATCGAGGAATTCGGCGGGCATGCGCAGGCGGCGGGCGTCAACGTGCGCGCCGACAAGTTCGAGGATTTGAAGCGCGCGCTCTCCGGCTACATCTCCTCGCACTATTCGAGGGAAGACCTCGCGGCAAAACTGTATGTCGTCGGGGAAGAGGAGGACCATGCCCGCGTCGCACGCGAACTTGCCCTTCTCGAACCGTTCGGCATCGGCAACCGCCGCCCGCTCTTTACACTGTCCGCGGAGGCGGTGAACGCAAGGGCGGTCAAGCCGCTCTCGCCGCATCTGTCCATGAACGTGGACGGGCTGGAACTCATGTACTTCGGCGGCGCAAAGGATGCCAAGTTCCTGCGCAGCGGCATGAAAAAGACGCTCGTCTATGAATACAATCTCTCGCGCTTCCGCGGCAAGGAATATCTCAAAGGGTTCGTGCGCGCGGTGCTGCCCGCGGGCGGCAGCGCGGAGGCGGAGATGTTCGAAAATCTTCTGCTGTCCCTGCGCGGGACGCCGCTTGCCGCAAACACGACGACGGCGGAGCTGGACGCCTTTCTGGCGGAACGGCGCAGCCGTTGCGCCTACGGGCTGTGCGCCGTCTGTTACGACGTCTCGTCGCTTGCCGCGTTTCCCTCCCTCAGGGGCGTTCCCGCCGACGTGTTCCGCCTCTCTTCCGGGAACTGTGAGAACGTGGTGCTCGTCTCGCCCGATGCGGGCTGCGATCTGTCGGGGTATTGCGACGTTGCGTTCCTGGACATGCCCCCTGCCAATGCGCTCTGCCTCGGACATGCCCGCGTTCTTGTGAACGGGGAGCCGAGCACCGGAAAGCAGACGCTGTGTGCGCTCGACGTGCAGCGGGACGCGCTGCTTGCCGTGTTCCGTGCGCTGCGCGCGCACGGCGGAGCGGCGGGGGAGACGTATGCGGAGGCTGCGCGCGCCTGCAACGGTCTCGGCTTTTCCGAGGAGCAGTTCATCTTTGCGCTCGCCGTATTCGCGGAACTCGGGCTTGTGACTGCGGAGAACGGGCGGTTCGTCCTCGCCCGCGGGCAGAAAACGGAACTGACCGCGTCCGCGCTCTATCGCGCGGTGGCGGCGCTCAAGGAGGAATGAGATGGAATCCATCCTCATGAAAATTTATGAGTTTTATACGGGGGAGGAGCGCGACATGCTGCTCCGCGCCTACGACTTCGCGCGCGACGCGCACCGCAACCAGAAGCGCGCGTCGGGCGAACCGTACTTCATCCATCCGTGTGCCGTTGCCGAGATCCTCATCGACCTCGGATTGGACGCCGACACCATCGCGGCGGCACTTCTGCACGACGTCATCGAGGATACGTCCGTCACCGAGGAGGACGTGCGCCGTGAATTCGGCGAGAACGTTCTGACGCTCGTCGCGGGCGTTACCAAGCTCGATAAGATCGTCTTCAAGTCGCAGGAAGAGGAGGAGGCGGAGAACTTCCGCAAGATCTTTATTGCGATGGCGAAGGACATCCGCGTCATCATCATCAAACTTGCCGACCGCCTGCACAACATGCGTTCCCTCAATTTCCTGTCCAAGGAGCGGCAGCAGAAGATGGCGCGCGAGACGCTCGATATTTTCGCACCCATCGCGGGCAGGCTGGGTATTTCGCAGGTGAAGTGCGAACTCGAAGACCTGTGCCTCAAATATCTCGATCCCGCCGCCTTTGAATATCTCGTCGAGAACATCCACCAAAAGCTCGAAGAGCGCAACCGCTTTGTCGATTTCGTCGTCGAGGAGATCAACGGCATTTTGGAGGAGAGCCGCATCCACGGCGAGGTGTTCGGGCGCCCCAAGCACTTCTATTCCATCTACAAGAAGATGAAGGACAAGCACAAGACGCTCGATCAGATCTACGATCTGACGGCGGTCAGGGTCATCGTCGGAACGGTGGACGAATGCTACGAGGTATTCGGCAAGATCCATAAGAAGTGGAAGCCCGTTCCGGGGCGCATCAAGGATTATATCGCCACGCCCAAACCCAACTTCTATCAGTCGCTGCACACCACGGTCGTCACCAACTTCGGGCAGCCCTTCGAGATCCAGATCCGCACGGAGGAGATGCACCGCACGGCGGAATACGGTATCGCGGCGCATTGGAAGTACAAGGAGAACCGGGAGGAGGAGAGCACGCTCGATCAGCGCATCGCCTGGATCAGAGAGGTGATGGAATTGCAGGGCGGGCTCAAAGACTCCAAGGAGTTCATGGACACCGTCAAGGGAGAATTATACAGTGCGGAACTGCTGGTGTTCACGCCGCAGAGCAAGGTCATTTCCCTCCCTGCGGGGGCAACGCCCGTTGACTTTGCCTATGCCATCCACTCGGAGGTGGGCAACAAGTGCACGGGCGCCAAGGTGAACGGCAAGATCGTTCCCCTCAACACCGCGCTCGAAACGGGAGACGTCGTCGAGATCATCACGTCCCCGAACAGCAAGGGTCCCTCGCGCGATTGGCTGAAATTCATCAAGTCCTCCTCCGCGCGCGCCAAGATCAAGTCCTTCTACAAAAAGGAGATGAAGGAAGAGAACATCCGCCTCGGACGGAGCATGCTCGAAGAGGCGGCAAAGCGCAGGGGCATGGCGCTCTCCGAGCTGGTCACGCCGGAGAGCTTCAAAAAGGTCTCCGAAAAGCTCTCCTTCGATACGCCGGACGAGATGTATTCCGCCATCGGCTACGGGGCGGTCACCGTCAATCAGGTCATCTTCAAGCTCCTCGACTATTTCCGCAAGGAGGCGCCCGCGCCCGTCATTCCGCAGCCCTTCAAGGCGAAGAATGCCAAGGGCGGCGTTACCATCAACGGCATGACGGGCATGCTGGTCTCCTTTGCGGGGTGCTGTTCGCCCGTTCCGGGAGACGACATCGTCGGGTTCGTCACGCGCGGAAGGGGCATCGTCGTCCACCGCAAGGACTGCCCCAATATGAAGAACGCCGATCCCGCAAGGCTGCAGACGGCGGCGTGGCTCGTCAAGGAGGGGGAGGCGCGCTTCAAAGCGGCGATCGTCGTCACGGCGGAGGATCAGGGCGCCGCGCTCTCGGCGATCTCCGGCTCCGTCGCCGAAATGAAGCTGGAGATCACGTCCATCAACGGCAGATACGATAAGAACGGTTCCGCCATCGTGGACGTCACGGTCAGCCTTTTGAGCCGTCAGGACGTCGAAGTGCTCATCGGCAAGATCCGCGCGCATGCGAAGATCCTCGACGTAAGGCGCCTTTCCAACTGAGATGAAGGTCTGCAAAATTTATCCGCAAGGATTTGCTGCAAACAGTTATCTGCTGACGCGGGACGGCGTGCATGCCGTCGCCGTCGACCCCGCGCAGCCGCGCATTTTGGAGGAGGCGCAAAGGCGCCGCCTGATCGTCACGCATGTCCTTCTGACGCACGGGCACTTCGACCACATCGGCGGATGCGCCGCCTTGCAGCGGGCGGGCGCTGCGGTGGGATGCCTGCGGGAGGAAGTCTCCCTCGTCCTTGGCGACGGGAACGCCGCCGCGCTGTTCGGCGCGCGCGTCGACCCGTTCCGCATCGATTTTACCGTCCGCGACGGCGAAACGGCGGAGCTTTGCGGCATTCCGATCGCCGTCATCGCAACGCCGGGGCACACGGCGGGCAGCGCCTGCTTCCTTGCGGAGGGGGAGCTGTTCACGGGGGATACGCTGTTCGCGGGGGACGTGGGCAGATGCGACCTCCCTACGGGCAGCGGCGCGCAGCTCAGAGAGAGCCTGCGCAGGCTGTGCGACCTGGAAGGGGACTTCCCCGTGCATCCGGGACACGGCGAAGATACGACGCTCGCGGCGGAGCGCCGCGGCAACAGGTGGATGTCATGCTGACTTGTAACGAAGCATTTCTCGTTCCCGAACTCATGGACGTCGTGCGTCTGTTTGCAGGCGCGGAGACGCTTTCCATCGAGCAGGAGACGCATTCCGAGGGGGGCATGTTCGAAAATACCGTCATCATCGGCGGTCATGCCCGCCGCTTTTCGGAGCGCGCGGAGGCTGCGGACGCCCTGCAATTCAAGAGCCTTTGCAAGCGGTATGCCAAGCTCGCCCTCTACATCGCCCTCTCCGAGGAGACGGGCACATCGCTTCCGTGGGGCGCGCTGACGGGCATCCGCCCCACCCGCCTTGCCTATCAGGAGCTGGAAGCGGGCAGGGACTTCGTGCCGCTCTTTGAGCAGATGCGCGTCGGTGCGGAGAACATCGCCCTCGTGCGCGCCGTCCTCGCGGGGCAGCGCGCCGTCTATGAGCGGCGGGAGGGCAACGTCGACCTCTTTGTCTCTCTCCCGTTTTGTCCCACCAAGTGCGAATACTGTTCCTTCATCACCGCGCCCATCGCGGCGACGAGGAAATATCTCCCCGATTATCTGGCGGCGCTCGAGAGGGAGCTTGCGGCGGCGCAGCCGCTCATCGGGCGGCTGCGCTCCGTCTATGTGGGCGGCGGGACGCCCTTTGCATTGGAGGCGGAGGAGCTTGCACGGGTGCTCGCCGCCGTCGCGCCGCTGCGCACCAACGGCTGCGAATACACCGTGGAGGCGGGGCGTCCCGACACCTTCACGCGCGAAAAGCTGGACGTGTGCAAAGAGTACGGCGTGACGCGCATCTGCATCAATGCGCAGAGTTTTTCGGATGCGACGCTTGCGCGCATCGGAAGAAAACACACCGCCGCGGACGTGCGTGCGGCGTTCGCGCTCGCAGCGCCCTATGCCTTTGACGTCAACTGCGACCTCATCGCGGGGCTGACGGGGGAGAGTTTCAAGGAGTTCTGTGCGAGCGTGGACGAGGCGATCGCGCTTGCACCCGCCAACATCACCGTGCACACGCTGTGCCTGAAAAAGGGCGCGCGCCTCAAAGAGGAGACGGCGCGCCTCGAAGAGGGAGAGCTTGCGGAGATGATCGCCTATTCGCGCAGCGCGCTCACGAAGGCGGGGTACGTTCCCTATTACCTGTACCGCCAGAAGTACATGGCGGGCGCGCACGAGAACGTCGGCTGGACCAGACCGGGCAAGGCATGCGTCTACAATGTGGACGTCATGGAAGAGACGTGCGACAACCTCGCCGTCGGCGCGAACGCCGTCTCCAAAAAGCTGTTTTCGGGCGGCGCGCGCATCGAGCGCCACGGAAGCCCCAAGGACATTCCGACCTACCTTGCCAAAGTCTTGCAGCTCGTCAAAGAACGTGCCGCCCTGTTTGCCCGATAACAAAAATGCCGCCCCCGCGCAGTGCTGCGCGGGGGCGGCGTCCGTATTCCGGTGTTATTTTCTGACGGGCGTGCCGCAGTAGGGGCAGACCTTGCTGTCCTTCGTGTACAAAAAGCGCGCGCCGCAGGCGGGGCATTCCGCATAGTGCTCCTCTTTTCCGAGCGCCTCGTTCTCGTTGAGGATGAGTTCGTCCCCGTTGCGCTTGATGCCGGGAAGGTATTGCTTCTGGAAGCACTGATCGAGCTTGTTGCGCACTTCCTTCTCGGACAGGGAGAGCTGTGCGGCGATCTCGTGCACCGTGTGTAAGTGCTCCTCCATGATGGCGTATACGATGCGGTAGAGCGCCTTCTTGGGGGCGTATGCGGTCGCCCAGCCGACGGGCGTCCCGTAAAAACCGATGACAAGCAGTGCGATGCCGGGTCCCCAGACCGCGGGCTGACTGATGCCGAACCCCACGCCTATCATCACGCCGCCGAGCGGCAGGCACAGGGTGAGGACGAGGCTTAAAATGAGGCTGCTTCTGAGCGCTTTTTTGATGGGTTGCATAATTCCCCTCGGATGCGTTTTTTATCATTATATCCGCTTTCGTGCGGTTTGTCAACAGACGCGGAAGAATTTGTGCGGGCATCTTGACTTTCTCGCCGCCGTATAGTATAATATCTGCGAAAAGGGCGCTTCGTGCGCCCCGTCGGAGGGTGTGATATGACTACGGAACAGATCGTCATTTTAGTGCTCGCCATCGCGCTTGCGCTGCTCCTTGCCTTGTTCATTGCCGTGTACGTCAGGTACAGGGCGGCAAAGAACAGGGCGGCGGGCGGCAGGCTCGCGGAAGAGGTCATCGTCAAGGACGGTGTGCGTTATTCTGCGGATACGTCCGTCGAGCGGGGCGGCGAGGCGAACGTCTCGCACGCGGAGGGGGATTTCGTGCTGGCGGCGGGAAAGACCTACCGCGCCCAAAAGGGCGGCGAACTGCTGCCCGGAACGTATACGCTGCTTGCGTCCAACGACGCCGCGCACGAGTTCAAGCTGCGCGTCGGCGGGCTGGTGCGCACCTTTTCTCACGGCGACGTCATCGTCTTAAAGGACGGCGAGGAGCTGTGCGCGGTGTCCGGCTCCGTGATCCTCAGATGACGGCTGCCGCATCTGTCCCGCGGGACACGGATGGGGTAACAACGTGAACATGCGCCGACGGGCAAATGCCCGTCGGCGCATGTCGTGTATTTAGGGATGCAGGCTGTTCAAAGAGCAGTTTGTGCAGCAGCAGGGTCTCGTCTTTGTCGCCGTCTGCGGCGGAGCACATCTGTCTGTCCGTACATGTGCATGCGGGCAGGAATGTCCGGTCGTGCATTGATCGAAGAAACCGCGCCCGCATGCGCCGCGGGACATCTGTCCCGCGGCGCACACGGCTCCACGCTGCGCCGTCCGCAAAATTTCCGCGGGGATTTTGGAAAATGCAATGAAAATCTTTGACAAGCGCGCGAAAAAATGGTATGATAATCCCCGACGTGTGCGAGGAGGATCGCTCTCCACGTTCCGCTTGGCACACGCGTCACATTCCATAGGAGGATAAACGCAAATGGAAAAGCAGGAGATCATCAAAAAGTTCGCCGCCCATGAGGGAGACACGGGTTCGCCCGAAGTGCAGATCGCGCTTCTTACCGAGCGCATCAACCACCTCAACGAGCACCTCAAGGAGCATAAGCACGACAATCACTCGCGCAGAGGGCTCCTCAAGATGGTCGGCCGCCGCAGGGGGCTTCTGGACTATCTCAAGGCGAAGGACATCGAGCGTTACAGGACGGTCATCGCCGCGCTCGATCTGAGAAAGTGAGGCTTTGAAAAAGGAGCGGCTTTTTGCCGCTCTTTTTTTGGGAAGTCCCGCCCGTCGCGGCAGGGACGCCGTTTCCGTGCCGTCGGGGTGCGGAGACCAAGAACGAAAGGCGTTAAAGATAAGGAGATAAAAACAATGAACTACCGTGAATTCAAAATGAACGTGGGCGACCGCGAGGTCGTCATCGAAACGGGCAAGTACACCGAACAGGCGAACGGCGCATGCGTCGTGCGTTGCGGCGAGACCGCCGTCCTCGTGACGGTGTGCATGTCCAAGACTCCCCGCGAGGGCATCGACTTCTTCCCCCTGCAGGTGGATTATGAAGAGAAGATGTATGCGGTCGGCAAGATCCCCGGCAGCTTCAAGCGCCGTGAGGGCAGGGCTTCGGACAAGGCGATCCTGACCGCCCGCCTCATCGACAGACCGCTTCGCCCCCTGTTCCCCAAGGGACTTTTCAACGACGTCGTCGTCGTGGCGACGGCGCTCTCCGTCGAACCCGACGTGAGCCCGGAGCCGCTTGCCATGATCGGCTCCTCCGTCGCGCTCTCCATTTCCGACATCCCGTGGGGCGGACCGACGGGCTCCGTCGTTGTGGGGCTTGTGGACGGCGAGTACGTCATCAACCCCGATGCGGCACAGCGCGAAAAGAGCACCATCCATCTGAACCTTGCGGGCATGAAGGACGCCATCCTCATGATCGAGGCGGGCGCCGACGAGGTGTCCAACGACGAGATGGTGGGCGCCATCATGTTCGGTCAGCAGGAAATTTCCAAGATCTGCAAGTTCATCGAAGAGGAGATCGTCCCTGCCGTGGGCAAGCCCAAGCAGCAGATCGAGCTCTATCACATTCCCGAAGAGCTCGATGCCGCCGTGCGCGCATACGCTTCGGACAAGCTCGATTGGGCGCTCGAAACGTTTGACAGGCAGGAGCGCGAGGCGCGTCAGGACGAGGCGGAGAAGGACATCCTCGCCCACTTTGCGGACATCTATCCCGACAACACGCGCGAACTCAAAGATTCCATCTACTATCTCACCAAGGAGAAGGTGCGCGCCAAGATTTTCGACAAGGGCATCCGTCCCGACGGCAGAGGCTTGAAGGACATCCGTCCCATCTGGTGCGAACGCCACGTTCTGCCCCGTGTGCATGGCAGCGCCGTGTTCACCCGCGGTCAGACGCAGACGCTCGCCACCTGCACGCTGGGCATGCTCGGCGATGCGCAGAAGCTCGAAGGCCTCGACGACGAAACGAGCAAGCGCTATATGCATCAGTACAACTTCCCCGGCTACTGCACGGGCGAGGCGAAGGCGATCCGCGGCGCGGGCAGGCGCGAGATCGGGCACGGCGCCCTTGCGGAACGCGCCCTCATCCCCGTGCTTCCCTCCGAGGAGGAATTCCCTTACGCCATCCGCGTCGTCAACGACATCATGTCCTCCAACGGCTCCTCGTCCATGGCGTCCGTGTGCGGCTCCACCATGGCGCTGATGGATGCGGGCGTTCCCATCAAGGCGCCCGTCGCGGGCGTCGCCATGGGGCTCATCAAGAACCAGGCAACGGGCGAGTTCCGCGTCATGACGGACATTCAGGGGCTTGAGGACTTCCTCGGCGATATGGACTTCAAGGTGGCGGGAACGCAGAAGGGCATCACCGCCATCCAGATGGATATCAAGATCAAAGGCATCTCCGAGGAGATCATGCACACTGCCATCAACCAGGCGAACGAGGGCAGGACGTTCATCCTCAACAAAATGCTCGAATGCGTGCCCGAAGTCTCTCCCGAGCTCTCCAAGTACGCGCCCCGCATCATCTCCTTCAAGATCGATCCCGAAAAGATCGGCGACGTTGTCGGAAAGCAGGGCAAGGTCATCAACTCCATCATCGCCGAGACGGGCACCAAGATCGACATCGAGGACGACGGCACCGTCTGCATCGCCTCCTTCGGCGATTCCGAGGCGGCGCTGCGCGCGAAGGCGATCGTCGAGAGCATCGTGCGCGATCCCGAAGTGGGCGACATGTTCATCGGGCGCGTCGTCAGGATTCTCTCCACGATGGGCGCCTTCGTCGAATTCGCACCCGGCAAAGACGGCATGATCCACATCTCCAAGATGGCGGACCGCCGCATCGAGAAGGTGGAGGACGTCCTCTCCGTGGGCGACGTCGTCAAAGTGAAGATCATCAAGATCGGCGAAAAGGGCATCGACTTCAAGCTGCTCGAAAAACTTTCCTGACACCACCGTCAAAAAAGCCTCCCGTGGGAGGCTTTTTTTGTGCCGTCAAAGACCGTTCTTCCAAAGAGAAGGAGCAAGGGAGATCGCACTCTCTGCGAAAAACATGAAAATCGGACGAAAAGCGGCGGCGGAAAGGGGCGGCGCGGCTGTGTGATTTGACAAATGCGGAAAAATATGCTAAGCTAATAACAACGCGCATGCGCGGCAAACGCTGCCGATGCGGCTGCGCCGATCGCGCGCACCACGTTCGCTGCAAAAAGGAGGATACCGTATGGCAAATGAACGCGACGAAAGTTTTCTTACAAAGGATGAATGGATGAAGATCGGCGATCTCACACGTCAATGCGCCGATGCCTGCCGCATCGACCCCAAATATTACGAACAGTACGACGTCAAGAAGGGCTTGCGCGATCTGGACGGAAGGGGCGTCCTTGCGGGGCTGACCGAAATTTCCGAGATCAGGTCGATGGAGGAACGCGGCGGCAAGCGCGTCCCCGTCGAGGGAGAGCTCTATTACCGCGGTTACGACGTCAACGCGCTCGTGCGCGGGGCGCTGAGCGATAAGCGCTTCGGCTTTGAAGAGGTCACCTATCTCTTGCTGACGGGCAAGCTCCCCACCGCGCGGGAACTTCGCTCGTTCTGTGCGCTGCTCGGCGAATTTTACACGCTGCCCAAGAACTTCGTGCGGGACATCATCATGAAGTCACCCTCCGCCGACATGATGAACACGCTCATGCGGTGCGTGCTGTCCCTCTTTCCCTATGATCCCGACCCCAACAACACCTCGCCCGAAAACGTCATGCGGCAGTGTCTGCAACTCATTGCGGAAATGCCCATTTTCGCGGTGTATTCCTATGCGGCAGCGAGCTTTTACAACAACAACGATTCGCTCGTCATCCACCGCCCGCGCGCCGATCTTTCGATGGCGGAGAACCTTCTGTATATGCTGCGGCAGGACTGCCGATATACGGAGCTGGAAGCGCGCGTCCTCGATATGGCGCTCGTGCTGCACGCCGAGCACGGTGGCGGAAACAACTCCACGTTCACGACGCACGTCGTCACGTCGTCGGGGACGGATACGTATTCGACGATCGCGGCGGCGCTCGCGTCCTTGAAGGGGCCCCGCCACGGCGGCGCCAATATCCGCGTCATGCAGATGTTCGACGATATGAAGAAGAACATCGACACGCGCGACGAAGGGCAGGTCGCGGAGTATCTTGCGGCGCTCGTGGACGGCAGGGCGTTCGACAAGAAGGGGCTTATTTACGGCATCGGGCACGCCGTGTACAGCATTTCCGATCCGCGCGCCAAAATTTTCAAGGAGTTCGTGGAAAAACTCGCCTACGAAAAGGGGCTGCATGAGGAGTACGAACTCTACCGCCGCGTCGAACAGCTCGCGCCGGAGATCATCGGCAAAAAGCGCAAGATCTACAAGGGCGTTTCCGCGAACGTGGACTTTTACAGCGGATTTGCCTACCGCATGCTGAACATCCCCGTGGAGCTTTACACGCCCATCTTCGCCGTGGCGCGCATGGCGGGCTGGAGCGCCCACCGCATGGAGGAGCTCGTCAACGCGGGCAAGATCATCCGCCCCGCTTACGAGAGCGTTTCCGAACGCAGAGAGTACGTTCCCCTGCGCGAGAGAAAGTAACCGTCCCGTTGCGGGAGCTGAATTGCGCCGCCCGCCGCGTCTTTTGACGCGGCGGGCGGCGCAGTATTGCTTTTTGCAGGAGCGGTCAAAGGGTGCGGGCGCGCTCCGTTCAGCCGTGTTCTTTCGCCGCTTTGCCGTCTTCAAATCCGAGGCTGATGAGGATGGCGCGGTCCACCTTGGTCATGGTGGCGGGCGGGAGCGCTCCGATGCGCGAAAGCAGCCTGCGCTTGTCGAGCGTTCTGATCTGTTCCAGCAAAATGACGGAATCCTTGGCGAGCCCGTAGGCATGCGGCAGTTCGATGTGCGTCGGAAGGCGCGCCTTGCCGATCTTGCTCGTCACCGCCGCCGCGATGATGGTGGGGGAATATTTGTTACCCGTATCGTTCTGCACGATGAGCACGGGACGCACGCCGCCCTGTTCGCTCCCGACGACGGGGGAGAGATCGGCATAATAGAGTTCTCCGCGTTTGACGACCATACTTTCCTCTTGGGTGCAAGTTCTCCGTTATCATTGTATGTAACGGCGGAAGAACCCTGTGCACCGCACGAAGATGATTGCCGTTTTGACGGAATTTTATACTGCGGGCTGCTGTTGACAGCGAACGAAATTGCGCGTATAATAGGCATGATGAACAAACGACTTTCTGCCGAGGCACGCGCGGGCGTGCTCGGCATGCTGTGCAACATGCTCCTTGCGGCGGGGAAGATCGCCGCGGGCGCCGTAACGGGGCTGCTGTCCGTCATGACGGACGGCATCAACAACCTGAGCGATTGCGGGTCCAGCCTCGTCGCGCTCATCTCCTTCCGCGTGGCGAACAAACCCGCGGACAGGGAACACCCCTACGGGCACCGCCGCGCGGAATATGTGGCGACCATGTGCATCGCCTTTCTCGTGCTCGTGCTTGCCGTGGAGTTTGTGCGCGAATCCGCGGAGAAGCTCATCGCGGGGGAACGGGACGCCTCCGCATGGTGGGTGTATCTCGTGCTCGGCATCTCCGTTCTTGTCAAGGCGGGCATGTTCTTCGGCTATCGCGCCGTCGCCAAACGGACGGACGCCGATCCGCTGCGCGCCGCGGCGACCGATTCCGCCTGCGACTGCATTGCAACGCTCGCCGTGCTTGCGGGGGCGCTCGTCTCGCAGTTCACGGGGTTTGCCGCCGACGGCTGGGCGGGCATCCTCGTCTCCCTGTTCATCGGCTGGCAGGGGGTGAAGCTGCTCTCGGAGGCGAGTTCCAAACTGCTGGGGCAGGCGCCCGACGCCGCGCTCATCGCCCGCATCCGCGCCATTCTCGCGGAGGGGGAAGGGGTGCTCGGCGTGCACGATCTCAGGGTGTACGGGTTCGGCAAAGGGGTGACGTTCGCCACCGCGCATGCCGAAATGGACGCCTCGCTTCCCGCGCTCACCTCGCACGCCGTGCTGGACGGGCTGGAACGCAGGGTGCTTGCCGAGACGGGCGTTTCGCTCACGCTGCACCTCGACCCCGTCGTCTCGGACGACGCCGAGGCGAAGGAGTTGGAGGCGCGCCTGCGCGCCGCCGTGGAGGGCAGCGTGGAAGGGCTGAACATCCACGATTTCCGCCTTGTGCGCGGAAGGACCAAAAAGGCGGTGTTTGAGGCGGGCATTCCGTTTGATTGTCCCGTCTCCGACGGTCAGGTGCGCACGGACCTCGAACGCGCCGTCCGCATTCTGGGCGATTACGAACCTTCGGTCACGGTGGAGAGGGAGTGAAAAGGGTTCACACATTTTTCCGCGAACTGACGCGGAAAAATTCTGCGAGAGGGATAACGCCGACGGGGTTGTCAAAATTGCCTCCGCGGCGGAACGTGCGGAATGCGCCGTCCCGCAGCGCTTTGGCAGCCCGCCGCATTTTCGATCATTTTATGTGCGCCGCCGCGGAGAATTCCGCGGCGGCGCATTGCGTTCGGATCGTACTTATAGATTGTACTTATATTTTGTAAAAAATATTATTTTTTTCTTGCACTTTTTTCTGTTTCATGATATACTGTAACTGCGACGTTAACTTCATATTTTCCAATATAACGGATACGATTCGGCATTTCGTATCTCTGTTTTCCGTTATATTGGAAGTTAGCGTCGCAGCAATCGGGGATACAAGATGCAGGGCGTGTCTCCGATCGGAGCCACGCTTTTTTTGATGCCCTGCGAAAAAATTTTGGAGGCAGGGTATGAAACGGAAACTTTGGGTCTCCCTATTGTCGGCAGCGATGCTTGCGGCTTGCGCCTTCGGCTTTGCCGGGTGTGATTTTAGTTTCCTTTATGGAGGAACCAATCAGGGCGGCACCGGGCAAGGGTCCGAAACAATCGGTTTGCGATATGAGCTGAATCCCGGGGGGACTGCTTATACTGTCTCCGATTTCGTTACCGAAACGGATGCGGGGATCGTAATTTCAGTTGTCTCAATCCCGTCCGTATATCGAGGATTGCCTGTTACAGGCATTGGCGATCGTGCGTTCTGGGATTGCAGCAGCCTTACGAGCGTGACAATCGGCAACGGCGTGACAAGCATTGGGGAAGCTGCATTCTCCGGATGCAGCAGTCTTACGAGCATCACGATTCCCGCCAGTGTCACGAGCATTGGTCAGTATGCGTTCTCCGGATGCAGCAGTCTAACGGAGATGACCATTCCGTTTGTGGGAGCGCAAAAGGACGGGACGGGGAGTACGGTTTTTGATTATATTTTTGGTTGGGAATACCCCGCATCTCTTAAAACCGTTGTGATCACGGGTGGCACGAGCATTGGCGATCATGCGTTTCAGGATTGCAGTGGCCTGACGAGCGTGACGATTCCCGACAGTGTGACGAGCATTGGAAGTTATGCATTCTATGATTGCAGCAATCTAACAAGCATTACGATTCCCGACAGCGTGACGAGCATTGGTCAGTATGCGTTCTCCGGATGCAGCAGTCTAACGGAGATGACCATTCCGTTTGTGGGAGCGCAAAAGGACGGGACGGAGAAGACGCATTTTGGATATATCTTTGGGGCATTTTTTAATAGTGGTCAGGGTAATTATGTGCCCGCTTCCCTGAAAACAGTTGTGATCACAGGTGGATCAAGCATTGGGGAGGATGCGTTCTATGGTTGCAGCGGACTGACAAGTATCACCATTCCCGACAGCGTGACGAGCATTGGCGATCATGCGTTTCAGGATTGCAGTGGCCTGACGAGCGTGACGATTCCCGACAGCGTGACGGGCATTGGGGAGTATGCGTTCTTCGGATGCAGCAGTCTTACGAGCATTACCATCCCCGACAGTGTGACGAGCATCGGAAGTTATGCGTTCTATAAGTGCAGCGGGCTGACGAGCATCACCATTCCCGACAGTGTGACGAGTATTGGGAATTACGCGTTTCAGGATTGCAGCGGGCTGACGAGCGTGACCATTCCCGACAGTGTGACGAGTATTGGAGAGTATGCGTTCTATGATTGCAGTAATCTAACAAGCATTACGATTCCCGACAGCGTGACGAGCATTGGTTATTGGGCGTTCGAGGATTGCAGCGGGCTGACGAGCGTGACAATGCCGACGATAGCAATTTCTGATATTCCGAAAGAGAACTTGCAGACGGTCGTTCTCACAAGCGGCACGAGCATTGGGAATTCTGCGTTCGATGATTGCAGCAGGCTGACGAGCATCACGATTCCCGACAGCGTGACGAGCATTGGGAATTCTGCGTTCGATGATTGCAGCAGGCTGACGAGCATCACGATTCCCGACAGCGTGACGAGCAT
>CALVMH010000002.1 GCA_944343275.1 uncultured Clostridia bacterium | reverse complement strand
GACGGCATCATCTTCATCGACGAGATCGACAAGATCGCCGCAAAGGGCAACACGGGCGGGGCGGACGTCTCGCGCGAAGGCGTCCAGCGCGACATCCTTCCCATCGTCGAGGGGAGCACGGTCATGACGAAGTACGGCGCCGTCAAGACGGACTACATGCTCTTTATCGCGGCGGGCGCCTTCCACGTCGCGCGGGTGGAGGACCTCATCCCCGAACTTCAGGGGCGCTTCCCCGTTTCGGTGGAGCTCGCAAGCCTGACCAAGGAGGACTTCGTCAATATCCTCACCAACACCGAGCACTCCATCACGCAGCAGTACGCGGCGCTGCTCGCCGTCGATCATATCGACCTCAGATTCACGCCAGACGCCATCGAAGCGATCGCGGAGATCTCCGAGGACATCAACCTGACGAGCGAGGATATCGGCGCACGCAGGCTGCACACCGTCATGGAGTTCCTTTTGGAAGACATCTCGTTCAATGCGGGCGGCGGCGATTATCCCGTTGTCACGGTGGAAGTGGACAGGAAGTATGTCGAAGAGCACCTCGCCAAGATCACCAAGGACCGCGATCTGAAGAAATATGTGCTGTAAGATGTTTGCACAACGATTTTTTAGGAAAACAGAAGTAAGGAATTTACCATGATCCAGATCCCCAAAGGTTGCAAGGACGTTCTGCCGTCGCAGGCGTATGCATGGCAGTATGTGGAGGCGGCGGCGCGCCGCGCCGCCGAGGCGTATGCGTTCAAAGAGATCCGCACGCCCGTGTTTGAACACACCGAGCTGTTTTCGCGCGGTGTCGGCGACACGACGGACATCGTCAACAAGGAAATGTACACCTTCCTCGACAAGGGCGGGCGTTCCGTAACGCTGCGCCCGGAGGGGACGGCGGGTGTGGCGCGCGCCTTTCTGGAACACGGGCTTGCGGGCGGCGTGCTGCCCTTCAAGGCGTATTATCTCATTTCCGCGTTCCGCTATGAGCGTCCGCAGGCGGGAAGATTGCGGGAATTTCATCAGTTCGGGTGCGAACTGTACGGCGCGGCGGGGGCGTTTGCCGATGCGGAAGTCATCTCCCTTGCCGACGCGTTCCTCAAAAACCTCGGACTTTGCCGCGTGGAACTGCGCCTCAATTCCATCGGCTGCAAGCACTGCCGCGCGCGCTATCACGAGGCGCTCAAAGCGTATTTCGCGCCCCATATCGGAGAGATGTGCGAGGACTGCAAGGTGCGTTTCGGGAAAAACCCCATGCGCATCCTCGACTGCAAGACGGAGGGCTGCAAACGCATCGCGGCGGACGCGCCCCGCATGCTCGACTACCTCTGCGACGACTGCCGCGCGCACTTTGAGCAGGTGAAAACGTTGCTTTCGGAAGCGGGCATCGCGTACACGGTGGACCCCTCCATCGTCAGAGGGCTGGACTATTACAGCCGTACCGTGTTCGAATTCGTCTCGGATGCGGCGGGCGCGCAGGGAACGGTGCTGGGCGGCGGCAGGTACGATACGCTCCTCGAACAGATGGACGGCAAGAGCGTTCCCGCCGTGGGCTTCGCCGCGGGCATGGAGCGGCTGCTGCTCGTCATGGAAGCGGAAAACTGCCTTCCTCCCGCAGACACGGGCGCCGTGTGCTATCTGGCGGGCATGGACGACGCCTCGCACGCACAGGCATTCCTGCTTGCGCAGCAGCTGCGTTCGGCGGGCATTTCCTGCGAGACCGATCTGATGGGGCGTTCCGTCAAGTCGCAGTTCAAGTATGCCGACAAGACGGGCGCGCGCTTTGTGGCAGTTTTGGGGGAGAGAGAACTTTCTGAGGGCGCGGCGGAAGTCAAGGACCTGCGCGCCTCTTCGTCCGAACGCGTAAAATTTGCAGAACTTGCAGAATATATCAAAAGGAGAATGTAGGATATGTCAAAAAACGTGATGGAAGTTTCGGGCAGCCGGCTCGAAGAACTGATCAAGCAAGGTCCCGTGGTGTGCGATTTCTGGGCGGAATGGTGCGGCCCCTGCCGCATGCTTGCGCCCGTTCTGGACGGCATTGCGGGCGAGATGGCGTCCAGGGCGACCTTCGTCAAGGTCAACGTGGATGAAAACGAGGATGCGGCGCGCCGCTACGGGGTGATGTCCATCCCCAACGTCATCGTCTTCAAGGACGGCGTGCCCGCGGGCAGCAGCCTCGGCTATGTCCCCGCGCCGACCTTAAAGCAATTTTTGGAAAAACACATCTGAAAGAGCATGGCGCTCGGCGGCGCCGGCGTGCCGTTCGGCATGCCGGCGCGTCGCATTCTGCGGACGGCGGAAAAAGTTGAAAAAATTTCCGGAAATTTTCTCCCAAAAAAAGGAGTTTTTCTTTTTTTCCGCGAAATAACGAATGATGAAAGAACTATCGCTGAAGGAAAAAATTTACGAGAAGGAACGCGCGTTCTTTTCGCCCTGCGCGACGCACTCGTATGAGAGCCGCGGACGGCTCCGGGAGGAGCCGCCCTGTCCCATGCGCACGGATTTCCAGCGCGACAGGGACCGCATCATCTATTCCAAGGCGTTCCTGCGTCTCAAAAACAAGACGCAGGTCTTCTTTGCGCCCGACGGCGATCACTATATGTCACGTCTCACGCACACGCTGGACGTCTCGCAGATCGCGCGGTCGGTGGCGCGGTGCCTTTCCCTGAACGAGGACCTCGCCGAGGCGATCGCTTTGGGGCACGATCTCGGACATACCCCCTTCGGACACGTCGGCGAACGGGTGCTTGCCTCCCTCAGCCCCGCCGGGTTCAGGCACAGCGAACAGTCCCTGCGCGTGGTGGACGTGCTCGAAAAGGACGGCAAGGGGCTCAATCTCACCTTTGAGGTGCGCGACGGCATCCTCAACCATACCAAAAACGGACATCCCGCCACGCCCGAGGGCTGTGCCGTATCGCTTGCCGACCGCATCGCCTACATCAATCACGACATCGAGGACGCCATCCGCGCGGGCATCATCACGGAGGAAGAGCTGCCCGCAAGCAGCGTGCGCATTTTCGGAAGGGACACCTCCGCGCGCATCAACACCTGCGTGATGGACATCTACGAAGCGTCCGTCGGCACGCCCTATGTGCGCATGTCCGAGGAGAAGGCAAAGGCGCTCGACGATTTGCGGACATTTATGTTCGAACATGTCTATGAACACGCCAACCGCCTCATCCAGGAGAGCGCGGAGCGCATGCTCCAAGCCCTGTTCGGCTATTTTTCCGAGCGTCCGGAGCAGCTTCCCGCGCTCTATTTGAAGACGGCGGAAGAGGATGTGCCGCGCGCCGTTTGCGACTATCTCTCGTCCATGACCGACCGCTATGCCATCGGCGTCTTCAAACAGCTCTTCGTGCCGAAGGAGGGGAGCGTATGAACAAGGAGAACTTCACCGACTTCATCCGCGTGCTCAAAGAGAAAAATGACATCGTGGAAGTCATCGGAAGTTATATAAAATTGGAGCGGCGCGGCTATAATTATTGGGCGTGCTGTCCCTTTCATCATGAAAAGACGCCCTCGTTTTCCGTGAACGCGGCGGACAGGTACTATCACTGCTTCGGCTGCGGCGCATCGGGGGACGTCATCGGGTTCGTCAAAAATTACGAGAACGTCGATTTCATGCAGGCGGTGCAGATCCTGGCGGCGCGCGCCAAACTCGAAGTGCCCGCCTATGACGAGCGCACGGCGGAGGAAGCGGCGGAGAAGAAGAAAAAGCGGGACAGGCTCGCCGCCCTCATGAAGGACGCCGCCCGTTTTTATTACGGTAATCTCTATTCGGGCAGGGCGGATGCACACCTCGCCTATCTCCAAAAGCGGGGCATCTCCCCCTCGACCGCCAAAAAATTCGGCATCGGCGCCTCGCTCGATTATGTGTCGCTGCCCTCGCATCTGTTGGCACAGGGGTACACGGCGGAGGAGTGCGCCGAGAGCGGGGCATGTTCCATGACGGAGGAGGGGCGGCTCATCGACGCGGAGGGGGAGCGGCTCATCATCCCCATCATCAGCCACATGGACGAGGTCGTCGCCTTCGGCGGAAGGCTTTTGAAAAACAGCGACCGCGCCAAGTACAAGAACACGCGCGAGACGCTGCTCTTCAACAAGAGCCGCACGCTCTACAACCTCAACCTCGTCAAAAAGGAGAAGCGTGCGGGCGGGCTTGCGTCCGTCATCCTCGTCGAGGGGTATATGGACGCCATCTCCCTCTATGAGGCGGGGTTCCGCGGCGTTGCCGCCAGCATGGGTACGTCGCTCACCAAGGAACAGGCAAGGCTGCTGAGGCGGTACACGGAGAACGTCTTTATCAGTTACGACGGCGACTTTGCGGGGCAAAAGGCAAATCTGCGCGGGCTGGACATCCTGAAACAGGAGGGGCTCAAAGTGCGCGTGGTGCCCCTTCCCGAGGGGCTCGATCCGGACGACGTCATCCGCAAAACGGGGAGCGCGGGGTATCAGAACTGTCTCGACGGGGCGATGCCGCTCATCGACTTCCGCCTGCTTGCGGCAAAAAGAAAGTACGACCTTACAAAGACGGATGAAAAGCGCGACTATGTCGCGGAGGCACTCACCGTCGTGCGGGACGCCGAAAGCGCCACCGAGCGGGAGGAGCTGCTGCGGCACATCTCTTCGGAGACGGGCGTGAGCGTTGCCGCGCTCATGCGCGACCTGGAGAATGCGCCCCGACCCGCTGCGCCTGCGGCGCCGCAGCCCGTTCCCGTCCGCGAGGACGATGCGGGACGGGAGAAGAAGGCGGCGCGCTTCGTGCTTGCGGCGTGCCTTCTGGACAAGCCGTATGCCCGTGCGTGCGACCTTGCGGCGCTGTCCTTTGCCGATCCCGCGCACAACACGGTGGCGGGGTACGTTCTGAAAGCGCGGCGGGAGGGGGCTGTGCGCGCGAGCGGCATCTTCGACCTGCTGCCCGCGGACGGGGAGCTCGCCGAGATCCTCGACCTCGATTACGGCGACAACCTTGATTCCCCCGCGGCGGAGCGCTATTTTGCGGACTGCATGGCGGCGCTGCGCCGGGGACCCCTTACGGCGAAGATCGAAGCGGCGCGGGAGGCGTATGCCGGGGCGCAGACCGCGGAGGAAAAGCGGGAGATCCTCACCCGCATCAATGAATATACCAAAGAACTCAAAAACCTGTCGGCAGGAGGAAAGGCATGAACGTAACCGATGAAAAACTCAACGAGCTCATCACGAAGATCGCTTCCGATTACAAGATGAAGGGCAGCATTTCGACGAATGACCTCTATGACGCGCTGGAACAGTACGACCTGACGCCGCTGCAGATCGAGCAGGTCTACAAGACGCTGCCCGAAATGGGCGTCACCATTTTCGACGAGGAGGAGCGCGAGAAGGAGCTCTTCGAACAGGCGCTCTCCGACATCGGGCTGGACGACCCCGTCAAGATGTATTTGAAGGACATCGGCAGGGTCCCGCTCCTGTCGAGCGATGACGAGATCGAACTTGCCCGAAAGATGCAGGAGGGGGACGAAGCCGCCAAAAAGCGCCTTTCCGAGGCAAACCTCAGGCTCGTCGTCTCCATTGCCAAGCGCTATGTGGGGCGCGGCATGCTCTTTCTCGACCTCATCCAGGAGGGCAATTTGGGGCTCATGAAGGCGGTGGAGAAGTTCGATTATCAGAAAGGCTTCAAGTTCTCCACCTATGCAACATGGTGGATCAGGCAGTCCATCACCCGTGCCATCGCCGATCAGGCGCGCACCATCCGCATCCCCGTTCACATGGTGGAGACCATCAACAAACTTACGCGCGTCTCGCGCATGCTCTTACAGGAGAACGGCAGGGAACCGACGCCGGAGGAGATCGCCGAGGCGATGGAAGTGGACGTCGTCAAAGTGCGTGAGATCCAGAAGATCGCGCAGGATCCCGTCTCCCTCGAAACGCCCATCGGCGAGGAGGAGGATTCCCATCTCGGCGACTTCATCGAGGACGACAAGACGCAGACCCCGGGCGATTCCGTCGCCTTCATCATGCTCAAAGAGCAGCTTCTGGGCGTGCTCGACACCCTCACCCCGCGGGAGGAGAAGGTGCTGCGTTTAAGATACGGCATTGACGACGGCAAGCCGCGTACCCTCGAAGAGGTGGGCAGGGAATTCAACGTCACGCGGGAACGCATCCGCCAGATCGAGGCGAAGGCGCTGCGCAAGCTCCGTCATCCCAGCCGCAGCAAAAAGCTGAAGGACTTCCTCGACTGATGGGAAGGCTGGACACGATCTGCGCGCATATCCCGCCCGCGGAGGTGTTTGCGGACATCGGCTGCGATCACGGCTACTGCACCCGCTTCGCCCTGCGGAACGGGCTGTGCAAAAAGGCGTATGCGTGCGACATCAGTGATGCATGCCTTGCAAAGGCGCGCACGCTTCTGGAACGGGAGATCGCCGACGGTACCTGTATCCCCGTCTGTTCGGACGGGCTGGACGGTCCGCAGGCAGAGGCGGACTGCGTGCTCATCGCGGGCATGGGGGGCGAGGAGACGGTGCGCATCCTTTCGGGGCGGCCGCTGCCCGCGTTCTTTGTCCTGCAACCCATGAAGAACACGCAGAAGGTGCGCCGCTTTCTCTTATCGCGCGGCGCCCGCCTGCACCTTGACGTCACCTTTGCGGAGGGAAACAAGTTTTACGATCTGCTCACGGGCGAGGGGACGGGCGGAGATGCGTATTCGGAATTCGAATACCGCTACGGGCGGAACAACTTAAAAACCCCGTCGCACGCCTTTTTCAGAAAGCTGAAAAAGGACATCGGGACGCTGCGCAGGGCGCTCCGTTCCGCCGCGGGGGAGCAGCGCGAAAGACTGCTCGAAAGACTGCATGAAGCGGAGGGCATCGCCGATGCGATTGAAGAAAATATATGACGCCATAGACGCGCTTGCGCCCTTTGCGCTCAGCCGCGAGTACTGCGATACATACGGCATGCACGATAACAGCGGCATCCTGCTCGACTGCGGCGAAGAGGCGACGGGCATCGTCTGTTCGCTCGATCTGTCCGGGCGCGCCGTCGCAGCGGCGAAGCAGGGGAACGCCAACGTCATCGTGACCCATCATCCCGCCATCTTTTATCCCGTTTCCGCCCTGCATGCGGACGATCCCGTCACGCAGTGCGCGCGGGCGGGCATCTCCGTCATCTCCGCCCATCTCAATCTGGACTGTGCGCCGGGCGGCATCGACGAGGCGCTCATGAGCGGTCTGGGCGGCGGCGAAGCAAAGCTCATGCATCCGCTCTCGCAGGGCGGCTACGGGCACGCGTTCGACGTGTGCGAATGCTCCCTCGCGGAATTTACCGCCCGCATCGGGGCGCGCTTTTCGACAAAGCGCCTCACGGTCTACGGCAGCGCGCCCGTCCAAAGGGTCGCAAGTTTTTGCGGCGCGGGCATGGACGATGCATCCGTCGCCTTTGCGCTTGCGGAGGGCGCGGACACCTTCGTCTCGTCGGACGGCAAACATCACCTCATTGCCGCGCTCGTTGCGCGCGGCGTCAACGTCGTGCTGCTCACCCATTATGCGGCGGAGCAGTACGGGTTCGTCCGCTTTGCGGAAAAACTTAAAAATCAATTGGGCAGCGTCACCGTCGTCACGGACGGCGAGCTGCTGTAAGGAGTCAGATATGTCGGTATTAAGCGAACTTTTGGAGTATCAGAAGGTAGACGGGCAGCTTCTTAAAATCGAACAGGAAGTCGCTGCCAGCGAGGAACAGAAAAAATTCGCGCAGGCGAACAAATTCATGCGGTCCGCTCCGGAGCGCTTCGAAGCGCAGGACCGCCGTGCCGTCGAGCTGACGGCGCTCAGGGAGGAGCTTGCCCGCCGCAGCGAGGACATCGCTCGTCAGATCGCCGAATATTCCGATCTCGACGAGATGGTGGAGGAGGGGGGCGACGTCTCCTTCTACAAGAAAAACGCACAGGCGCTTTTGGAGCGGCTGCGCAACTTGAAAGGCGAGCTGCAAAAGCTCAATGCGGACATCGCGGCGACCGTCGAAGAGTATGAGCGGTTCAAAAAGCAGGGCGTGGCGATGCAGAAGCAGTACAAGGAGTATAAGGCGAAGCGCGAAGAGCTCGTCGCTTCCCGCAAAGATGAAGTCGCCGCGCTGCGCGCCAAGCTCGCGGACCTTGCCAAAAACCTCCCTGCGGAGACGCTGGCGAAGTACGATCAAAAGCGCAAGGAGCACATCTTCCCCATCATCGTTCCGCTCAACGGCAGCATGTGCGTGTGCGGCATGGATTTCCCGCTCGCCCTCACCGAACGGCTGGACGGGGGGAACGTCGTCGAGTGTGAACACTGCCGCCGGTTCGTCTATAAAAAGTAAGCAAAGCGGAGGGCGGGCTGCATAAAATAGAAGTGTGCAAAAACCGACCTCCTTTATCTCTCTCGACAACATCCGCCATAACGCGCGCGTTCTTGCGCGGCGTGCGCGCCGCCCCCTCATCGCCGTCGTCAAGGACGACGCTTACGGACACGGGGCGGAGCATGTCGCGCATGCGATCGCGGACATGGTATGCATGTTTGCCGTTGCAACGGTGGACGAAGGTGCCCGTCTCGTCACGGCGGGCGTGGACGGGGACATCCTTGTCCTGACGCCGCCGCTGTGCCGGGAAGAGGCAGAGCGGGCTGCGTTTTACGGGCTCGTCGCAACCGCGGCTTCCTTTGATTCGCTCCGCCTGTGCGCGGGGCTGCGGGTGCATCTTGCCGTCAACACGGGCATGAACCGCTACGGGTTTTCTCCGCGCGAAGTGCCTGCGGCAGTGCGCGAGGCGCAGCGGCGCGGCATTGCGGTCGAAGGCGTGTTTTCCCATCTGTATGCGCCCTTCGTTGGCACCGCGCGCATGCGTCAGACGACCGCCTTCTTCCATTGCGCGCAGGCGGTGCGCGCGGCATATCCCGCCGCCATGCGTCATCTGTGCGCGACGGGCGGCATCTTCGCGGGCGGGGAGATGTTCGACGCCGTCCGTCCGGGGCTTGGGCTGTACGGCTATGCGCCGCCGCCCTGCACCTGTCCGCTGCTGCGTCCCGCCATGCGGGTGTACGCCTGCGTTTCGCAGAACACCAAGCCCTATGGGGCGGGCGCGGGGTATGCGCCTGCGCCCGCGCGCTTTGCCGCATTCCACACGCTGAGCGCGGGCTATGGGCACGGCTTGTTCCGTGCGGGCGGATCGGGTGCGCTCGGAACATTATGCATGGACGCCTGCGTGCGGGCGGGAGAGGCGCCCTTCGGCGCGCGGGTGTGCGTGCTGCAAGACGCCGCCGCCTATGCCGCGCGGCACGGTACGACGGCGTATGAAGTGCTCGTTGCCGTCGGAAGGGGAACGACAAGGAGTTATGACGACAACGGATAAACGGGCGCTGCGGATGCAGTTCATGCGCATCCGCGCGGCGGTAAAGTCGCCCGAACGGGACGAAGCCCTGCTGCAAAGCGTGCTCGTCTCCCGCTTCATGCGGGCGGAGAGCTTTTTCGTCTATTGCAGCATGAAGAGCGAGGCGGCAACGGACAAGCTCATCGCCGCCCTGCTTGCGGCGGGGAAGCGGGTGTGCGTTCCCCGTCTGCAAGGGGGCGTCATGCTCGCCGTGCCTTACGGGGAATTGGAAGAGGGCGCGTTCGGCATCCCCGCCCCGCGCGGCGGGGAGGATACGCCCTGCGACGTCGTGTTTGCGCCGCTGCTCGCCTTCGACGGGCGCGGCACGCGGCTCGGGTACGGCGGAGGGTATTACGACGCCTACTTCGCCTCCCGCCCTGCGGCGGTGCGCGTGGGGCTTGCGTATGCGGCGCAGCGCGCGGACAGGCTCCCGCGCGAGCCGCACGACGTCCTGCTGCATGCCGTCGTTACCGAGGAAGGCGCCGAACATTTCCCGAACGCTTGACAGGGGCGCGGCGGACGGGGTATAATGGAACAAGCGGGGACGCCCCGCGGAGGAAAGGTATGCTCAACGAACTTCCGAAAAAGGAGAAACAGACAAAGCCGCTCACGCCGTGGCGGTATTTCTGGCGTGTGCAGGGGGTGTGCGCCCTGCGTGCCGTCACGCCCTTTATGATGTATCTCTTCATGAGCCTCACGGGGCTTGCCTGCCAGGCGATCTCGCCGGATACCACCGAGTGGTACGAAGTGCTGCTCGGCGCGGTGTGCATCGCATGCGGCGCCGCGTTCAATGCGCACCTCGCCTTTTCTTACGGAAAACAGCATTACGACAGCTATCTGACGGGCTGCATCCACAGACAGAACAAGCTCTTCGGCATCGAGTCGGGCGGCGACCACAAGCCGGAGCGCGAATACCGCGCATGGAAGGGGTTCGTCATCGGACTTTATATCGGCATTCCCGTTCTCATCCTCGGCATCTTTGCCGCCATTCCCGCAACGTGGTCGGGCGGGGAGATCGCCATGGTGATGTTCGCGGGATGGGCGATCTTCCCCATCCAATGGATCCGCGCCTACCTCTATCCGGGCGTAACGTGGGAGAGCTATCCCGCCGTCAGCGGCGGCTATTCCATGCTCATGATCGTGCTGCCCGTCATCGTGACGGGCGTGTTCTACATCGTCGGTGCAATGAAGGAAAAGCGCATGAAAGCGCAGGAAGCGGAACGCGCCGCGCGCGTTGCCGAGGCGGGCAAAAAGGCGCAGGGCAGATGAGGATCGTTGCGGGAAAACACCGCGGACGGACGCTTGCCGCCTTCCGCGGGCAGGATATCCGTCCCACCGCCGACCGCGTCAAGGAGTCCGTCTTTCAGATCCTGTCTTCGCGCCTTGTCGGGGCGCGCGTGCTCGATCTGTTCTGCGGCAGCGGCGCGCTGGGGCTTGAAAGCCTCTCGCGCGGGGCGCGGGAAGCCGCATTCAACGACAGTTCGCGGGAGAGTCTTGCCGTCTGCAAAAAAAATCTTGCCGCGCTCGGCGAACGCGGCGACGTTACAAATCTGGATTACCGCATGTGTATCCGCCGCACGGCATCCCCGTTCGACATCATCTTCGCCGACCCGCCCTATCGGCTGGATGTCTGCGCCGAAGCGCTCGGGCTCATCGCACAGTGCGGCGCGCTCGCGGAGGGCGGCGTCGTCGTGTGGGAGAGCGAGCGGGAGGAGATGCCGCCCGCGGGCTGGGAGACGGCGGACAGGCGCAGTTACGGAAGGACAAAGGTATTCTTTTTTACAAGGAGCCGATCATGAAAAAGTGTGTGTTTGCGGGGACGTTCGATCCCTTTACCGTCGGGCATGAGGACACCGTGAAAAAGTGCCTCGCGCTCTTTGACGAGGTGATCGTCGCCGTCGCGGAGAACAAGCAAAAGAGCTGTTTTTTCCCCGCCGCCATGCGGGAGAAGATGGTGCGCGACGTCTACCTGAACGAGCCGCGCGTGCGGGTCGTGCGCTGGGAGGGGACCATCGCCGCGCTGCTCCGGAAGGAGGGGACGCCCTTTTATGTGCGCGGGCTGCGCAATGCGGCGGACTATGAATACGAGACCGCCGACTTTTACGCGAGCAGGGATCTCGACGGGGAGCTCATCGTGCTCTATGTTCCCGCCGAACAGCGCCACACGCACATCAGTTCCACGCTCGTCAAGAACTGCATCGCCTTTGGCACGCCGTTTACACAGTACGTCCCGGAAGCGGTAGCTGCCTGTATCACATCGGCGAAGGGAGAACAACATGTTTGAACGTCAGATAGAGATCCCGTCTGCGGAAGCCATTTGCGCCCGCATCCCGCTGCCCGCATCCCTTGCCGCAGTCAAGGCGGAACGCGATGCGCTCGTCAAGGACGTCATCGCGGGCAGGAGCCAAAAACTCCTCGTCGTCGTAGGGCCCTGTTCCGCGCACGAGCCGGCGCCCGTGCTCGAATATGTGCGGCGCCTCGGCAGGCTCAACGAACGGGTGAAGGACAAGCTCGTGCTCGTGCCGCGCATCTACACCAACAAGCCGCGCACCAGGGGGGTGGGGTATAAGGGCATGTTTTCGCAGCCCGATCCCGAAAACCGCGAGAATATCTTAAAGGGCATCCTGACCATCCGCGAGCTGCATATCCACGCCATCGAGCAGTCGGGACTCTCCGCCGCGGACGAGATGCTCTATCCCGAAAATTACGCCTATGTCGAGGACCTTCTGACCTACATTGCCGTGGGGGCGCGTTCGAGCGAAAATCAGCTGCACCGCCTCGTTTCAAGCGGGATCGAGCTTCCCGTCGGCATCAAAAACCCCACGGGCGGCAGCATTCCCGTCACCCTCAATTCGGTGTTCGCCGCGCAGAGCCCGCAGGTGTTCATGTATCACAACTATCAGGTCGCAACGCAGGGCAACGAGTATGCGCACGTCGTCCTGCGCGGCAGGGTGGATCATTACGGCAACGACATCCCCAATTATCATTACGAGACGGTGATGCAGGTCTTTGACGGCTACCGCAAGGCGGAAGGGGAACTCAAAAATCCCGCCGTCGTCATCGACGCCAATCACTCCAACTCCAAAAAACAGTTCCGCCAGCAGATCCGCATCGTGGAAGAGGTGCTGCAGAACAGGCTGTATGACAAGTCGTTCAAGGACATCGTCAAGGGATTCATGATCGAGAGCTTCCTCGAAGAGGGCAACCAGAAGCACGACATCGTCTTCGGGAAATCCATCACCGATCCCTGTCTCGGCTGGGAAGATACCGAGCGGCTCATCCTCGATATCGCGGAGAAAGCATGATGCGCGCCGCCTGTCTCGGACCTGCGGGAAGCTATTCGGAGCTTGCCGCGCGGACGCTCTGCCCGCATGCGGACAGGGTGCTTTGTTCCACCTTTTCCGCCGTGTTCGACGCGCTCGAAGCGGGGAGGGCGGACTGCGCCGTCATTCCCATCGAAAATTCCATTCAGGGCGGCGTTCTGCAAAATCTCGACCTTTTGGAGCGACGCGACGCCGTCGCCGTCGCCCAAACGCGGCTGCGCATCGATCACCGCCTTGCCGTGCGGGAGGGGGTGCGCGCAGAGGATATCACCCGTATCTATTCGCACGAACAGGCGATCGGGCAGTGCGCGCGCTTTCTCGATGCGCACTTCCCCCGCGCCGAACGCATCTTCACGGACAGCACGGCAAAGAGCCTTTCTCTGCTGGATGCGCATTCCGCGGGCATCGTCGGGGCGCATACCGCGGCGGAGGGCATCGTGCTCTCGTCCGAAAACATCGCCGACGAAAAGAATAATTTCACGCAGTTCTTTTTGCTGCGCAGGCGGCAAGAGGGCATCCCGTCCGCGGGCAACACCGTCTTCTTCGTCGCCGTCTGCGAGCATCGTCCGGGGAGCCTTCTGGCGCTGCTGCAATGTTTTTCGTCGCGCGGCATCAATCTGACGCGCATCGAAAGCCGTCCCATTCCCGCCGTGCGCGGGGAATACCGCTTCTTCATCGAGATCGACGCATCGGGCGGCGATGTCGGCGGCGCGCTGCAAAGCGCGCGGGAGGGCTGCCGCTTTTTCCGCATCCTCGGCGTATACGACTGACGCATCACGCAAACAGGAGCGCGGCAAGCGCAAAGCAGCAGCCGCCCGCCAGCACGCCCTGACACAGCTTGACGAGCAGAAATTTCCCGAACGGGATGCCTGTCTTTGCAAGAAAGTTCCATTGCTGCACGAGCACGCACATTCCGCCGAACGTGACGAGAAAGGCGCACAGGGCAAGGCGGAGGGGGGAGGGTTCGCTCAGCAGGCGCGCGCAGCCCGCCGTCATTTCCAGCCCGCCGACAAGCAGCGCAAGCACTTCCTCGGGCAGGGCAAGCGGGGCGAGCAGATCGCAGAGCATGCAGCCGAACAGGTAAAAGAGCGTGACTGCGCCGCCCACCGTGAGCACGGAGAGCACGGCGGAGGAGAGCGCTTCCGGGAGGTCGCAGCGCTGCGCTGCGCCGTAAAATGGCGCGGGACGGCGCTTGTTCCTGCCGAGCAGGAAGGAAACGCCGAACACGCCGCAGACATGCGAGGCAAACAGCAGCCAGCCGCAGGCGGCGCTGCCCGCCATGGCGCAGCCCGCAGCGCCCACCAAAAAGGCGGGACCGCTCGTGGAGGCGAGGCAGGCGACGCGCAGGCGCTCCTCTTCGGCGATGGCGCCCTGTCCGCACAGCCGTTCCACTGTTTTGGCGCCTGCGGGGTATCCCGAAAGCAGGGACAGCAGCGCGGCACAGCCGCCTGCGCCCGATACGCCGAACAGACGCGTGCACGGCGGGGCGGCAAGGCGCGCCAGGCGGGAAAAGAGCGGCGTCTGGGCAAGCAATCCCGTCAGGAACAGAAAGGGCAGGGCGGCGGGAAGCACGTTGACCGCCCATAAAGAGACGCCTTCCAGAACGCGCTGCATGCTGCGCGCGGGGGCGCAAAGCAGGGCGGCGAGCGCCGCCGCTGTCGCAAGCGAGAGAGACACGCCCGTTGCTTTCCGGGCGGAAAGGGAAAACTTCACGCTAAAATATACGAGAGGGAAGGAAGGATTATGAAAAAGAAATTGGGACTTGCATTGGGAGCGGGCGGCGCGCGCGGTGTGGCGCATGTCGGATTTTTGCAGGCGCTCGGCGAGGCGGGGATCCGCGCCGACTGCGTGGCGGGCTGTTCCATGGGGTCCATCGTGGGCGCGTGCTACTGCGCGGGCGTTCCGATGGAGACCGTCTATCCCATCGTGACGACGCTGAAACTCTCCAGGATCGCAACGCTCAATGCGAACATCCTGCGCGCCTGCGGGCTGTTCCGCCTCACGCGGGCGCGGAAACTGCTTGAAGAATATATCGGCGCGGATACCTGTTTTTCCGATCTCGCCGTGCCCTTCCGCTGCGTCGCCACCGACCTCATTTCGGGGAAGACGGTGTGCTTTTCCGAGGGGAACGTCATCGATGCCATCATTGCTTCCAGCTCCGTTCCGGGCGCTTTTTCGCCCGTGGAAAAGGACGGCATGCTGCTTGTGGACGGCGGCGTTATCGAGCGCGTTCCCGTGCGGGAAGTGAAGGCGATGGGGGCGGAAGTCATCGTTGCCGTCGACGTCCTCGGCGATCTCGTCGCAGCCGCCGGGGAGAAACCCACCAACCTCATCGACACGTTCCTGCGCTATATCGACGTCATCGACACGCGCGTGACAAAGAGCAAGCGCCGTTCGCGCGGGAAGGACATCGACCTCTGGCTGGAACCCGGTCTCGGGAAGATGAATCAGTACAAGGTGAAGGACTTGCAGCACGCCTACGAAAAGGGGTATGAGCTCGGAAAAGCAAATATAGAAAAGATCGCTTCGCTCATCGGAGCGTGACCGAACCTAAAAGACCGCCGCGCCCGCCGTCATTTCTGACGGCGGGCGCGGCGGTCCTTTGCGGGGCGCAGCTCTGCAACCTGCATGCCGCAGTGAGGGCATACGACGGCGCCGTCATGGATTTCCTTTCCGCACTTCTTACAGAACATAAGATGGTTCTCCTTAGTAATAATATTACTTAACAAGAGACATTTGCGGGAAGAGGCGCAGCTCACGCAAACGGAACTTGCCAAACGGATCGGAAATTCGCAGCGGAACATCAGCAATTGGGAGACGGGCGCCAGCGAGCCCGATCTTGCTACCGTCGTGCAGCTTGCCGACATCTTCGGCGTCAGCCTCGACGAGCTGTTCGGACGGGACGTCGCCTTTCGGGACGTGCAGAGATTGGAGGGGTTGGACCGGCTGCTCGTCAGAAAGGTGCGTTCCCTCGATGACGGGCAGAAGGCGGCGCTGCTCGCCTTTCTCAACGGGTTTTACAGAGTGTAACGGGATTGCGGCACACAGAACGGCAGGGGCTTCCCGCCGTTTTTTTGCAAATGCGTCCCTTGGCGCCGAAGGCGTTCAAAAGGCGGTAACAAAAGCCGCCGACGCAATGCGTTCGGCAGCAGGATAAGGGATCGATGCGGTGCGGGACGGGCGGCGCTGCCGCCGTTTTCCCGTGTCATGCTTCCGGAGGTTCCGTCTTCAAAGACGTGCGGCGCGGGCACGGGGTGAAGGCGAACGCCTGCATGCGGGCGGGGCGTTTCATAAAGAGGATCAGGAGGGGGACGAGCGTTACAAGGCTGCCCGCAAGGTGCACGATCATATCGTACATCGTGTCCAGAATGGCGGTCCCGCGGCGGCTGTTGACAAGGTAGGTGCCGTCCGGATAGCTTTCGAGGATGCCGTCCGCCCATCCCTGCGTGGACATCGAGGGATCGATGCTGTCCACGATAAATTCATATACTTCCCAAAGATATCCCACGGCGAGCGAGAAGAAGAGGGCAAACAGCACGCCTGCAACGACCTTCCGCTTGCCTTCGGGCTGATCTTTGAGCAGAACAGAGGCGAGCCCCAGACCGATACAGGCGAACAGTACGCCTGCAAGGGTGTGTAGTATCATGTCCCAATCTTTGAACACTTCGTAAATGCCCCACACGTTGGAGACGGTGTTGCCGATAAAGGCGAACAGCATACAGCAGATGACGAGCGGCATGCCCGCGCGGAAGCGGAACAGCCATTCCGCAATGACGACGGCGGAGATGGTGCCGATGCTGACGAAGAAGTGCAGCAGGCTGTAAGAAAACGTGCCCCAAGCGATCGTGCCCGTTTCAAGACGGACGATATTCCGGATGAGCCCGCCGATGTCCGCAAGGATGAGGGCGGACCATACGCTCCAAAGAACGATCTGCCGCCTTGTAAGTGTCCGATGCATAGTTCCCTCCTTTCGGGATTGTTGACAGTAAGGTAGCAGATTATTCCGCATTTGTCAAGAAGTTGATGATGCGGCGGGATAACTTTCATAAAACATCACCGCAATTTCACGCCAAGGAGGAAATCATGCGGTTCTGCGGGACAAAGACGGCAAACATTGCGCAAAGCAGTTTACTTTTCGCAAAAAAAAGTGTACAATAGACAAAAACGGCGGGAGGCGCACGATGGGATTTCTGACAAAATTCAAAGAATTGTTTTCGCGCGGCAAAAGACCCGTCGCATTGGGGCTGGCGCTCGGTTCGGGCGGGGCGAAGGGAATGGCGCACCTCGGCGCGCTCAAAGCGTTTGCGGAGGAGGGGCTTACCTTTTCCGCCGTCACGGGGACGTCTATCGGCTCCATCGTGGGCGCGCTGCTCGTAAAGGGGTATTCCTGGGCGGACATGACGGGGATCGTGGAAGGCATCAACCGCAAGGAGTTTTCCAAGAGCCTGCGTCCCTTTGCGGACATGTCTCCCATCGAAGAATTTCTTGAAACATATTTGGAAGGGGATATCGCGTCTCTGCCCCTTCCCTTTGCCGCCTGCGCTACGGACGGTGCCACCAACGAATGCGTCGTCCTGCGTGAGGGGAAAACGGCGCGCGCGCTCACGGCGTCCGCCGCCATCCCGCCCTTTTTCCGCGGCGTGGAGATCGGCGGGAAAAAACTCTATGACGGCGCGTTCTCCAACGCCGTCCCCGCCGACGTCTGCCGCGAACTCGGCGCGCAGGCAGTCATCGGGATCGACCTCTCCGCCTATGCCAAGGCGGAGGAGGACAAGGGGCGCATGGAGCGCCTTTTGGGGACAGCCATCGGCGCCATCACGCCCGTCAGGACGCTGCCGGATGCCAAGACGCGCGGCTATGCGGCGGCGGACGTCATGCTGCGCCCCAACCTTTACGATTTCAAGGCGACGGACGTCTCCCGCGCCGCAACGGACGCCATGTTCGAGATCGGCTACCGCGAGGCAAAGGAGCGCATGCCCGAAATCCATGCGGCGATCGCCGCGGCGCGCAGACGCAAGGGGAAGGTTTGAACGGGCAGCGCGCGTCCGTGCGTCTCGGGCGCATCCTGCGTGTGCTGCGTGCGGCGCTCATCTGCCTTGCCGCCTGCGCCGTTGCGCTCTTTTTTCTCATCGTGCCCTTCCGCGCGCTGCTGCCTGCGGACAGCATCCCCGCAAGAAGGGCGGGGGAGCTGCGCCTGCATTTCCTTTCGGTGGGACAGGGGGACTGCACCGTGGCGGAGTTCCCGGACGGCGATGCGCTCGTCATCGACGCGGGCGACGGGTCCTTTTCCTCGAATGAGGCGATCGTGCGCTTTCTGAAGGGGTTGGACGTGTCGGCGCTCACCCTTGTTGCCACGCATGCAGACGCCGATCACTACGGCGGCATCCCGGAGATTTGCAGGCTGTTCGATGTGGAAACGGTGTACCTGCCTCCGTTCGGATCGCAGACCGCCGCCTATCGGAGGCTGCTTGCGGCAGTGGACGCAGAGGGCGCCGCAACGGATACGCTTGCGCGCTATGACGTCATTTCCCGTCCGTCGGGGGCGTATGCCGCGTGCATTTCCCCGCACGCCGCGGGGGAGACGGACGAAAACGACGCCTCCGTCACCCTCTTTTTGCACTATGCGGGCGTCAACGTGCTGCTGTGTTCGGATGCGGGCACCGCGCGCGAGAGGGAACTTTTACGGGAGCTTGCGCTGGGCGAAGATATTTTCGACAGCGGTGCGTTCCGCGTGCGGCTTGCGGAGACGGACATCCTGAAAGTCGCGCATCACGGTTCGGAATACGCCACGGGCGCGGAGTGGCTTTCCCTGCTCTCTCCCGCGGCGGCAGTCATCTCCTGCGGCGCGGGGAACAGCTATCATCATCCCGCCGGCGGAACGCTCTCGCGCCTTGCCGCGGCGGGCGCGCAGATTTACAGAACGGACGAATGCGGGCACATCACGGTGTGCATTGCGGACGGAGAGTATACGATCACAACAGGAGGGGCGCAATGAAGCTCACCACGGCGGGCGAATCGCACGGAAAGGGGCTGTTTGCCATTCTCGAAGGGCTTCCCGCGGGATTGAAGATCGATTGCGGGGAAATCGACGCATGGCTTGCGCGCAGGCAGTCGGGCTACGGACGGGGCGCGCGGCAGAAGATCGAACGCGACCGGGCGGAAATTTTGTCCGGCGTGCGGAACGGCGTGACGCTCGGCAGCCCCATGACCCTTGCGGTATGGAACAAGGACTACGGCAATTGGGAGCGGTATATGGCGCCGGAGGGGTGCGATGTGTCCGCGCGCACGCTCACCAAAGTGCGTCCGGGGCATGCCGATCTGACGGGGCTGAAAAAATACGGCGGAACGGATGCGCGCAACATTCTGGAACGCGCCTCCGCCCGCGAGAGCGCCGTCCGCGTGGCTGCGGGCGCCGTCTGCCGTCAGCTGCTTGCGGCGATCGGCATCGAAGTGTCGGGGTATGTGCGCAGCGTGGGCGGCGTCACGGACGAAAGGGAGTATGCCTTTTGCGAACTCTCCCGCCGCCTTCCCGAACTTTTTATGATGGATGAAGGCGTGCAGCGCGAGGCGATGGCATTCATCGACGGCTGCGCGGCGGCGGGGGACACCTGCGGCGGCGTGGCGGAACTGCGCGTGAAGGGCGTCAAGAGCGGGTTCGGAAGCTGCATGACGTATGAAGAAAAGCTGGACGCCCGCCTTGCCGCCGCGCTCATGAGTATTCAGGCGGTCAAGGGCGTGGAAGTTGGCGCGGGGTTTGCCGCGGCAGCGGCGCGCGGCAGCCGTGTCCATGACGAAATTTTTTATGAAGAAGGGCGCGGGTTCTTCCGCAAGAGCAACCGTGCCGGCGGGATCGAGGGCGGCATGTCCAACGGCGAGGAGCTCGTTCTGCGCGTCGCCATGAAGCCCATCCCCACCCTCATGCAGGGGCTTTCCACGGTGGACGTCTGCACGCATGAAGGGGCGCGCGCGGCGGCGGAGCGCAGCGACGTGTGCGCCATCCTCGCGCTGGAAGTCATTGCGGAGAGCGCCGTCTGCACGGCGCTTGCCGCGGAGGTGCTTGCCCGCACGGGCGCCGACAACATGGCGGAACTTGCGGAGCGCTACGGGAGGCTGCCGCAATGAAGAGTTTTTCCGTGACGGAAAAAGGCGTTTATACAAGCCGCATCGTCTGCCGCCGCAATGTCCTGCATTCGGCGCTGCCGCAGGCGCTTGGCGGAAGAAAGGCGTTTGTCTTTTCGGATGAAAGGGTGTGGGGGCTGTACGGAAAGCGCGTTCTGCGTGCCCTTGGGGAAGGAAACGTGCATACCATGCCCGCGGGCGAGGCGCATAAAACGCCTGAAACGCTGTTCTCTCTGCTGGCAGCCATGGCGCAGGCGGGAATGCACCGCAGCGACGTCCTCGTCTGTCTGGGCGGCGGCGTCGTGGGGGATGTCGGCGGGCTTGCGGCGGCGCTCTACATGCGCGGCATCGCCTGCATCCAGGTCCCGACCACGCTGCTCGCGCAGGTGGATTCCTCGGTGGGCGGCAAGACTGCCGTCGATTTCTGCGGTATCAAAAACCTTGTGGGGGCGTTCCATCAGCCCGCTCTCGTGCTTGCCGATCCCGCGTTTTTCAAAACGCTCCCCGCGCGCGAGGTGCGCTGCGGGCTTGGAGAGATCGTCAAGCATGCCGCGCTGAGCGCGCCCCTGTTCGATAAGCTGGAAGCGAACGCGGAGCGCCTGACGGACCTTGCGTTTCTGGCGGACATCGTTCCCGAAAACATCGCGTTCAAGGCGGACGTCGTGCGGCGCGACGCGCGCGAGGCGGGGCTGCGCAAGTGCCTCAATCTGGGGCATACCACGGCGCATGCCTATGAGCTGCTGGACGGCACGCTCTCGCACGGGGAATATGTGCTCATCGGAACATACATCGAGGCGGAGATCGCCGCCGCGCGCGGCGGCGATGCGGAGTATCTCGCCCGTCTTCGCGCCCTGTGCCGTGCCGTGCTCGGTACATTCCCGTCCCTGCCCGCTGCGGCGGATGCGGCGCGCGTCGCCTGTCTCGATAAAAAGAATACGCGGCAGGGGCGCGTCGTGCTCACCGTTCCCTTCCGCAGGGGAGAATTCCGTCTCATGGAACTCTCCGCCGGGGAATACGAAGGGGAGCTTTCCCGCATCGGGAGGACGTTATGAAACTTGCCGTGATCGGAAAGGACGTCTCCAAGTCGCTCAGTCCCGCCATGCACGCCTGCATTCTGGACTCCATGGGGGTGCAGTATACCTATGAGACGGTCAGCATCCCGCCCGAACAGTTCCCGTCGCGGGCGGAGCAGCTGTTTTCCCGCTTTGACTTCTTCAACGTGACCATTCCTTTCAAGGCAGACATCATGCCTTATCTTGCCGCCGTCGAAGGGGATGCGCGCACGTTCGGCGCGGTGAACACCGTCGTCTCGCGCACCCGCACGGGCTACAATACGGACGGGCTCGGTTTTTGCCTCATGCTGGAAAACGCGGGCATCTCCGTCGCAGGAAGGCGCGTTCTCGTGCTCGGTGCGGGCGGCGCGGGCAGGAGCTGCATTTACAAGCTCGCGGAAGGCGGCGCCCGTGTGTTCGCCTATGAACGCAGCAGCGAACGTCTCGCCGCGGTGTTCCGGGAATTCGGAAATTTCACCCCGCTTGCGCAAGTGCCGCCCGCTCCGTTCGACATCATCGTCAACTGCACGGGGATCGGCATGCACGATACGGTGGGGAAGACGCCATCCGTGCGCACGTCCGCAGGGGAAGTCCCCGTCGGGGAAGCGCTGTTTGCAGGCTGTACGGCGGCGGTCGATCTCATCTACGAACCCGCGCAGTCGGAATTTCTGCGCATTGCCGCCGCCTGCGGCAAGCGGACGGTGAACGGCGCGGCGATGCTCTTTTACCAAGCGTATTATTCGGACTGCATCTATCTTGGAAAAACGCCCTCCGCTTCGGAGGCAAAAAAACTTTATCAGCAATATTCGGGAGGATCGGAAGTATGACCATTCTCGTTCTCAACGGGGTCAACCTCAACATGACGGGCAGGCGCGAAAAGGGCGTCTACGGCACGCAGACGCTGCGCGAGATCAACGAGCGCATCACGGAATATGCCGACAAGCTCGGCGTGACGGTCAAGTTCTTCCAGAACAACAACGAGGGGGAACTGTGCACCGCCATCCAGAGCGCCGAGGGCAGATACGACGGCATCATTCTGAACGCAGGCGCGTTTACGCACTATTCCTATGCCATCCGCGACGCCATTGCGTCCGTCAGCGTTCCCGTCGTCGAAGTGCACATGAGCAATGTGCACGCGCGCGAGGAGTTCCGCCGCCATTCGGTGCTCACGCCCGTCTGCCGCGGGGAGATCCTCGGCTTCGGCGCGAACAGCTACATTCTTGCGTTGGAGAGCTTTCTGTTATGAACATCGTACTTTGCGGCATGATGGGGGTGGGCAAGTCGAGCGTCGGCATCTGCATCGCCGAACGCACGGGCAGAATGTGGTATGATACCGACGTCGTTATCACCGACCGCCACGGCAGGATCTCCGACATCTTTGAATTTTACGGGGAAGCACACTTCCGCATGCTGGAAACGGAGGTCGTGCGCGAGCTTGCGGGACGGGACGGGCTTGTCATTTCCACGGGCGGCGGGCTGGTGTTGAAGCCGGAAAACAGCGAACTTCTCAAAAAGAACGGGCGCATCTTTTTCATGCGCGCGAGTTTCGAGAGCCTTTTAAGCCGCGTGCGCGCGGACGAAACGCGCCCTCTGCTCAAAAATACGGGCAAGACGACGGAGACACTCCGAAAGCTGCTTGCCGAGCGCACGCCCGTCTATGAGCATGTCGCGGACCACATTGTGGATACGGATGGAAAGTCCGTCGGGGAAGTCGCGGATGAAATCATCGCCGTCATGCGCGGGGAGCACGCATGAGGGCGCTCGTTTCGGGCGGGACGCGCGGCATCGGGCTTGCCTGCTGCCGCCTTTTTCACGCGGCGGGGTATGCGGTGACGGCGACCTATTCGCGCGACGAAGAGGCGGCAAACGCTGCGCGCAGCGCGCTCCCGGGCGTCGCCTTCGTGCGAGCGGACGTCTTTGACGAACGCGCCGTCAAGGCGCTGTTTGCAGACATGGGTGCCGTGGATGTGCTCGTCAATAACGCGGGGATCGATCTGTGGCGGCAGATACAGGACGTGACCGTGGAAGAATACAGGCGTGTGATGGACGTCAACATGGGCGGCGCGTTCCTGCTCACGAAGTACGCCGTTGCGGGGCTGATGTCCCGCGGCGGGGCGATCGTCAACGTCTCCTCCGTCTGGGGCACGGAGGGGGGCAGCTGCGAGAGCGTCTACTCCGCCTCGAAGGGGGCGCTCATCGCGTTCACCAAGGCGCTTGCCAAGGAGCTTGCGCCCGCCGTGCGCGTCAACTGCGTTGCGCCCGGCGCCATCGATACCGCCATGAACGCGGGGCTTTCCATAGAGGAGCGCAGGGCGCTGGAAGCCCGCATCCCGCTCGGACGGTTCGGCACGGCGGAAGAGGTCGCGCAAGCCGTTTATTTTCTGGCGACGCACCGCTATGTAACGGGGCAGGTGCTGGGCGTAGACGGCGGAGGGCTCTGACGCAGCGCCGCCTGAGCCCCGCGGGGGCGAAGCAGCCCACCGCAATGGTAACAATCCCCCATGGGATTCTCATGCTTCGCGGCTTCGCCGCTTCGTTTTTTGTTGATATAAAATAACAGCGGGCAGCCTTCCGCGGAAGGCTGCCCGCTGTTTTATCAGGCGTTGATGCCTTTTTGTTTTTCGTTTCGGTAGGGCGTATTGTAGAACGATGCGTTTTCGAGGCGGAAGAGCGGCTTTCCGTTCTCCGCAAAGTCCACTTTCAGAACGTGCGCGTGGCGGTTGTGGTCGTCGAGCGGATCGCCGACGATCTTTTCGTAGTCGCGGAAGTGCAGCAGCGTGAGTACCTCGTCGTCGTCCCCGCGCACGAACGTATTGTGTCCGGGTCCGAACACCTTGCGCGCGGCGTCCGTTTTCAGCACGGGGAAACGTTCCTTGTGCCAGCTGCGCGGGTCCAAAAGGTCGCTGTTTTCGTCGGCGCACAGCATGCCCATACAGTAGCAGGCGCCCGTTGCCGATGCGGAGTAAGTGATATAGATGTTGCCCTTCGTTTCGGGGCAGTGCAGAACGGCGGGACCCTCGTTCACCCAAAAGCCGCCGTCGCGCTCCCAATCATAGTCGGGAGACGTGAGCCGCACGAACGCCGTCTTTAACCCGGTGGGCGTTGCAAGTTCTGCGATGAGCAGGTCGGAGATGGGTTTCTCCGCGCGCGAGCAGCCGAACTTCTGCGCCCAGACGGCGTACCATCTGCCCTTGTTTTCAAAGACGGTCATGTCGAGGGAAAAATCGGTGAAGGGATAGGGATCGCCTTCCGCCGCCTCGATGGGGACGGCTTCGCTCCAATCGTCCTTCATGGGGTCGCTGCCCTTGCAGATGATGGCGTAGGGGCGGATGTCCCACACGTCGGGAACGTGCCCCGCCGCAAAGTAGATGACCCATTTCCCCATCACAAAGTGCAGTTCGGGTGCCCAGATATGCGAAGCGAGCGCGCCTGTTTCGTGCTTTTTCCACACGGTGCGCGCGGGGGCGGCGGCGATGCCGTTCACGGTGTCCGAACAGGAGAGTTCGATGCGGTCGTAAAGGGGACAGGTCGCCGTGAAATAGTACGTTCCGTCCTGCTTTACAAGGTACGGGTCCGCGCGCTGCGGAACCAGGGGGGAGAGATAGTTTGCCATGTTCATTCCTCACAATATGTTTTGACGGGCGTTCGCCCGCTGTTTACTTCTTTTTGTCCTTGCGGTATTTTTCCCACGGGAGCAGGAAGATATACACGCCGACGATGATGAGCGCCAGAACGGAGAGGATGACGATGAGGGCGATGCGCAGGATCTCCGCGTTGTCCTTGTCGAGCATATCCTCTGTAATGTCGGCAATATATGCCGTATCGTCCGTCAGCACTGCGCGGAACGTGCCGTCTCCCGTTTGATACAGGCGCACCTGCACGCGCTCCGTCACCGTCTTTTGGCTGCCGTCCGCCGCCGTGAAGAGGATGCCGTCTTCCTGCGCTTTCAGATAGCCGACGGTGTACTCCTCACCCGCCGCGGGGAAGGGGGAGACGGCGGAAAGATATGCCGCGGGTACCCAGCCGCGTGCCTCTTCGCGCGTGCCGTCCGTATAGGCGACGAGGGCGTATTCCGCATCGGGCGCCGTGAAACGGCGCAAAACGGCGACGCGCGTCCCGCGTGCGAGGCGCGTCTGCTCCAGGGCAGATTGCGTGCAGGGGACAAAGAAGGTGCCCACCTCGTTGGAGAGCCAGCGGGTGCTTTGTTCTTCGCGGGCGGCGGCCTCTTCGGGCGTCACCGCTTGGGAAGGGTACAGGCGCGCCGTGTAGCTGCCGTCCGCGTTAGCAAACAGCACAAGAGCATAGCCGTCCTCTCCGTCCGTTTTGGTAAGCAGCAGCCCCGTCTGCTCTTGTTCGGAACGCGCATAGCCGCAGTAGGGGAAGAAGCTGCCGTCGGAGGCACGGAACGCGGCAAGGTCGGTGTCGATCCCTACGGAGCGCGCGGCGACTTTGACGAGCATGTTCTCCGTATGCAGGGAAAACGTCTTTTCCCGTGCGCCGTTCTCTGCGATCTCATCCAGCGTGGGGATCGCGGACATGGTGCCCGCATTGCTCTTTACAACGTAGTTTCCGAAGTTGAAATAGACGGCGTCGTCCTCAAACCCGAGGGCGAAGGAGAGGGCGTTCTGCGTGCTGTCGGCGCCGTACACAAAATCGCTCCCGTCGACGGAGGCGATCGGTTGTCCGTTCTGATAGAGATTTCCGTCGGAGAGGTAATAGAGGTTGCCTTCAAAATCCGCGCGCAGGGATGTGGCATTTCCCGGAACGTTGATGCCCGTCTCTTCGCCCGCGGCATCGGAGAGGAAGGCTTCTTCGGAAAAGGCTTGCGCGTTCCCGCTTTGATAGGAGACGTACAAGGTGCCGTAGAGGTCCGCCGCCAATCCCGTGGGGTTGGCGCTGCTCATCTCTACCGATGTGCCGCCTACAACGCCGCGCGTGCCGTTTCCCTTGACGTAGTACGTTTTGCCGTACAGTACGGCAAGTCCCGCAATCTTGGCGGAACCGGAGAGCTGTGCCGAGGTAAACGCCGTCTCCCCGGCGCCGACATTGCAGGTGTACACCTGTGTGTCTGCGGCATAGGCAACGATCTCGCCGTCCGTGGCGACAAGGTCGGGCGCGGCGTCACAGTCGATCACCGTATATTTGTCCGTGGAAAAATTGTAAACGCTCACGCGGGAGTTACCCTTGTCTGCCGTGACCAGCAGGTCGCCCGCGCGGGCGATGTCCTGTGCGCCGTCAAGACGGTTGACGGAACCGGATGCCGCGGCGATCTCGTAGTCGGTGAAGGCGGCGGCGTTATCCGCAACGGAAATTTCATGAATGCTTGTTCCGGAGATACAGTAAAGTTTGCCGTTATAAAAGCTCATGGCGGAAAGGCTGCGCATGTCCGCAGACCCGGTTTTATCGGAGAGTTCTGTTACGGACCCATCGGCGCCCGTCCCGCGGCAGAAAAGACCCGCCGAGGAGGAGAAGAAGAGGGTATATCCGTTTGAACATGCAGACGTTACGTTGTTTGCCTGTTGGGCGTTGTCACTGATATAATAAAAGGGGGAATCAGGGATATTATCTGTGGAGAGGTCGTTGAATTGCCCGTTTGCATTGGGTTCATAGATGCGGTCATTGATGATGCAGTACAGTCTGTCGTTTGCATAGGCAAGAAAAGGCTCGGTGTTGGAGGTAAGTTCGCCCAAATCGGTTGCGGAATCGAGTGCGGAAAGCGAACGGCTTGCAAAAGCAAGGTTTCCCGAGATGGAAACAGTGTATAAAGTGTCCTCCACAATGAGGAAGGTGGAGCAATTGAAGGCGGTGCTTTCGGGCTTTGCGTCGGCGTCCGAGCAATTGTAGTACCAGAAAGAGTTTCCGCTCTCCGCGTTTCGCACAGAATAATAGAGGGTGCTTCCCGAAAACTGTATCTTGGTGATTCCGGAGGATTCCCCCGCCGAGAACATGCGCCAGCCGGTTTGCCCGCCGCGGTCGTAGATATACATGGTATCGCCGTCGGCGATTGCAATGTAGTGCTCGCTCATCGCCACGTCCTTCGGGGTTTCGAGCGCAAGGTACTGTTCATAGCTTTCGGGCAGGGACAGGGCGGCGTTGTCCTGTGTCAGTGCGACGGACTGCGCCGTATCCTGCCCGTCTTGGGCGAGAGCTTGGGTCGTTGTCTGCGGGAGTGCCGTGCCCGCCGTTCCTGCCAGAAGCAGGGCGGCAAGCAGGATGCCCGCACTCTTTCGTATCGTCATACTTCCATTATATCACGCGCGCGCGGAAAATACAAGATTTTCGTCGGGCTATTTTTTGAGTATCCCGGAAGGCGGGGATGCCTTCGGGGGAAAAGCAAGCGCCCCGCGCCAAAAGCGCGAGGCACAGACCTCGGTCCTGCAAAAAACAGACGTGCGGCGCGTGTGCCGCCTTGTCTGCGGCATCACTTCTTCTTTTTGAACTCCTCCTCTTCCTCCGCCGTGGAAAAGGAAAAGGCGATGTGTTCGCTACGGGAGACGAGATCCTTTGCGAACGCCTCAAAGAGCGTATCGCGGATGACGATCGCCATATATTTGTTGCGTTCATCCTCGAAGTAGACAACGAGCTTGTTTGCGCCCTTGAAGAGGTGGATGGAGGCAATGCCTTCGAGCGGGTATTTGCTGCGCACGAATCCGAATACGAGGGTGAGTTCCCTGTCCGTCAGGACGTATTCGGAACGGATGAACATGGCGATGATGAGCAGGGCAAGCGCGGCGCTCACGCCGTAGAGCAAGCCGAATTTGCACCATTCGAGCGGGTCGTCCGTGTGCCCCGCGCGCAGGAAGTCGGCAAATTGCCAGCTCGTCAGTCCGATCGCTGCAAGGCAGAGCACCAGCCCTGCGATGAGCACGGCGAGCGTCAGCGGCGAAAAGCGGAATTTATAGCGCGTTCCGGGGCGGGAAGGGCGCGTCTCCCGCGTGCGTTTTGCAGATTTTGCGGGCAGTTCGGGCGCGGCAGGCAGCTCGGGTGCGATGACTTCGGGTGCATCGGAAGTGTAAGCGGGACGGTTCTTCTTCATGCTTTCAGTATAGCAAATCACGCGCAAAAAAGCAAGGGCGGACGCCCCCTGCGGGAAAAATTTCACCGTATGGGGCGGGGCGGATAAACTTTTTCGCGGGAAATGCCCGCTTCTTTCCCCCGAATGCTTGAAATCGCGGGCGTTTTCCGATATAATAGATTTGTATTCTTTTACAAACGGGAGGGAGCGGGATGGTCAAGCTCATCAAAAAAGGCGTCTATTATACGGACGGGCGCATCGTGAAGGAGGCGCAGGCATTCTTCACTTCGGACAAGAAGCAGGCGGCGGAGCGGGGAACGCTCACCCATGCCGTCTTAAAGGCGCACAACGTGGGCAGCGACGAGGCGCTGCGTCTGAAATTCGACGCCATCGCTTCGCACGACATCACCTATGTCGGCATCATTCAGACGGCAAAGGCGAGCGGGCTTACCGCATTCCCCATTCCTTACACGCTCACCAACTGCCATAATTCGCTGTGCGCGGTCGGCGGCACCATCAATGAGGACGATCACGTCTTCGGGCTTTCCGCGGCGAAGAAGTACGGCGGCGACTATGTCCCCGCGCACCTTGCCGTCATTCACCAATACATGCGCGAATGTGCCGCAAAGTGCGGGGCGATGATCCTCGGCTCCGATTCGCACACCCGCTACGGCGCGCTCGGCACGCTCGCCGTGGGGGAGGGCGGACCCGAACTCGTCAAACAGCTTTTGGGACAGACGTATGACGTCCGGCGCCCGGAAGTGATCGCCGTCTATCTGAAAGGCAAACTGCGGCGCGGCGTCGGCCCGCAGGACGTCGCGCTCGCCCTTGTCAAAGCGACGTTCGCAAACGGCTTCGTCAAGAACAAGATTCTCGAATTCGTGGGACCCGGCATCGCCCATCTGACCATGGACGAGCGCATCGGCATCGACGTCATGACCACCGAGACGACCTGCCTTTCCTCCATCTGGGAGACGGACGAAAAGACGCGCGAATATCTCAAAGAACACGGCAGGGAGGGGGATTACCGTGAAATGAAGGCGGCGCAGCCCGCCTATTACGACGGCGCCGTCGTCATCGACCTCTCCCGCGTCGAGCCCATGATCGCACTGCCCTTCCACCCCTCCAACGCATATTCCATCCGCGAATTTCTTGCGGACCCCATCCCCCTTCTCAAAAAGGCGGAGGAGCAGGGCAGGAAATTAAAGGGGGATGACACCTTCACTCTCACCGACAAGGTGAAGGACGGCAAGGTGTACGTCACGCAGGGCGTCATTGCGGGCTGCGCGGGCGGCGGCTATCAGAATGTCGCCGAGGCGGCGGAGATCCTGCGCGGCAAGAGCATCGGGACGGGAGAATTTGCGCTCTCCGTCTATCCCGCTTCGCAGCCCGTTTACAAGGCGCTCACGGATGCGGGATACACGGGCGCGCTCATGGAGGCGGGCGCCGTCGTCAAAACGGCGTTCTGCGGTCCCTGCTTCGGCGCGGGGGACGTGCCCGCAAACAACGGGCTGTCTATCCGCCATACGACGCGCAACTTCGAGAACCGCGAGGGCAGCAAGCCTGCGCAGGGGCAGCTTGCGGCGGTCGCGCTGATGGACGCGCGTTCCATCGCGGCGACGGCGGCGAACGGCGGCGTGCTCACGTCCGCGCTCGACGTCGCCTACAACAAGCGCATCAAAAAATACAAATTCGACGGAAAAATCTACGAGAACCGCGTCTATCGCGGTGCGGGCAAGCCCGATCCTTCCGCCGCGCTTGTGTACGGTCCCAACATCGCCGATTGGCCCGAACAGATCGCGCTCGGCAGGTACCTTCTCATGAAGGTGGTCTCCGTTCTCACCGACCCCGTCACGACGACGGACGAACTCATCCCTTCGGGAGAGACGTCCTCCTATCGCTCCAATCCCATGAAGCTCGCCTCCTTCGCGCTCTCCCGCAAGGATCCCGCCTATGTGGAGCGGGCGAAGTCGGTCGCCGCGGATGAGGCGGTGCGCCGCGAATCGGGCGCACTCCCTGCGGAAGTGCTTGCTGCGCTCGGCGCGCTCGTTCCCAAGGAGGGGACGGTCTACGGCAGCGTCGTCGTCTCCGTCAAGCCCGGAGACGGTTCCGCGCGCGAGCAGGCGGCGTCCTGTCAGCGCGTGTTGGGCGGCGTTGCCAACATCTGCAAGGAATATGCCACCAAGCGCTACCGTTCCAACCTCATCAATTGGGGCATGCTGCCCTTCGTGTGTGAAAAACACGGCTTGAAGACGGGGGATTATCTCTATATCGAGAACATCGCCGAAGGCATCGCCGCGGGCGAAGAACGCTTTGTCGCAGCCGTCGTCTCGGACGGAAAGCGGCGGGATATCGTGCTCGAAACGGGCGCGCTGACCGCTGAGGAGCGGAAAATTCTGCTGGCGGGCTGCCTCATCAATTACAATAAGGAGCTTGCGAAGTGATCGGCGGCGCGCCGGAAGGCGTGGTCGACCTCGCTCCCTATCTGCGCCCCGAACTGCTCTCCGAAGGGGAGAAGGGCGCGGCGACGGACACGCTGCTCAAATGGCTGCTGCGCGAACGCGGGCTCATCGCGGCATTCAGCGCAACGCCCGAAAAAAAGCGCGCCCTTGTGCGCGGCTACATGAACGAGCGTCCCGCGCATCCCGTTCCGCATGAGATCCTGGCATTGCAGGACAGACTGTTCTGGACGGAATCGACGGAGCGCGGCATCGTCGATCCCGCCTCTTTCGAACAAAAAAACGGCATCTCCCTCTGGCAGGGGGACATCCGCCGTCTGGCGGCGGACGGCATCGTCAACGCGGCGAACAAGGGGCTTTTAGGCTGTTTCCTGCCCAATCATAACTGCATCGACAACGTCATCCATTCGGCGGCGGGGATGCAGCTCAGAGATGACTGCGCCAAACTCATTGCGGCGCAGGGACGCGAAGAGGAGTGCGGCGACTGCAAGCTGACGCGCGCCTACAACCTGCCCGCAGGGTATGTTCTGCACACGGTGGGTCCCATGGTGCGGCGCGAAGTGACGGAGGAGGACCGCGCGCTGCTGCGTTCTTGTTATACCGCCTGCCTCGACACGGCGCAGGAGGCGGGGCTTGCCTCCGTTGCCTTTTGCTGCATTTCGACGGGCGTGTTCAGTTTTCCGCAGGAGGAGGCGGCGGAGATCGCCACGGGTGCGGTGCTGCGCTGGAAGATGCGCCATCCCGAATGCGCCATTCACGTCATTTTCAATACCTTTTTGGAACGCGACACGGCGATCTATCGGAATATTTTACAGCACTTGTAACGAAATCTGCATGCGGGTTCGGCTTTTATGCCGTTCCCGCAGTTTTATAAGGAGGAAGTCATGCGGTATCTCATTGCGCTCGACGCGGGCACGACGAGCGTGCGCGCCTTTTTGTATGACATTGCCGCGCGGGAGTTCGTCTACCGCGCGCAGCAGGAGCTCGGGCTCTCGTTTCCGCGTCCCGGATGGGTAGAACAGGATGCCGAGGAGATTTACTGCAAGGCGGCGTATGTGCTGCGGGACTGTCTGCGCGCCGCGGACGGGGACGTGGCGGGCATCGGCATCGCCAATCAGCGGGAGACGACCGTCCTGTGGGACAGGGAGACGGGGGAGCCCGTCTGCCCCGCCATCGGCTGGCAGTGCCGCAGAACGGGGGAGTGGTGCGCCGCGCTTGACGAGGGCGTCAGGCGCCTCGTCGGAGAGCGCACGGGGCTGGTGCCGGACGCCTATTTTTCGGCGGGAAAGATCCGCTGGGACCTCGACCATGTTCCCGCGGCGCGCAGGCTCATGAAGGCGGGCAGGCTGTGCGCGGGGACGGTGGACAGCTGGCTCGTGTTCCGCTTCACCGAGGGGCGCTCGTTCGTGACGGACGTCACCAACGCTTCGCGCACCATGCTGTTCAACATCCATACCCTCGATTGGGACAAAGACCTTTTGGAGCGCTTTTCCATTCCGCGCGCGATCCTGCCGGAAGTGCGCGACAACGATGCGCTGTTCGGAGAGGTCCGCATGCGGGACGGGGTTTTTCCCATCGCGGGCATGGCGGGCGATCAGCAGGCGGCGCTCATCGGGCAGGGATGTTTTGCGGCGGGCGAAGGGAAGATCACCTACGGAACGGGGCTGTTCGTGCTCTTTTCGTCGGGGGAGACGCCCGTTCGTTCGCAGAGCGGGCTTCTGACGGCGGTCGGTTACCGCATGGGCGGCAGGTCATCGTATGCGCTCGAAGGGAGCGCATTCCATGCGGGCAGCGCCGTCCGCTGGCTGCGCGACGGGCTCGGTCTGCTCTCCGCTGCGGCGGAGAGCGAGACGCTCGCGGCGAGTGTGGAGGATTCGGGCGGCGTGCGATTTGTCCCCGCCTTTACGGGGCTGGGCGCTCCGCATTGGCAGCCGCAGGCGCGGGCGCTCTTTTCGGGGGTGACGCTCGGAACGACGCGCGCGCACCTCGTGCGTGCCGTGCTCGAAAGCATTGCGTTCGAGGCGCGCGAACTTGTGGACTGTGTCCGCCGCGACGGCGTCCCCGTCCGCGCGGTGCGCTGCGACGGCGGGGCATCCGCAAACGGGCTGCTCATGCAGTTTCAGGCGGACCTTTTGGGCGTCACGGTGGACAGACCGCACGAAAAAGAGAGCACCGCATTGGGTGCGGCGATGCTCTGCGCGCTTGCCCTCGGCATGACGGATGAGGCGTCGCTGCCGTCATATCGCCGTGCGGGTACGCTTTTTCAGCCCGATCCCGTGCTGCGCGGCACGCGCGAAGCGGATTATCGGGACTATCTTCTCGCCGTGCGCCGCGCGCTGCTTGTTTCATAACAAACCCTGTGCTGCCGCCGTCTGCCGACGGCGGCTTTTTTATTTCCGGACGGCACCTTCTTTTCTCTTTTTGCATAGGATGACCATGCGCTGCTGCGCGGGGAGGGGCTATGAAGTATTTCGGGACGGACGGATTCCGCGGGCGGGCGAACGAGTCGCTCACCGCCGTTCATGCCTTCCGGGTGGGAAGGTTCCTCGGTCATTTCTTTGCGCGCGGCAGGCGGGCGCGCATCGTTGTCGGGAAGGATACCCGCCGTTCCTCCTATGCCTTCGAATATGCGCTTGCGGCGGGCGCGGCGGCGTCCGGGGCGGACGTCTTTTTGCTGCACGTCACCACCACGCCCTCCGTCTCCTACGTCGTGCGCACGGAGGGGATGGACTGCGGCGTGATGATCTCGGCGAGCCACAACCGCTTTGACGACAACGGCATCAAGCTATTCGGCGGGGACGGGGAAAAGATGTCCGACGAGACACTGCTGTTGCTCGAAGAGTATCTCGACGGCGGAACGCTGCCCCTCGCGTCGGGGGCGGACATCGGCAGGACGGTGGATCACGTTGCGGGGAGAAACCGCTATCTCGCTTATCTGCTGTCCGTGCCGCGCACGTCCTTCCGCGGGCTGCGGGTGGGGCTGGACTGTGCCAACGGCAGCGCGTGGGCGCTTGCCAAGGCGGTGTTCGATGCGCTCGGCGCGCAGGTGCGCTGCATCGGCGTCTCGCCCGACGGCACCAACATCAACGCGGACTGCGGTTCCACCCGTCCCGACAGGCTGCGCGAACTCGTGCGGCTGCATGCTCTCGACGTCGGGTTTGCCTTCGACGGCGATGCCGACCGCTGTATCTGCGTGGACGAACGGGGGGAAGTCGTGGACGGCGACGGCATCCTCTATGTCTGTGCGGCGGATATGGCGGAACGCGGGGAATTGGGCAGCGGCGGCGTGGTGACGACGATCGTCTCCAACGGCGGGCTTGCCCGTGCGCTCGAACGGCGCGGCATCGTGTGTGCCCGCACGCAGGTGGGGGACAGATTTGTGGCGGAGGAGATGGCGCGGCGGGGCGCACTGCTGGGCGGCGAACCGTCCGGTCATATCATCTTCCGCAAATATGCCACGACGGGGGACGGCGTCCTCACGGCGCTGAAAGTCGCCGAGACCGTTCTCGGACGCAAGTGTCCGCTCTCGGTGCTCATGCGCGGGCTGCATCTTCTGCCGCAGAAAAGGGCGGACGTTCCCGTGCGGGACGGCGCCGCCGTACTTGCGCGGGAGGGAGTGCAGGCGGCGATCGCGCGGGCGGAACGGACGGGGGTCCGCATGGTGGTGCGCGCGTCCGGCACCGAGCCCGTCGTGCGCATCCTCGCCGAGGGGGACGAGGCGGAAGGGGCGGTGCGGCTCGTGGAGCAGGCGCTGCGCACAGGGGCGGAGGAGCTCTGATGTGCGGGATCGTCGGCTATCTCGGAAGGGAGCGCGCCGCCCCCGTTCTGCTCGGCGGCTTACAAAAACTCGAATACCGCGGCTATGACTCCGCGGGCATCGCGCTCATGCATGACGGCGCGCTCACCCTGATAAGGCGCAGGGGCAGGGTGTCGGAACTGCAATTTGCGGAAGGGTTTTTGGGAAACGCGGGCATCGGGCATACGCGCTGGGCGACGCACGGCGCCCCCTGCGAACGCAACGCGCACCCGCAGCGGTTCGGGAAGGTCTGCCTCGTGCACAACGGTATCATCGAGAACGCTGCGCGCCTCAAAGAACAGTGCCTTGCGCGCGGAGAGACCTTCTCTTCCGAGACGGACAGCGAGGTCGTTGCCCATCTCATCGACGGGGAATACGCCAAGGATGGCGACCTGCTGAAAGCGGTGCGGCGCGCGGCGCGGCGGCTGACCGGCTCCTATGCGCTCGCCGTGCTTGCCGAGGGAACGGAGGAAATCGTCTGCGCCCGCATGCGCAGTCCGCTCGTCGTCGCCGTCGGGCAGGAGGGGGTGTTCGCCGCCAGCGACATGACCGCCGTCGCCGCCGCGGGGAGAACGGCGTATGTGCTCGAAGACGGCGATTTTGCACGGATGACCTGCGGGAAGGCGGAGCTCTTCGATGCGTCGCTCGTTCCCGTTGCGCGTGCGCCCGTCCCGCTCGCCGCGGAACGGTCGTCGGACGGGAAGGGGGCGTATCCGCATTTCATGCGCAAGGAGATCGCCGAGGTCCCGCAAGCCGTCCGCGCAACGCTGAAAGGGGCGCGTATCGGCGGTCTTTTGGCGCAGAACAAGGTACTATGTCAGACAAAGTACCTTCATATTGTGGCTTGCGGCACGGCATATCACAGCGGATTGTGTATGAAGGCGGCGTGTGAACGGATCGCGCGCATCCCCGTTCAGGTATTTTTGGCGAGCGAATACCGCTATGCCGAGCCCATCGTGCCCGCCGATACCCTGACCGTTGCGGTGAGCCAGAGCGGGGAGACGGCGGATACGCTCGCTGCGGCGGAACTTGCAAAAGAAAAGGGATCGTTCGTGCTCGGCGTCGTCAACGCGCCGCATTCCTCGCTTGCCCGCCTTGCCGATGCCGTCTTGCAGACGCGGGCAGGCACGGAGATCGCCGTCGCCGCGACCAAGAGTTTCAATGCGCAGCTTGCGGCGCTCTATGCGCTTGCGGCACGCCTTGCAAAGCTGCGCGGGAAGGGCACTTATCCGCTCGGCGCGTTTCCCGCGCTGTGCAAAGAGACGCTCTCCGCCTGTGAAAACGTTGCGGCGTGGGTGCCCCGTTTTGCTGCGGCGCGCTGCGTCTTCTTTCTCGGCAGGGGGGCGGACCGGTACGCGGCGCTCGAAGGCAGCCTCAAACTCAAAGAGGTGAGCTATCTCCCCGGGGAAGGGTATGCTGCGGGCGAACTCAAACACGGGACGCTTGCACTGGTGGATGAGCGCACGCCCGTCGTTGCCGTCATCTGCGACGAAGCACTTGCCGACAAAACGATGAACGCCGTGCATGAGGTCTATGCGCGCGGGGCGCCCGTCTTTCTCGTGACGCCTTTTCGGGAGCTGTGCCGCGCGCGGGAGGTGACGGCGTCCGTCGTCATTCCGCACTGCATGCCTGTTTTTGCGCCCATGCTCTCCGTCATTCCGCTGCAGCTCCTCGCCTACCACACCGCGCTTGCCGTCGGCGCCGATCCCGACAAGCCCCGCAATCTCGCCAAGTCCGTCACGGTGGAATAGACGGACACATTTTTCAGGGCATCGTCATCCGATGCCCTTTTTTTGCGGTCGTTTTTTCGGCTGTGCTGCGGAGAGACGCGCGGCTGCATGAAAATCGGAGATAGGGGTTGCGTACGGCGCGTCGGTGTGCTATAATAGATGGTACAATCCTGAAAAACGCATCAAGGAGGGATCTGCCATGCTTTGGAATTTGCTTGCACTTACCCCGCTGCATATCGCGCTGCTGGCTGCCGGCGGCGGTCTCATCGTGCTGTTGGCGGTGCTCGGAATCGTCTTTTCGCGCGGAAAAAAGAACGAAGCGGAAACGCCCGAAGAAACGGTGCCTGCGAAAGAGGCGGCGCCCGAAGAAATGCCGGAGGAGACGGCTTCCGAAGAAGTGGTGTTAGCGGAAACATTGTCTGCGGCGCGTTCCGCAGAGGAGCCTGCAAACGAACAAGCCGCACCGCCTCTTGCCGTGCAGGAGAACGCAAAAGGGGCGGCGGCCTTGTCCGTTCCCGTATCTGCGGCGGACGCGCCTTCCACAGACGTTCCAGCAGACGCGGATGCGCAGCCGACGCGCGTGATCTATGCGGAGGAGGACGGTTGGTATGTGCGCGTGCGCTATGATAAGAGCTTTGAGGCAAAGCTCATTCAAAGCAGCGCACAGGTGAAGGCGTGGTATCGGGCGCTGAAAGAGGAGCTGCTCTCCTACAAAAAAGTGTCCGCGCGGCGCAGCTGGCAGCACGAGGCGTTCCGCCTCGGCAGAGGACCGGTCGCAAAGCTCGTCATCCGCGGAAAGACGCTGCGCCTCTATCTCGCGCTCGATCCCGCCGCCTATGAGGGCGGCAAGTACCTCGTCGAGGATGCGTCCGAACACGCAAAGTTCGAAAAGACGCCCCTTTTGTACCGCATCAAAAACGACAGGCGCTGCCGCTATGCCAAAGAACTCATCGCCGAGGCGATCGCGCGTGCGGGCGGGGAGCGCGGAGAAGCGTATCTTGATGCGGAGGACATTCCCTATGAAGAGACCGCCGCGCTCATCGAACGGGGGCTTGTGCGCATCGTCGAAGTGCGCCGCCGCACGGACGGCGCGGGCGGGACGGACTTCCCCGAAGACGAGCCCGCAGATGAGGAAGAGGACGAAATCCCCGAAGCCGCCGAAGCGGAGGAGAGCGCGGCGGAACCGCCCGCGTCCCTGCCCGATCCCGCGGCGGAGCACCGCGTCAGCGTGGCGGCGGCGGAGCAGCTGATGACGGATGACGAGGCGCTGGTGCTCGATGCCGCGGCGCGCAGCGACCGTTACCGCCAGACCATCGTCAACATCGATACGCTCGGACAATACTTTGCGGACGGGGAGCGGGTCACCATCGAAGAGATGCGTGAGCGCATTCCCTTCTTCGACAGGAAGGCGACTGCCGTCAAAGTGCTTGCCCGCGGCGTGCTCAACAAGACGCTCGAAGTGGAGGCGGACGACTTTTCGATCGCAGCCGTCAAAATGATCCTGCTGCTGAACGGCAAGGCATACCGCCGCATGCCGTAAGGCGGAAAAATGCCGCGCGCGGCGCTGTGATCGCTTGACGCGCCGCTTCCGATGTGATATAATACGTTTCGCCTGAGAGGAAAGAAGTTTCTGACCGCAAAGGAGAGAACAAGCGAGCTTGCGCGCCGTGCGGCGTGCTTCTCTCCCTGCGCTTCGGGCGGGGAGATTTTTTATGGAAGAAAAACGCATCGCCGTTCTTTCGGTCATCGTGGAGGACCTGCATGCGGCGGAACGGCTCAATGCCCACCTTTCCGCATTCGGGGAATACATCGTCGGCAGAATGGGCATTCCCTATCGGGAGAAGAAAGTCAGCGTTCTGTGCGTGGTGCTCGATGCGCCCGCGTCCGTCATCAACGCTCTGACGGGCAAGATCGGACAGCTCGGCGGCGTGACCGCCAAGACGCTGTTCAGCCAATATTGAACAAATTTTTCGGAGGTCATTTCATGAAGAAGTTTTTTGCGGTGAGTGCGGCGATCATAACGGGTGCGGCGCTCCTTGCCTTCGCCGCTTGCGGCGATGGCGACAAACAGTCGGGCGGAACGGGTGCAAACGCCTTCCGCATGGCGGGGGATTTGCAGGCGCTGTACGGCGAAAACGGGTACCCGCAGGCGGTTTTGGTGGCAAAGGAGTCGGTCATCGAGGAGGATGCAGCTGCCGTCGGCACTCTTATTTCCTACATGGAGGGGAGTGCGGAATACCTCGCCTCCGCCGATGCAAAGGCGGTCGTCGACGCCCTCGCGCCCTACTACACGCAGGGCATGACGCCTTCCCTGAATGCCAAGACCCTCACCAAAGAGGTCATCGCCAACTGTTCCGTGGAATATCATTCCGCGGCGGAGGAGGCAACGCGCACCCGCGTCGACAATTATCTTGCGGACATCGACGCCTCTTCCGTCAGTACGGCGTTCTATTATACGGACACGGTGAATGCGGGAACGTCCGACAAGAGCTACACCGTCTATGCGCCCGACGGCGCGCCCGCGCTCGCCCTCGCCAACGCCATCCATGCGCAGGGCGAAGGGAAGACGTTTGACTTTCACATCGTCAAGTCGGATACCATCAATGCGCAGGTCACCAATGCGGACGCCACAAAGAACGCGGATTTCTGCGTGATGCCCGTCAACGCCGCCGCGAAGGTGCTCGGCACGGGCGAGAAGTATCGGATGCTCGGCGTCGTGACGAACGGCAATATGTTTTTCCTGACGACGGGCGACAGCGCCGCGCTCACCAAGGACAACCTCTCTTCGCTCGTCGGCAAGACGGTGGGGGTCGTGCAGCTTTCCAACGTGCCCGGGCTCACGCTGCGCGCCGTGCTCGAAAAATACGGCGTTCCCTATCAGGTGTCGGAGAACGATACGCAGCCCGCGTCCGATAAGGTCAACTTAAAGGCGATGGAGGCGGAGAACGTGACGCCCGCCTCGGGGTGCGATTACTATCTCTGCCCCGAACCTGCCGCCAGCGCCAAGATCGCCGCAACGGCGGGCAAGTAATGTAAACGGCTTCATGAACAAAAAGAACGCGCTCTTTTCTGCGCTTGCCATCGTCGCGCTGTGGCTTGCATGGCTCATTGCGTATGCCGCCGTACAGAACGATTATGTGCTTCCGTCCTTTTGGGACGCCTGCCGCGAAACGGGACGCCTCCTAGCGAGCGCGTCCTTTTGGCGCGCGCTCGGCAACACCTTTTTGCGCACGCTCTGGGCGTTTCTTGCCTCCCTCGCGCTCGGCGTCGCCATGGCGGTGGCGGCGCATGTCCAAGGATGGGTGCGCGCCTTTTTTGCGCCCGTCGTCTCCGTGCTGCGCACGCTTCCCACCATGGCGGTCATTTTAATGCTGCTTTTGTGGACGACGCCCGCCGCCGTGCCCGTCATCGTTGCGGCGCTTGTGCTCTTTCCCGCCGTGTACGCGGCGGCGCTCGCCGCACTTGACGAGGCGGGGGAGGCATACGGTGAACTGACGCGCGCCTTCCGCGTTCCCCTGTGGCGGCGCATCGGGCGGATGTATCTGCCGCTTGCCGCGCCCGCGTTCCTGAAACAGGCGGGCGGCATCTTTTCGCTGGGGCTGAAAGTCGTCATTTCGGGCGAGGTGCTCGCCTCCACCTTCCGTTCGATCGGCGGCATGATGCAGGATGCAAAGATGTATCTCGAAATGCCCCGTCTCATGGCGCTCACCCTGCTTGTTCTGCTGCTCGGCTTTGCGCTCGAAGGGTTGTGCCGTCTTGCCTATGTTTTGATTGTGAGGTGGCGGAAATGAACCTCGAACATGTCACAAAACGTTACGGCGCCCGCCTTGCGCTGGATGACGTCACCTTTTCCCTCGGAACGGGGGAACTGTGCGCCGTGCTCGGCGAGAGCGGCGCGGGCAAGACGACGCTTCTGAACGTCATTGCGGGGCAGACGGCGTTTGAGGGAAAGGCGGAAGGGTGCGGGCGCTGCTCCTATCTCTTTCAGCAGCCCAAATTGTTGCCCAACCTCACGGCGGAGGGGAACCTCCGTTTCGTCCTTCCCAAAACCCTGTGGGACGGCACGGGGGAGATGCTCGCGCGCGTGGGGCTTGCGGGACGGGAAAAGTCGTACCCGCACGAGCTTTCCGGGGGCGAGCGGCAGCGCGTCGCCATCGCACGGGCATTTTTGTACCCGCACGACACGCTGCTCATGGACGAGCCCTTTTCTTCGCTCGATCTGTCCCTCAAAAAGTCGCTCTTGGAGCTCGTCGCCGCGCTCTGGAAGGAGAGCGGGCGGACCGTCGTCTTCGTCACACACGACGTACACGAGGCGGCGGTCTTATCGGGGCGCGCCCTCGTCCTCAAAGCGGGACGCATCGTGCTCGACCTCCCCGTCCGCGGGGACATCCCGCGCGATTTCTTTTCCCATCCGCAGGAGGAGACCGTTCTGACGGACGCCCTGATGCGCCTTTGACGCCCGTCTGCCCCGCGGCGTATCTCCGGATGCAGGCAATTCCCGATGCGGCTGCATGCCGTGCGAGCGCTTTTTCAGCTGCAAAAGAGCCCTCTTTTAAGAGGGCTCTTTTGCCGTCCTATGATTTTTATGCGGTTTCCAAAAATCTCCGTGAATTTTGTCATAAATTTCGTTGACATTTTGTCATGACCGTGTTACAATCGTGTCATATCAAAATGTTACAAGTCGCCGCGGAAGGCGTCTGCGGCGGGAGAGAGTGAACCATGAAAGGCAAAAAGAAAGGACAAAGCACGGGGCTTGCGGAGCTGGAAGGGGAGAATATTCCCCGTCCCGTGCGCAAAAAACGGGGAGGGGTGCGTCTCAAAGCGGTGCAGCATCGCAGATTGAAAAAGAGCCTTGCGGCGCTTTCCGCATGCGTTATCGCGGCGGGCGGGGCATTCGGCATCAACGCGCTCTTTTTCACCGATGCGGCACCCAATGTGGTCAAAGAAGGGTTCGACACCGTTCTTTACGAACTTCCGACGGACGGTTCGACGCCCGACATGCATTCGGCGCTGGAAAACATCGGCTACATGAACGCGCGCTTCTGCGCACAGGACGTGTGGTATTCGGAGATGGACGGCAGCGTCAACACCATCCTCAGTCAGCGCGTGAGCACGTGGAAGCAGTATTCGGACGGCGTGCTCATTCAGACGGACATCACCACATCCTCCCTCATCAATTCCGCGCAGCAGTTCTGCTGGGTGGGCGACCGCGTGCTCTGGCGGGAAGCCGTAAAGGGCGCCGCCTACAACGGAATCGACACGCAGTGGCAGACTTCGGCGCCCTTCGGCAATATGCCGATCGAGGACTACAAGGAGACGCGCGGACTTCCCGGAACGTCGTTTTCCGTCTATGTCATCAACGAGGAGACGCTTTTGGACGCCTCCGAAGTCACCGTGAACGGGGACGGGACGTACACGCAGACCTACTATCTCGATCCCGCGATCGACAAGGCGCCCGCCTATTACGTCAATCAGATGATGATGAAGGGGGGACTGAGCAAACTTCCCGCCTTCGAATATATCACCGTCACCTATACCTTTGATGCGACATGGCAGGTGCTCTCCTCCCACGTGGACGAGGCGTACACCGCGACCAAGGGGCTGGACGCAAGATGCACGTCGGAGTACGACACCTATTACGAATATGATACGCCGAAGGCGGTCTCCGACGCCTTTGATACCTATTTCAAGGACTATGCCGACAAACCCGCAACGGGCGCGCCCGAAGGCGGACAGCTGACGGCGGCGGATTGCCTTGCAGAGGCGTTTGCGCCCGTTCTCTCGCAGCCCGTCAACTTTGCGCTCTCGCTTGCGGTGGACGGCGTTCCCGTTTCGGGGCTGGTATCGCTGGATGCGTCCGGTATGCCCGCGCTCTCCCTGCGCGCACAGTTCGGGGAAGTGTATGTCTCCTATGCGGGCAGCGACGTCTTCGTTGCGCTCGGGGGGAACAAGCTGCGCCTGGACGTTTCCGCGCTCGCGGGGCTGCTCGGCGGCGGAGTGGAACTCGATACCGACGCGCTTATGGCGCAGCTGGGCGGCGGCGCGTTCGAAGTTGCGGGCGACGGTTCCCGCGCGACGCTGGATTCCACGCTCTCCCTCCTCGGGCTTGACATTCCCGTGCGCTTCGCGTTCACCGTCGGGGAGGCGGGGATCGCGCTGGACGGCGTCACGGCGGAACTCACCGTTGCGGGGGTCGACATCGCGGCGGAACTTACCTATGCGCAGGAGGAAGTGCCCGCAAAGGACATGTCGGACAGCGCCGACATGACGGGGCTCGTTCTCAATGCGTATGACCTGTTTGCGGGGGATGCCCTGCGCGCCGATGTTGCCTATACGATGGACGCGGACGGCACGCCCGTCGCCCTTGCGGGGAACGTCGTCCTGGATTTTGCCTCCATGAGCGTGCAGGGGAACGTCCTGCTCACCGTGGGAAAGGGGGACGGCGCGGCGCAAAAACAGCTCTCCTTTGCTTATACGCTGCCCGCGCAGGGCGGCACGCATTGGGTATATCTGACGCTCGACGGCATGAAGGGGAAGCTGAATGCCGCCGAAGCGCTTTCGCAGATCTCCGCGCTGCTCGGCGCAGGCACGGATCTTTCGGGCGCGGCACAGGCGGACCTCGGCGGCATCTTGCAGACGCTGCTCTCCATCGACCTCGCTTCCATGCTCGAACTGCGTGAAAATTCCGTTCTTCTCGCGGGCGGCGAACTGCTTGCCGCGCTCGGCGTGGACTTCGCCCTCGGCGACATTTCCCTCTCCGCCGCAGACGGCGGGCTGGCGGTCTCGGCGCTCGGCGCCGACGTGCGGCTTTCCTCCGTGCCCGCCTTCACGCCCGACGTGAACGGCGAAGAGTATGCCGACCTCACGCCCGTGCTTGCCACCGTCGTGCGCATCGTGCAGGAGGGGCGCGCGTCCGTCGGCGGCACGTTCACGCTCTATGTGGGCAAGACGTCCGTCACCGTGCAGGTGGAGAACGGCGTTCTCGCATGGGGGAAGGAGCTGCAGCTCTCCCTTGATCTTGCCCTCACGCTGAACGGGACCAGACAGACCGTCTCCGTGTGGGTGGACGGCGCGCGCACACGTATCGTGTACGGGGATGTGGGCGTGGACCTCGCCTATGACGAACTCGGCGGGCTTGCGCAGACCTTTGAGGAGGTGTATGCACGCATTGCGGCGGAACTCGATGCCTGCGCCAAGGACGCCGTTCCCGCCACGGCGGAAGAACTGCTGTCGCTCGTCGGCGCGGGCGGCGCCGTTACCGATCTGATGGCGTCTTTGGACCTTCCTGCGCTCCTCTCGTCCGTCACGTTCGGCGGTGCTACGCAGAAGGCGGGCAGCCTTGCGCAGATCATGTTCAAAAACTATGTTGCGGAATTGCTTGCGGACGGCGATGCGCTGACGCTGCTGCTCGGCGAACGGAAAAATGGCGGCGTCAGGCAGTTCGGCAATGTCCGCGTGTCGGCGTCGGAACAGGCTCCCGCGCCCATTCCCGCAGAGGGGCTTCTGTCCGTTTCCGACCTGCGGGAACTGCTCGACTTTGCGGGCGCCACGGTGGGGACGCTGTTCTCGGACGACGTTTCCATCACCTTCCGCGGCGCAGCCATGTCTGCGGACGGCGCGCAGAAAGTGTTTGATGTCCGCGGGTCCCTCGTCTATCATGCGGGCAAAAAGGAGAACGGGAATCCCATCGTTGTCGTGGATACGGGGAACACCGTGATCACCGTCAATCCCGATATGCGTCTGCACGTCTCCCTCGCCCTGGATGCGATCGCGGCGGACGGGACGGATCTGTATTTCGACTTTTGGATGTTCGATGCATGGGACGACGGAGAACTTGACATCTTTGTCTCTATTTCCAAATATGCGGAGGGCGGCGTGCCGCTGCGCTTCGGCGTCCCCGCGGGCGACATCCTGACGCTGCTTGCGGGCGGAGTGTCGCTGACGGAGAGCACGCTTGCCTCGTTCCTGACGGGGCTGGGTCTGCCCGCCGATACGGTGGATGCGCTCTTTGCCGTGCTCGACGAATATTTCCTCGGCGACGTGCTCACGGACGAGGAGAAGGGGCAGTTCGGCGCGGTGGGCAGCGTGCTCATGGATACGCTGGGCATCCGCAGCGCGCTCGAAGATCTGCTCGCGGGGCTTGCGGGCGCCGTCGGCGATGCGTCGGAGGATGCCGTCGCCCCCGGCGCCTATCTGAAAGCGCTCAACGTTTCCAGGGATGAACAGACGGGGGATATCGTGTTCACCGTACAGCTCGACGCCGACCTCATCTACGGCGGAAACGGGTTTGCGCCGCTCACGCTGAAATTCTCCAAGCGCGGAACGCCGTCGCTGTTGCAGGGCATCGGGCTTTCCGGCATCGTCGGGAACGGCAACAGCGAAACGACCGATGTCGCCTTCACGTTCGGTTACGAGGAGCACCCCTTTACCGAAACGGCGGAAGGGGCTGCGTATACGCTCGGCGGCAGCAGCCATTCGCTCGTATTTGCCGATTACGCGCAATATACCTTCCAGGGTGCGGACGAACTTCTCAAAGCCGTTGCCCGCACCGCGACCCATCTTGAAAACGGCAGTTACGTTCTGAACGACAAGTTCCACATCAGCGGGAAGGCGACGCTCAGTCTCGGAAGCCTCAATGCCGTGGAGATCGGCGTAGACGGGCTCTCCTTCTCCTTCGATCGGAACAATGCGGTCATCATCAACGCGCGCCTGTCCTATTCCAAGGGGCTTGCGTTTGCCGACAGCGGTTATACCGAGCTGACCATCGCGGGCGGCAAGATTTTCATGCGGCGCACGCTCAACGGCACGGATGTGACGTACCGCGCCATGTCCATGGAAAAATTCATGGCGACCATCATGGATCAGCTCGTCTATATCTTCAATTTCAGCAGCCTCGTCAAGGGGATCATCGAATCGGCGATGGGCGGCGGCACGGGGAGCGGGTCGGGAACGTCCTCGGCGGATGATTACGGCACCATTCTCTCCGATGTGCTCTCCAAATACGAATATCACAAAAAGACGGACGGCACGGAGTGGGTACTTTCGTTCAACGGCGGAAAGCTCACAGGGGATGTGCTCTCGGACATCAAAGTGACGCTCAGCGCCGTGCAGGGCATTCTGCGCGATCTGGATGTCGATACGAACATCAAGGGGATCCTCGGCATCGTTGCCAATCTGACGCTCGACAATCCCTGCGGGGAATGGGGCGATAAGACGGACAAAACGGAGGACCTCTCGCAAAAGTTCTCCTTCACGGAAGAGGATTGGGCTGCCATTGACGAGAAGGGGTATTTCTCCGGTTCCGTCGTCAAGGTCAGTTTCAGCGTTGCGGGCAACGTCATCAGCGAACAGTCCGTGCTCATTGCGGACGGCAAGCCGTATTCCGCCGTCACGCTGCCCGACCTCGCCGCATATTCCAAGCGCGGCTATACCGTGCGCTGGGACAGGGAGGATTTCTCGTCCCTTACGGGCAGCACCTCCGTCTATGCCGTCTATACGCCGGAAGTCTATACGCTGACGCTCGAAAGCGACCGCGCGGCGGAGGGGTTTGTCTTTGACGAAGCGCGCGGCTTGTGGATCATGCGATTGGAGTACACATACGGTACGGGGCTTGCGCTGCCCTTTGTGCAGAACGAGCGGGAGAGCCTCGTCGCATTCGCGGCGGACGGCGTTTGCCTGACGGCGGCGTCCGACGGCGCAGACATCTTCTCCGATCTGACGCTGCGCGCACAGTGGGAACTGCGGGAGTATACCGTCCGTTATGTCGCAGACGGCAAGACGGTCGCAACGCAGACGGCGCACTACGGTGACCGCCTGACGCCGCCCGAAGCGCCCGAAAAGGCGGGGTATGATTTCCTCGGCTGGGACGCGGACGGAACGGTCACGGGGGATGCCGTCGTCACGGCGCAGTATGCGCCCGCAACGTATTCCGTGACCCTCGTCAGCGAGCATTTCATCGACGGCTTCACGAAAAACGCGGCGGGCATGTACGAGATGACCTTCGACTACGTCTATGGCAGCACATATCGTTTGCCGTCTGCCGTCCTGCAGGAGGGCAGCTTCCTCGACGGCTTTGTGTATGAGGGTACGCTCTATACACAGATGCCTGCCGTCACAAAGGACGTCACCCTGACGGCGCGTTGGAGCACGGTCGGCTATCGCGTTGTCTTTGTTGCGGAAGGGAAGACGGTCGGGGAACAGAATTATTACTTCGGCGACCGCCCGACGCCGCCCGCCGTTCCCGAAAAGACGGGCTACACGGGACAATGGGATATCGCCGAAGACTTTACGGTGCAGGGCGACGTCACGATCCATGCAGTCTATACGGCGAACACATACACCGTCCGGCTGCTGAGCAGCGAGGCGGCGGAAGGGTATGTTTTGCAGGCGGACGGAACATATCTGCGGGAAGTTTCCTTTGTCTATGACGGCGCGCCCGTCGCGCTCGACATGTCGCTGAAAGTGCCCTGCTTTGATTTCGGCGGCTACTACACCGCTGCGGGCGAGCGCGTCACGGAGATCGGCAACGATGTTGCACTGCTCGGTTCGCTCCGCCTGCAATGGATCGACAACACCGTGACGGTGACGCTTGTCAGCGACGTGCAGATCGAAGGCAGTTCGTTTGATCAGAACAAGAACGCGTTCGTCAAAGAGATGTCCTTCAATGATAATTACGCCATGACCTATGCGCCGCAGTCGGAAGGGTATCGCCTGCTTGCCTGGTTCACGCAGGGCGCGGCGGGCTGGACGATCGTGGATGACGTTGCCGCGCTCGACGGGCAGGACGTCGTCGCCGTCTGGATCTCCGAAATGACGGTGACGTTTACGGAAGTTTATAAGAGCAAATATCTGACTTTCTGGTATCGGTATAATGTTGTCGGGTATCTGACGGGCGGCGATGTGTTCGGCAGATATTCCCGTGAGATTTCGGATGCGCTTGGGCTCACGGCAGAGATGAGCGGCTGCTATTTCATCGGAAAGGGCGACAAGCGCGATGAACTCAACTTCGGGGATACGTTCTCACTCGATTATACTGCCGAAGGAAAGGCATATTTCAGCCAGACAGATATGAACAGCTGGAATTATAAATACGGGGAAGCCGAATTCGGCGGCATCAGTATCAAGCGCGTCTTCCGCTGCGGCGACCGCACGGTGGAAGTTTCGGTGGAAGCAAGCCAGGCGCTTACAACAAAATAACAAACGGACAAAAAACGCCCCCGCGGGGGCGTTTTTTTGATGTGCGGCAGCCGTCGGCGGACGGAGCGTTTCAAAACAGTTCGTCCGTAAAGTAGGCGCGCGACCATGCGCACCTGCCGGCGGCGTCCCGCACGGTGATGCGGAAATAGCAGCCTTTGCCTGCATCCGGTCCCGAAGCGCTTTTGCGCAGGTATTCGCCGATGTCCAGCCGCGCGCCTTGCAGCAGCGCTCCGTTGCCGTCGGCGCGGACGGAGAACCTGCGTTCCGTGGAGAGCACGATCTCCGCGGCGGGGGAGGTGGCAATGTGCACGACGCCGTCCTCCAGATAGAGCTCCTCGATGGCGGGACCCGTCGAGGCGTACATGTCTCCGCGCTCCATTGCCCGTATGATGTCGCCGTAGCCGAGCGTTTTGGCTTTGAGCATGACATATCCGTGGAAGCAGTCGCGCGGTCTGTGCGCATCGTCTGCGGCAACGGGCAGGGGGCGCTGACCGAGGCGCAGCAGATCGTCAAGGGGCTGCGCCGTTTCGCCGTATCCGTCCAGCATGCTCAGGGAATTGAACACCTCCACGCCCCACAGCCCGCGGATGCCCGCGTAGTGCGGATAGTTCTGCCGCGACCAGACGGGGTGGTTGAGCGTGACGAGAAATCCCGCTTCGTTCGCAGCCGCGATCAGGCGACAAAACCCTTCCGCCGAATATTCGCGCGGCAAGCTGCGGGCGCGCATGGCGTCCGTGACATAGGCGCGCGTGTGCGGCGTCCAGATGCACTCTTCGCGGAAGGCGGGGCAGAGCACGTTGTCGGGGCGCTTTGCGTAAAAATTCATGTGGCACGTCGTCATGAATTCGAAGTCCCGCGAAGAAGGATGGGGCAGGTTGACGGCGATCTCAAACCCCGTGAGCGCGAGGAAGCGTTCGTCCGTCAGTTCCGGATGCGGAACGATGACTTCATGGTCGGTGAATGCAACGACGGAGTAGCCCTGCGCAAGATACGCGCGTTTGGTCTCCTCCGGCGTCATCTGCCCGTCCGAGACGGTGGTGTGCATGTGCAGGTTGGTTTTGAAAAAGCGCCCTTCACGGGGCAGGAGATATGTTTTCATGGAAGGCGTGCGGCGCGCGCAGGGCGCGGCGGGTCACTTTTTTCTGCCCGTTTCGTTGAGGGCGCCCAGCAGAAAATATTCCGCTGTGGAGCCTTTGAGGATGTGTTCCTTTGCCTCTGCGGGGGTGAACCAGCGCGCTTCGTCGATCTCTTCGTTTAAGACGATGTTGCCCTCCTCCGCCGTGACGATGAAGTTGAGCATGAGAACGTCCTTCTTGTCGTGATAGCGCGAAGCGTGGTAACGCCACTTGACGGCGTTGAGCTTAGTTTCCTCCCGGAGTTCGCGCGGGATGGCTTTTTCGGCGCTCTCTCCCTTTTTGATATAGCCCGCAAACAGTTTGAACGCCGTTTCCCCCGCATGGCGCGCGAGCAATATTTTGTCCTCGGCGCGGTTCATGACCGTCATCGAAACGGCAACGGGAAAGAGGGGGAATTTGTATGCGCCGCACTGCTCGCAGTAGGGGACGAGCCCCTCGTTTTCCAGAAAGCGCAGGGAAAGTTTTGCACCGCAGTCTCTGCAATACATCAAGGTCACCTCGTGAACTTTTTAAGTATTATACGCGCGCCGCGTGCCGCTTGTCAACTCTTTGGCGTGAAAAGCGTGTAAATTTTTGTCAAAATCCGATCGTGGAAAACGGCTGCCGCGCGGGCGGCGCGCCGCGCTTTTTCGCAGGGCTTTTTGGGGTGTTCCGCTTGACAAGGGGGGCATGTTATTGTATAATGATAGCGATTGTTTTGTGGGCGGCGGGATGCGTTCCGCCGCGCAAGGAGGAAAACATGCTGACTTCCATCTGCGGGATCAATTGGGGCGATGAAGGCAAGGGGAGGATGGTAGACCTTCTCAGCGAGGATTACGACATCGTTTGCCGCTATCAGGGCGGGAACAATGCGGGGCATACCGTCATCAACGAACGCGGAAAGTTCATCCTCAACCTGCTCCCTTCCGGCATCCTGCGCGAAGGGGTCGTCAACGTGCTCGGCAACGGCATGGTCATCGACATCCGCCACCTGACGGAGGAGGCGGAGAAACTCCGTTCTCAGGGCATCGCCATCACGCCCGAAAACTTAAAGATCAGCGACAAGGCGGTCATCACCATGCCCTATCATGTGCTGATGGACTGTTTGGAAGAGGAGCGCCTCGGCGATAAAAAATTCGGCTCCACCCGCCGCGGCATCGCACCCGTGTATGCCGATAAATATATGAAAAAGGCATTCCGCATGGGGGAACTGCTGCATCCCGAAAGGATGTATGCACGCGTCAGGGATATCGTCGAATGGAAAAACCTCACCGTGGAAAAGGGATACGGGCATGCGCCCGTCACGGCGGAGGAAGTCATCGCCTACTTCGAGCGCTACGGAAAGCCCCTCAGGGAGTATATCTGCGATGTCGGGCTGTATCTCAACGAGGCGAACAAGGCGGGCAAAAACATCCTGTTCGAAGCGCAGCTCGGCGCCTTGCGCGACATTGATTTCGGTATCTATCCCTTCACGTCCTCCTCTTCGACCATTGCGGCATACGCGCCCGTCGGCGCGGGCGTGCCCAATCTGAAGCTCGATAAGTCCATCGGCATCATGAAGGCGTATTCCACCTGCGTGGGGGAAGGACCCTTCACTGCCGAATATTTCGGCGAAAAGGCGGAAAAACTGCGCAAGGCGGGCGGCGAATACGGCGCGGCGACGGGCAGACCCAGACGGGTGGGACCCTTCGACGTCGTCGCTTCCCGTTACGGCATCCGCTGCCAGGGGGCGGACGAAGTGGCGCTCACCAAGCTCGACATCCTCTCCGGGCACGAAGAGCTCGAACTGTGCACCGCCTATGAGCTGGACGGCAAGCGCATTACGGAATTTCCCTTCCCCGACGCGCTCGAAAAGTGCACCCCCGTGTTCGAAAAGGTGCAGGGCTGGAACTGCGACATCTCTTCCTGCCGCAAGTGGGAGGAGCTTCCCGTGGCGGCGCGCCATTATGTGGAGCTTCTGGAAAAGCTCTGCGAATGCCGGATCGCCTACATTTCCGTGGGCGCCGAACGCGATCAGATCATCGTTCGGAACGAAATTTCATGAAAGCCCACTTTTGGAAGATGCACGGCATCGGGAACGACTACATCTACTTCGACTGTTTCGATTGGTTCCCGTCCGATCCTTCGCAAATTGCCAAAAAGCTGTCCGACAGGCATTTTTCCGTGGGCGGCGACGGCGTCGTCCTGATCTGCCGCAGCGAGGCGGCGGATGCGAGGATGCGCATGTTCAATGCGGACGGAAGCGAAGGAAAGATGTGCGGCAACGCCATCCGCTGCATCGGCAGGTTTTTGTATGAGATCAAGGGCATCCGCAAGGAGACCCTGACCGTGGAGACGGAGAGCGGCATCAAGACGCTTGCACTGCATACGGAAGGCGGGCGCGTCCTCTCCGTGCGCGTCGATATGGGGGCGCCCGATCTGTGCGCCGCGCACATCCCCGCGCTCTTCCAAAGCGAACGCGTCATCCGCGCTCCGCTCGAAGTGGACGGCGTCTTGTTCCGCGTCACCTGTTTGTCGATGGGCAACCCGCACTGCGTGACGTTTCTCGACCCGGACGCCATCGACCTTGCGCGCTTTGGTCCCGCGTTCGAGCATCATCCCGTGTTCCCCGACGGGGTGAACGTGGAATTTGTGCAGCCGAACGGCATCAACCGCCTCACCATGCGCGTCTGGGAACGCGGCAGCGGCGAGACGTGGGCATGCGGCACGGGTGCCTGCGCCGCGGCGGTCGCGGGGTGTTTGGAGGGCTGCTGCCGCATGGACGAGGACATCACGGTGCGCCTGCGCGGGGGCGAGCTCGTCATCCGCGTCACAAAGGATACCGTATATATGACGGGTCCGGCGGAATTCGCCTTTGAGGGCGACGTTATACTGTAACATCACGGGCTGCAAACGGGCAGCCGTACATAGGAGGAAGGTCATGGCGAAATACGTCTTTGTCACGGGCGGCGTTGTATCGGGACTCGGAAAGGGCATCACGGCGGCGTCTTTGGGGCGGCTTCTCAAAATGCGGGGCTACAAGGTGGCGTCGCAGAAGCTCGATCCCTACATCAACATCGATCCCGGCACGATGAGCCCCTATCAGCACGGGGAGGTGTTCGTCACGGAAGACGGTGCGGAGACTGACCTCGACCTCGGACACTACGAACGCTTTATCGACGAAGACCTCAACAAGTTCTCCAACCTCACGACGGGAAAGGTCTATTGGAACGTCCTCAACAAGGAGCGCGCGGGGGAGTACCTCGGACAGACGGTGCAGGTCATCCCGCACATCACCAACGAGATCAAGTCCTTCATTTATCAGGTGGGAAAATCGACGAACGCCGACATCGTCATCACCGAGATCGGCGGCACGACGGGCGACATCGAATCGCAGCCTTTCCTCGAAGCCATCCGACAGGTGGCGCGCGAAGTGGGCAGGGACAACTGCTGTTTCATCCACGTCACCCTCGTTCCCTACATTTCGGGTTCGTGCGAATTTAAGAGCAAGCCCACCCAGCACTCCGTCAAGGAATTGCAGGGCATGGGCATTTTCCCCGACATCATCGTGGCGCGCGTGGACGCGCCCATGCCCGCAAGCATCCGCGAGAAGATCGCCATGTTCTGCAACGTGCGCCCGGAGTGCTGCATTGAGAACCTGACCGTTCCCGTGCTGTATGAAGCGCCCATGATGCTGGAAAAGAGCAATCTTTCCACCATCGTCTGCAAGATCTTACACCTTGATTCACGCGCCATCGACATGACTGAATGGCAGGAGATGCTCTCCCGCATCCACGCCCGCAAAAAGACGGTGCGCATTGCGCTGTGCGGCAAGTACGTCCAGCTGCACGACGCCTATCTCTCCGTTGCGGAGGCGCTCGCGCACGGCGGCTTTGAGTCGGACGCCAAAGTGGAGATCGATTGGGTGGACACCGAGGAGCTCAATGCGAAAAATGTAGATGCGGTGCTCAAAAATGCGGACGGCATCCTCATCCCGGGCGGCTTCGGCGTGCGCGGCATCGAGGGAAAAGTCGCAGCTTGCCGCTATGCGCGCGAGCACAACATCCCTTATCTCGGCATCTGCCTCGGCATGCAGGTCGCCGTCATCGAGTATGCGCGCAACGTGCTCGGTATCCCGGACGCCAATTCTTCGGAATTTTTCCCCGAAGGCAAGAACTCCGTCATCGACCTCATGCCCGACCAATACGGCGTGAAGATGGGGGGAACGATGCGTCTCGGGGCGTATCCCTGCCGCGTCCTCGGCGAGAGGATGAAGGAGGCGTACAAGGCGGACCTCGTGCAGGAACGTCACCGCCACCGCTTCGAGTTCAACAACGACTACCGCGAAACGTTCGAGGCGGGCGGCATGAAGATCGCAGGCACGTCCCCCGACGGAACGCTCTGCGAGGCGGTGGAAGTCCCCGCCAACGATTTCTTTGTGGGCGTGCAGTTCCACCCCGAATTCAAGTCGCGTCCCAACAACGCGCATCCTTTGTTCCGTGAGTTCATCCGCCACGCGGTGAAATATTCCGAAAAGAAAGCAAAGAAATGAAGATCAACGAGAATTTTTTGAAGCTCAAAGACAGTTATCTCTTCTCCACCGTCGCAAGAAAGACGGCGGAGTATAAGAGCGCGCATCCCGACAAGGAGGTGATCCGCCTCTCCATCGGCGACGTCACCCGTCCGCTTGTTCCTGCCGTCATCCGCGCGATGCACGCGGCGGTGGACGAAATGGCGGACGCCGCGACCTTCAGGGGTTACGGACCCGATCGGTACTGCTATGCCTACGACGCGCTGCTCGACAGCATTTGCGCAAGCTATGCGCGCAAGGGCGTTGCCCTGCAAAAGAGCGAAATTTTCGTCTCGGACGGCGCCAAATCGGACTGCGGCAATATCCTCGACATCTTTTCCGTGGACAACACCGTGCTGGTGCCCGATCCCGTCTATCCCGTCTATCTCGACACGAACGTGATGGCGGGGCGCAGGATCCTGTTCGCGGACGCCACCGAAAAGAACGGGTTCCTGCCCATGCCCGACGCGCGCATGAAGGCGGACATCATCTATCTGTGTTCTCCGAATAATCCGACGGGTGCGGCTTATACGCGCGATCAGCTCGCGGAATGGGTGGACTATGCGCGCAGGAACGACGCCGTCATCCTCTATGATGCGGCATACGAATATTTCGTCACCGACATGCGCTGCGCGCGCAGCATCTACGAGGTGGAGGGCGCCAAGGAGTGCGCCATCGAACTGTGTTCCTATTCCAAGACGGCGGGCTTTACGGGCGTGCGGTGCGGCTACACCGTCGTTCCCGAAGCGCTCGTGCGCGGGGGCGTGCCCTTGAACAGGCTGTGGGCGCGCAGGCAGTCCACCAAATTCAACGGCGTCTCCTACATCACGCAGATGGGGGCGGCGGCGGTGTTCTCCGAAGAGGGCGAACGCGAGATCGCAGAAAACATTGATTATTATCGCGGCAACGCGCAGCTGATCGCCGACTGCCTCGACGGGCTCGGCATCTGGTATACGGGCGGGAAAAATTCGCCCTATCTCTGGCTGAAATGCCCGCACGGGATGACGAGCTGGCAGTTTTTCGACTTTTTGTTGGAGAACGCGCAGGTCGTGGGAACGCCCGGCAGCGGGTTCGGCAAAAACGGAGAGGGGTTCTTCCGCCTGACCGCGTTCGGAACGCGGGAAAATACGCGGCGCGCCTGTGAGCGCATCGCCGCGCTTTTGAAAAAATAACCGAAAGAAGGCGAAAAGAGATATGGAAAACGGGAGAAGCGCCGGGGTGCTTTGCCATATCGCTTCCCTTCCGGGGAAGTACGGCATCGGTTCCTTCGGCAAAGAGGCGTATAAATTTGCGCGCCTTCTCAAAAAATGCGGCATCGGATATTGGCAGATCCTTCCCCTCGTGCAGACGGGCTTCGGCGATTCCCCGTACAGTTCCGTCTCCTGTACGTCGGGCAATCCGTACTTCATTGACCTTGATATCCTTGCGCGGGACGGGCTTTTGACCAAACAAGAGCTGCTGCAAGCGCGCCACGCGCCGGGAAAGATCGATTACGGCGCTCTGTACAACGAGCGGTATGTGACGCTCCGGAAGGCGTTCTCGCGCTTCAATTTCGACGGCGAGGATTTCCGCGCCTTCATCAAGACGGGCGTGGCGGAAGATTACGCCATGTTCATGACGGCGAAGCGCGTGTACGGAGAAAATTTCCTCTATTGGGACGAGCCGCTCAAATACCGCGATGCGGACGCGCTCGAAAAGCTTCGTACCGATTTCCATGAGGAGTACCTCTTCTGGAATTTTCTGCAATACGAATTTCACAGACAGTGGAAGGCGCTCAAAGCGTACTGCAACGGGCTGGGCATCTCCTTTATCGGGGATATTCCGCTGTATGTCGCGGCGGACAGCGCCGACGTCTGGGCGCATCCGCAGCTCTTCAAGCTGGACAAAGACCTGCGTCCCGTCAAGGTGGCGGGCGTCCCGCCCGATTATTTTTCGGAGACGGGGCAGCTTTGGGGCAATCCCATTTACGATTGGGATGCACACGCGCGGGAGGGCTTTGCCTGGTGGACGGCGCGGCTCAACAGCGCGCTTGCCCTCTATGACGTCGTGCGGATCGACCATTTCCGCGGCATCGACCGCTACTTCGAGATCCCCGCGTTTTCCGAGACGGCAGCCAAGGGCGAGTGGCAGAAGGGACCCGGCGCGGCACTGTTTGAAAAGGTTGATTTGCAGGGGCGCATCATTGCCGAAGACCTCGGCATCGTTGACGACGGCGTGAAGGCGCTGCGCGAGCAGCTCGGCTTTCCGGGGATGAAGGTGCTGCTCTTTGCCTTCGACGGCAATGAAAAGAACGAATATCTTCCCGAAAACATCGGCGAGAACTGCGTCTGTTATACAGGCACGCACGATAACGATACCGTTGCAGGATATGTGCGCACGCTCGCCACGGAGGAGTTTTTGCTCTTCCGTTCGCGCGTTGCCGAGGCGCTCGCGGCAGCGGGCATCTATATACGGCTCGGGGAAGGGGGCGAAGGGTTCTCCGAGGCGCTGTGCCGTCTCGCGCTCTCCACACGGGCGCGCCTTGCCGTTCTGTCCGTGCAGGACATTTTGGGCCTCGGAAACGAGGCGCGCATGAATCTCCCCGGCGAGGGGACAGGCAATTGGCAATTCCGCATGGCAAAGCTCCGTTACGGACGCGCTGCGCGGAAGTGCAGACAGTGGATAAAAATTTATAGGAGGTAGGTTTATGGCAGATGAACAAAAGAAGGAGAAGAAAGGCTTCTTCAAAGAGTTCAAAGAATTTATCGCGCGCGGCAACGTGCTCGATATGGCAGTCGGCATCATCATTGGCGGTGCGTTCACGGCGATCGTAAACGCGCTTTGCAACAACATCTTGAAGCCCATCATCAATTGGATCCTGGCTGCCATCTTCGGGTCGGAATCCCTCACGGGCATCTTCACGTTCCTGCGCTATGTGGAAGTGGACGGCGTGGTCGATCTTACGCAGTCCATCTACATCGATTGGGGCACCTGCATCAATGCGGTCATCAACTTCCTGCTGACGGCGCTCGTTCTGTTCCTCATCATCAAAGCGGTGATGAAGGTGAGCAAGATGCGCGAGGATGCCAAAAAGGCGCTTGAAGAAGCTGCCGAAAAGCGCAAAGCGGAAAAAGCTGCGGCGCAGGCGGCATCCGAAGCGGAGGCGCCCGCGGATGCGGCGGCCGATGCCAAGACGGAGGAAGCTGCTCCGCCCGAAAAGAAATAACGTTTCCCAAAAAGACCGCGGATACGATCCGCGGTCTTTTTTCGGCGGCGCGCGGGGCAGGAATTTTCCGCACACTTGTTGACAAATGTCCGCCGATATGCTATAAATAAAGCAGAAAAAGGGGGCAATATGCGTATTTATATTGTTGGAAGTCTCAACATGGACCTCGTCATCCGCGCGCCGCGCATTCCGGAGGGGGGCGAGACGCTCACGGGCGAAGGGTTCATGACGAATCCGGGCGGCAAGGGCGCCAATCAGGCGGTCGCGGTCGCCAAGCTGGGCGGCGAGGCGTATATGGTCGGATGCGTCGGAACGGCGTTCGGCAAAGAACTTCTCGACGCGCTCGGACGTTACGGCGTGCATGACGGCTATGTCGTCCGACGGGAGGACGTTCCCAGCGGCATTGCGGTCATCGTCGTGGCGGGCGGCGATAACCGCATCATCCTCGACGCGGGCGCCAACGCCTGCCCCGATAAGGCACTCGTGGACAGGGCGCTCGCGGACGCGCGGGCGGGGGATTATCTGCTCGTGCAGCTGGAGATCCCCGTTCCCACCGTGGCGTATGCGCTGAAAGCGGCGAAAGCGAAGGGCATGATCACCGTGCTCAACCCCGCGCCCGCCGCCGTGCTGCCCGCCGAGGTCTACCGTGACTGCGATTGGTTCACGCCCAATCAGACGGAGGCGGAATTTTATACGGGCATCTATCCCTCGGATGAAGAGAGCATCCGCCGCTGTGCGGAAAAGCTCGGTGCATGCGGCGTCGGGAACGTGCTCATCACGCTGGGGACGGAGGGCTCTGCCTGTGTGAGCGGGGGCGTGTTCCGCCGTGCGGACATCGTGCCTGCCAAGGCGGTGGATACCACTGCCGCGGGCGACACCTATGTGGGCGCGTTCGTCACCCGCCTTTCGGAGGGGGCGGATGTGCAGACCGCCATGCGCTTTGCAAGTGCGGCGTCCGCCGTGACGGTCACCCGCCGCGGCGCACAGTGCGCCATTCCCACCCGTACCGAAGCCGAGGCGTTTGCAAAGCGGGCGGGCGTAGATGTGTAACAAAACTTTTTGTCAGACCGCCGGTCATGCGCCGGCGGTCTTTATCGATTAACACTTTCTTAACGATTTTGTGATATCATTGCAGAGGTCACCGGCGTTCCGGAAAATTTCACGGAGGAAGAACATGATCCGCATTCTCGTCGCAGAGGACGACGAAACATTGAACTATGCCGTCTGTAAACATCTCGATCACAACGGCTATGCCGTAAAAGGGGTCTCGGACGCGCGGGAAGCGCTTGCGGCACTCTATGCCGAGCGGTACGATCTCATCATTTCCGACATCATGATGCCGCACATGGACGGCTTTGCCCTTGCACGGGAAGTGCGCGCGCAGGATAAGCATATTCCCGTTCTCTTTCTCACCGCGCGCGACGATTTTCTCTCCAAGGAGAAGGGCTATCGCCTCGGCATCGACGACTATCTTACAAAGCCTGTCGATCTCGACGAACTGCTCCTGCACATCATGGCGCTCCTGCGCCGCGCAAACATTTCCGCCCGCAAGCGGCTGGAAGCGGGCAACCTCGTCCTCGATGAGGACGCGCTGACGGCGTCCGTGAACGGGCAGGATGCGGGGCTGACGCTGCGCGAATTTCAGATCGCGTTCAAGCTGCTCTCCTATCCGGGAAAGACATTCACGCGCGGGCAGCTCATCGACGATTTTGCGGGATTGGAGAGCGAGAGCGGGCTGCGTTCCGTGGATGTGCATATCACCAACCTGCGCCAGAAACTTGCGGCATGTAACGGGTTTGACATCTGCACCGTGCGCGGGCTGGGGTATAAGGCGGTGCTCCGATGAAGCGGCTCAGCCTTCTCGAACGGGACAGCCGCATCACGCTGCGCGGGCACCGTTTCATCGTCTATTTCGTCGTTCTGTGCGTCTGTACGGCGGTCAGTGTGGGATTTTTGTTCTTTGCGGAATTTTTATGGGGATGCCGGCTCCCGGGGCAGATCGTGGCGCTGTTGCTCGGCTTGTTCACCGTATTCGTGAGCGCGCTTCTTTCCCTTGCGGTCGGGATCATCTATATGCAGTATACCATCCGCCCGATCGCGCAGGTCAAATATGCGGCGCGCAAGGTGGCGGCGGGGGACTACTCCGTGCGCATCCCGCCCCGCCGCAAGGACGGAAAAAAGGACGAATTCCAGGTCTTGTACGACGATTTCAACGCGATGGTCGCAGAGCTTGCAAGCACGGAAATTTTGAAGAGCGATTTCGTCGCCGATGTTTCGCATGAATTGAAGACGCCGCTTGCCGCCATTCAGAGCCTTTCCACCATGTTGCAGACGGATGCGCTCAGTGAAGAGGAGCGCGTGGACTGCGCCGTCCGCATTGCCGAGGCGTCCAGACGGCTGTCGTCGCTTGTGACGGATATTCTGCAGCTGAGCCGTCTGGAAAATCAGGAGATCGCCGTGCAGAAAAAACGTTACGATCTGAGTGAACAGCTGCGCCGCTGCGTGCTCGGCTTCGAACATGTCTGGGAGGAAAAGCACATCGATGTGGAAGCCGACCTCGGCGAGGTCTGCACGGTCGCGGCAGACGAGCGCCTGATGGAGATCGTCTGGAACAACCTGCTTTCCAACGCCTTCAAATTCACGCCCGCGGGCGGCAGTGTGGAGGTGCGGCTGAAAGAGGAGAAGGGGCATGCCGTCGTCACCGTAAAGGACAGCGGCTGTGGCATGAGCGAGGGAGAGGCAAAACACGCCTTCGACAAGTTTTATCAGGCAGATCCCTCGCACGCCACGCAGGGGAACGGGCTGGGGCTGGCGCTCGTGCGGCGGATCGCTGCGCTTCACGGCGCGTCCGTCTCCGTTGTCAGCCGTCCCGGAGAGGGGAGCATTTTTGCCGTGACGCTGTGACCGGGACGGGCAGCGCGGCGGCGCACAGCTCGTGCGCCGCCGCGCTTTTGCATGCGGAAACTTTACAGAAGCCTGACGGACGCTTAACGTTTTCTTAATATGCGCAACGTATAATGAAGGCAGATTAAGGAGGGGTCCCATGCTGTCTTTCATCTACGGCCTGCTCGCACTCTTCGGCGCGTGCACGCTGCTCGCGGCGATTTTATATCTTCCGAAATTCGCGCAGCTTGCGGGCGCGCGCAAAAAGCCCGTGCACAGGTGCGCAAATGAGCAGCGCACCATCGCGCTCGTCATTCCCGCCCGCAACGAGAGCGCAACGATCGGCGCGCTGTTTGCCGGCATTGCGCGTCAGACCTATCCGCGCAGCCGTTTTGACGTCAACGTCATCGTAAAGGATGCCGCCGATCCCACCTGTGCCATGGCGGAGCGCATCGGGGCGAACGTCTTCGTGGTTCCCGAGCAGACCTGCAAGGGCGCCGCGCTGGATGGCTATTTTCAAAGCCTTTCCGCGGAAGCGCTCAAACGCTATGACGCCTTCGTCATCGTGGATGCCGACGCCGTCCTCTCCGAACGGTATGTCGAGGAACTCAACAATGCGCTCGAATACGATCGGGACATCTTCGTCACGCGCAAGAACATCAAAAACTATCTCGCGGGGAAGGGCGCGGGGACGCTCGCGTGCGACTGTTCCGCGCTCACCTATCCCATTCTCGACGAGCTCGGAAACGCCTACCGCACGGAAAAGAACGTCCCGCTCAACTTCTGCGGGCAGGGGATGATGGTGCGCCGCCGCGTGATCGAGGAGCTGGGCGGCTGGCCGTACCGCAGCCTGACGGAGGATTACGAACTCAAAATGGACGGCTATCTGCGCGGGTTCACGTCGATGTTCTGGCCGTATGCCGTCCTCTATACGGAAGAGGCGGAAGGGTATCGGGAAAATTATCGGCGCCGCCTGCGCTGGCTCCGCGGCTATTCGCAGTGCGACAGAAAATACAAAAAGCGCGTGAAGGAAAAGATCCGCCGCGACGAGGCGTCCCTTGCCGTCCGGTTTGACTTTCTGCACTTCAAAGATGCGTTTTATGTGTATATGGCGGGGCTGACCGCCGCGCTGTGCGGCGGCGTTGCGCTCTTCGTAACGGGCGTGTTCGCGGGCGGGACGCTGTGGGCGTATGCCCTGCTCCTGCTCATTGCCCTGCCGCTGGGGGTCACATACTGCATTTTGTTCGTCTACGGACTGCTCGCCATGCATGCCTACCGCGACGTGCTCGCGCCGCTCGGCAGGGCGCGCAGGCTGCGGCTCGCATTCGTTCACCCGTTCCATCTTCTGGAATACATCCCCATCTATGTGCATAGCCGCACGGAAAAGGAGGTTGGGGAATGGCAGGAGACGGCGCGCATCGCGTTTGCCGTCAAGGAGGAAGAATGAACGCCCTGATGACGGCGCTCTTGTGGACCGCGCTCATTGCCGGCGGCTTCCTTGCGGGGAGCGTCTATTTTGCAAAACTCATCACGGCATGGCGGACGGGGAAAGATGTGTGCGAAGCGGGCGAGGACGGCAACCCCGGTGCGGCAAACACCTTCCATGCCTGCGGCAGAACGTGGGGATTTGTCTGTTTCCTTCTCGATTTTTTGAAGGGATTTGTTCCCGTTCTCATTGCAACGCTCGTGCTGGACGCCTCGGCGTGGGAGTATGCGCTCGTCGTCATCGCGCCCGTTCTCGGACATGCCGCGGGCATCTTCAACCGCGGTCACGGCGGAAAGTGCATTTCCGTATCCTTCGGCGTGCTGGCGGGCGCCTTGCCTGTCTCGCCCGTCGTCCTCCCGCTCATCGTGTGCTATCTCGTCTTTTCGCTGCCGCTGAAGATCCGTTCCCACACGGCAAGGACCATCGTCTCCTTTGCGCTTGCGGGGGCGGCGGGCGCCGTCATTGCCCTGTGTATGCATCTTACGGCGCTTGCCGTCGCCTGCGCCGTTGTTTCCGCCATTGTCATTTTCAAGCATTGTACGGCGCCGAAACTTTCGGAGAGGGCGTCCTGACGCGATCCGCATCGCCGCGCGCCGCATAAAAAAGCCCTCGTCTGCGGAGGACGGGGGTTTACGGTTTATGGGCATCCTTCCATGCCTTGATCTCTTCGAGGCGGGCTTTGAAGCGTGCTTCCAGCCCTTCTTCGGTGGGGGAGTAGTATGTCCTTCCCGCCAGATTGTCCGGAAGGCACTGCATGTTCGTGAGCTTGTCTGCGCTGTCGTGCGCGAACTGATAGCCCTTGCCGTAGTCCAGCTCCTTCATGAGCTTGGTCGGCGCGTTGCGGATGGCGAGGGGAACGGGTTCGGCGAGCATGGTGAGCGCATCCTTTTTGGCGCGCGCATAGGCGACGTCGAGGGCATTCGATTTGGGCGCGAGCGAGAGATAGACCGCCGCCTGCGTGAGATGAACGGAGCATTCCGGCATCCCGATGAGGCGGCACGCTTCGAACGCGGCGACGCACAGTTCGAGCGCGCGCGGGTCGGCGAGCCCGACATCCTCGCTCGCAAAGCGGGTCATGCGCCGCGCGATGTAGACGGGGTCTTCGCCCGCTTCCAGCATGCGCGCCAGCCAATAGACGGCGGCGTCGGGGTCGGAGTTGCGCATGGATTTGTGCAGGGCGGAGATCAGGTTGTAGTGTTCCTCGCCCTGCTTGTCGTACAGCAGGGATTTTTTGGAAGTGCATTCCTCGATGGTCTGGGCGGTGACGACGGTCTTTTCGCCGTCGAACGTGCCGTTGAGCACCGCCATTTCCAGCGTGGAGAGGGCGCTGCGCGCGTCTCCGTTCGCAAATACGGCGATGGCGCGGAGCAGTTCGTCGGAGATATCGATGTTCTGTCCGCCGAAGCCGCGCCGGTCGGTCAGGGCGTGCCGCAGCAGCGTACACAGTTCCTCTTCGGAGAGCGCATGCAGCACGAACACTTTGCAGCGTGACAGGAGCGCTCCGTTGATCTCGAAGGAGGGATTTTCCGTCGTCGCGCCGATGAGGATGATGCTGCCCTTTTCGACATAGGGCAAAAAGGCGTCCTGCTGCGCCTTGTTGAAGCGGTGGATCTCGTCGACGAATAAAATGGTCTTGGCGCCGAAGCGTCTGTTCTTCTCCGCCTGTTCCATCACCTGCTTGATTTCCTTGATGCCGCTCGTCACGGCGGAAAAATCAATGAAGGCGGCGTTGGTCCTGCGCGCGATGATGCGCGCAAGCGTCGTCTTGCCGACGCCCGGGGGACCCCAGAAGATCATCGACCCCACCTGATCGTTTTCAATGAGGCGGCGCAGCACCTTTCCTTGCCCCAGAAGGTGCGTCTGTCCGCAGTATTCTTCCAGCGTGCGCGGGCGCAGCCGCGCTGCGAGCGGCTGGTTTGCGCCGTCATCGAACAATGTTGCCTGTTCCATCATGTTTGTACTCCGCCGTAGGTGTCGGTAAGCTGTTGTGCATATTATACCGCGTATGCAAAAAAAAGTCAATGGAACGCAGCGCGCCGCCGCACGGTTTGTGCGGCGGCGCGCTGCGCCACGGCATTCAAGTCAGGCGACGGCGGAAAGGTCGGATGCGGAGACGGTGTGCAGGCTGCTCGACTGGTGTGCTCCGCCGCGTTCATAGGTGACGGACACTGCGTCGCCCGAACGGACAAGGAAGGAGACCGATTCGATGTCGAAGGAGCGGTCAACGGAATAGGTTGTTCCGTTCAGCGTGACGGAGACGATCCGGTCGTCCTTCTGCAAGCCGAGCGACCCGGCAAGGGAGTTGTCCGTTACCGTGTCGACGATCACCTCCTCGCGGATGCTGCCGTAGCCGAGGGACGCATCGTAGACGTATTGCGAATTCTGGGTCTTGACGGTGATGCCGAACGTGAGGCGTGTTACGTTGTGCGAAGCGTTTTCGATGATGCAATCCGCCGTTCCGCGCACCACTTCGAGGGGCACGGCATAGTTGATGTTCTGGTCGGTCTTGTTGCCCGCGTTGGTGATGCCGATGAGTTCCCCCTCCTTGTTGAACAGTCCGCCGCCCGAATTGCCGCTGTAAAGCGCCGTGTCGATGCGCACGGAGCGGTAGGAACGGACGGTATCGTCGATCTGAAGATTGATGTATTCGCTCTCCGTCGAAATGATGCCCTGCGTTACGCTCAGCCCGTCTCCTTCGGGGTTGCCGATGGCGATCGCCGTCTCTCCCACATAGTAATCGTCGGCGAGCGTCACCGCCTTGGCGTCCGGGTTGACGGCGCGGATGTCGGCGGCGTCGGCGCGCAGCACGGCGATGTCATAGGTGATGGACCCGCCCACATAGGTGAGTTCGATCGCCTGTCCGCCGTATTCGTAGACGGTGTATCCGTCCTTGTCCGTGTCCGCCTGTCCGTCGCCGTCCTTGTCCACGGCGGAAGGGGCACCTTCGCTGCCGTAGAGATAGGCATGGATGCTGCGGGCGATCTTGCTGCCGCCGTTTTTTTCGGCGTCGGCGTCGTTGTTGTAGATGACGTGATAGTCCGTGACGAGGTAGGCGGTATCGCCATCCATGCGGTAGATGACCGCCGCGCCCGTCGAAACGGCGATGTCGGAGATCTCGGTGAGCGTCGGGCGCGCCGTCGAAGGGTCAAAGCCCATGCCCTGCTGCGTCTCCACGGATTCCGCATAAATTTTTCCGACGGAGAGCAGGCTCTCGTTGATGGCGGAGGAGGTGTCCGTCGTCAGCGTCAGGTAGGTTTGGAGGAATTCGGAGAAGGAGACCTCCTCGCCCGTCTCTTGCAGATAGGCTTCATAGACGGACAGGATGTCGGCATCCTTGCCGTCGGAGACGGTGAGGGTGTCCGTGCTGCCGTCCGAATAGGTGATGGTGTACAGGGTGCCTTCGTCGTTCGTTCCGCTCTTGACGATGGACGTCACATAGGTCGCCTGCGTACAGGCGCCCAACAGCGGCAGGGCAAGGCACGCTGCCGCCGCAGCGGCGAGGATGCGTTTTTTTGTGCGTTGCATACCGGGTTCCCCCTTCCTTGATTGATTCGGATTATAAACAGTTTATGTTTTCAATATATCTTCATTTTATAACAATTGCGTGAAATTTTTTGAAATTCGGCGAAAAACACGGCGCGCCGCAGGATTTTTTTGCAACATCTTGACAGGAAACGGCATATCTGCTACAATATGATGTGGTTACGGGGCGGCGCGTCCCATGGGATAAGGAGAAAACATGTACGATTATTTAATTGTCGGAAGCGGCTTGTTCGGCGCGGTGTGCGCCTATGAACTTACGCGCGCGGGGCACAGCGTGCTCGTCATCGAACGGCGCGGACACATCGGGGGGAACGTCTATACGGAGAGCGTGGAGGGCATCCATGTTCATCGTTACGGCGCGCACATCTTCCATACGTCGGACAAAAAGATCTGGGACTATGTGGGAAGGTTCGCCGAATTCAACAACTATGTCAACCAGCCCGTCGCGCGCTATCGGGACGAGCTTTACAACCTGCCCTTCAACATGAACACCTTCACCAAGCTGTGGCGGGATGTCTTTACCCCCGCCGAGGCTGCGGCGCGCATCGAGGAGGAGCGCAAAAAAGACTTTGTCAAAGAGCCGAAAAACCTTGAGGAACAGGCGCTCAACCTTGTCGGCAGGACCATTTACGAGAAACTCATCAAGGGCTATACGCAAAAGCAGTGGGGGAGGGAGTGCACGCAGCTTCCCGCCTTCATCATCCGCCGCCTGCCCGTCCGTTTCACCTTCGACAACAATTACTTCAACGACCGTTATCAGGGCATTCCCGTCGGAGGATACACCAAACTCATCGCGGGGATGCTCGCCGACGCCGACGTGCGCCTCGGCTGCGACTTCTTGGAAGGGCGGGAAGAGTATCTCGCCATGGCGCGGCGCGTCATCTATACGGGACCCGTCGACGCCTATTTCGGCTACCGCTTCGACGCGCTCGAATACCGTTCCGTGCGCTTCGAGACGGAAGTCCTCGATATGCCGAACTATCAGGGGAATGCGGTCGTCAACTATACGGCGGCGGACGTTCCCTACACGCGCATCATCGAGCACAAGCACTTTGAATTCGGCACACAGCCCAAGACCGTTATCTCCCGCGAGTATTCGGCGGAATGGAAGCGGGGGGACGAGCCGTATTATCCCGTCAACGACGAAAAGAATGCAGCGCTGTACGAAAAATACCGCGCCCTTGCGGAGCGGGAAGAGAAGGTGGCGTTCGGCGGAAGGCTTGGGCAGTATCGGTATTTCGACATGGACGATACCGTCGCTGCGGCGCTCTCGCTCGTCAAAAGGGAACTTGCCCACTGAACGTCCACTTTGTAAAGTAATAAATTAAACAATAAAATTTTGCCGTAAAGTATTCCATTTTCGCGCGGGATATAGTATAATAGAAAAAAATCCGAAAAGGAGAATATGGTATGGCAAAAAAGAAAAAGGCAAAAAAGATCGGCTTGTTCGATCTCATCATGATGCTTGCGGCGCTCGTCGGGCTGGTGCTCGCCATCGTCGGCATCTGCATTCCCTTCTTCGCGCGGACGACGGATACCGCGGTGGGCGGCGGAACAGTCAACATGGGACTGTTCGATAATTACGAAGGGGTGCAACTCGCCATGAAAGGCAACCTCACCATCGGGCTCGTGCAGGCATTTGCGATCATTTCGCTCATTCTGACGGCATTGGCGGCGGTGCTCGTCGTGCTCGGCAAGCTCGGCGTTCTGCGCTTCAAGGGGCTCCTCAAGCTCCTGTTCGCCGTCCTCGTCATTGCCGTTGCCGCGCTTGTCATCACGTTTGCGGCGACGTATGCGGCACAGTCCGTCATCGACGTCGATGTGGGGAGCGTCGTAAGCACTGAGTTCATCCCCGCGGCGGGTGCCTATCTCGTCATGGCGGGCGGCATCGTCACGGGTGTGTCGCTTCTTCTTTCTCGTCTGAAATAACCTTCAAACAGAGCGCCCCGCCGAATGGCGGGGCGCTCTGTTTGTATAAGAAAACCGGCGGATCGTCGGCGGGTTCAAGAGAGGTTTTGCCGATGAGCAGAACTGAATTGGAGGAGAGAATTGTGTAGCGAGTCTTTCCCCCCTTGTGTAAAGGGGGGATTGTAGTGCAAAGAACCGCGCGGGCATGACAACCCTTCCGTCTGCTCTTTTCAATCGCCTGCCACGGTCTCGGCGGCGCAAGGAGCGACGCCGCCAGCGGTCACGGTTTTTGCCCACGATGGCAAAAACCTCAGTTCGCCGCGCGCGCACACCACACCGTGGTGATGCGCATAACGCGCGGCTCACCCCCTTGCACAGGGGAGGCGAGAGAAGAGGATGGCTTCCCCTTGGGGGGAAGCTCCGCCGAAGGCGGTGATGAGGGGGATGGCAAAGAAACGAGTTCCGAGCGCAACCCCTCATCCGTCACTTCGTGACACCCGTCTCGGCGGCGCAAGGAGCGACGCCGCCAGCGGTCACGGTTTTTGCCTACAATGGCAAAAACCTCAGTTCGCCACGCGCGCACACCACACCGTGGTGGTGCGCATAATGCGCGGCTCACCCCCTCGGGGGAAGGCATGAGACCCGTTTACGGGTAACAAGTAACAAATGCGTGACTGCCAGGTCGTCACAGGCGCGACTTGCGCGCTGCCGGTAATATGAGGGCTTACAGCCCGCCCCGCCTATGGCGGCACGAGCCGCAGGCGAAGTAAAATGAAAAACCACCGGCTATGCCGGTGGATAATTATTGCCTTCAGTAGCGTACCCGGATGGTACGGCGGGGGCAGGCCTCGGCACACTTGCCGCAGTTGATGCATTTTTCATAGTCGATGACGGGCAGGTTGTCCTGCATGGAGATGGCGCCTTCCGGGCATGTTCTGACGCATTTTCCGCAGGCGATGCAGCCGTATTCGCAGGCATCTATCACGGCTTTGCCGCGCTCGTGCGAGGCGCAGGCGATGTACACTTTCGCATCGGCGGGGATGCGCATGAACAGTCCCTTGGGGCAGTTCAGGATGCACGCCCCGCAGGAGATGCATTTGTCGGGGTCGACGTCCGCGCATGCACCGGGCAGCGCGATGGCGCTTTCGGGACACACGCGCGTGCAGTTTCCGTCGCCCAGACAGCCGTATTTGCACACCTTATGTCCGCCTGCAAATTTATTTTCCTCGGTGCAGTCTGCGGCGCCGCTGTATACAAACGCATCCTTTGCGTGAACGCCGCCCGAACAGCGGCACACGCTCACGGTGGGCTTGGACGCCGCAAACGGAACGCCTAGCACTTTGGCGATCTCCGCCTTTTCGCCCGCCTCCGTGACGTGGCAGTCTGCGAGCGACGCCTCGCCCTTGGCGAGCTTTTCGGCAAACCCCGCGCAGCCCGTGCAGCCGCAGCCGCCGCAGTTTGCACCCGCAAGATGGGAGAGGATGGCTTCCGCCTTTTCATCCGCGTTCGTCTTGCAGAACTTCGCAACGAGCAGGATGCAGACGGTAAGAACGAGGGCGATGGCGGCGAAGACGCCGAGCACGATGCCGACCTGCGCCCACTGAACGGGCGCCAATAAACAATTCGTCATGCCGATACCTCACAAAAGGGAGAAGACGTAAAACGCCATCGCCATAAAGGATGCCGCGACCATCGTGACGGGGAAGCCCTTCATGCATTTTGCGACGGGAAGTTTTTCCAATTTTTCGCGCACGCCGCCCATTAAGACCATGGCGAGCGTAAAGCCGATGCCCGCGCACAGCGCATACAAAAGGGCAAAGCCGAGGTTCATGGCAATGCCTGCTTCCAGACCCGGGACGACGCCCGCAAGGTCGGCAACGAGCAGCAGTTCGGCAACGCCCAGAATGGCGCAGTTGGTGGTGATGAGCGGAAGATAGATGCCCATCGAGCGGTAGAGCGCGGGGGAGAGTTTCTCGATGATCTTTTCAAGCATCTGCACAAGGGCGGCGATGACGAAGATAAAGAAGATGATCTCGAGATACTCGATGCCGAGCGGCACCATGATATAGGTGTAGAGCGGCCACGTCACCAACGTGGCGAGCACCATGACGAGGGTGACGGCAATGCCCATGGAGAGGGCGCTGTTCACTTTTTTGGATACGCCCAGGAAGGGGCAGATGCCCAAAAACTTCACAAGGATGAAGTTCTGCGAAAAGACTGCGGAGATGACGATGAGAAGGATGGTCGCCGCCATGTCAATTCACCTCCCTTTCTGCTTCGACCGACGGAAGGGGTGCGTCCTTTGCGGGGCGGCGCAGCTCCCTTGCCCGCTTTGCGCGGCGCGCCTGTTCCACCCTGTCCGTGATGAGCACAAAGAGGGCGATGCAGATGCCGTACACGAAGAACGCGCCCGCGGAATTGGTGAAGAACCCGATCTTGAAGTCGGTGATCTGCATTCCGAAAAAGCTCCCGCTGCCCAGAAATTCGCGGATGACGCCGATGAGCGTCAGGGCAAAGGTGAGCCCCAGCCCCGAGGCGACGCCGTCCACGGCGCTGTCCAACACGGGATTTTTGCTGGCGAATGCCTCCGCGCGTCCTAAAATGACGCAGTTGACGACGATGAGGGGCAAAAATACGCCCATGGCGTCATAGAGGTCGGGAATGTACTTTTCCAGCACCATCCGAAGAAGGGTGACCATCGTCGCAATAATGACGATGAACGCGGGGATGCGCACGGTGTTGGGAATGACCTTGCGCAGCAGCGAAATGAGCACGTTGCTCAAAAGCAGCACCACGGTAACGGAGATGCCCATCCCGAAGCTGTTGACGGCGGAGGTGGACATGCCGAGCGTCGCGCAGGTGCCCAGCACCAGCTTGAACGTCGCGTTGTTGGTGATGAGTCCGTCGTATGCGATCTTGCCGTATCGTTTTGCGTTCATTGCACACCTCCCGAAAGGGCGCTCCTGAAATAGCTCAGCGCCGCGTTCACCGCATTGCAGGCGGCGGTGGAGGATTGGCTCGCTCCCACCGCCACGTTGTTGAGCGCGTCCGAAGAGTTCTTGTCGGCAATGAAGTATCCGCCCGCGGCGACGAGCTCGTTCTTTTGCGTGAATCCGTTGTAAAACGCATCGGTCAGGGAACCGATATACGTCTGTCCTTCGTTGGATTCGTACACGACCTTGCGGATCCCCGTCAGGCGCAGCCCGTCCGTGCTCTCTTCACAGGCGATGACCGTCCAGAGGGTGACGGTGCCCGCCCCGTCGCGGAAGCCGCCGACGCCCGTCGTGTTCAAAAGGTAGTTCCCGTCGTCGGTGATATAATAGATGCTGTTCACCGTTCCGTAGTTGCTTTGCGCGTGCTCTTCTGCGAGCTCCACGGGCTGCGCCGAGACGCTCTCTCCGTAAATTTTGGAGAGGGTGCGGTTGAGCCGCTCCTCGTCGGAGATATAGAACACGTCGTTGCAGATGGCAAGCAGCGCGCCTGCGGCGAGCACGATGGCGATGAGCACGGCAAGGCTCTTGAAGGCATTGCTTCTGAAAAATGCTTTTACGGTCATTTTTTCGCCTCCTTTTTCTGCCGCACATATCCGAAGGGACGGGGCTTTATGGCGAGGTCGATGAGGAACACCAAGAAGTTCATCAAAAGGATGCAGAAGGAGACGACTTCCAGCCCCGCCGCCTTTCTCAGCCCCGCCGTCAGCAGCCCGAGCGCCACGAAGTAGACGATGTTGCCGAGCGTCGACTTGGGGGAGGTCACATAGTCGGTCGCCATAAAGCATGCGCCGAGGATGAGCCCGCCGGAGAGGACGGAGGGAAGGAAATAGACGAATTTGAACCCTTCGAGCGCGACGGCAAACAGTCCCGTCACGCCGATATAGAGGAGGGGCAGATACCATTTGATGACGCCGCGCACGCACAGATAGACGTATCCCGCAAGCAGGGCGAGTTTACACGTTTCGCCGATGCAGCCCGCGACCCCCGTTCCGAGAAAGAGGTCGAGGTTGGAAAGAAGGGGCTTGGTGTTGAAGAGGTTGCCAAGCTGCGTCGCGCCCGTTTCCAGCGCGTTCTGCGGCGTCCATGTCGGCTTGATGAGCGGATGTGTCTGCCAGACGGACAGGTTATCGGGCAGCAGCGGTCCGAAATTCGCCGCGGGATAGACGGTCATCGCCGCAAAGGAGATGAACAGGAAGATGCGCCCCGCAATGGCGGGATTGACGATGTTTTTCCCCGTTCCGCCGAAGAGCATCTTGACGATGCCGACGGCAAAGACGCTTCCCAAAAGAGGCATGTACCAGCCGTCGATGTTCGCGGGAAGGGTGAGTGCCAGCAGCAGCCCCGTCACAAGGGAGGTGTAGTCAAACTGTTTCGCCCATGCGCCGACGACCGTTTTTGTATCCCGCCAGAATTTGTGCTCGATCAGATACCACACGAATTCTGTGAGCACCGCGGCGGCGAGGGCGACGGCGATGATGACGGCTGCCTGCCAGCCGAAGTAGACGATGCCTGCCGCCGTCGCGGGCAGGAGCGCGATGAGCACGTCGAGCATGATGTGCTTTGTCGTGCGCCGCGTTTTGATGTGCGGCGCGGTGGAAAGAACTCTCATGGCTTCCTCCTGAGTTCCGCTTTGGCGGTCTTGATGGATTGCGCGAGCGGTCTGCGTGCGGGGCAGATATAGCTGCATGCGCCGCATTCGATGCAGGCGAGCACGCCGCTGTACTTTGCCGCGTTCTCGTATTCCTTGGCGTTTGTGTAGAACGCCGTCTGCATGGGCATGAGCTTCATGGGGCACACGTCCGCGCACTTGCCGCAGTTGATGCAGGGCGTCGGGTCTTCGGTGTCGGTCTCTCGCGCGGTCAAAAACAAAAATCCGCCCGTCGTCTTGGTGACCACGGCGTCCGTGCCCGTCAGTGCCGCGCCCGTCATGGGACCGCCCGCCACCAGCTTTACGGCGTCATGTTCGCCGCCGCACGCCGCGGCAAGCGCCGAAAGGGGAGCGCCGACGGGACAGACAAGGTTTTTCGGCTGTGCGATCCCGCCGCCCGTCACGGTGACGATGCGCTCGATGAGCGGCTTTCCGAGTTCCACCGCTTCGTATACGGCGAACGCCGTCGCCACGTTCTGCACGATGACGCCCGCGTGCGCGGGGAGCTTGCCCAAGGGGACTTTCCGTCCCGTGCAGCAGTAGATGAGCTGCTTTTCCGCGCCCATCGGATATTGCTTTTTGAGGGGGACGACGTCGTATCCCGCAGCGTCGAACGCGGCGATCGCCTCCGGCTTGTTGCGCTCGATGGCGATCAGCAGCTTTTCCACGCCCAGCGCCTGCATCATGTATCTTGCGCCGCGCAGCACTTCGCGCGTCTTTTTCTGCATGAGCGCATCGTCGCAGGTGAGGTAGGGTTCGCACTCTGCGCCGTTGAGGATGAGGGTATCGACGGGAACGGGGGGCGCGAGTTTTACATGGGAAGGGAAGCCCGCGCCGCCCATGCCGACGATGCCGCACGCCGCGATGCGCTGCAAAATTTCCTCCTTGGAGGGGTCGGACAGGGGAGGCAAAAAGGCGTCCTCCTGCGTTTCGCCTGCGGCAATGGCGATGAACTGCGCCGTGTTCCCGCGTCCGTCGGGGCGGGTGACGATGCCCGTCACCGTTCCCGCGATGCTCGCGTGGACGTCGGCGGAGACGGCGCCCTGCGCCGCCGCGATGCGTTCCCCGCGGCGGACGGACTGCCCCGCTTCCACAACGGGCAGTGCGGGCGCGCCCGCGTGCTGCGCAAGCGGGATGAACACTTCGGGAAGGGCAGGCAGACGTTCTGCGGCGCCCGCGGGGAATTTGTGCCCCGCAAGGCGGACGCCGCGGAAGAATGCCTTCGGTCTGATGATCACTTGGATTCCTCCTTCAACATGACCTCCGCGCGGACAAAGCGCGCAGGCAGTGCTTTCAATGTCAGCGTGACGGCAAGTCCCACCAAAACGCCCGCCCCCGCGCCCATCAGGGTGAGATAGGGGGAGTAGGCGAAGAGCAGCAGGGTCCCCGTCAGCGCACAGTAGACAAGGAGCTGCACGAGGTTGTGCACAACGGCGCCCGCGACGCTCACGCATACGAAGCTCAGGCGCGGCAGTGCACAGAGCAGCAGGCGGGAGGCGCACGCGGAGACAAGCCCCGCCGTCAGCGAATAGAGCAGCATGGAAACGTTTCCCGCGAACAGGCTGCCGAGCACCGTGCGCGCCGTCACAACGATGAGCGCCTCCGGAAGCCCGTACAGGAGCAGTGCCAGCAGGGAAAAGATGTTGGCAAACCCGAGCTTGGCGCCGGGCAGAAAGGGCAGGGGGATGAGGCTTTCCAGCAGAAAAGCGGCAAGACCGAGCCCCGCAAGAATGCCGAGCACGGCGACCTTTCTTCCCGTATTGCCTTTTTTTGCACGTTCCATAACTATCATTATAGTGCACCTGCAAAAAAAGTCAATCGGCGGCAGCGGGATTTCCTGAAAATCTGCAAAAAAGGGCGCTGCGCGGGCGGCTTGACAACGGCGCGGCGCATGTGTTATACTGTCCGCATGGACAACGTGTACGACGTCATCGTGGTGGGCGGAGGCATTGCGGGGTATTCCGCGGCGCTCACCCTGAAAAGTTTGAAACGGCAGACGCTCTGGCTGGGTGCCGAACTCTTCGGCGGGAAGCTGCTCTCCGCCGAATATGTGCGCAACTATCCGGGCTTTTCCGGGAACGGCGCGGCGTTTGCCGCCCGACTGCGGGAACAGATGGAACGGGAGGGCATCTCCTTCACCCGCGCGCGGGCGGACGGCGTGTACGCGGGCGAGCCGTTCACCGTCACGGCGGGGGAGCAGACGTTTTTTGCGCACGCCGTCATCCTTGCAACGGGCGTCTCGCAGCGCGGCGCAGTCAAGGGGGAGGAGGCATTTCTCGGACGGGGCGTGAGCTATTGCGCCGTCTGTGACGGCGCGCTCTACCGCGGCAAAGTCATCGCCGCCGTCGTCGCGTCCGAAAAGTATGCGGAGGAAGTCGAATATCTTGCGGGGTTTGCCAAGGAGGTACACGCCTTCTGTCTCTATCGGGACGCCCGCTTTCATGCCGGGAACATCACCGTGCATCCGCAGGCGCCCCTCGCCGTTGAGGGAGGGCTGCGGGCGGAGGCGCTCGCCTTAAAGGACGGGCGGCTGCCTGTGGACGGGGTGTTCCTGCTGCGCGATGCGGCGCCGCCCGCAGCGCTCGTCGGCGGATTGGCGGCGGAGGACGGGCATGTACAGACCGACCGCGCCATGCGCACCAACCTTGCGGGATTGTTTGCGGCGGGCGACGTCACGGGGCGCCCCTATCAGTATGTCAAGGCGGCGGGCGAGGGGCTGACGGCGGCATATTCCGCGCACGCGTATCTTTCGGAGAAGCAGCCATGAGTGCAGCCGACGTCGAACGTTCCCTCATCAAAAAGTTCCGCAAAGAGCTTTGGTGTCCCTTCGTCAAGGCGGTGAAGAAGTATGCGCTCATCGAAGAGAGGGACGTCATCGCCGTGTGCATTTCGGGCGGGAAGGATTCCTTTCTGCTCGCCAAGTGCATGCAGGAACTGTGCCGCCACGGACAATTCGCCTTCGGGTTGGAATTTATCGTCATGGACCCCGGCTATACGCCCGAAAACAGACGCCGCATCGAGGAAAACGCGGAATTGCTCGGCGTTCCCGTGCATATCTTTGAAAGCCACATCTTTTCCGTGGTGGACGGCGTCACCTCCGGTTCCGCATGCTATCTGTGCGCGCGCATGCGGCGGGGATACCTCTATGAGTTCGCCAAATCGCTGGGCTGCAACAAGATCGCCCTCGGGCACCATTTCGACGACGTCGTCTCCACCACGCTTCTGAGCATGTTTTACGGGGCGGAAGTGAAGACGATGATGCCCAAGCTGCGCTCCACGAGCCATCCGGGGATGCAGCTCATCCGCCCCCTGTACGCCGTGCGCGAGCGGGACATCGTGGCGTGGGCGCAGTGGAACGGGCTGTCCTTTCTCGGCTGCGCCTGCCGCTTTACGGAGCGCGTCGCGGGGAAAGAGGAGGAGAGCAAGCGCAAGGAGATGAAGGAGCTGCTCGCCCGCCTCGAACGGGAGAATCCCGCCGCGGCGGACAACGTGTTCCGCAGCATGCACAACGTTGCGCTGGACTGCGTGCTCGGCTGGCGCAGGGGCGGAACGCGCACAAGTTTTCTCGACGAATACTAATTTTTGCGATTTCATGTGTTTTTTGCGCATTTGCCCTTGTCAATTGCGCAAAAATGATGTATAATAGAAAAAAGACGCAAAGAGGCGGGATATGACGAACAAGCAGTTACAGCAGTTCCTCGACGAAGAAAAGTGGAAGGACAGCGAAGCGCACGCCTGCGACATGTGCGGGCGGTATGCGCGCTGCCGCTACTGTGTGCGCACGGAACAGTATCCCTGCGCCATGGCGCACGGCAGGCTTTTGGAGGCGATGAACGCCCCCGTTCCCGACCCCGTTCCGGATTGGCTGCTGCCCGAACCGGACGTGGCGGCAAAGTTCGGCACGCCCGTCGCGGACGAGGCGGACGAAGGGGCAGAGGCGGACGAGGCGTCCGCACCGCAGCCCGCGCCCGTGCAGGAGGAACGCCCGCACGTCATCCGCCGCGGGGAGAAGGGGGAAGTGCGTCTGTGCGCGCTGCGCCGCCGTGCTTCCGCCGCAGCCGCGCCCGCCGCGGAAGAGGATGCGCCCGCATCTTCGCTTTGATCGTGTACCGACGCCCGCAGGCGGGCTTCGTATCATAATTTTTTCCTGTCAGGAGGTACAAGGTAATTTCCTATGGACAGTCGATGTATCGGACTGTTGATCGCGCTCGTGGTGCTCGTCACGCTGTCGGGGCTTTTCAGTGCGACGGAGACGGCATATACGAGTTTTTCTCCGGTGCGCATGCGCCGTTTTGCGAAAAACAAAAAATCCGCGCGGATGGCGTTCCGTCTGAGTGCGGACTATAACAGGGTGCTGACGACGCTGCTCATTGCAGACAATATCGTGAACATCGCTTCGGCGACCATCGGCACGCTCATCTTCACATCCCTTCTGGGGGCGGAGATCGGTCCTACCGTTTCCACCGTCGTGCTGACGATCGTGCTGCTCATCTTCGGGGAGATCACGCCCAAGGTGCTTGCCAAGCGCGTTCCGGAAACATTTGCATGCTGCGCAGCCTACCCGCTGCTCGTGTGTACATACCTCTTCCTGCCGCTCGTATGGCTGTTCGGGCTCTGGAAGAAGTTTATTTTTTGCCTTTTCGGGCTCGGCAAGCGGGGACCGCGCCTCACGGAAGAGGAATTCGAGATGCTCGTTGCCGACGTCGGCAAGGAGGGCGTGCTCAACGAGACGGAACAGGAACTCATCCGCAAGACGCTGCGCTATGACGAACTTACCGTCGCCGACTGCATGATCCCGCTTGACCGGGTGGTCGCCGTCGACGTGCGCGAGAACGACCGCGTCGTCTATAAAATGTTCCGCGAGACCAATTTTTCGCGCCTGCCCGTCTACAAGGGGGTCAAGCGCAACATTGAAGGGGTCCTTTACCGCGCGGATTTTTACGAGAACATGCTCGCGGGCAGGCGGGAGTTCGACAACATCATCCGTCCCGTCTCCCATGCGGAACCGACGGAAAAGGTGTCCGAACTCATGGAACGCTTGCGCACGATGCGCGAACACATGATCGCGGTGGGACCGGAGGACAACGTTCTGGGCATCATCACGCGCGAAGATATGGTGGAAGAGCTGCTGGGGGACGTGGACGACAAGTACGATCTGACGCCCGTCACCTCGCTCCCGACGCCGCCCGCGGCGCCGCAGCAGGCATAAGGAGGGCGGAAGATGGATCCCGTAACGATCACCGTACTCACCGTCGTCCTCGTCATTCTCGTCGCGCTCTCCGGCTTTTTCAGCGCGACGGAGACGGCATACACAAGTTTCTCCTCCGTCCGCATGCGCCGCCTTTCGGCGAAGAAGCGCACGGCGCGCGTCGCCCTGAAGCTCGGCGCCGACTACAACAAGATCCTGACGACGCTGCTCATCGGCAACAATATCGTCAACATCACCGCATCCACCATCGGCACGGTGCTCTTCGTGGCGCTGCTCGGCGAGGGGCTGGGTCCCACCATTTCCACCGTCGTCATCACCGTGGTGGTGCTCATCTTCGGCGAAGTCTCGCCCAAGACGCTCGCCAAGGAAGTGCCTGAGGCGTTCGCCTGCTTTGCGGCATATCCGCTGCTCGTTCTGACCTATCTTCTCTGGCCGCTCAATTGGCTGTTCGGCAGATGGGAAAAATTCGTCTTTTTCGTCTTCCGCCTGAACAAGGAGAAAGAGGGGTATACCGAGGCGGAGTTCAAGATGCTCGTCTCCGACGTCAAAGAGGACGGCGTGCTCAACGAAACGGAGCACGAACTCATCCACAGAACGCTGCGCTATGACGAACTGCACGTCGGGTCCTGCATGATCCCGCTCGACAGGGTGACGGCTGTCCCCGAGGGCGAGAACGAGCGGCGCGTTGTCCGCCTGTTCCGCGAGACCAATTTCTCGCGCGTGCCTGTCTACCGCGGGGAAAAGGGGAACATCGTCGGCATTTTGTACCGCGCGGATTTCTACGAGAACCTGCTCGCGGGCAAAAAGGACTTTTCGGCGATCGTCCGCCCCGTTTCGACGGCGTCCGCCGACGACAAGATTTCCGCGCTCATGAAGCGCATGCAGCAGGGGCGTGAGCACATGATGGTCGTCACGTCCGCACAGGAGACGGTGGGCATCATCACGCGCGAGGACATCATCGAAGAGATCCTCGGCGACATGGATGACAAGTACGATCTGACGCCCGTCACCTCTCCGCTCAATCCGAGCATTCCCGTTCCCGACGACGGGGACGGGGAACAGGAATGACTGTCCGATGAAACTGTATATTCCCGTTGCAACGGGCGTGGAAGCGTCCGTCAAGCGGCAACTTCATGAACTCGGCTACGGCGATTGCCCCGCCGTCTCCGGCAGGATCGTGCTTGCGGGGGATTGGCGGGACGTCGCCCGCCTCAATGTCTGCCTGCGGGCGGGCGAACGCGTGCTCGCGGGGGTGGGAGAATTTCCCGCCCCCGATTTTGACGCCCTCTTCGAGGGGGTGCGCGCCCTCCCGTGGGAGCAATTCCTCTCTCCGCACAGCCGTATCCTCATGGACGGCAAGTGCGTGAAAAGCCGCCTCATGGCGGTGAAGGCGACGGGCGGCGTCGTGAAGAAGGCGATCGCCGAGCGCCTTAAAGAAAAGTTCGGCGTCTCTTCCCTGGATGAGCGCGGCGAGCGCGCCGTCGTCGGCGTCTTTTTGCACGAGGATGTGGCATATCTCACGCTGGATACGTCGGGCGACGGTCTGCATAAGCGCGGTTACCGCATCAAAACTTACGATGCGCCCCTGCGGGAGACCACCGCCGCGGCGATCGTCGAAAGTTCCTTTTTCCGCGCGGGCAAGCCGTTTGCCGATCTGTTCTGCGGAAGCGGCACCCTGCCCGTCGAGGCGGCGCTCTACATGCGCCGCATTGCGCCCGGGCTCTCCCGCGGCTTTGATTTCGAACGCTGGAAGTGCGTGCCGAAGGAGGCGGCGCCGCGTGCGCGCGAGGAGGCGCGCGATGTGATTGACCGCTCGCCCATGCCCGAGCTGTTCGCGGCGGACATCTCCCGCAAGGCGGTGGAGCTGGCGCGTTTCCATGCCGCCCGCGCGGGCGTGGAGAAGGACATTTGTTTCCGCGTGCAGGACATGCGCCGCTTCTCCTCGTCGGAGCGCTGCGGCATCATTCTCTCCAATCCGCCCTACGGGGAGCGCATGAAGGAGGATCTGCGCGCGCTGTATGCCGATTTCGGGCGCATGTACCGCGCGCTTCCCGATTGGAGCTGCGTCTTTCTCTCCGCATACGAGGGGGCGGAACGCGCCTTCGGCGGCAGGGCGGACAAGAAACGGAGGCTCTACAACGCGCGCATCGCCTGTACGCTGTATTCCTATTTCGGGAAACCGCCGTGTAAAAAATGATAAAATGATGAATTTTGCCCGTTTCTTGTTGCATGGGGTTGACAATTTCCCTGCGGTGCATTATAATAAAGTAGGTAAATTGTTCAGCAAAATACAAACGGATAATCAAAGGAGGCAATTATGGAGATCAACGAATACCTTGTAAAGTGCTTTCAGATGATGCGGAACATGGAGAGCATCGACTTCTTTGCGGGCGCGCATGAGCTTTCCCGCACCGAGTTCCGCCTGCTGCGGGAGGTCATCCTCGAAGAGGAGAAGGGGAACAACATCATTTCCTCGGAGCTTGCCCGCCGCCTCGGCATCACGCGTTCCGCCATCTCGCAGATCGTGACGAAGATGGAGAAGGACGGCATCGTCAACCGTGTGGATTCCCCCACGGACAGGAAGATCGCCTATATCAAACTTTCCCCCGATGCGTGCGCCGTGTTCGAAGAACAGTGCAGGGAGGCGAACGCCACCATGGCACTGATCGTCGCGGAGATGGGGGAGAAGAAAATAAGGGAGTTCTTCAACCTGTACGACAACCTGAATAAGGCGATCGAGAAGGTCAAAAAGAAGATCGACGCGGACAAGAAATAAGTTTTGCCGCGCGCAGTGCGCGCAATGAGGTCAATATGCTGAAACTGACGGACATCCGGAAGGACTATCATGTCGCTTCCGGCGATGTTCATGCGCTCAAAGGCATCAGTCTTGAATTCAGGGAAAATGAGTTTGTCTGCATTCTGGGTCCCTCCGGATGCGGCAAGACGACGCTGCTCAACATCATCGGCGGGCTGGACCATTATACGTCGGGCGATCTCGTCATTCAGGGGCGCTCCACAAAGGACTACCGCGACAGGGATTGGGATGTCTACCGCAATCACCGCATCGGGTTCATCTTTCAGACGTATAATCTCATCCCGCACCAGACGGTGCTTGGAAACGTCGAACTTGCGCTGACCATCGCGGGTGTCGGCAGGGAGGAGCGCAGGCGGCGCGCCGCCGAGGCGCTCGCGCGTGTGGGGCTCGGAAATGAGCTCGACAAAAAGCCCAACCAGCTTTCGGGCGGACAGATGCAGCGCGTCGCCATCGCGCGTGCGCTCGTCAACAATCCCGCCATCCTTCTGGCGGACGAGCCGACGGGCGCGCTCGATTCGGAAACGAGCGTGCAGATCATGGACCTGATCAAGGAGATCGCGGGCGAGCGGCTCGTCATCATGGTCACGCACAATCCCGAACTCGCCTACGAATATGCGACGCGTATCGTCAAGCTCAAAGACGGCTTGGTGGAAGAGGATTCCATGCCCTATGACGGGAGCATGTCCGAAGACGGGTGCCCCGCCCCCGTGCCGCAAGAGGAGGCGCCCGTGTCCGAGGAGGCTCCCGCAAAAGCCGAAGAGGACGGGGGCATGTCCGAGGGCGCGCCGAAGAAGGGGAAAGGGCGCGGGGAGAAAAAGCCGCGCGCCCGCATGAGCTTTTTAACGTCGCTTGCGCTGAGCGCCAGAAACCTGCTCACCAAAAAGGGGCGCACCATCTTGACGTCCGTTGCGGGCAGCATCGGCATCGTCAGCGTCAGTCTCGTTCTGGCACTCTCTGCGGGCTTCAACAACTACGTCAAAAAGACGGAAGAGGATATGCTTTCATACTATCCCGTCAAAGTGACGGAGAGCGCGTTCGACATGGCGTCCATCATGACGTCCTTCACATCCCCGCAGGATATGCCCGACCTTGAAAAGCTCACCGATAAGGTGTACGTCGATTCATTCCTCACAAGCCTTGCCGAGGGCATGACGCTGCGCAACAACATCACGGATGAATACCTTTCCTATCTGGAAGCTGCCGATCCCGCGTGGTATTCCGCCATTCAGTATGGGTACGGGGCTTCCGTCGTCAACAACCTTTTCACGGGTGTAAAAACGGCAGATAAGGACGGGGACGGCAAGCTCGACGAGACATATCGTTCGCTGTCCAATCTCAAAGAATATTATATCAACGTGGTGCGCACGGAGGCGTCCGACTATGCAGACCTTGTCGGGTTTGCCGACTTTTTCGGCGATGTCGTCAATGTCATGCCGGGCACGCAGGATCCGTCCGCCGAAGATTACGGACAATATGTGCAGTCGCAGTACGAAGTCATCGCGGGCGAATTCCCTGCGGGGGCGGGGGATATCGTGCTCGTTGTCGGATCGAATAACGAGGTGAGCGACTTGACGCTCGCGCAGCTCGGACTTCTGGACGAAGAAAAGTTCGTTGACCTTTTCGAGGCTGGCGAGGATGGTTCCGACGAAATCAGCGAAAGCGCGCTCGTTGATTTTAAGGAGATCGTCGGCAAACGCTACGTTCTCTTCAACAACGATGCCGTCTATACGTCCGATACCTATACGGGCGAGGACGAAACTTACGACTACAAGCTTGCCGACGCGATCCAAGGGAAATATCCATTTACCTATAAAGAGGACGGAGAGCTGACAAAGGCGGAATTTGAGGGCGCGACGAGCCAAGACGGCATTCCGCTCCGCGTATCGGGCATTCTGCGGCTGAAAACGGGGCTTAACTACGGGTGCCTGACCAGCGGCATCAATTTTACGGAAACGCTCGTGCAGGAATACCTTGCGCAGAACATGCGTTCGCTCATCGTCAAGTGGATGAATGAGGAATCCGCGTTTACGATCGAGAGTCGGATGGTGGCGGGAAACGCCGCATTGGAAGACTACGTCGGGCAGACGTTTTACCTGTCGCCCTCCAAAAATCTCAACAGCGCTTATTTTTCGTCGCTGGCAAACGTGTTTGCCACGTATGACCGCGAAACCGTCGTTCGTTCGCTGGGAGGGGATAACAGCATCACGTCCGTCGCCATCTATGCGACCGATTTCGACGGCAAAGAAAGTTTGCTCTCCTATCTTGATGCATGGAACGACACGCACGAGCAGGAGGAGCAGATCAAGTATTCGGACACCGTCGGCATGCTCATGAGCATGGTACAGCAGATTTTGGACATCATCACCTACGTTCTGGTGGCGTTCACGGCGATCTCCCTCGTCGTCTCCTCCGTCATGATCGGCATCATCACCTATGTCTCGGTGGTGGAGCGCGTCAAGGAGATCGGCGTGCTGCGATCGCTCGGTGCGCGCAAGCAGGATGTCAGAAACCTGTTCAACGCGGAGACCTTCATCATCGGGCTTGCCGCGGGGCTCATCGGCATCGGGCTTGCCTATTTCCTGTCCATCTTCATCAATCTCATCATCCAATCGCTTGCGGGGATTGCGGGCATTGCGGCGCTGCCCGTCGGAACGGCGTTCATCATGGTACTCATCAGCGTCGTGTTAACGCTCATTTCGGGGCTCATTCCCGCGCAGTCCGCCGCGAAGAAGGACCCCGTCACCGCCCTGCGCACCGAATAAAAACGCCGCGCGCCGTCCATACTGCTTGTATCGATACGGGGGCGCGTCTATGGCAAAGAAGAAGATGAAAAAACTCACCGATGAGGAATACGAACGGTACGTCAGAAGTTTATTGCAGAAGTAAAGCAAGCCGCCCGCGCATTGATTGCGCGGGCGGCTTTGCGTCCGCCTCCGAAAAAGGCGCGTTCCGCGGGGCGAAGGAAATTCGCCGCGAGCCGTCAAATTCCGACAAAGGACTTCCCGCTTCGCCCTCATGTCCTGTGATATAATTTTTCCAAACGCGCGCGGGAGGGGACATGGCAAGAAAGATCGTGGTAACGTCGGGAAAGGGCGGCGTCGGCAAAACGACGGTTTGCTGCAACCTCGGCGTACAGCTCGCGCGGCGGGGACAGCGCGTCATCGTCTGTGACCTCGATTTCGGGCTCAACAATGCGGACGTGGTGCTCGGCGTCGAGAACCGCGCCGTCTACGATATTCTCGACGCGGCGGAAGGGCGGTGCCGCGCGCGGCAGGCGCTGGTGCCGCATCCCGCTTATCCGACGCTCTTCACCTTGACGAGCAACCGCGTTCTCGAGCGCTACATTTCGCCGCAGGCGATCAGGCTCATTCTCGAAACGCTTTCCCCGCGCTTTGACTTCATCCTCCTCGATTCCCCCGCGGGCATCGAGGACGGGTTTCACCGCGCGGCTTCCTGTGCGGAGGAGGCGCTGCTCGTCACCACGCCGCACATCTCTGCCTTGCGTGATGCCGACCGTGTGACGGGCATCCTGTCGGGCTATCGCTTCGCGTTCGTCGGGCTCGTTGTCAATTTGCAGCGCAGGGAGCGCCGCCGCGCCGATCTGCTTTCTGCGGAGGATATCGCCGCAGCGCTGCGCCTTCCGCTGCTCGGAACGGTACAGGAGGATGATAAATTGTTTGCCGAGAACGTCGTGCCGAAGTCGCGCGCATTCCGCGCGCTGGCGGATGCCGTCCTCGGCTGCAGGGGGGTCGCGCTGCCCGGATACCGGGAAAGGAGACAGGGATGAAGGAAGGGTCGCGCGAGCGTCTGGAAAATCTGCTGCGGCGGGATAAGGCGCTCATTTCCGAGGAGTGCGAGGCGGCGGCAGTGCGCGATTTCGCGCATGTCGCGCAGGAGTATTTCGATCTCGACGGGCGGGTGTCCTTTTCGCTGCGCGAGGAAAAAAACGGCGCCTTCGTCACGCTGACGTTCCGCATCACGCGCGTCAAAAACTTTACTGTGCTTTCCTGAAAAAAGTTGCGCCGATGTATCCGCAACCGATTGACAAAATAGTTTCCTTTGTGTATAATTTTGGACGGAACAGGGGGGAGAGTCTGTTCTGAAAAAAGAACAAGGACGGAAGGTATGACAAGACAATTTGTGGTAATGACGGATACGGGCAGCGATCTCCCCGATGAGTACTATGTGCAGCATGATGTGGCGCGCGTTGAGCTTGGCTTCACGCTGGACGGCGTCACCTATGGCGGCGAGGACGGCGCGCAGATGGACGTCAAAAAGTTCTACGAACTGCTGCGCGGCGGCGCCATGCCAAAGACGTTTCAGGTGACGCCCGCGCAGGCGGAAGCCGCCATCGAACCGTATGTGAAAGAGGGGAAGGATGTGCTCGTCATTTCCTTTTCTTCGGGGCTTTCGGGAACGTGCGAGAGTTACCGCGTTGCCGCCAAGTCGCTTGCAGAGCGCTATCAAGCCAAGGTGACGGTGGTCGATTCGCTGTGTGCTTCGCTCGGACAGGGGCTGTTCGTCGATTACATCGTGAAAAAAGCGGATACGGGCGCCTCGCTTGAAGAAACGGCGGCGTTTGCCGAGGAGCTGAAGGGGCACATCTGCCACTTCTTCACGGTGGACGATCTGTTCCACTTAAAGCGCGGCGGAAGGGTTTCGGGTGCGACGGCGGTCGTCGGCAAGATCCTGAACATCAAACCCGTTCTGCATGTGGACGATGCGGGGCACCTCATTCCCGTCGGCAAGGCGATGGGGCGGAAAAAATCGCTTGCCGCGCTCGTCGAGCGGATGACGGAATTGCAGGAACTCGGCAAGGACGACCCCGTATTCATCAGCCACGGCGACTGCGCAAAGGATGTGGAGTATCTCATCGGGCTCATTCAAGACCGCTTCGGAACGCGGAACTTCTTTGTGAACATGATCGGCAGCGTCATCGGCACCCATTCGGGCGCGGGGACGGTTGCGCTCTTCTTCAAGGGCAGGCACAGATAACGACCGATCCCGCAGGAACATAAAAAAACAGGGCAGCCGCCCTGTTTTTGCATTATTTCGGAGAAACGACAAATCCGAACCAATCGGTTGTTACCAAAAGGTTCGGATTATTTTGACTTGGTGGAGCTAAGGGGATTCGAACCCCTGACCTTTTGAATGCCATTCAAACGCGCTACCAACTGCGCCATAACCCCGTTGCGTTGTTATTTTACTATATTTTGATGCGTTTGTCAATGCAAATGCAGTGCCTTCGCAAATTCTTTTGCGGGGAAAATCGGCTCAGACGGGAAAGCGGCGTTCGATATCGTAGTCCAAGCCGAATTTTTCGCTGTCTTTCCAGCGTTGTTGAATAAACCCCAACATGTGCACATACGCGGCTTTTTCGCCTTCGCCGTATAAACCAAGCTGATTGTTCATCTCGCTTTCCTGCAATTCTTCCAAAGCGATCGTGATCTCGTCGATCAGGTCTTCCAAGGTCTCCTGTGCGTCGGTGGCGACCATAGAACGGCGTATCGTCCCCATGCGGCAAAACTCCGGATTTTTTCTTTATTATATCACATCGGCGCGGAACGTTACAAGAAAATTTGCACTTTTTTGGGATAATTTTTTGTTGTATATCAAAATCGATTGACAACTGTCCGCGCAGAGAGTAAAATAACAAGGTACAGTTCGGGGGCATAGCTCAGTTGGTTAGAGCGCATGCTTCACATGCATGAGGTCACAGGTTCGAGCCCTGTTGTCCCCACCATAAAACGAGAGAGGAGCGTGTCTCCTCTCTCGTTTTATTGCGAGGCGCAGGGGAACCTCCGCCCGAGGGAGAACGCCGACGTTGTTCTTGACTGCCTCGGGCGAGGGGCGCACCGAAGGTATTGCCGAGGGGACCCCTTTGGGGTGTCGGCAACGCCCTGTTGTCCCCACCATAAAACGAGAGAGGAGCGTGTCTCCTCTCTCGTTTTATTGCGAGGCGCAGGGGAACCTCCGCTTGTACAAGAACATAAAAGTGATTTTTTGCCGGGGCGCCTTTGCGGGGCGGGTATCGCCGCGCGGAACTCAGACGAGGGCGATGACTTCCACTTCGGCGAGGACGCCCTTTGGAAGCACCTTCACCGCAACACAGCTCCTTGCGGGCTTTTCGGAAAAGTACTGCCCGTACACTTCATTGAAGGCGGAAAAATCATTCATGTCTACCAGAAAACAGGTCGTCTTGATTGCGTTGGCGAGTGAGCTGCCTGCGGCTTCCAGAACGGCTTTCAGGTTTTCGCAGATGCGTACCGTCTGTTCGCGGATGCCGCCTGCAACGACGGTCCCCGTTGCGGGATCGAGTGCGATCTGTCCGGAGGTGAACACCAATCCGCCCGCCTTCACCGCCTGGGAATAGGGTCCGATCGCAGCGGGGGCGTTTTCGGTCTGAATACGTTGGGATGTCATGCGGTTCTCCTTTGCAAATATGCCTGCGGGTATGATTTTCAGCAGAGTTTGAAGCCTGCCTGCGTCAGGGCGCGTTTGATGTCTTCGATCTGCGCGAAGTCGCGTGTCTCCATGTCGATGCGCAGATAGCAGCCGATGACCTCGCTGCCGGCATTGGCATGTTCATGGTGAACGCCCACCACGTTCGCGCCGCAGCCTGCGATGATCTTGGAGACGGAGACGAGTTGCCCCGGCTTGTCCAAAAGTTCGATGGTGAGGGTGCATTGCCGTCCGCTCATCATGAGCCCGCGCGTGATGACGCGGCTCAAAATGGTGACGTCGATATTGCCGCCGGAGACAAGGCAGCATACCTTTTTGCCGTCGAGATCGGGGAACTTGCCCGCCATGACGGCGGCGACTGCCGCTGCGCCCGCGCCTTCCGCGATCATCTTCTGTTTTTCGATGAGGGCGAGGATGGCGGCGCTGATCTCCTCATCCGTTACGACGGTCATGCCGTCCACATACTTTTTGCAGCAGGCGAAGGTGTGTTCGCCCGGCTGCTTGACGGCGATGCCGTCCGCAATGGTGGAGACGGAGGGCAGGCATTCGATCTTGCCGTCGTGCAGGGAAGTGACCATGCTCGCCGCGCCCGCTGCCTGTACGCCGTAGACCTTGACTTTGGAATTGAGCTGTTTGACGGCGAACGCGATGCCGGAGATCAGCCCGCCGCCGCCCACGGGAACGATGACGGCGTCCACGTTTTTCAACTGCGACAGAATCTCCAGCCCGATGGTGCCCTGTCCCGCAATGACGTCTTCGTCGTCGAACGGGTGGATGAACGTGAGTTGGCGCTCCTTGCACAGTTCGAGCGCGCGGTTGTAGGCATCGTCGTAGACGCCGGGGACGAGGCAAAGTTCCGCGCCGTAGCTGCGCGTCGCTTCCACCTTGGAGATGGGCGCACCGTCGGGCAGGCAGATGAGGGCGGGAATGCCGTTCTTTTGTGCGGCAAGGGCGACGCCCTGCGCGTGGTTGCCCGCAGAACATGCGATGACGCCCCGCTTCTTCTCTTCGGGGGAGAGGCGGGCGATCTTGTAGTACGCGCCGCGGATCTTGAAGGAGCCCGTCTTTTGCAGGTTTTCCGTTTTGAGGAAGAGTTCGCAGCGGTCGGTAAGCCCCGTGGAGCGGATGATCTCCGTGGGATAGAGCGCTTCTTCCAGGACGCGCTGCGCGTCATAAATTTTTTCGATGGTGAGCATAGAACGACCTTTTGTGTGTTTTCATCAAATTATACGCCTCTTTGCGGCGTTTGTCAATTGTTTGACCGTTCGCGTGCCCCGCCTTTGTCGCTGGAAATAAAATCGCCGCAATTTTTATGGCAGATGGCGGGACGGGGAATGCCGCGTGCGGCTGCATGCTTCATGGAAATTCCTGCGGGGAAGAGGGGGCGGTTTGTTTAGAACGGCGGCATGCGAGGTATAATATAGCCGAAACGGAACAGGGGGCGGAGGACCGCCTTCGGAGGAGGAAGATATGGATGCCGAAAAATTTACACAGAAGTCGCTGCAAGCGGTGCAGCAGGCGCAAAATTTTGCCGAGGAGTACGGGAATCCCGAACTGACCGCGCTGCATCTTGCGCTTGCGCTTCTTGAAAAGGACGGGTTGTGCCGCCGCATCGTCACCCGCGCGGGGGCGGATGCGGAGGGGCTTGCCCATGCCTTGAAGGACGCCGCGGAGCGCCTGCCCCGCACGTCGGGCGGTTCCCGTCCCTATGCGACGCCCGCCGTCGGCAGGATCCTGAATGAGGCGGAAAAGCTCGCCGCGGGCATGAAGGATGCATACATCTCCGTCGAACATCTCTTTTTGTGCCTCTTCGACAACGACGAGCGGGGTCTGAAGGATATTTTCTCGCGCTTCGGGCTGACGAAAAACAAGTTTTTGGAGGGGATGAAGACGGTGCGCGGCAATCAGAGCGTGACGAGCGATAACCCCGAAGAGACGTATGAGGCGCTCGAAAAGTACGGGACCGACCTCACCAAGCGGGCGCGCGAGCACAAATTGGAACCCGTCATCGGCAGGGACGAGGAGATCCGCAACGTCGTGCGCATCCTCTCCCGCAAGACAAAGAACAATCCCGTCCTCATCGGCGAACCGGGCGTCGGCAAGACCGCCATCGCCGAGGGGCTTGCCCAGCGCATCGTCAAAGGGGACGTCCCCGAAACGCTCAAAAACAAGACGCTCTTTGCGCTCGATATGGGCGCGCTCATCGCGGGCGCCAAGTACCGCGGCGAATTTGAGGAGCGCCTCAAAGCGGTGCTCGCCGAAGTCACCAAGTCGAACGGAAGCATCCTTCTCTTTATCGACGAGCTGCACACCGTCGTCGGGGCGGGGAAGTCGGAGGGGGCGATGGATGCGGGTAACCTGTTAAAGCCGCTGCTGGCGCGCGGCGAGCTGCACTGCATCGGCGCGACGACGCTCGACGAATACAGAAAATACATCGAAAAGGATGCGGCGCTCGAACGCCGTTTCCAGCCCGTTCTGGTGGGCGAGCCGACGGTGGAGGACACCATCTCCATCCTGCGCGGCTTGAAGGAGCGGTTTGAGATTTTCCACGGCGTGCGCATCCACGACGACGCGCTCGTCGCGGCGGCGGTGTTGTCCAACCGCTACATCACCGACCGCTTCCTGCCCGACAAGGCGATCGACCTTGTGGACGAGGCGGCGGCGATGATCAGAACGGAGATCGACTCCATGCCCGCCGATATGGACGCCATGAACCGCAAGATCGCCCAGCTCGAAGTGGAGGAAAAGGCGCTCTCCAAGGAGAGCGACAACCTCTCCGTCGCCCGCCTCGAAGCGCTCAGAAAGGAGCTTGCCTCCTTAAAGGAGACCTTTGCCGCATTGAAGGCGAAGTGGGAGGACGAAAAGAACGCCATCCGCGACGAGAAGGAATTAAAGGCGGAGATCGACCGCGTGAACGGCGAGATCGATTCCGCAATGAACGCGGGCAAGTATGACGAAGCCTCCCGCCTCAAATACGGCACCCTCGTCGAACTCAACAAAAAGCTGGAGAAGGCGAAGTCGAGCGTCAACGCGCGCGAGGACGCCATCTTGCAGGACGAAGTGACGGAGGAGGAAATCAGCCGCATCGTGTCGCGCTGGACGGGCATCCCCGTCGCGCGCTTGAAAGAGGGCGAGCGCGAGAAAATTTTGCACCTCGAAGACGACCTTCATAAGCGCGTCGTCGGGCAGGAAGAGGCGGTCACAAAGGTCTCGGACGCCATCCTGCGTTCGCGTGCGGGCATCTCCGACCCCAACCGTCCCATCGGCTCCTTCCTGTTTCTGGGTCCCACGGGCGTGGGCAAGACGGAACTCGCAAAGTCGCTTGCGGAGAATTTGTTTGACGACGAAAAGAACATCGTCCGCATCGACATGTCGGAGTACATGGAAAAGTTCTCCGTCTCCCGTCTCATCGGCGCACCTCCCGGATATGTCGGGTACGAGGAAGGGGGCGCCCTCACCGAGGCGGTGCGCCGCAAGCCCTATTCCATCGTGCTCTTCGACGAGATCGAAAAGGCGCATCCCGACGTGTTCAACATTCTGTTGCAGATCCTCGACGACGGCAGGGTGACCGATTCGCAGGGCAGGACGGTGGACTTCAAGAACACCATCATCATCTTGACGTCCAACCTCGGTTCGGATATTATCATGGACGGCATCGAAGAGGGTGAAATTTCCCAAAAGGCGCGCGCGCAGGTCGGGGAGCTTCTGAAACGCTCCTTCCGTCCCGAATTTCTCAACCGTCTCGACGAGATCATCATGTTCAAGCCCCTGACGCGCGAGAACATCGACAAGATCGTCGGCATCCTGCTCGGCAGGCTCAAAGCGCGCCTCGCCGCGGAAAATCTCACGCTCGAAGTGACGCCGCGCGCCGTGGGCTACATTTCGGACAACGGGTACGACCCCGCCTTCGGCGCACGTCCCTTAAAGCGGTTTATTCAGTCGCACGCCGAGACGCCCATCGCAAAATTCATTGTGAAGGAGAACCCGCAGGCGGGCGAGACCATCACCCTCGATTGCGGAGAGGGCGGGCTGTTCCTCATCCGCGGAAGGCAAGAACCGCAGGTGACATCCGGGCAATAAGGTCGTTTTATGAAAGGATTCATTCTGGTCAACGCCTATACGCAGTCGGAACACGAGCTCAACCAGCCCCGCCGCCTCTGCAAGGAGCTCGGCGGGCTGGGCGTCCCCTGCGAGATCGTCCGCAACGAAGCCCCCGCCTGCATTGCGGAAGGGGTACGGCACTTCGGCGAGGGATATGACTTCTGTGTCTATCTCGACAAGGACAAGTACGCATCCCGCCTTTTGGAAAAGGCGGGCATGCGTCTTTTCAACCGTGCCGACGCCGTGGAAGCGTGCGACGATAAAATGCGCACGCACATCGCCCTTGCGGGCAAGGTGCCCATGCCGGAAACGCTCGCCGCGCCTTTGTGTTACACGGACGGCGTGCCCGTCTCGGAGGCGGTGCTCGCCCGCGCCGAAGCGCTGCTCGGCTATCCCGTCGTCGTCAAGGAGTGTTACGGCTCTTTGGGGAAGGGCGTGTATCTTGCACGCAGCCGTGCCGAGCTGCGGGAGATCGCCGCGGAACTGCAAAAACGTCCCCACCTCTTTCAACGGTTCGTCGGGGAAAGCGCGGGGCGCGATCTGCGCGTCATCGCCATCGGCGGGAAGGCGGTCGCCGCCATGCACCGTACTTCGCAGGGAGATTTCCGTTCCAATGCCGAGCTGGGCGGCAGAGGGGAGGCTGCGCCGCTCGATGCGTCCGCCAAGGACATCGCGGAACGCGCGGCGGCGGCGCTTCGTCTGGATTATTGCGGCGTCGATCTGCTCTATGGCAGGGAAGGGTATCTTCTGTGCGAGGTCAATTCCAACGCCTTTTTCGGCACGTTCGAGCGCGTGACGGGCGTCAACGTCGCCCGTCTGTATGCGGAGCACATCCTGCGGACGATGCGCGAAAGGACAAGCGGCGCGTCTGCATAACAAAAAATATCAAAAGGGATTGACAAATCGCGGCGCGTGTGGTATCATGTTCTTAACATCAGGCTGCCCTTTCGGAAAGAGAGGGCGGACAAGGAGGAGCATGTATGAAAAAAGTTGTAATGGCTGCCATCGGCGCGCTGACGCTTTCTTCCGTGTTGCTGCTGTCCGTCGGATGCGGGGGGGAGATTAGTCAGTACCTCCCTGTATGGCAAGACGGTCACGTTCACGGGGAAAACCATGCCCGTCGATTGGGACGGACAGAAGGGTGCGGGGTATGCCGACGGGGAGTCGGACACTCCCGTGGGCGATCTGATCGAAAAGTATTTTGACGAGATCGATTGGGACTATACCGTTGAATGCGATAACTACGATATTCTCGGAGATTTGCAGGAAGACGACAAGGCAAGTCCCGAAGCGTTCATGGCATATATCGACACCGTCGTGCAGGAGCACGGCATCTATGCCGGGTTGGAGGGCGCGACGGTCACCGTGGGGAGCAAGAGCGATGAGGTCGAGGTGGTCTTTTCTGCTCCCGACGGCAAGGAGTATCGCTACACGTGCACCGACACTTCCCCGGGTCGGGACGGAACGATGTTGTCGAGCGAAAAGCTGTCGGGCGAAAATTGGAGCGGCCACGCAAGTTTTGCGACTTCCTGGAACGGCGTAAGGGAGTATTTTTGGATGAACGTTCCGGATGTCAACCAGCCCATGGGGATCAGTCTTCCCGTTTCCGTCATTTTGTGTGATTATGAAAGCGACGGCGCAGGCAGCGAGTCGGGGACCTCGCTGGTGGAGATCAGGCTCCTGGCGGAGACCACGATCGAGTGACGCGTCTGAGTCATCGGAACAGAACGACAATCAAACAGCCCGCGGGTAAGGCTTTTACCCGCGGGCTGTTTTTATATTCCGTTGTTATCCCACGATGAGGTTGACGAGCCGTCCGGGGACGACGATGCACTTTTTTACCGTCTTGCCCGCCGTCTTTTCCCGGACTTCGGGCAGGGCAAGGGCAAGCGCCTTCGCCTCCTCCTCGGCAAGGGAGGTGGGAAGCATGGCGCGGCACGCCATCTTGCTGTTGACCTGCACGGCGTATTCCTTCTCATCGAGGCGGAGCGCCTCCTCGCTGGCGACGGGGAAGGTCTGTTCAAACACGGAGCCTTTTCCGCCCGTCTGCTCCCACAGCTCCTCGCAAAAATGCGGGGCAAAGGGGGCAAGCAGCAGAACGAGGTCGCGCATCGCAGCCTTTTCCGCGGCAATGTTTTTCTGTTCGAGTGCGTCGTACTTCGCAAGGGCGTTGACGAATTCCATGATGCGCGCGAGTGCCGTGTTGAAGGAGAAGGCTTCAAGGTCCTTCGTCACGCGGTCAACGGCATAATTCTGCGCATAGGCGAGCGCCTTTTCCTGCGCGCCCGCAGGGGCGTCCTTTCCCGCTTTATAGCCGTCGATCTTTAAGACGAGCTTTTCCACGCGGTCCATGAACTTGGCGATCGCCTTGATGCCGTCGTCGTTCCACGGTCCGCCCTCCGTATAGGAAAATCCGAACATGAGGTACATACGGAAGGCGTCCGCGCCGTATGTTTCGACGTATTCGTCGGGGGAGACGATGTTGCCGTGCGACTTGGACATGCGGTTGCCGTCGGGTCCCAAGATGACGCCCTGATGGACAAGGCGCCTGAACGGCTCCGAAAAATCGAGATAGCCCATGTCGCGCAGCGCCTTGGTGAAGAAGCGCGCGTAGAGAAGGTGCATGCAGGCGTGTTCCGCGCCGCCGACGTACACGTCCACGGGCAGCATTTTGTCCACCGCTTCGCGCGAGAAAGGCTCTTTTTCGTTGTGCGCGTCCGCGTAGCGCAGATAATACCAGCTCGAACACACAAAGGTGTCGAGAGTGTCGGGATCGCGCAGCGCCTCGCCGCCGCACTTGGGGCAGACGGTGTGCATGAACTGATCGCACTTGGCAAGCGGGGACTTTCCGTCGGGGCGGAATTCCACGTCATAGGGAAGCCTGACGGGCAGGTCTTTTTCGGGAACGGGCACCGCGCCGCACTTGGGACAGTGGACCACGGGAATGGGCGCCCCCCAATACCGCTGGCGGGAGACCAGCCAGTCCCGCAGGCGGAAGTTGACCTTCTTGCCGCCCTTGCCGAGCTTGGAGATGTACGCCGCGACTTCCGCGCGCGCCTCTTCGCCGAACAGCCCGTCGAATTGCAGCGAATTCACCATGATGCCGTCCTCGGTGAAGGGGAGCTCCGTCTCGCCGCCCTTCTTCTCGATGACCTTTTCGATGGGCAGATGATACTTGGTGGCGAAGGCGTAGTCGCGCTCGTCGTGCGCGGGGACCGCCATCACGGCGCCCGTGCCGTAGCTTGCCAGCACATAGTCGGCGAGCCAGACGGGGATCTTTTTGCCGTTGACGGGGTTTGTGCAGTAGCTGCCTGTAAAGACGCCCGTCTTTTCCCGCGCGGAGGAGAGGCGCTCGATCTCGTTGGACCTCGCTGCCTGCGCGATGTATTCCTCCACGGCGGCGCTTTGTTCGGGGGTCGCAAGCGTGCGGGCAAGGGGATGTTCGGGGGCGAGCACCACATAGCTCACGCCGAACACCGTGTCGCAGCGCGTCGTGTATACGCGCAGCTTTTCCCCGTTCTCGCATTCAAATTCGATCTCGCAGCCCGTGGACTTGCCGATCCAATTGCGCTGCATGTTCTTGGTCTTCTCGGGCCAGTCAAGGGTGTCCAGCCCCGTTAAAAGTTCTTCCGCATAATCGGTGATCTTGAAGAACCACTGCGTGAGGTTTTTGCGCACGACTTGTGTTCCGCAGCGTTCGCAGCAGCCCTCCGTCACCTGCTCGTTGGCGAGCACCGTCCGGCAGGAGGGGCACCAATTGACGGGCGCCTCCTTGCGGTAGGCAAGCCCGTTCTTGTAGAGTTGCAGGAACATCCACTGCGTCCACTTGTAGTAGTCTTCTTCGCAGGTCTTGACCTCCGCCGACCAGTCGAACATGGCGCCCATTGCGCGCAGCTGTCCTTCCATCGTCGCAATGTTCTTCTCCGTGGAGTCCTTGGGGTGGATGCCCGTCTTGATGGCATAGTTTTCGGCGGGAAGGCCGAAGGCGTCAAAGCCCATGGGCTGGAAGACGTTGTAGCCCTGCATCCGCTTGAAACGGGCATAGGAATCGGTGGGACCGTAGTTGTACCAATGCCCGATGTGGAGCTTCGCGCCGGAGGGATAGGAGAACATTTCCAGAACGTACCACTTCTTTGCGTCGGACTTTCTGTCGAATTGGTTGAATTTCGCCTTTTCCCAGCGTGCCTGCCACTTGCGTTCGATCGTGTGATGATCCATGCAAACTCCTCTTTGCTGTTTGTCGCACTTTATTCTACTCTTGTCGGGCAAGAAAGTCAAGCCGCCTTGCCGCCTTTTTCCAAATTCGTGCAGGTTGCCCTGCGTGCGCGTCCCGCCGCATGCGGAAATTTTTGCCTTCGGCGCAAGAAAGCGCAAAAAACTTCATACAATATCGTTGTGGAAACGCTGTATTTTTCCGAACGCAGAGAGAACGCCGTCTTCTTTTCCTATCTCTATAACGCGCTCATCGCGGACGCCGTGGCTGCGGGCGGCAGGGGAGAGATGTGCTTTTCGGGGGAACGCGCCGTCATCGCGCTGCATGTCCCGCAGGCGGAGGCGCTGCTGCCGCGGGCGGCAGACGCCGTAACGGAGGTGCTGTGCGTGGGCTACAAGTACCGCTTTCTCCAAGGGCGGCTGCGCGTCAGCCTGCCCGTCCGCGAACGCAGGCTGCTTGCGGCCGCGCTCATCGCCGCCGACTATGCGGGGGACGCCGCCTATGTGCGCCGCAAAGTGAGCGCGTTCAGGACGTGCGCGGTGGATGGCGTTTACGCCTTTCGCCTCGGCGCCCTGCGCGAAAAGTGGGAGAGGATCGTGCGCTATGTCCCCGCGGGCTTTGCCGTCGCCGACCTGAAAAAGTTCTGCGCCTACCTTGCGGGGGAGAGTGTCAATAAGGTGTATCTGAAGGGCGGAGCGGTGTACGGCGCCGACTTTACGCTGCTGCGCCGCAGCCGCCTTCTGGGCGAGGAGGACGCGCAGGCGGAGATCGTGCTCTCCGATGCGGGGTATATCTACTGCCTCGGCGACGTCGAGGACTCGCTCGGCGATTTTCTTCAAAAATATTATGCGGAACGCGCGATATTCTCTTGACAAAATTTCTGCCGCATAGTACAATAGCGGTACTTCGGAACAAGTAGTGCCGCATGGCTTTTTTCAGAGAGCGCGTCCCTCGGCTGCAAGGCGCGCAAAGGCGGGCGGCGGGCGAAACCATCCGATTTTACCAATTGCAAAAAAAGAGCGGCCGTTATTCTCGGCAATTAAGGTGGAACCGCGCGGAACCGTCTGCGTCCTTAAATTTCCCAAAAAAGGGGATTTAGGGGCGCATTTTTGTTGTTTTGCGCATGCTGCACAGTACTATGTCAGGCATAATGGCGTTGTTTTACGGGAGGATATCATGAAAATTATCTTAAAGAACGGCGATGTTCTGGAAGCCGAAACGGGCACGACGTGCGCGCAGGCGGCGCAGAAAATTTCCGAAGGGCTTGCGCGGGCAGCGGTGGCGGCAAGGGTGAACGGTCATCTTGCCGACCTTTCGCATACGCTCGCGGACGGGGACACGCTCGAACTTGTCACCCTCAAAGACAAGGAGGGGCTGGACGTCTACCGCCACACCTGCGCGCATGTTCTGGCACAGGCGTTGAAGACCGTCTATCCCACCTGCAAGCTCGCCATCGGACCCGTCATCGACAACGGCTTTTATTATGACGTCGACTTCAAGACGCCCATCACGATGGAGGACTTCGAAAAGATCGAGGCGGAGATGAAAAAGATCATCCGCAGCAATCTTCCCATCGAACGGTTCACACTGCCGCGCGAAGAGGCAATCGCCCTCATGAGCAAGTATCACGAAAAGTACAAGGTGGAACTCATTCAGGACCTTCCCGAAGGGGAGGAAATCTCCTTCTACCGTCAGGGCGCGTTCACGGACCTTTGCCGCGGACCGCACCTTCCCTCGACGGGAAAAATAAAGGCGTTCAAGCTCGTCTCCATCGCGGGCGCCTATTGGCGCGGGGATGAAAAGAAGAAGATGCTCACCCGCATCTACGGCACCGCATTCGCCAAAAAGGACGAGATGGACGAGTACTTCCGGATGCTCGAAGAGGCGAAAAAGCGCGACCACATCAAGCTCGGGAAGGAGATGAAACTCTTTGCGCTCCTGCCCGAAGGCAAGGGTTTTCCCTTCTTCCTGCCCAACGGCATGGTGCTCAAAAACATCCTCATCGACTATTGGCGTGCGCTCCACCGCCGCGAAGGATATGTCGAGGTGCAGACACCCATCATTCTGAACCGCGCCCTGTGGGAGACGTCGGGTCATTGGGATCACTATAAAGAGAACATGTACACGACCAAGATCGACGGGGAGGACTGCGCCATCAAGCCCATGAACTGCCCGGGCGGGCTGCTCGTCTACAAGACGCAGCCGCACAGCTATAAAGACCTTCCCATCCGCATGGGGGAGCTCGGCATCGTGCACCGCCACGAAAAGAGCGGGCAGCTGCACGGGCTCATGCGCGTGAGGTGCTTCACGCAGGACGACGCGCACATCTTCATGCTGCCCGAACAGATCACGCAGGAGATCAAGGGCGTCGTGCGCATCATCGACGAGACGTACAAGCTCTTCGGCTTCAAATATCACGTCGAGCTCTCCACCCGTCCCGAAAACTCCATCGGCAGCGATGAAGATTGGAACGCGGCGGAGGCGGCGCTGCGCGCCGCGCTCGACGAGATCGGGCTTGCATACACCGTAAACGAGGGAGACGGCGCTTTCTACGGACCCAAGATCGACTTTCATCTCGAAGATTCCATCAAGCGCACCTGGCAGTGCGGGACCATCCAGCTCGACTTCCAGCTGCCGCAGCGCTTTGAGATCGAGTATGTGGGCGAGGACGGGCAAAAGCACCGTCCCATCATGATCCACCGCGTCGTGTTCGGTTCCATCGAGCGCTTCATCGGCATCCTCATCGAGCATTTTGCGGGTAAGTTCCCCGTGTGGCTCGCGCCCGAACAGGTCAAAGTGCTGCCCGTCACCGACCGCGCCGCAGCGTATGCCGAGGCGCTCGTCGCCGAGATGAACGCGATGGGTCTGCGCGCCGCAGCCGACCTTCGGAAGGAGAAGCTGGGCAGGAAGATCCTCGACGCCGAGATGGAAAAGGTGCCCTATAAGCTGGTCGTCGGCGATAAGGAGGTGGAGGAAGGCACCGTCTCCGTCCGCCGCCGCGGCGAGGGGGACATCGGCAGCATGGCAAAAGCCGATTTCTTCGCCCTCGTAAAACAAGAGGACGCCGACAAAACGATTTTCTGAAAATCAAAAATACAGCCGAAAAACTCTTGACAAGCGGGGGCGCTTTCTGTTACAATAACATGCGTCAAGCAGAGGCGAACCCTTCTCCCCGTATCTGCTCCGCGGAACGGGTCCATGAAATTTCGGCTTGAAACGCAATGCGTTTCCTGATATTTCCACGGGTCGCACTCTGTGCGACCCTAAATTTTTTGCGAGGTGAACACCCATTAAAACGCAGATTCAGATGGACGAAGCCATCCGCGACCGCGAGATCCGCGTCATTTCGGAGACGGGGGAAATGCTTGGGATCATGACGCCCAACGAGGCGCGCCGTCTTGCCGACGAAGCAGGGCTCAATCTTGTCAAGATCTCGCCCGCCGCCGTTCCGCCCGTGTGCAAGATCATGGATTGGGGCAAGTTCAAGTTTGAACAGGCGAAGAAGGAGAAGGAGAACAGGCGCAACCAGAAGATCGTCGAGCTCAAGGAAGTGCAGCTCTCCGTCACCATCGACGTGGGCGACGTCAACGTCAAGGCGAAACAGGCGACCAAATTCCTCGAAGCGGGGAACAAGGTCAAGGTCACCATCCGCCTGCGCGGCAGACAGATGGCGCACGCGCACCTCGGCAGGAACGTCATGATGAACTTTGCCGACATGCTCAAAGACATCGCCGTCATCGAAAAGCCCGTCAATCAGGAGGGGCGCAACCTCATCATGATTTTGGGGCCCGTCAAAAAATAACAGGCACGCCGCGCATCGGGCGGCTGCACATAGAACAAGGAAAAAACGGAGGATACCAATATGCCCAAACAGAAATCGCACAGCGGCAGCAAAAAGCGCTTTTGGCTCACGGGCACCGGGAAGGTCAAACGGCCTCACGGCGGCAAGAACCACAAGGCAGAAACCAAGAACAGAAAGAGAAAGAGAAATCTGCGCAAGAACACGCTCGTCTCCACGGCACAGGAGAACAACGTCAAGCAGATGATCCCCTATAAGGGTTAACGGGAGGAACCGACAATGCGTATCAAAAGAGGCGTAAACGGCGTCAAAAAGCGCAGAAAGATCTTAAAACTCGCCAAGGGTTACTTTGGCTGCAAGAGTAAGAACTACCGCATCGCCCGCGAAGCGGTGATGAAGTCCTTAAACTATGCCTATATCGGCAGAAAGCGCCGCAAGCGCGACATGCGTTCTTTGTGGATCGCGCGCATCAACGCGGGCGCAAGGGAGAACGGGCTTTCCTATTCCAAGCTCATGCACGGACTGAAAGTCGCAGGCATCACGCTCAACCGCAAGGTGCTTGCCGACCTCGCCGTAACGGATGCCGCCGCGTTTGCGGACATCTGCAACAAGGCGAAAGCCGCCATCTGAACAAAAAAAGCCTTTGCAAAAAGGCTTTTTTCACACAGAGGGTCATTTTATGGTCATCCTCTCCAAACAAAATCCGCTCGTGAAGGAGCTCGCCTCCCTGAAAGAAAAAAAGGGCAGACGGGAGAAGGGGAGTTTTCTCGTCGAAGGCGGGAAGATGGTGCGGGAGGCTTTCTCGGCAGGCATGCGCGTTCTGCGCGTCGTCGTGCGCGAGGATTATGCGGGGGAGACGTATCTCCCGCCCGCCGCCGTTCTGGGCGCGGACGCCTTCGCCGCGGTGTCGGATGAAAAGACGCCGCAGGGCATCCTTGCGGAGGTCGCGCTTCCCGTGCACCCGCTTCTTCCGCCGCGCGGGAACTGCCTGCTCCTCGACGGGGTGCAGGACCCTTCCAACGTGGGAGCCGTCGTGCGCACCGCGATCGCCGCAGGGTATGAGGACATCTATCTTGCGGACTGCGCCGACCCCTTCTCTCCGAAGTGCGTGCGCGCCAGCATGAGCGGCGTCTTTTTCGCCCGACTCATGCACGGTTCGCGGGAAGAGATCCTCTCCGTGCTCGGCGTTCCCGTTCTTGCAGCGGACATGAAGGGGGAGGATGTCTTTGCTTTTTCTCCGCCCGAACAGTTCTGCCTCGCCGTCGGAAGCGAGGGGAAGGGGCTTTCGGACACAGTGCGCGCAAGCGCCGCGTTCACCGTGCGCATTCCCATGGACAACCGCACGGAGAGCCTGAATGCGGCGGTCTCCGCGGCAATTTTCATGTATGTCCTGCGGGCGGCGCAACATCATTTATAAGGAGATTCTATTATGTCGGGACACAGCAAGTGGCACAATATTCAGGCAAAAAAGGGCAAGGCGGACGCGGCGCGCGGCAGAGTGTTCACAAAGCTCGGACGCGAGATCGCCGTTGCGGCGCGCAATAACCCCAACCCTTCCACCAATTCCAAGCTCGCAGACGTCATCGCCAAGGCGAAGGCGGCAAACATGCCCAACGACAACATTGAGCGCTCCATCAAGCGCGCCGCGGGCGAGCTGGGCGATAAGGACTATAAGGAACTCACCTACGAAGGGTACGGCGTGGGCGGCGCGGCGGTCATCATCTCCACGCTGACGGACAACAACAACCGCACGGCGGGCGATGTACGCGCCATCATGTCCAAGCACGGTGGCTCTTTGGGGACGACGGGCAGCGTCTCGTACATGTTCGACAACAAGGGGCTCATCGTGGTGGAGCGCGTGCCCGGTCTTGACGAGGACACCATCACCGATTACGCCATTGAGGCGGGCGCGGACGACGTCGTCACGCAGGAGGACGTCTATGAGGTGTACACCTCCGTTCCCGCGTTCTCCGACGTGCGCAAGTTTTTGGAGGAGAAGGGGCTCACCTTCCTTTCGGCAGAACTCGGCATGTTCCCGCAGAGCAGGATCACGCTTCCCGATGACAAGCTCGAAACATTCCGGAAGATGCTCGATAAGCTGGAAGAAAACGACGACGTGCAGACCGTCTGGCACAACGTGGAACTTCCCGAGGAAGAGGACGAAGAGTAAGTTTTATCTCTTATCAGAAACAAGAGTTTGGTATGGTCGCCAAACTCTTTTTTTATGCAGAATTTTTCGATATTTTGGAATTCATCTTGACGCATGGTCGATTTTTGGTACGGCATGCATGTTATAATAAAATAAACGCATTCCGAGGCATGTTTATGAAGTATGTCATTTCTTTGTTAATTTTTTATGCAATTGTGGCATTCTGCATTGTCATGACGGTCACCACGACTGAAGATTGGTTTGAATTTGTTATGTTCTCTTTGGTCATGTGTATGGTCGTAACTTTTTATATTGTACATCGTTATCATAAAGATCGGGATAAGAAGGAAGAAGATGACGACGAAAATCAGGAATCGGATGAACGCGATGAAGACGGGAAGGATGAATGAGATGAGGGTATATTTTTTGCATGAAATTATGTAAAGTTTTCTTTATCATGTTTTCTTGATCAGGGTGTTTCGGGCAGTCGGATCGATGTTCGGGCGGTTCCGGAACAGGATAGGGCGGAACGGCATTCAATGACGCTAAAGTTTTCGGCTTCGCGGCGTCAAAGCGTCGATTCCGATCATTATTTTTATTTTTCCGATTGCATGGTCGATTTTTGGTACAACGGACATGATATAATATTTATAGAGGATATTTTTTGCGGATATCCTTTTTATTTTTGTCGTTTTTCGGTAGATAAAGGTAAATTCTGGCAAAAATCTTGACAATCCTTGTCATATTTCCTGTATTTTTATATTTTCAAAAAATGCCCGAAAATCCATATACTTCAAAATTTAATAAGAAGAACACCGAAAGACCAAAAGGGTGAAGGCATGCCGGGAAAGAAATATCTTATCATTCTGATCCTGAAGATCCTCGAAACAAATACAGATCTCGAGCATCCGCTCACGCAGATCAAAATTGCCGAGCAGGTATCCGAAGTCTATCCGTGCGACCGCAAGACCGTGGGGCGCAACATCACATTTTTGCAGGAGATCGGTTATCCCATCGTCAAGACAGCGTACGGATTCTATATGGCTGGGAAACAATTTACTGTTGAGGAAACACAGTTTATTATGCAAGCGGTGCGCGAGGCGACGGGAAAACCGGAGGAAGAGAAAAAGCAGCTTTTATCCCGTCTGGAAAAGCTGCTGTGTAAAATTTACCGAAGAAGAAAATAGGGAGGAAGGAAGATGATTGGGTTTATGGGAATGGAGATGGACAAGCAAAAATTTGCGGAGATCCAAAAAGTAAACGGATGGTTTGAGGCGACTTTTATGCGCAAGCTCCCGCCGTTTGATCGCAGTAAGACGATCAAGGATGTCATCGCGGGGTGCGATGTCCCCGTGGTCGACCTGCATCGTATGATTTTTGGACTGACATTCGGCGCCTACGGGATGCGTGTCGATCCGGAGGCGGCGGAAGCGGGGTGTCTGCACTATCTGCAAAAGATGCAGGAGGCAGGATTTTCGGGGGAGGCGTCCGGGAGCAATGAGGCGTACGGAATGTATCTTCATGAGATCGGGAATTGGCATATCCAGCTCGGCACGGTATACGCTTATATGAACGAGCCCGTCAAAGCGGCGTATCATCTGATATACGGCTTAAAGACGGAATGTGTCAATCTGTTCATGCCATATTGCGACTTTATCCGCTGCGTCCTTGCGGAACTTGAAGACCTGCCCAAAGAGGATATAAGACCTTTCGGAAGGGGCGGAAGCGTTTCCGATCCGATGGGCTGTCGCGGCGGAAATCTTCTTGACGCATCCATCGCCATGAACGTGATCCCGCTGCTTGCAGGCAGGGGCGGGGAAATGGTCGTTGCCAAGCAGGGGCGCCACTTTCTTTACGGACATCTTGTGCGCCGCGGCTCCAGTCATTGCCGCGAGCAGCCCAACTGCATCGATATCTACGAGACGTGGCTCATCGACAGGAAGTACGATCTCAAATTGCTGCGGCTGTATTTCGACGGCTATCGGCCGATGCGGGGCGCCCCCGAGATCTGGCTTCCGCAGGGGTTTGAAGTCCCGCAGCATGTTCTTCCGCTCGTTCCGTGGACGTTCCGCGCATAGGGGGACATGTTATGCGATTTTTGAAGGCGATCAGCTGGATCGCGTTTTTTCTCGGGACAGGGATGTTTTCCTGGTGGCTGTGCGACCGGCTGGGAATCGGACACGGTGCTATAGTTACTTTCGTATGGGTCATGTTGATTTTGTTCCTTTTGGGTGGCATCCCCATGATCAAAAAGTGGAAGAAGGATTCCGAGGAGCTTGAACGGCAAAAAAGAGAAGAACGGAGCGGAATACGACGCGTCGTCTATCGGAATAGTGACAATGCGGAGGACGGGGACGAAGAAGAGGACAAGCCGTATCTTTTAGACGGAGACGAGGAAGAGGACGAGATGTTTCTTTTGGGCGGAGACGAGGAAGAGAACGAGTTGTTTCCGGAGGACGAGGAAGAGACAGAAAATCTGTTCCTTATGGATTTGGACGAGGATGACGACAAGATAACGGAGGATCTGTTCGGTTCACCTGACGACGATCCGAACGATGTGTGTTCGGACGACTTATTCACCGAAGGCGAAGAGGAAGAGGACGATGACGATTATGAGGCATTGCGGAACGTGCTGCTTTCGTCGACATCTTCTGAAGCGAAGGAGAACACAAATCTGTTAAAAGAGGATTGACAAAATCTTTTTTGGAAAATTTTATCTAAAAAAGGATTTTTTAAGTTTTTTGCGAAATAACAGATGTATGATGACAAAATATTTTTTGATGAATGGTGCGATGATTCATTTATGAATAGCGGAATGGCAATATCGACATATCCCAAGCGTTTGGGAATTCTCGCCACAGCGCTTATTTTACAAACATATTCCGATGAGACGAGACCGTTTACGCAGAACATGCTTGTCGGCTGGCTCGCCGATTTCGGGATTGCGTGTGATCGTAAAACGATGGGGCGGAACCTCTCCCTCTTGAAGCGATTCGGCTATCCTATCCGAAAGGGTGTGGGTGGTTACTACATGGAGAGCAAACGGTTTACGGCGGAGGAATGCAGATTTGTCTTTCAGGCGGTGCGCGGCGCACCCGGAAAGGCGGAAGAAGAAAAAGAGGATATTTGCAGACGTCTTCTGCGTTCGCTATCACAATTGGAACTGATACGGCGGGAAGATGTCTGAGAAAATTTACAGGAGGGAAACAACATGAAGCACGATTTGACGGAGTTGGTGTTCATTCTCGATCGCAGCGGATCCATGAGAAGACTCGCGCAGGACGCCATCGGCGGGTTCAACGGGCTCATCGAAAAGCAGCGCGCCGAAGCAGGGGAGGCGCGCGTCACGGCGGTGCTGTTTGACGACGCGTACGAAATGATCTATAACAACGTTGACATCAACGAGGTCCCGCCTCTTACCGATGAGGTATATTATCCGCGCGGCATAACGGCGCTTCTTGATGCGGTGGGAGAGACCATCGACAGCGTTGGAGAACGCCTTGCGGCAACCCCCGAGGCGGAGCGCCCCGAGAAGGTCATTTTCGTCATCACCACGGACGGGTTGGAAAACGCGAGCTGCAGCTATACCGTCGATCGGGTAAAGGAGATGATCGAGCATCAGAAGAATAAATATTCAGGGGAATTTCTTTTTTACGGAGCGGGGATCGACGCCGTGCGTTCTGCGGGAGCCATCGGGATCGCCGCAGACCGGGCAGTGCGCGTGAAGCCGGACAGCGCGGGAATTCGTGAGAGTTATTGCCTTATGGCAGAGTTTATTTCAGAAGTCCGCGCGCCCCGCGACGGAAACGAAGTAGTGCGCTCCAACGACGCCACTGGTTGCAAAAAGAAGAACAATGAAAATAAATAAGAGTTATCAAATAAGGGGACAACAAATGACAGACAAGGAACTCATCGGTGAAAAGGTTGTTTCAACAATGTATGGTGAAGGGGAAATAATAAATGTGTTTCCCGAAAAAGTTGAAATCAGGTTTCCGGTTAAAATAACGCAATTTATATGGGTGGCATTTTCCAAGACGCTGCGTGCTGTTCGTGAAAATGTTCAAGGGTATATTCTTGCAAAATTAAATTTTATCATTACATTTTCCCTTGGTGATCATGGAGCGGGAGAGGCGCCCAAGGAAATCAAGAGTGTTTCCGGAGAGGTGATCAAGTTGCCAGAGGAACCTCGGGGAATGGAAAATTATACTTTTCTTGGTTGGGATGATGGACTTCAAACATATCCCGCAGGAGCGGATTTTGTCGTCAAGGGTAATGTGCGCTTTACTGCAAAGTGGAAGTGTGCCGAACCGCCTCGTCCTGCTTCCCATCGAAGAATTTATTTTGTATTTCAAGGAAAGACGTCTGAGCGGATGTTGCTTGAAGGGTTTATATTTGCGCCATATTCTCCGATAGATCGCTATTTTCACTATTGGGAAAGGATGAGCGAGGTGCGAAAAGGGGATATCATTCTTCATTGCTCGAATGGGGAAATTGTTGCTGTCAGTGAAGCGCTTGGAAGTGAATATCGAATCTCTATGCCACGTTGGGCGGGCGCGTGGTATCAATATGGTCCGTATGCAAGGGCGATTGATATTGACGCGCATCAAGCAATGTTTCCCGTTGTCACAAGGCGATATAGAGAAAAAATCAAGGAATATTGTAGGAATGTGTCTAATTCACCGTTTAATATCAACGGAACGGGAAATCAAGGGTATCTTTATAATTGCCCAAAGCGTTTGGCGCACATGTTCTTGTCGCTGCTTGTAGGGAGAAACAGGGAGCTTGAAGGGGTTGGCTTTATAAAGGACATTTTTGAGCAAATGCGAGCAAGTAACGAGTACGATTTCACCCTATAAAAATATCTATAAAAAGGAGAACGCGGATTTGTCTGGATTCATAGGATTAAATGATTTATATTATGAATATGATACGCCAAGAACGTTGGAATGGCTGTCGAATCATGTTTACATACCAAGGGATTTTGATTATCGGTCAAGAGGAATCAATATTACGGCCACGGAAATCATAGTAATTTCGGTAATCAATTCATCTGGATATGTTTATAATGATCGGTGGTTTGATGAAGGCGTCTATCGTTACTCTGGAGAAGGGAAATTCGGCGATCAAAAGCTAACGAGGGGCAACAAGGCTTTGATGGATGCAATTCATGAAAAAAGGCCCGTTCGTTTGCTGGTGTACGACTGCAAGGATAATATAAAAGATGGCGAGAAGGTATTTTATGAACAAGGAATGTTTTATGTTACAGATTTTGAATATACCAAAGATCGTGGGGCGGATGGAAAACTTCGAAACGAATACCAGTTTAGGTTAGAACGTGTTGATTTGGTAGATGGTTGATGGCACGAAAAGGGGCTGTAATTCGCATAATTCCCAATCAATGATAGTATTATGTCAGACATAATGCTTCTGAAAAGCCTGTCGGAGGAGGGTTCGGCGGGCTTTTTTGTGTGGTTTTCGTTGATTTGACAGCGGCGCGGAATTTTGATATAATTTTGTTATCATCGTCAGAATACGAAAAAGAGGTGCCATGATGACCATTTCCGAAACCTGCCGGCTTGCGAAAGAGCACGCAAACGCCGCAGCGTTTTCTTCCGAATCGGAGAAGAATAACATGCTTATGCTTGCGGCGGACGCGCTGCTTGCGCGCGAGGAGGAGGTCCTTGCGGCGAACGCGGAGGACCTTGCCCGCTTCACGCGCGAGGCGTGGCTGCGCGACCGGCTGCTGCTCGACAAAAAGCGCATCGCTGGGATCGCGGAGGGGCTTCGTCAGCTCGTCGCGCTCACCTGTCCCGTCGGGGAAGTCATCGAACATTTCACGACGGCGGGCGGGCTGGACGTCTCCCGCGTGCGCGTTCCTTTCGGCGTCGTCGGCATCATCTACGAGGCGCGCCCCAACGTGACGGCGGACGCCGTCGGGCTGTGCTTAAAGAGCGGGAACGCCGTCGTTCTGCGCGGCAGCAAGGACGCGTTCTGCTCCAACGCCGCCATCGTGCGTGTGATGAAAGACGCCATCCGCGCGGGCGGGTTCGACCCCGAATTCATCCAGCTCATCGAGGACACCTCCCGCGAGGGCGCGCGCGAGTTCATGCGGCAGAAGGGCACGCTCGACGTGCTCATCCCGCGCGGGGGTGCGGCGCTCATCCAAAGCACGTTGGAGAACGCGTCCGTCCCCGTCATCGAAACGGGAACGGGCAACTGCCACGTCTATGTGGAAAAGAGTGCAGACCTTGCAATGGCCAAGACCATCCTCTTGAACGCCAAGACGCAGCGCATCAGCGTGTGCAACGCCTGCGAGAGCCTCGTTGTGGACGACGCCTTCGCGCGCGAGCACCTTGCAGACCTGCTTGCGCCCCTGCGGGAGAAGGGCGTGGAACTTGTGGGGGATGAACGGGCGCGCCGCTACGTGCCCTTCGTGGGCGCCGCCTGCGAGGAGGACTATTTCACGGAATATCTTGCGATGAAGCTCTCCGTCAAGATCGTGGACGGCGTGCGCGAGGCGGTCAGTTGGATCAATAAGCACTCCACTCATCACAGCGAGGCGATCGTCACCGCCGACGACGGGGCGGCGGAGCTCTTCCTGCGCGAGGTCGATTCGGCGTGCGTCTATGTGAACGCCTCCACGCGCTTTACGGACGGGTTCGAGTTCGGGTTCGGGGCGGAAATGGGCATCTCTACGCAGAAGCTCCATGCGCGCGGTCCGATGGGCTTAAAAGAGCTCACTTCCTATAAATTCGTTGTCCGCGGGAACGGACAGATCCGGAAATAAACAGGAGCGGGCGCGCCTGCCATACGGCAGGCGCGCCCGCTTTGTATGATGCGGACGGAGGAGCGCGTCAATAGCGCGCCGCGATCTTTTCCGCCTCCCGCCGTACCCGTTCGGCAAGCGCGGCGGGGGCAAGCACGGTAAATCCCGCGCCTGCCGACAAGATCTTGCCCAACAGGGATTCATCGTCGGGCAAAATTGCTTCGGCGTATTTTTTGCCGTCTTTTTCGTATACCGCCTCCACGCCCAGCCATTCTTCGGCAAAGGGAACGGCGTCCCGTTCGAGTGCAAAGCGTGCTTCCACCGTCTTTTCGTCGTCCGTCCAGAAGGAGAGCGGAACGTCCTCGCGCGAAAAGGGAATGCGTTCGAACGTCTCGCCCGTGCCGATGATGGTGCGCATGCGCCCTGCTTTGAAGAGACGGAACGTTCCGCGCAGACGGCAGTGGGCATAGACGTACCAAAGCCGCTGTTTGTAAACGAGCAGGTGGGGCAGGATGACGCGGTGCGTATGATTGCCCGCGCGGTCGACATAGTCTATTTCGAGGGCTTCCCGTTCGTTGACGGCGCGTTCGATGCGGGCGAGTTTCTCGGAAAACTGCCGTCCGCTGCCCCATGCCCCGCTGTCCACAAGGATGTTGCCCGTCAGTGCCTCGCTGTGCCGTTCCGCTTTGCGCTGCGCCGAAAGTTTGGCGATCGCCGCGGAGAGTGCCGTGCCGCTCATTTCGCGTTCCATTGCCTTCATTGCCTGTATGGCGCTCTCGTACTCTTCGCGCGTGAAAAATCCGCACGGCAATTTGTAGGCGTCCGAAATGTAAATGCCGCCGCCCGGACCGCGCGCCACGTCGATGGGGACGCCGGAGACGATCATCTCCTCGACATAGCGGTAGACGGAACGGGGCGAAATGTCGAAGTGCGCGGCAAGTTCCTGTGCCGTCATGTGCCTGCGCATGAGCAGGCGGAACAGGATGCCGATCATGATCTGATACTTCATCCGACACGTTCTCCGAAAATTTTTTTGAAATTGCGGAAAATATTGTAGCATATATGACAATATCTGTCAACAATTATGCGTATCATAGGGAGTATGAAAGCATTCTCTATGGAAGAAGTACAAAACTCCCTGCGCCGCCGCGAACGGGAACGGCGCAATGCGGCGCTGCGCGCCCGCCTTTCGCAGCTGCGCACGCCGGAAGGGGCGCTCGCGGCACTGCATGCGTTGGAGGGGCTCAATACAAAGGAGCGCCTTGCCTGCGCGGATGCGGCATGCGTTTAAACAGTGCTTGAAATTTGCCGTCTAAGCAGGGCGCTTTCTTTGCGCGCATCTTTCGCTTTCTCAAATAAATTGCCGCTTTTGGCGGGAAATGCCGTGCAAGCGTTTGACTTTTGTCCTTCCGCGTCGTATAATAAGGTCATGAAACATTCGCTTGCGGTTGCAATTTACGGCTACGCGTATTACGTTCTTGCGTAATATTGTTTCCGCGCGTAGACAAGGTGGATGAAACGGTTTGCGCGCGGCGCAGACCGTTTTTTGATATGCGGCAGAAAGGAGCACACATGCAAAACGTCATGGACACCCTGCGTGCGCGGGGATTTATCAAGCAGACCGTCTACGAGGAAGAGCTCTACGAAAAGCTCGGAACGGAGTGCGTTCCCTTTTATATCGGGTTTGACCCGACGGCGGACAGCCTGCACGTCGGGCACTTTATGCAGCTCGTCGCCATGAAGCACATGCAGGACGCGGGGCACAAGCCCATCATCCTCATCGGCGGCGGCACGGGCATGATCGGCGACCCCTCGGGAAGGACGGACATGCGCTCGATGATGACGCGCGAAACGGTGAAGCATCACGTCGAGTGCTTCAAAAAGCAGATGGCGCGCTTCATCCGCTTCGAAGGGGAGAACGGCGCCGTCGTCGTGGATAACGCCGATTGGCTTCTGGACCTCAACTATGTGGACTTTCTGCGTGACGTGGGCGTGTATTTTTCCGTCAACAAGATGCTCACGGCGGAGTGCTACCGCTCCCGCATGGAGAAGGGGCTCACCTTCCTCGAATTCAACTATATGCTCATGCAGGCGTATGACTTCCTCGTCTTAAACCGCAAGTACGGGTGCCTCTTGCAGCTTGGCGGGGACGATCAGTGGAGCAACATTCTGGCGGGCGCCGACCTCATCCGCAGAAAGGAGCGCAAGGCGGCGTTCGCCATGACCTTCACCCTGCTCACCACGAGCGAGGGCAAGAAGATGGGCAAGACGCAAAAGGGCGCCGTCTGGCTGGACGAGAACAAGACTTCGCCCTATGAGTTTTATCAGTATTGGCGCAACACGGCGGACGCCGACGTCGAAAAGTGCCTGAAGCTCCTCACCTTCCTGCCGTTGGAGGAGATCGCGGAGCTCACAAAATTTCAAGATGAGCGCATCAACCGCGCCAAGGAGGTGCTCGCCTTCGAGCTCACCAAGATGGTGCACGGCGAAGAGAAGGCGCTTGCGGCGCAGGCAGAGGCGCGCGCAGCCTTCGGCGGCGAGGGGGAGATGCCCGAAAAGCGGGTGCCCGCAGGCACGCAGACGGTGCTTGCCGCGCTGCTCGCCACGGGGCTGTGCAAGTCCAACGGCGAGGCGCGCAGGCTTGTCGAGCAGGGCGGCGTGAGCATCAACGGCGAGAAGGTGACGGACGTCAACGCCGCGCTTCCCGCCTCGCCCTTCACCCTGTTCAAGGGGAAGAAGGTGCGCCTCAACGTCATTGTCGGATGAGCTTTCTGAGCGTCGCCGCGCCGCATTGTGCGGAAAAGGTCATTGAAAAGTCCCGCTTTCTCACGTACTGCGATCATGTCGCAGGGGAGGAGGAAGCGCGCGCATTCCTCGCCTTTGTGCGCGGGGAGCACCCGCTCGCTACGCACGTCTGCCACGCGTATGTCGCCGACCGCCTCGGGAATCTCATGCGATTTTCAGACGACGGCGAGCCGCAGGGGACGGCGGGCATGCCCATTCTGGGCGTTCTGCGCGCCAGGGGGCTGTGCGAAACGGCGGTCGCCGTGGTGCGTTACTTCGGCGGCGTCAAGCTGGGCGCGGGCGGACTGACGCGCGCCTATGCGGGGTGTGCGTCGGAATGTCTGGAACAGGCGCCGCTTGCCCGCTGGGAGGAATGCGCGTTTTTGCAGCTGATTGCAGAATATGCGGAAGTGGATGCGCTCATGCGCGCCGTGAACGGCAGATGCGAGCTCGTCTCGCGGGAATTCTCCGAAAAAGCCCGTTTTCTTATCCGCGTGCGGGCGGCGGAGGAACAGGCGTTTTGCGCATCGCTTTCGGATGCGCTGTGCGGCAGGTTGGAGATCGTCCGTCAAAGCTGTGCGCTCGCACCCTTCCCGCTCGGCAAATAAGCGGCAAGAGAATTGAATGAAAATCCAGAACGGAGGCGTTCTTATGGAAATCGTCAAAAGGCAGCAACTCAAAGACAAGCCCGCCAAGGGCACGCAGCTCGGTTTCGGTAAATATTTCACCGACTACATGTTCACGATGAAATATTCGGCGGGAAAGGGCTGGCACGATGCCAAGGTGGAGCCCAACGAACCCAAGGCGTTCGACCTCGCCACGAGCATCTTCCACTACGCACAGGGCATTTTCGAGGGAATGAAAGCGTTCCGTCAGAAGGACGGGTCGATCTGCGTCTTCCGTCCCGATGAGAATTGGGCGCGCATGAACCGTTCCGCAACGCGCATGTGCATCCCCAACTTCCCCGCAGAACTTGCGCAGGAGGGATTGGAGACGCTTTTGAAGCTGGATGCGGATTGGGTCCCGTCGGAACCCGGCACGGCGCTCTACATCCGCCCGACCATCGTTGCGACTCGCGTCATGCTCGGCGTGCATGCATCGACGGAATATCTCTTTTTCATCATCCTTTCGCCCGTCGGCAGCTATTATGCGCACGGTCTGGAACCCACCAAACTCATCGTTGAGGACAAGTATACCCGCGCCACCATCGGCGGCACGGGGGAGGCAAAGTGCCTCGGCAATTACGCCGCGTCCATGAAGGCGGGCGAGGAGGCGGAGGAAAAGGGCTTCGATCAGGTGCTCTGGCTGGACGCCAACGAGAAGAAGTATGTCGAAGAAGTGGGCAGCATGAACATGTTCTTCGTCATCGGCGGCGAGGTCGTCACCCCCGCGCTCGTCGGTTCCATCCTTCCCGGCATCACGCGCAAGAGCTGCATTCAGGTCCTCAAAGATAAGGGCATTCCCGTTTCGGAACGCCGTATCTCCATCGATGAGGTCCTTGCCGCGCAGAAAGACGGCACGCTTGACGAAGCGTTCGGCACGGGCACGGCGGCAGTCATTTCTCCCGTCGGGCTCATCCGCTACAAGGATACCGACTACGTCATCGGCGGGGGCAAGATGGGACCCGTCACCAAGATGCTCTATGATACCATCACGGGCATCCAGTACGGGACCGCTCCCGACCCTTACGGCTGGCGCAAACCCGTCCGTTGAATTGTTTCGGCTTCTCGTTTGGGGAGAGCAGCCGCGACCTCATGCCGCTGCACTTGGTGCAGCGGCATGTCTTTACAAAAGAGAAGGCGGTGTCGCATGAAGAGAAGTTTTGCATGTACCCTGTTGGCGTTGTTGTTGCTGTGCGCGGCGGGCGCGCTTTGCGCATGTGAACAGGGGCGCCCCTCGGCAGTGACGGAAAGTCCCTCTTTGGAGCCGCTGCCCGAAGACATCACGGAACCACAGCCGCCCGCGGAACAGGAGCCGCCCGCGGAACAGGAGCCGCCCGTGGAACCACAGCCGTCTGCGCCCGCTGTGTTCACGGTGACGCTGGACGCAAACGGCGGCGTGTTTGCCGACGGGAATGCGCTGTTTACGTTGACGGCGGCGGAAGGGGAGACGGTCGGCGAGGAGCGCGCGGCGGTGCCCTCGCGCAGCGGCTATCGCTTTGACGGCTGGGAGAGCGGTGCCTTCCTATTCGGCGAGACGCCCGTCACCGCGCCCGTTGTCTGCACGGCAAAGTGGGTGCGGCAATGCACCGTGACGTTTCTTTGCGGGGAGCATGCCGCCTTGCAGGAGGCGCCCGTTTCCGTCACGCAGGATGTTGGCACGTCCGTTGCGCTGCCCGCGCCGCCCGCCGCTGCGGCGGGGTATCGCTTTGATGGCTGGTATTCGGACGGCGCGCCCGTTGCGGAGAAGGTGCTGCTGACGGAAGACATGACCGTCTCGGCGCACTTCTGCGCGCAGGCATATCCCATCGTATACGGCGGTCTTTGCGGTGCAGCTGCGCCCGCCGTCACGGAATACACCGTGGAAGAAGAGGTCATTCTGCCTGCGCCCGGCGCGCGGGAGGGGTACACCTTTGCGGGTTGGACGGCGGACGGCGTCCCCATCGTCGGCACGGCGGGATGTCTGGGGGAACTTTCGTTGCAGGCAGTGTGGGAACCTGTTCCGCCCGACATCTCTTTTGTCGGTGCGGAGAATGTCTCCGCAGTGCCCGTCTGGGATGCGGCGCAGGCGTGCTATCACGTTGCTCTGCCTGCGCCCGCGTGCGCTGCGCCCGTCGGAAGTTATTTCGCAGGATGGACGACGACGGACGGCGGGACGGCTTCGGCGGGGACCATGTACGAGGTCGACCCCGGCGCAGACGTTGTGTTCACCGCCGTTTGGGGGAAATATTCGGCGGAGCATCCGCTTGATGTTCCGGATGACGGCGCATGGACGGGAGAACTTCCCGTCGGGCAAAGAGCGGTCATGGAGGGTGGTGCGTTCACCTGTGAAGGGATGGCGGGAACGGTCCGGCTGACGCTGCAAACCGCGCAGGCAAGCGCGCAGTTTCCCGTCGGGGACGGGGAGGTGCATGCGCCGTCGGAGTGGTCCGTCACGCAGACGTGCTACCGCGGACCGGACTTTTCGGAGGGCCCCGCGGAATACGGCGTGCGCATCGTCTTTGATGCCACGCGCGCAGGGACGCTTGTGCTTTCCGCGCACATCGTCGGGGCGGACGGCGCGGTGCGGTCCGTCATCTATGCGATCACTCCCAAGGCGGGGAGTTTTGCGCAGGGGTGTACGATCGGGCTGGACTGCATGGGCATGCATCTTAGCCTGCGTACGGTTCTGCTGTCCGATGCATCGTCGCCGACGCCCTCCACAGAGCTTCATGTCCCCGTCATCGGCGATGCGTCCTGTTCGCTTGCCGATTGCGCCTTTGCGCCCGCATGGACGGGCGGCGGGCAGGTGCCTCTCACGCAAGGCGCCACCATCACCGTGAGCGGAACACTGCACGCAAAGGGGGAGAGCACGCGGCAGGTCCCCGTTCTTTACCTCTTCGGCGGCGCGGAAAATTACAGCCTGTTTCGCTGCAACGGCGCATGGGAGGGCTGCGCCGCGGCGGAAGGATGGAACGTGGAGGCGCTCCTTTCCTCCGGGATGGACGCGGATTTCCTCAATTCCGTGCGCAGCGAGACGGGAGTTTTGGCGACGTTCACGTTTTCATGGGTCGGAGAGAAGATCACACTGACCGCCGTGTTTGTCGGCAGCGGCAGTGCGGTGAGCGTGGTGACGTTCACCGTGACGTCGCTCGGAGAGACGTTCGCGCGCGATGCCTATTTCATCGGTCTGGGCGGCGAAGGCATCTTTTTGCAGGTAAACTCGATCGTGACGCAGGGCGCGTCGTGATGGGCGGGGAAGGTTGCGAAGATTGCGGGAAAGTGTAAACTTTCCCGCAAAAATTTTGTATTTTGCTGCAAAAAACGATTGCCAAGAAGGGGTTTGTATGGTATAATCATAGAGATTTTTGCAATGAGGCCTTGTGGTCAAGAGGTTAAGACGGCGCCCTCTCACGGCGCAATCCCGGGTTCGATTCCCGGCAAGGTCACCAAACAAGTTAAAGGCGAACCCGTTTCTATTAGGAGACGGATTCGCCTTTATTGTATGTTTCAGAACATAGAAAAGCGGCGGTGGCTTCGTATGAAGCACCCGCCGCTGCCGTTTATCAAGGTTTATAAGTTTCGGCGCAACCTGATGATTCTGATAAATAGACTTATATCCCGCAGCACGTTTAAGCGGCGGCCTCTTACCGTACTTTTTTCACGGTCATCCGTATGGTTTCAATCGGATATTCTTACTTGCGATTTGGCTGTAAAGCGCGTTCTGCCTGCCACTTTTCAAAGGCCCGTTGGTTTTCCTCGTCCGCCATATAGGCGCGGATCGCGGGCAGCAGAAGCCGCGCGAGCGAGTCAAGCTCGCAGTTTGAAGTGCTTGTCGTTTTGTTTCTTCTCGTCATTCCCCGTTGTTATGTAATTTGCTCGATAGCTTTTCTCCTTATATTCGGTTATTCAGTTTTTACTTGCCGCCGCGGTCGTTGCCGTGCGACTTGAACGACGTGGAGGAATTCTTTGCCCGCGACTTATTTAAGAGAGCGTCGAACTCGTCGGGATAGGCGGCGAGCATATCGCTTACCATCCCGAACGCTTGCTCCTTGCCTTTGGCGGCGCCGCTCGGCTTTCTGCAACTGCTCGAATAAGTCGCTGCGGTCGCGGTCGGCGATAGCCTTCGATTGCCGCAGGGCGGCATTCTCCGTGCGAAGAGCAGATAGTTCTTCCTCGGCTTGCCGTTTTCGCTTCGGTGTAGGTTTGCTGCGCTCCTCCTCGATGCTCCGCACGATGCCGTCCAGATACTCCTGCGCGTGTTGCTTTGTTTTCTCCGCCGTCTGTTCCGCACTTGCCACAATGCCGTCTGCATGAATTTGCGCGATTTTCACTTTGCGCTCCGCATTGTGATCTGCTTCGGCAATGATGCTGTCCGCTTTCCCATGCGCCTGTTCGACGATTTTCTTTGCCTTGAACTCCGCCGTATCAAGGTGTTTTGCCTGACTGCCTTCTTTGCCGCGCAGCAAGCTCCATTTTGCGCCGACTTCTCGGTGCAAATCGGTCTGCAATGCGGTAAGCGCTTTTCTGTCAAACAACTTCTTCGCGCACAGCCTGCCGTCCGCTATCGGGATCAGATTCAAGTGCAGGTGCGGCGTAGTTTCGTCCGTGTGAACGACCGCCGAGATGATATTGCCCTCTCCGTACCGCTCCGCGAAGAATCGGGTGCACTCGGCAAAGAATTGCCGTTGCTCGCTTGTCGATAGCTCGCCAAAGAATTTCCTGTCCGAGCCCACGACGAAGGAGCACATCAGAACGGCGTCCTTGCGCACTTTGGTCGGCAGGTCAAGAGCCTCGATCTTATCGTTGATGAACTGCGTGTAGCTGCGCTGCCGCTTGACAATGTGATAATTGCCGCCTGTGCGCCTGCAATCGATCTGCGGATTGCTCGCCCGATAGGTTTCATCCCGCTCGTTCTCCTGTTCGACGGGCGCGATGTCCGTCTTGTGATACTTTTTCATGTGACAAACTAAATAGCTTATAATTTATGTCTCCTTATTATTTCTTTGATAAAAAGCCTCGCAGAGCCCACGAAACTTCGGAACGAAGTATAGTGGGCTATACTTTCGTCGGCACAAAAAGTAGTTGCTTCCCGAAAGGAGGCTTTATATTTGCCGTAAGTCAGCGCTATGTGATAGCTATTATGGCGGTCTGATCGTCGGTTGCTTGCTCATAACTTTCCTCCCAAAATTGTATTTTTCTATCCTTATCCCACGCCAAAGAGGTATGGGCACGACAGCTTTAAAAGGACGCAAAAAAGCCGCTGACTGCTCTTTCCTCGTCACCGACTTTGACCTTGTTTAGCGGTTTTTTCCGCTCTATGGTGGTCAACCATTCTGTTAAATTGTAGTCATATTTCCGTCGTTCAGGGCCGCGCTTTCCGAAAAAAAGCGTACACTTAAAAAGCCCATCGCGGCGCGTTCTAAAACTTGCAATGACAGCGGCGTACTTTCTAAAAATGCGTACAACGAAAAAGCCTGTCATCGCTCGTTTTTTCAAACGGCTCGGGTGCGGCGCTTGGTGCACCGAAACATCGCGGAGAACTTGTTCCGCAAACGCGGAACGCATACCTTCCGCGCAGTTCTCCCTATTGCAAGGAGATACTTTCATGCCAACTCTGCGACATGACAAAAGAATACAGGCAGTTTTCCGCCTATACTCTTGCATTATAGCATCCTTGCTTCGCGTTGTCAACAAAATACGAACGTATGTTTGTAATTTATTCCTTCAATTTCAAAAATCCCTGTTCAAAGGCGCTGCCCGCAAAGGTTTTTTCACCGACAGAGAAGGCGACATGGATATATTTGCCCGACTTATCGAGCCTGACGATCTTCCCTTCGCCGAACTTGGCGTGCAGAACAATATCGCCTTCCGCAAGGGTAGAAAGGTCGAATGCGGGCATCTGTTCTTCGGGCTTTTCTTCGGCAATGGTCGTATAGACGGCAGGATGCGCGGCATTGATTTCCGTGAGCTCGGTTTCCGTCTCTTCTTCTTCAAAACTATCCTCGTTTTCCGAAACGCGGGCGCTGACCGCGGCAGCCGCCGCGACCTCTTCATCGAAGGCGGGCGCTTCCATCGTGGCTTGTTGGTTATAGAACAGCTTTTCGTATTCCTCGCGACGGATGGTGGTATCCCAACCGCCGACCTCATCGGAAATATGCTTTTCAATGCCCGTATAGGACAGGCTCGAATCTTCGTACCGCTTGAACTTGAAAATGGCGTCGTTCATGAGCGGCGCATCCTAACATCATTGTATCTGACAAATGTAATATAATTTTATGCAATGTGCCATATCTACATTCTTTGCATAATTGCGGAAATCTGTTGCAAAACCAAAAGGTTTTCGCGCGCTCACCATTGTATCGAAAGTCTTTTCTTGTAATGCCTGCACTTTACGTAAAATTTGAATCGCATCATTATAGCGAATAAAGGTATCGCAGTTTTTTTCAAGCAATGGACGGGACATTGTAGAAATGATCTTATTTCCCGAATGAGAGAAAACGGTACAATCGCCGTGATAATCTCTATCCCAAAGAAAATAGCAGACACCCCCTTTTATTTCTACGCCCGTGAAGCAATCTGACGCATTGACAAAGTCATGCATGCTGCTTGCCGCAAGTACGGCGTTTTTTTCGTAGTCTAAATGGCTTTTTCCGTACTTTTTGCGCACAACGGCAAGTTTTCGCATCAGAATTTCAGCGAGGAAATTGCCGTCCCCGCAGGCAGGCTCTAAAAATCGGCTGTCGATACGCTCGGTTTCGTCTTTTACGAGGTCGCACATTGCCTTTACTTCCCGTTCTGCCGTGAATACTTCCCCGTGGTCGCGCACGCGCTCTTTCGATTTGGTTTGTCCTCTTGTTGTACTATTGTTCATATCCATGTGCGTACTTTTTACTATCGTGATAATATTATAACACAATAGTAAAAGAACGTCAACACGAAAGTTTTAATATGTGGTACTTAAAAGGAATAAACTATAACTATAGTTTTAGTTTGTGAGGGCTATGGTTATGGAAAAAAGCGAAGTTGCCAACAGGATCAAAGAATTGCGGGAAGCAAAAAAGATGACGCAAAACGCTTTGGCAAACGCAGCCGGCGTGTCTCCGACATATATTTATCAGTTAGAGCGCGGCGAAAAGAGCCCAACTGTCGAATATCTCGATCACATTTGTTGGGGGCTTGGGCTGACGCTTAAAGAATTTTTTGACTATCCCAACGAGGAAGAAAATTACACATTCCGTCTCGCATCCCTCTCACCCTCCCAACGCCAACTTCTGGTCGCCTTTTTGAAGAGTTTGTAAAGCACATCCCCCGAGCCGATTTCGGCTCGGGGGATGTGCTTGAATAAACAAGCTCCAATTGCAAAATTATTGGCAATCATAACGGGAGAGTTTAACTTGTCAACTTTAATATCTGAAAACTTTTCGAGAAACATAAAAAAGTTTTCATTTTGCCGTTGACTTCTTTGTTATGAGGTGCTATACTATTGAACAAGGAGTAATGTATGAATTTAATTAAACGCAACGATTACATTCAATGGCTAAATCGTTATAGAGACAAACAGGTGATCAAGGTAATAACAGGGCTTCGCCGGGTGGGGAAATCTAAAATTTTTGATCTCTATATGGAAGAGCTTCAAAAAAACGGGGTATCCGATGACCAAATTATTCTGATCAATTTTGAAGAGTTGGAGAATGAGCCGTTAAGAGAGAAGACGGCGCTGTATCGATACATTATTTCAAAAGTTCGATCCGATAAAATGCTTTATGTGTTTCTCGATGAAATTCAGGTCGTACAAGGATTTGAAGAAGTCGTCGATAGTTTATTTGTAAAGCCGAATATTGACGTGTATATTACGGGGTCGAATGCAAAGTTTCTTTCGTCGGAGATAGCGACTGTGCTTACAGGGCGCTATATCGAAATCAATGTGCTCCCGCTATCTTTTAAAGAGTACAGCGAGCATTATAAATTTACAGGAAAAGATAAGCGCGCGCTGTTTATGGATTATATCACCTACGGGGCAATGCCCGGTATGACTATGTTTGATTTAGGTTCTTCCGAACAGCGCGAATATATCGAAGGCGTGTATAAAACGATCCTTGAAAAAGATGTATTAAAGAGAAATTCGAGGGCAGGCAAGCAACTCGTAGAACATATTTTGAGTTATCTCATATATAATATCGGCTGTATGACAACGGTAAAGCGCATTACAGATTATATCAACTCAAATGCAGCAAAGGTCGCTTATAATACGGTAGATAGTTACTTTGATACATTACAGGATTGCTATTTTATTTACAAGGCGGACCGCTACGACGTAGTCGGCAAGGAATATCTGAAGCTCATAAATAAATATTATGTGACCGACTTCGGGTTCAAGTATTATATTCTGAACAATAAAACGCTGGAAATACCGCAAATTCTTGAAAATCTTATTTTCCTTGAACTCAAGCGGCGAAGATTCAAAGTCGCAACAGGCAAAGTGGACGACAAAGAAGTTGATTTTATCGTAAAAGATACAAGCGATCAAATGAAATACATTCAAGTTGCTGTTACCGTTTTGGAAGAAGAAAAACTCAAACAGGAACTTCGTCCCTTTTATGAGATCAAAGATAATTATCCGAAGTATATCATTACTCTTGATGATTATTTTGTTCCAGACCACGACGGAGTAAAAACGATCAACGCAATAGATTTTTTGTTGGGCGAAGAGATTTGAAAATTATTACAGATTAAAAAGGTTATTTATGGCAGAGATACTAACAGGCGTAAACGGGACAATGATTAGATGGGCGCGCGAACGTTACAATATGTCAACAGTAGAGGCTGCTCATGCCATTGGCATAGATGCAAAGCGTTATGAGAGATGGGAAAATAATGAAGACTTCCCGACATATGCCATGCTTAAGAAGATCAGTAATGTTTTTCAAAAGCCAAGTGCATTATTCTTTTTTCCCGCCCCACCTAATTTGCCTGAAATTAATGGGGAACTGCGTACCCTACCAAACAGCGTAACCTCTTCCTTTAGCAAACAAATTATACAGCAATTTGAAAAAGCAAAAGCGTATCAGCTGAATTTACAAGAATTATATGGTACTCGCTATTGTATTTTACAAGACAAAGCAACTCTTCCTACAGATATTGCTACTTTATCTCAAAATATTAGATATCGGTTAGCTTTTCCAATTAAGGCACAAAAGCAGCGCAGGAATGCTAAGATTGTGTTCGAATATTTTCGCGAAAAATTTTATGAGCAAGGTATATACGTATTCAAAGATGCTTTTGGCGATAATTCAGTTTCGGGGCTGTGCGTATATGATGTAAATTTTCCTGTGATAATTATTAACAATGCAATGTCTTTCCCCAGACAAAGTTTTACTTTGTTTCACGAACTGTATCATCTTTTATCCAATACAGGCGGCGCGGAAATTATAAGAGATGATTTTTATAGTTACTTAAACGAGACGCAGGCAGTAACGGAAAAAGACTGTGATACTTTTGCAAATGAATTTTTGATTCCAACAGATGATTTTCTGTTAGAAATTAAGGATAAAGTATTGTCAGATACATTAATATCGGAGTTATCAACAATATATTCTGTCAGTAAAGAGGCGATAATGTATAAGCTTTATTCGTTAAGGCTTATTACTTCCGATGACTATAATGCATTGAAAGAAGTGTTCTATGGTGACGCTATTCGAGCAAAGCAAATTAAATCTGGCGAGAACAGTAGTGGAGGAAACTACTATTTTACAAAACTTGCTTACTTAGGGAATCAATATACAGGTGCTGTTTTCAATCAATACTTTTCTGGAAAAATCGATTCATATCGTGCTGGAGAAATGTTAAATAGTAAAGTAGACCACCTTCCTAAATTAGAGGCTGCGTTTTTTAGGGGGATAAAGTAATGGTTTACCTGTTAGATACATGTGTTCTAAGAGAATTGCTGAATCATTTTCCTAAGCAGGGCACATATTTTGTCAAGGTTTGGCAAAAAATTGAGGGGCTTATCGGTTCAGAAATTTTTTCAGTAGACGAATGCTATAATGAACTAGAAAAACAATTTGATTCCAAAAGCAAGAATATGGCTTGGCTTAACAAGCAAAAAAGTATGTTCCTAAATCCGACAAACGAAGAGTCCTTGATAATAAAGTCAATTTTTGCTAGTAAAAAAATGCAGGAATCCATTCACCTCAAAAATATTTTAGAGAATAGACCATCTGCTGATGTGTATTTGGTGGCAAAAGCTAAAGCCTTAAATGCAACAATTGTAACAATAGAAAAACCAAAAGCAAACTCCGCACAACTTCCTAACATTTGTCAATTGTATAATGTTCCCTACATCGGTTATGAAGAGTTTATGGAAATTCTTTCAGATTTAATTGAATGAGGTTGCCATGAAAGCCGTAATTTACGCCCGATTTAGTTCGGAAAAGCAGAATGAGGCGAGTATTGAAGGGCAGCTCCGCGAGTGTATGGAGTACGCCAACTTCAACGGGATAGAGGTCATCGGGAATTACATAGACAGGGCGCAGTCGGCAAAGACAGACCATCGCCCCGAATTCCAGCGCATGATCAAGGACAGCTACAAACGCCCCTTCGACTGCATTCTTGT
>CALVMH010000001.1 GCA_944343275.1 uncultured Clostridia bacterium | reverse complement strand
TATGAAGTCATTTTCTTTTTCTCCTGCCTTTCGGTCTTTTTCTGCTGTATGATGACAAGAGAAAACGGCGATATTGCCTTTTCCTGCGCATTGCCCGTCAAAAAGGAGCATATCCCACTTGCAAAGATGCTTGTGGTATTCGGGCTGCAAGGTATCATTTTGCTGCTTGTCGGGATCATCGGCGCAGTCAAAGGCGCTGTTTTGCCCGCGGAGCAGTATGTCAATCAAGCGGGGATCTCGGCAAATCTTGCTTTGGTCGGCAATGGTGCGGTATTGCTCGGCGTGTTCAACATGATCTTCTTTCCGCGCTATTTCAAATCCCCCGATAAGATCGGCGTTCCGTTCGTGATCGGCGCGGTTGCCGTGTTCTTGCTGATCGGCGTTTTCATCGTTTTACGCTGGGCAACGCCGCTGTATTCCGTTACGCTGAACGGGCTGAATTCTGTAAACACAGGAGCAAAAGCAGCCGCTTTGATTATAGGGGTTGTTATTTATATCATTCTGTCTGCGATAAGTTGTAAATTATCTATGAGTCACTTTCAAAGGTATGATGCTTAAAATGTTAAACATCGAAAGCGGCTAAAGACTTAAAATAAAAACAGTGTCCATAAAAATATGTGACAGTATGGAAATTGGACAGGTTCTCCCGCAACCGTTACGACAGCGCGCACTATAAAGCGCTGCTGCGCAAGAACGGGGTTAAGGTCATTTCTGCAAAGGAGACGATTGCCGAAGGCTCGGAAGGCATACTCTTGGAGTCCGTCCTCGAAGGTATGGCGGAATACTACTCCGCCGAGCTTGCCGAAAAGGTAACGCGCGGGATGAAGGAGAATGCACTGAAAGGCTTGTGGAATGGCGGCAACGTTCCGTTCGGCTATGTGATAAACAAAGAGCGCAAGCTCGATATAGATCCGCAAGCCGCGCCCGTTGTGCAGGAGATATTCAAGTTGAGCAATGACGGAAAAACGGTAAAGGAAATCTATAACATAATGAACGAGCGCAAAGTAACGCGCTCGAACGGCAAGGCTTTGAGGTATAATGCAATCCGCTATATGCTCTCAAACAGAGTTTATATTGGAGAGTACCACCACATGGGCGTGGTGATAGAGAACAGCGTGCCGCCGCTTGTTTCGGAAGAGCTGTTCAATGCCGTACAGTTGGAGCTTGCCAAGAACTCGAAGGCACCGGCAAGACATTCGGCGGACGAAGATTACCTGCTCACCACCAAACTATTTTGCGGGCGGTGCGGAGCAATGATGGTTGCGCAGACGGGAACGAGCGGCACAAAGGGCATTGTCTATCGTTATTACGCCTGCGTGCGGCAGAAAAAGCACCAATGCGAAAAGAAACCCGTCAGCAAGACCAAGCTGGAAGATTTCATAGTCTATAAGACGATGGAATTCCTCAAAGACGACGGCGTGATAGAAAAGCTATCTGCAAAGCTGTATGATTTGCAATACACGGAGAGTACTGTTCTTCCCAAGTTGCAGGAGCAGTTGAAGCAAAAGGAAAAAGAGATAGAGAATATCGTCAATGCCGTGCAAAAGGGCTACGCGACGGAAACCTTATTGAAACGGCTGGACGGGCTTGAAAAGGAAAAACGCGAGATAAGCGACTCGATTGCCAAGGAGCAGCTTAGAGCACCAATCTTTACGCAAGACCATTTCAGAATGGCTCTGTCCAACTTCCGCAAGATAGATATAACCACGCAGGAGGGCAAGCGCAAGATAATAGATACGTTTATCAACGCCATTTACCTTTACGATGACCACTTAAAAATCATATACAATGCCAACGGCAAAGAAGAAACAGTCAGCCTTGCAGAACTCGAAAGTTCAACCTTGTTTTCATGCGGGGCACCAAGAGGCGACTCATCGGCTTTTCCGTTGAGTTGCTTTTTTTGTGCCGGAATCCGGACACAAGACCAACGAGCCTGCATGCGTATCGGCAGGTCACGGCATATTGTTTAATGTCAAAATGAAATATTTTAGAAATTATGAAAATAATCTGCGGTAATTCCGTTGACAAACGCGAAAAGTTTGTTATAATATGGGCAGAAACTATCTGGGAGGGTCCGCGCCGCAAAAAAACGGCAGAACGGGCGGACAAACAGACGGCAACATGATCCACTATACGCTTGATGCAAAGAAAAAGGGAGTGAAGGTCTCCAAAGAGCTGTACGGGCTATTCTTCGAGGACATCAACCAGGCGGCGGACGGCGGGCTGAACGCCGAAATGGTCATCAACAATTCCTTTGAATTCGAATATTTTTCCTACGACGACTGCAACGCGGGGAGCGAGGTGGAAGTTCGCAGTCAAAATGCATTTTATTGGGACATCTATGGAGCGGGTCCCAAAGAGCTTTGTAAGTCTGGCGGCATGAACGCCAACAATCCGACCTATCTTCTGTTGGATATCGGCGGAATCTATCATCTGGAAAATCCCGGATATTATACAAGCAGCGGATATGATATGTACGGCATGCCCGTCTGCAACAAAGAGACCTATCACTTTTCGATGTGGGTGAAGCGCCTCGGATTTTGCGGGATCGCAAAAGTGTATCTGCGCGGCGCGCACGGCAGGCATACCACCGTCGGCGAGATCGCTATTCCGGAAGGGGATGACGGTGATTGGGTCAAGGTCGCTACGGACATCGTTGCCGAAAAAGATACGATGGGGCGCCTTTGCATTGTTCTGGAAGGGAACGGCAGGCTGGGGATCGATTATATATCGCTGCTGCCCGCGACCACTTGGGGCGATCCCCGAAAATACCGCAACGGAAAACTTTCTCCCCGCCTGGTGCAGGTCCTCAAAGACTGTCATCCCGCGTTCATGCGCTTTCCCGGCGGCTGCGTGGTGGAAGGGGATGTCACTTTTGACATGCAATATCAATGGCGCAACACGGTCGGTCCGCTCGAACAGCGCAAACAGATCCCCAACCTGTGGCGGTATATGCAGTCCTACGGCATCGGGTTTTATGAATATTTCTGCCTGTGCGAAGACATCGGCGCGACCCCGCTGCCCGTATTGCACTGCGGCGTCCTCTGTCAGATCCGCATGGGGGAGCAGCGCAAAACGGGATATCAGCGCATCGTTCCGGGGACGCCCCGCTTCCAGAAAGAGGTCATCGACAACGTCGCCGATCTCATCTTTTTTGCCAAAGGCGATGTGTCTTCCGCGGACAAGAACGAATCGTATTGGGCGAAAGTCCGGACAGACATGGGGCATCCTGCGCCGTTCGATTTGAAATATATCGGGATCGGCAACGAAAATTGGGGATTTGAATACTTCGACAACTTCGCATCCTGCATGCTCGGCGTGCGTCAATACATGTATGCGGGACGCGTGACCGATCTGTTGAAGTCGTTCGGCATCACCGTTGTGACGAGTGCGGGCGTGGATATCCGCCCGCAGGATTCCAACGACAATTGGAAACTCATCAATGAAAAATACCGCGATATGATCGTGGACGAACATGTCTACAACTCCTATCAGTGGTTCATCGATAACACCAAGCGCTATGATTGTTATGACCGCAGCGGTGCGAAAGTGTTCATGGGCGAATATGCGATGCATACGATGTCGGACGGGAGGGGGAGACTGAACGGCGATAACAACCTGCGTTCCGCTCTCGCGGAGGCAGCATTTCTGACGGGCTGCGAACGCAATTCCGACGTGGTAAAGATGACTTGTTACGCGCCGCTCTTCGCTTCTTCTTATCATTACCGCTGGACGCCCGACCTCATCTGGTTCAACGCGCGCGACGTCATGCTCACGCCCAATTATTATGTTCAGCAGATGTTCGCCGCCAACGTCGGAACATACACGCTGACGGACCTCTCCCCGGTGAACGACGACAACGCGGGCGGACTTCTCATCGGCGGACACCGCACGGCAAGCGCCGTCCGAAGCGTCACCGTGCGCGACATCGGCAGCGGCAAGGTGCTTTACCGCCACGATTTTAAGGACGGAATGGGCGAATGGAAGACCTATCCGAACTGCCGCGGCGGACACATCGAAAACGGGGAACTCATCATTGAAGAGAGCGATGCCTTCAACGGTTTTTATTACGACAAACGCGCCTTCGGCGATTGCGAAGTTGAGATCGCCATGCGCAGGCTCTCCGGGGAACAGAGTTTTATTGCGGGCGTCGGCGTTGCCGATGTGCGGGATGCCGGCACGATGGACAGCGCCGGATTCTCTGTCTGCTGTCAATACGGAAAAAATCATAAGGGATATGATGTCTCCTTCGATAAGCGGGTGGATTTCATCCGTACCGTATGCGAAATGATGGGGAAGGACAAATTTCTCGGATACAGCCCGGACGGCAATATCATGCGGCTCAGATATACGCGCAGGATGTTCACGGCGGAATTCTTCAAGGACGGCATCTGGCATGAAGTTCTCCGCAAGCACATCTGGAAAGTCAACGAACGCGTCTTCCGATCGGCAACGGTGGGCGAGGACGGCAAGCTCTATCTGAAAGTCGTCAACGTATCGGGAAAGGACGAGGAGATGCGGGCAGAGCTCGTCGGGTTCGGCAAGCGCGTGAAGGCAAAGGTCACGACGCTGTGGCATGAAGATGAGACCGTCATCAATGAGATCGGCATGCGCGCGGGAAAAGCGGAAAACATCCGACCCGTGGAAAGCGAGCTGCCGATCGACGGCAATGTTCTGTGCGCACCCGTCAAAAACAACAGCGTATCGGTGTTTGTGATCGAATGACAAGCCGATGAGCCCCCGCAGGAAATTTCCTGCGGGGGCTTTTCATATTCCGAAACCTGCGGCATATCATATACCATGCTGGATTTTCTTCCGCCGCGGCTCATGAACGCCGTGCATCACGTCAATCTCAACCTGCTCTATGAACTGCGCGTGCGGGCGGACAAGCCGCTCAGGGCAAATGTCGGCGGCGTCTTCCGCTATCTTGGGGGCGAGGGGGTCTGTGAGCGGGAAGAAGGGGCGTTGTTTCCCACCATGAAGGAGGTTTCCGATACGTTGTTCGCGGCAAGCGGATATTCGCTGTATTCGTCCGCAGAGCAGATCAGGCGGGGATTTCTGACCGGTGCGGCGGGAGAGCGGATCGGGATCGCGGGGAGCTGCGTCACCGAGCGCGGAAGCGTGCTGTCGGTGCATTCGGTGACCTCACTGTGCATCCGCATTCCGCACGCCGTCAAGGGGTGTGCAGAGGAAATCTACCGGAAATGCCTGCGGGACAGGCTTTGTTCGCTCATCCTGCTCTCCCCGCCGGGGGAAGGCAAAACAACGCTGCTGCGCGACCTTGCGCGGCTTGTCTGCGAACGGAAGATGTGCAACGTGCTCGTAAGCGACGAACGAGGGGAACTGTCTGCGGGCGATCTCGGTGCAACGTCGGATGTCATCCGCTTTGCGGAAAAGCTGACTGCGTTCACGGCGGGTATCCGCGCCATGCGTCCCGAGCTCATCGTTACGGATGAACTGCTTCCCGAAGACTATGCGGCAGTGCGGCGGGCGACGGAGAGCGGGATATGCGTCTTTGCCTCGGCGCATCTCGTGCGCGTCGCAGACGTTCCCGAAAAACTCTTTGACCGTTATATCTTGCTGGACGGGCTCGGAAAGGTCGGAAAAATTTGCGGAGCGGACGGAAATGCTCTGGATTAAGATCGCCCTGAGCTGCCTCATCGTTGCGTTCGGCGCCTTGCTGGGGTGGCTGTGGGCGGGAAAATCCCGCGCGCGGAGCAAATTTTATGCGCAGATGTACGACTTCAACGAGCGGTATCTGAACGAACTCGGCTATGCGCGAAAGCCACTTCCCGTATTTTTGCGGGATTTTCCCGCAACGGGGGATTTCAAAAAGCTGCTGGAAACCTTCGCATGCACCCGCGCTCCGCAGCAGGCGGCTTCTTATCTCACCAAGGACGAAAGAAAGGAATGTGAAGATTACTTCTCCATGCTCGGCCGCGGCGACGCGCAGTCACAGAGCGGATATTTCGGCGCGCGCAGGGAGGCGCTCGCAGCGAAAAAAACGGCATGTGAACGGGACGCAAAAGAGCGCTGCACGCTCGGCGTGAAACTCGGTCTCCTCGGCGGGCTTGCGTTCGTCATCCTCATCATCTGAATGGATATTACCGTCATTTTCCGCCTGGCAGCGATCGGCATCATCGTGACAGTTGTCTGCCAGATTCTCAAAAAATCCGACCGCGACGACATTTCCACCGTCGTTTCCATCGTCGGGCTCGTCATTGCGCTCACCATCGCCGTCACAATGATCGGCGACCTGTTCGACACGGTGCGCGAGATTTTCGGTGTCACATGAGCGGGCAATTGTTTCAGCTCATCGGCGTTGCTTTTGTCACCGCCGTTGCCGCGCTTCTCGTCAAAAACACAAAACCGGAACTTGCACTTGCCGTCACCATTGCGGGCAGCATCATCCTGTTGCTCTTCGTTCTGGAAGTGTTCCGCGGAAGCATCGGCATCTTTGCGGAGATCGCCGATATGACGGGGCTGGATGCCGCGATCGTCAAAACGCTCCTGAAAATGGTCGGCATCGGATATCTGGTGGAGTTCAGCGCCGGGGTCCTGCATGACTTCGGGCAGGATTCGCTCGCGGACAAGCTGATATTCTGCGGAAAAATTCTCATCCTCATTCTTGCCGTACCGATCTTTGAAAGTATCCTGCGCCTCATCGGCGATCTGCTGGGGCTCATTGCATGAAAGTATTCCGACGGCGCCGTCCGTTTTTCCCGGCGGCAATCTTGCTACTCTTGATATGCGCGCTGCTGTGCACGGGCGCTACGTTTGCGGCGCCTGCCGCTGCCTATTCGCCCGAAGAGGAGGCGGCGCTGCGGGAGCTCGCAGAAGAGGCGGAAAAACTGCTTGCAGAGCTCGACACACAGGAGCTGCAGGCGTATCTTGATTCGCTGGAAGGGTGGGAAGGGCGAGATGTCGCGGAAATCTTGTCCGGGCTCATTGACGGCGATCTCGCGCTAGACTACGGCTCTCTGTGGCAGTCTGCGCTCGCGCTCGTGTTTGAAGAAGGGCGGACGATGCTTCCTGCTTTTGCCGTCGTCGTGGCTGCCGCGTTGCTCTGCGGCATCTTAAATTCTGCAAAAAACGGATTTTTGCAGAGTACTATGTCAGACATAATAAACTTTGCGGCATATCTTTCCGTCGGTGCGGTGGTGCTTGCGGCGCTGATCGGAGTGCTTCAAACGGGATTTTCCGCCATGGAAGGCATGCGACGCCAGATGGAGGTCATCTATCCGATCCTGCTCACTTTGATGGCGGCAAGCGGGGGCGCCGTTTCCGCGGGCGTATTCCGCCCCGCGGTCGCCTTTTTGTCGGGCGCGGTCTGTGAACTGTTCACATCCGTCGTTCTGCCCGTCTGCGTCATCGTTATCGTGCTTGCATTCGTGGGAAATCTTTCTCCGGATGTTCGCACGGAAAAACTCGGCGACTTCTTCAAAGGTATTGCCAAATGGCTCATCGGACTGACGCTCGGGATTCTTGCACTCTTTCTTACGGTGCAGGGGCTTGCTTCCGCGCAATACGACGGGATCTCGCTTCGCGCCATCAAATATCTTGTCTCGGGTTCCGTGCCGATCGTCGGCGGCTTTTTATCGGGCGGGATCGACCTCGTTCTTGCGGGCAGCGCGCTCATCAAAAACGCACTTGGCTCTTTCGCCGTCTTTCTTCTCTTCGGCGCGCTTCTGCGCCCCGTTCTGCTCATTGCCGCATTTCAGCTCTTCCTGAGGCTGTGCGCCGCTGCGACCGAACCTGCCGGCGGAAAGATATCTTCCTTCCTGTCGCGCCTTGCGGCGGACAGCGGTTTCTTCCTTGCAGGGCTGCTATGCGTTGCGTTTCTCTATTTCCTGACGCTTGTCCTGCTTGTCTGTTCTTCGGGGGTGATCACCGCATGAAAGCCTATATTCTGAGCATCGCCGGGATCGTCCTTCTGACCGCGCTCATCACGATCGTCGCGCCGGGCGGAAAAGTCGGAAAATTTCTGAAAGGGGTGACAAAGCCCGTCATTCTGCTTGTCATGCTCGCACCGCTTGCCACCCTGTTCACGGGGAACGGTACAGAGCTTTCCGCAGCGGACCTCCCGGAGGACAAGGACTATCTTGCCTTCTGCGCAGAGGAACTTGCCGCCTCCGACGAAGCGGCGATCGGCAGATATTTGCAGGAAACATACGGGATTTGCGCGCAGGTAGACGTATCGCGCAGCGCGGAAGCCGGCTTCCCCTGTAAAAAAATTTCCGTAAACATTACGGATTTCGGAATAATCGGGCAGGACGAGCATATACATATTAGCGAAGAAGTCGTTCGGGTGCTGGAGGAGCGGTACGGATGCGAGGCGGAAGTCACATAAAACAAACGCTCGCCGCCGTGCGGGAAAATAAGACTGCACGCATTCTGCTTCTTGCCGGCGCCGCACTGTTGTTGCTGCTCACCTGCTGGCTCGTGTTCGGAAACAGGCAGGCGCAGGATGCTTCGGGCTACGTTCCCACCGACCGCGAAGCGCGGCTTTCAGCGCTTCTTTCCGAAGTGGACGGAGCGGGGGAAGTCACCGTGCTCATTTCGGAAGAGGGGAACACGGCAACGGGCGCCGTCGTCCTGTTTGACGGCGAGGACGGCATTCTCGTTCGCCTGCGGCTGACGCAGATCGTCGCCCGTGCGCTCGGGATCGCCGAAAACAGGGTACTCGTCTGCCCTTCGGACAAATAAACGGAAACAAAATTTGAAGGAGATGCAATATGTCCAATACGAAGAAGATCGTTCTGATGTCCACGCTTGTTCTGCTGCTTGCCGTGACTGCGGTGTGCAACTTTGTTCTTGCCGGAACGAACCGGCAGGATGTCAGTGCCGATGTCGAGGCAAATTATTTCACGACATACCGCGCCGACAGGAACACGACGCGCAGCGAAGAATTTGTCCAGCTCGACAGCATCATTTCCGCATCGGCGGAGGATTCCGAAGAATATGCGGCGGCGCTTGCGCGCAAACAAGAACTTGTCGAAACGATGGAAGACGAACTTGTCATGGAAACCATCATCAAGGCGATGGGCTTTTCCGACGCGGCGGTCGCCATCGGCGATTCCGATAACATCAACGTCTTTGTCAATTCGAGCGAACTGACGAGCGAAATGGTCACCAAGATCTTCTATGCGCTCGAAGTAGAACAAAATATCCGCGAGGGAAACATTATAATTATGCCCGTTTACGCGGAAAGTTGAAAAAAACAGTGGCAATTCCGAAAAAGATGTGTTATAATGTACTTACGAGAAGGAGTTCGCTATGGCAAGCATCAAGTATAATCCCAACGGACAAAAAGGGAAGATCACTTACAATGCAGACATCGTCAGCGGGATCGTCGTCCTGAGCCTGCAAGAGACGGAAGGCATCGAGCTGGTTCCCTCCAAAAACAAGGGGATCAAGGTCTGTTTTGAAAAGGAAGGCGTCTTTGTCGACATCTCCGTCATTGCATATTACGGCTATAAAGTTCCGGAACTTGCATTCCGTATCCAGCAGACCATCAAGCAGATGGTGGAGTCGATGACGAAGTACAAGATCGCCAAGGTCGACGTTCATATCACGAGCGTCATCTTCCCCGTACAAAAGAGCGCTCCTGCGGACAATGCCGCCGCGGGGGAAGAGGCGGCAAACGCCTGATACATCGGAAAATTTCGTTCCCTCTCGCAAGAGGGGGAACGTTTGCATGAGGAAAACAACGTATGAGAAGCGATGCCCGCGAAGCGGTATATAAATTTGTTTTTGCCGATCTGTTCGGCGGCGACGCAAGCAAGTCCTTCCGTTCCGCCCTCTACCGGCAGGCACGGCTCTCCGAAGAAGAGTGTGCGTTTGCGGAACGTATCGTCGATGCGTTCCTTTGTCATAAAGACGATCTCGCGGCGCAGCTCTCGGCTGCCGTGACGAACTATCCCGATTACCGTATCTATCCGGCGGACCGTGCGGCGCTTCTCGTGGCAATGACGGAGATCGCCTATCTCGACGACGTTCCGCCCGTCGTTTCCGTCTCGGAAGCGGTCGCCCTTGCACGCAAATATTCCACGGAACGCTCTGCCGATTTCGTGAACGGAGTTTTAGGAGGCATCATCAACCAATGACATGTATCGACGGAAAGCGCATCGCGGCGGACATCCGCGCAGAACTCAGAGAAAAAAGCGCAGAGTTTGAAAAAAAATACGGCAAAAAACCCGGACTTGCCGTCGTTCTTGTGGGGGAAGACCCGGCTTCACAGGTCTATGTCCGCAACAAAGTAAAGGGGTGTGAAGAGGCGGGCATCCGTTCTTTTGCGCACTATCTGCCCGCATCTGCTTCGCAAAAGGAGGTCGAGGCGCTCGTTTCCGACCTTGCCGCCGATGAAAACGTGCACGGGATCCTCGTGCAGCTTCCGCTTCCCGCACACCTCGATGCGGAGCGCATTCTTGCGTGCATTCCAGCCTGTAAGGATGTGGACGGGTTTTCCGCGGAAAACATCGGAAGGCTCGCCATGCATGAAGAGGGTACCGTTGCCTGTACGCCGCTCGGCGTCATGGAACTGTTGCGCCGCTATCAAATCGATCCCTGCGGCAAGCGTGCCGTCGTCATCGGCAGAAGCAATATCGTCGGACGCCCGATGGCGCTGCTGCTGCTCAATGCCGACGCCACGGTGACCGTCTGCCATTCACGCACCAAAGACCTCAAAAGCATTTGCCGCGAAGCCGATATCCTGGTCGCGGCGATCGGAAAACCGCATTTTGTGACGGCGGACATGGTGAAAGAAGGCGCCGTCGTCATCGACGTGGGGATCAACCGTGTGGACGGAAAGCTGGCGGGAGACGTTGACTTTGACGCTGTCGCTTCCAAGACTTCCTATATCACGCCCGTACCCGGCGGCGTCGGTCCCATGACGATCGCCATGCTGCTCACGAACACACTCGCCTGCGCGGAGAGAGCGATGCGATGAATTACGCGGACAAATACGAAGAATATCGTAACCATTTTGAAGACGATCTGCAAAAACGCTGTGCAGGTATGGTTTTTACACCGGATATCCTTACGCAAAGCATGCGCTATTCCCTGCTGTCCGGTGGGAAGCGCGTGCGTCCCGTTCTCTACATGGCGGCGCTCGAAGCATTCGGGAAACCCTATGTCGGGGAGGAGACATTCGCCTTTGCGATCGAATGCATTCATACCTATTCCCTGATCCACGACGATCTGCCCGCGATGGACAACGACGATTTCCGCCGCGGACGCCCTTCTAACCACAAGGCGTTCGGGGAAGCGAATGCCATCCTTGCGGGCGACGCGCTGCTCTCCCTCGCCTTCGACCTGTTGCTGCAAGAAGCGGGAAAAAGTGCTGCGCATCTGCGCGCGGCGCAGGCGCTCTCAAAGGCTGCCGGAGCAGAGGGAATGGTCGCAGGGCAGTCGCTCGATCTGCTGTGTACGGGCGGCGGGGGCGGAGAGCGCGAACTTGCGGAAATCTACCGCGACAAGACGGGGAGGCTGATTGCCGCTCCGCTCAGGATGGCGGCGATCCTTGCGGGAAACTACGAGCGTGAGGCGGAAGCCTTCGGGCTCGAACTTGGCGCGTTGTTTCAGATCACAGACGACCTGCTCGATGCGACGGGCAGCAGTACTGCGCTTGGAAAAACCGTCGGAAAAGATGCGCAGGAGGACAAGCTGACCGCCGTCAGGGTGTACGGGCTGCAAGGCGCCCGTCGCCGCGCGGACGCAAGCGCGCACACATGTCTTGACATCCTGCATACGATGTCGGGAGCGGATACCGGCTTTTTGGCGGAACTTGTCCGTTCCGTGCGCTGTCGGGACAGGTGAACGGAGCAACGATCGATATGAAAGAAGTGACTGTCGGGGAGCTGAAATCGGCTTCCCTTTGCCAATTAAAGGAGTTATGCGAAACATTGCGGGAGGAGATCTTCCGCACGGTCTCCGTGCGCGGCGGACATCTTGCATCCAATCTCGGCGCCGTGGAACTGACCGTTGCGCTGCACCGCGCTTTTGACTTTCCGCGTGACAAACTTATCTTTGACGTCGGGCATCAATGCTATGCGCATAAGCTGCTTTCGGGCAGGGCGGGGGCTTTTTCCACGCTCAGATGCCGCGGCGGGCTGTCCGGGTTCCCGAAGCGCAAGGAAAGCTCCTATGACTGCTATGAAACAGGGCACGCGGGAACTGCCATCTCCGCCGCGCTCGGTATCGCCAAGGCGCGCGACCTAAATCATGAGGATTTTTCCGTCGTTGCGCTCGTCGGAGACGGCTCGTTCAACAACGGACTTGTCTATGAAGCGCTCAACAGCCTAAAGATCCTTTCCACGCGCGTGCTCATCGTGCTCAACGATAATGGGATGTCCATTTCTCCCACGGTCGGCGGAACGCACGAGGTTCTGACAGAGCTCAAGGAGGGCGAGGCGCCCGTACAGGATGTGGCGCTGTTTGAGCGTTACGGGCTTGCCTACATGGGCGTTTATAACGGAAACGACCTTACGGAGCTGCTTCCGGCACTCGAACGCGCCAAAGAGGTCCTGAAAACACAGAGCGTTTTGCTGCATGTGACAACGCGCAAAGGACAGGGTTACGCGTTCTGCGAACAATCGCCCGAATTAACGCACGGCGTGTCGCCCGCAGGCAACGGGGGGGCGGAATATTCCGCAGCACTCGGCGAGGAGCTGACGGCAATGGCGGAGCGGGATAAGCGCGTCGTCGCAGTGACGGCAGCCATGACGGATGCACTCGGACTGCGCCCGTTCTTTGAAAAATTCCCCGAACGCGCCTTTGACGTCGGGATATGCGAAGAGCATGCCTGCGTGCTCTCCGCGGCGCTTGCAGAAGAGGGGATGCGTCCGTACTATGCGATCTATTCGACATTTTTGCAGCGCGCATACGACGAGATCATCCATGACGTATGCGGTCAGGGACTGCCCGTGACCTTTTGCATTGACCGCGCCGGCGTCACGGGGGCGGACGGGGAAACGCATCAGGGCGTGTTCGATCTTTCCTATCTTTCTCCGATCCCCGGTCTTACCGTTGCCGTCCCGAAAAACATTGCGGAATTCCGCGCCATGCTGCGCAAAAGCATCTCCTATGACAAGCCGCTCGCCATCCGCTATCCGAGAGAAGGTCGGGGAGGGGCGTGCGGCGATGTTGAATTTGGAAAATTTGAGGTTTTGCATAGTACTATGTCTAACATAGTTATCTATGCGGCAGGGGAACGCTGCATCTCACTCGCCTTTCGCGTATTGGCTGCCGCAATGGAACGTCATATCGATTTTACCATCGTGAATGCGCGGTTCGTAAAACCTGTTGACGCGGAAATGCTGCTTTCGCGCAAAGAAAAATATGTCATCACGCTGGAAGATAATGTTCTTACGGGCGGATTGGGCGATGCCGTGGGGCGCGTTCTGCGCAATACCGACAGAAACCTGCATTCCTTCGGCTATCCCGATGCGTTCCTTCCGCACGGGACCACGCGGGAACTTGCGGCAGAATTCGGGCTGAACGAGCAAGATATCCTGCATTACATCGAGGATTGCCATGCGCGCGGATAGCTTTTTCGCCGGGAAGTTCGGGTCCCGTACCCGCGCAAAAGATGCTCTTATGAAAGGGCTCGTCCTGCGCGGCGGAATTCCGCTTTCCCCCTCGGACAGCGTCACCGCAGACGATGCGTTCACCTTTCTGAAGGAGGACGCAGGATTTGTTTCGCGCGGAGGCTATAAACTTGCACGCGGTCTCGACGGGTTCGGAGCGTGCGTGGAGGGATGCGTGTTTGCGGATCTCGGCGCAAGCACGGGCGGCTTTACCGAAGTTCTGCTTGCTCGCGGCGCAAAGCACGTCTACGCAGTCGATGTCGGTGAAGCGCAGCTTGCCCAAAAACTTGCCGTTGACGCGCGCGTCACGGTGATGGATCATACCAACGCACGCTTTTTAACGCGGGAACATTTTCCGCAGCAGCCGGACGGCGTGGTGTCCGATCTGAGTTTTATTTCTTTACGGCTCGTTCTGCCCGCCGTTGCCGCACTGCTCGACAGCGGCGGACGCGCCTTCGTTCTCTTTAAGCCGCAATTTGAATGTGAAGGGAGGGGGCTCGGAAAGGGCGGTATCCTGCCCGTTCGCTTTCACCGCGACCTGCTTGCCGCGTTTTACCGCTTCTGTCTGCCGCTCGCACTTGCGCCGCGGGACATTGTCCCTGCGCCCGTTGTCAGGCGGAAGAATGTGGAGTACGTCGTCTATCTTGAAAAAGACGGCGACCCCGTCGGCGAAGACGCCTTTCTGAAGGCGGCGCAAAGCGCGCTCGAACAGCAAAAAGTTCTCTAAAATACTTGCATATATACAAGTATTATTGTATAATTATCGGGAATGAACATCGGAATTTTTTACAACCGCGACCAGGCGGATATCGCCGTCGCATCGGAACTTGCGTCGCGCATCCGCAAGGAAGGACATGCCGCCAAGATCTTCGGCGATCCAGAAAGCATCGGCGGCGTGGACAGGCTGATCGTCCTCGGCGGCGACGGAACGATGCTGCGCGTCTCCAAAAAAGCCTGCGCGCACGGGATCCCCATCGTCGGCGTCAACTTCGGCAGGCTGGGATTTCTCACCGAATTCGAACGGGATGAGTGCGCGCAAGCCGTTCCGTTTATCCTCGGCGACCGGTTCGTTCGCCTCGAACGCAGCATGCTGGAAGTCGAGCTCAACAAAAAGACGTTTGACTGTCTCAATGAACTTGCCTTACTGCATCCCGTCTCTGCGGGGAGAGAAAATAAGGTCGTCACCATCTCCGTGACCATTGACGGCAGTCACGCGGGGGAATTTTCCGCCGACGGGCTCATCGTCGCAACGCCGACGGGCTCCACCGCCTATTCGCTTTCGGCGGGCGGAAACATCATGACGCCCGATTGCGCAACCTTTCAGCTGACGCCCGTATGCGCATTCTCCATGCGAAGCCGTCCCATTGTCTATCCGGACAGATGCGAACTCGGCTTTTCCCTGCCGCAGGGCGCACTCGTTCTGTACGGCGACGGCGTCTACCTCGGCGAAGCGGGCGCACAGGATCAGCTCGTCGTCCGCCGCAGCGCGCGCACCGTCACCTTCCTGACGCGCGGTCTCGGAGAGTATTTCCGCCGTCTTACACACAAGATCAACTGATATCGTTCCGCAACCAAGGAGTTTTTGATGACCAGAAATCTTCGCCATGAAACCATACTCGCGCTCATTGCGGGAAAGGAGATCGAAACGCAGGAGGAGCTGTGCGACGAACTTGCCGCGCGCGGGTTTCTCGTGACGCAGGCGACCGTCTCGCGCGACGTCAAGGACCTGCGTCTCATCAAAGTCCGCGGCATGGAAAAGCGCTTCCGTTACGCCTGCGTGCGCGAAAATGAGGGCGGGCTGTCCGACAAAATGCGCGCGCTTTTTTGCACCTGCGCCGTTGCGATCCGTCCCGTCGGAAATCTTGTCGTCGTCAAAACGCTTCCGGGCAGCGGCGCCAATGCGGGCGTCGTCATCGACGAACTCGCATACCGCGAAGTTGCGGGCTCCATCGCGGGGGACGATACCGTCCTTCTCATCTGTGAAACGGCGGAGGACGCAAAGTCCGTCGCCGAACGGCTGAATGCCATTGTCAGGACGTAAAGCGGACTATGCTGCAAAAACTTGTCATCCAAAACGTCGCACTCATCGAACGTGCGGAAATGGAGTTTTCCGCAGGGCTCAATGTCCTGTCGGGTGAAACGGGCGCGGGGAAATCCGTCATTCTCGACGCCATCGACTTTGTGCTCGGCGCCAAGGCGGACAGAAGTCTCATCCGTTCGGGGGAAGAGGCGTGTTCCGTGCGCGCAGAATTTTCCTGCACGGATGCGCGCGTCGGAGAACTCCTGTCGGAGTTCGACATCGAAGCGGAGGACGTTCTGCTTCTTTCCAGAAAGTTTTCCGCCGACGGAAAGAGCACCTTCCGCATCAATGGCTGTACGGCGACTGCCGCTATGGTCAGACGGCTGACGGCTCTTCTCGTTGACGTGCACGGTCAGAGCGAGCATTTCTATCTTCTCAAGGAGAGCAATCAGCTCCGTCTTCTGGACGATGTTGCGGGCGCCCCCGTCGCCGACTGTAAAAAAACGCTTGTGGGACAGCTTTCTGAACGAAAAACCATTCTTTCCGACCGCGAAAAACTCGGCGGAGACGAAGGGGAGCGGGCACGCAGGCTGGACATTTTACAATATCAGATCGACGAGCTCGAACGCGCCCGGCTGCGGGAAGGGGAGGAAGAGGAGCTCCTTGCGTTCCGCGAAAAATACCGCAATGCGGAAAAGATCCTCGACGCGCTGGGCGCGCTTCGCCAATATCTGACGGAGGACGGCGGCAGTGCCGACACGCTGCGCGGCGCAGGCAAAAGTCTTTCGTCCGTCTCGCGGCTGGATGAACGCTACGCCGCGCTTGCCGACAGATTGGAGACCACCGCATCGGAAGCGGAGGACATCGCCGCAACTGCGGAGGACTACCTTGCGGAACTTGACATCGACGAACGGGAAGCCGAACGCGCGGAAGCCCGCCTCGATGAACTGCGTTCCTTGAAGAAAAAATACGGCGGAACGGTGGAAAGCGCACTTGCTTATCTTGCAAATGCCCGCACGGAACAGGAAATGCTTTCGGACAGCGCGGCGCGGTTCGAGGAACTCGGTGCGCGACTTGAAACGTTGGACGACGCCATCTACGCGACCTGTCTCGCCCTGACGTCGGCGCGCAAAGAAGCGGCGCGTTCCTTTACGGCGCGCGTCGTTCAGGAGTTGCAGACGCTCAACATTTCTTCCCCGCGCTTTGAAGTCGATTTTGAATGCTTTTCGCGCGAAGATGTGCCGCGGGTGACTTCGGAGGGGCTTGGCGGCGTCAGGTTCCTGTTTTCCGCCAATGCAGGCGAACCGTTAAAGGAACTCGGAAAGATCATCAGCGGCGGCGAAATGAGCCGTTTCATGCTTGCCGTTAAAACACAGCTTTCTGCGGTCAATGCCATCGGGACGTATATTTTCGACGAGATCGATGCGGGCATCGGCGGCAGGACGGCGCGCGTCGTCGGGGAAAAATTCTGCAAGATCGCACAGACCGTACAGATCATCGCGGTGTCGCATTCCGCACAGATCGCGGCATTTGCCGATCGGGAATTTTATATTGAAAAATGCGAGAGCGCAGGCAGAACGCATAGCGTCATCCGCACGGTGGAGGGCGGAGATCGCATCAACGAGATCGCGCGGCTGATCGGCGGCGATCCCGAAAGCGCGACGGCTCTGCGCCACGCCGAAGAATTGCTTGCGCAGGCGAGCGCATTCAAAAAAACCTTGTAATCCTTTTTTGGTTTCGGTATAAAAATTTCAGGCTTACGCAAATTAGCCTCTGTATACAACATGGAGGTCTGAATGCGTAAGCTGAATTTTTTTCTTGCAGCCGCGGTCCTGGCGGCGTGCGCCGCGTTCGGAAGCGGACGCATGGAGGCATCCGCTCAATCGGCGCAATATTACCTCGGCGGAATGACGGCGGGGTTTTCTCTGTCCGCGAACGGCGTGGAGATCGTCGCATTCAAAGAAGTGGCGGGAGAGACGGGCAGCGGATGCCCTGCGGCGCAGGCGGGAATGAAGACGGGGGACCTCATTGTGGCGGTGGACGGGATCCACACGCGCACGATCGAAGAGCTTGGCGCCGCGCTGGAACGCAGCGAAGGACAGCAGACGCAATTTCTCGTCCGCAGAAACGGTGAAGAGCTTCCGATGTCGCTTCTTCCCATAAAGGACAAGAAGGACGGAAAATATAAAATCGGCATTCTCATCCGTGATACGTTGTCGGGGATCGGTACGGTGACGTATATTGAAAAGGACAGCGGAAGATTCGGATCGCTCGGACACGCTGTCTGCGACGGCGGGCACACCTCGTTGGCGCTGGCGGATACGGCGGTCTACCGTTGCAGTATCGTCGGCGTTGCGCGCGGAGAACGCGGAAAAGCGGGGGAACTGAAAGGACTCATGTTGAGCGATGCGCAGCTTGCCGACGCCGACAAGGTCTGCGAAACGGGATTGTACGGCACTTTTACGGACGGATATGATTTTTCCGAAGCGGCCACGGTGGAGGCAGCGCCCATTTCACAGGCGACCATCGGAAAAGCGATCATTTATTCCACGGTGGACGGCGTAACGCCGCGCGCTTACGACATTGCCATTGCAAAAGTAGACGCCGGCAACAAACATAACAAAAATTTTGTCATCAAAGTGACGGATGAAGCGCTGTTACGCGAAACGGGAGGCATCGTTCAGGGAATGAGCGGCAGTCCCATCGTGCAGAACGGCAAACTCATCGGCGCAGTTACCCATGTATTTCTCAACGATCCCACGAGGGGATACGGCATCGGTATTGAAAAAATGCTTGGAAACTAAAAGGCGGGCGCACACTGCGCCCGCCTTTTATGCATACTTTTCCCGCCATTGCGCAAACTGTTGATATGAGAAAGGGGTTGATCTGTGTCGCGGCGGGATTGATGCTTGGCGCGGCGGTCTGGACGAACACGGGAACATTGCAGGCACGCGCGGAAGAAATCGCACCGGGATGCAAAGCGGCGTACCTCATGGACGACGCAAGCGGCATACAGATGTATGCCAAAAACGAAACACAGCGGCTGCCGATCGCAAGTATGTGTAAAATCATGACGCTGCTGCTTGCGTTCGAAGCAGAGGAGGCGGGCGTATTTTCCTATGATGAAGAGATAGAGGTCTCCGAACGCGCGGCGGGCATGGGAGGATCGCAGGTATTTCTCGGAGCGGGGCTCTCCTATCGTGCGGACGAACTTCTGAAAAGTATCTCCGTATGTTCCGCCAATGACTCCTGCGTGGCGATCGCCGAACGCATCGCAGGCAGTGAAGCGGCGTTCTGCGAACGCATGAATGAACGCGCGAGAGAACTCGGGGCGGAAAATACGCTGTTCTCGAACTGCACGGGACTTCCCAAAGAGACGCAGTATTCCTGCGCACGCGACGTGGCGCTCATGCTGCGTGAACTCATCGGGCACGAGAAGTATCACGCATACACCCACATCCGTGTGGAAGATTTTGTCCATCCCGACGGCAGGATCACGCAAATGACGAACACAAATCATCTTCTGCGGCAATACGACGGCTGCGACGGCGGAAAAACCGGCTTTACAAACGAAGCGGGATTCTGTCTCGCCGCTTCGGCAAAACGGGGGGATATGCGGGTCATCTCCGTCGTCATCGGCGCAGGGGATTCCGCAACGCGTTTTTCAACGTCCGCGGCGCTGCTCGATTATGCATTCGATCATTTTGAGAGCACGACGTATCTTGCAGCAGGCGAGGCGCTTCCCGACGAGCTTGCCGTGCAGGGCAGCAGCGTCCGCTCGCTCAAAATTTCGGCGGAACAGCCGCTGACCGTTTTGAGACGGCGGGGCGCACAGGAGAAATATGACGTCGTCTACGAGCTGCCGAACGTGCTGCGGGCACCCGTTGCGGCGGGGGACGGCATCGGGGAAGCTGTCCTGACGCGCGACGGCGTGGAGATCATGCGTACCCGCTTGTTAGCGTGTGAGGCGGCGCCCGCCTTTACATGGTGGGAGGCTTACCGAGAGACGGCGCGGCATTGGAATTGAGAAAAATGCACTTTATCATAGTAATATATGTGACATAGTATTGCAATTCCGCGATGCTGTGTCATTTTTTCTTGTGCGGAAAGCGGCAATCCATTTGACCGCGGACGCAAGATGTGGTATAATCTTTACATGTTCCACACAAGAGATACGCTGAAAGTCAATCAATCGGGTCATCTGGAGATCGGCGGCGCGGACTGCGTGCAGCTCGCCCGTGAATTCGGCACGCCGCTCTATGTCTATGACGAGGCGTATATCCGTCGCATGATGCGCATCTACCGCGACACCATCCGAAAAGAATATGACGGAAACGGCATGGTTCTTTACGCTTCCAAAGCGTTCTCCTGCAAGGCGATGTACGCCATCGCCCGCGAAGAGGAGATCGGTGCGGACATCGTGTCGGGCGGCGAACTCTATACTGCGCTCTCGGCAGGATTTCCTGCGGCGCACATGACGATGCACGGAAACAACAAACTGCCGCACGAAATCGGTGAGGCGCTTGACGCAGGCGTCGGGATCCTTGTCCTGGATGCCCGTTCGGAAGCCGATCTTGTTGAACAGGCTGCTGCCGCACGCGGTCGGACGCAGGATGTTCTCATCCGCATCAATCCCGGTGTCGAAGCACACACGCACGCCTATGTCCAGACGGCAACTCCCGATTCCAAGTTCGGCTTTTCCGTGGCAAGCGGAGCGGCGGAGGAGATGACAAGATATGTCCTTTCCAAGCCGCATCTGAAACTGCTCGGCTATCATTGCCATATCGGGTCGCAGATTTTTGAAAAACAGTCTTTTGTACTTGCCGTTGAAAAGAATCTTGCTTTCATGGCGGAGATGAAGAAGAAACTCCGCTTTGAAGCACAAGCGCTCAACCTCGGCGGCGGATTCGGCGTCTGGTATGCGGACGGCGATCCCATGATCGACGCAGACGGTTACGCCGCATATCTTTCGGCGCTGCTGTCTGCCGTGCGCAAAGGCTGCGCCGTCCACGGTCTGCGGCTTCCCTACATCTATCTTGAACCGGGGCGCTCCATTGTTGCGGAAGCAGGCATTACGCTCTATACCGTCGGTACCGTTCGCGATCTCCCCGGCATCCGCAAATATGTTGCTGTGGACGGCGGAATGTTTGAGAATCCGCGCTATGCGCTCTATCAGAGCAAATATACGGCGATTTTGGCAAACCGAGCGGCGGAACCGCCCGCGGAGCGCGTTGCGATTGCCGGAAAATGCTGCGAGAGCGGCGACTTGCTCGGCATCGATTTCAATCTTCCCGCCGCAAAAGCGGGTGGTCTGCTCGCCGTATTTTCAACGGGCGCATACAATTATTCGATGGCATCCAACTATAACCGCAATCTCATTCCGCCGGCAGTGCTTGTCTGCGACGGAAAGGCGGAATATATCGTTAAGCCGCAGACCTATGAAGACCTCGTGCGCAACGATGCTCTTCCCGCGCGGCTCAAATAGCTTTTTTCTCAGGGAATTATGGCGGAATATATCATTTTTTTGCTGGCGAGTTTATGCGCTGTCGTCATCGTTCTGACGCTGCACGAATTCGCACATGCCTTTGTCGCCTACAAATGCGGAGACCCGACGCCAAAGTGGAGCGGGAGACTTTCCCTCAATCCCTTCAAGCATTTTGATTATTGGGGACTGTTGTGTTTTACACTTGTCGGGTTCGGTTGGGCAAAACCCGTCTCCATAAATCCCGAAAATTTCCGTAAATACCGCACGGGACTTGCGCTCACCGCCTGCGCGGGCGTTGTGATGAATTACCTGACGGCATTCATCGTCTACCCGCTCTTTTGCGTCGTGATGCATTATATGCCGAATGTCCCGCTCCTGACGGGGCTTCTCGAAACATTTTTATATCTCGTCTTTGCGTACAGCCTGAGTTTTTTTGTCTTTAATCTTTTGCCGCTGCCGCCACTTGACGGTTTCCGCGTCCTCGACGCCGTTAACAGACGACGGGGGACATTCTTCCGTTTTCTGCGCAACAACGGGCAATGGATTTTGTTTGCCCTCATCATCGAAAGTTTTGTCTGTCAATGGCTGGCGCGCTTCGGCATCGCACAGATGGCGTGGTTTGATATTCTCGGCTGGTTCATGACCTTTGCCACCGACATTCTCGGTTGGCCGATCACGGCGCTTTGGGGGCTGATTCCATGGTAGATCAGGAAAAATTGCAATCTATCCGCGAAAAATTCGACTCCAACGTCGACTACACAACGGTCCTCGACAACTTTGAAGGACCGCTCGATCTTCTGCTCTTTCTCATCAACAAGGAGGAGATCGAAATCAAGGACGTCTTTGTCTCAAAGGTCACCGAACAATTTCTCGACTATATGAAGGGGCTTCCCTATCTCGATGTCGAAAAAGTGAGCGAATATCTCAACATCGCGGCGACCATCATCAAGATCAAAGCGCAGGCATTGGTCCCCAACCTCGAAGAGGATCCCGACCTCGATGCGGAGATCGAAGAGGACAAGGCGCAGCTCATCCGTGCACTCGAAGAGTATAAACTCATCAAAGAAGAGACAAAAAAGCTCAAAGAATTGGAAACGATCGGCTATTATTTCAAAGAGCCGGACAAGGATGTCGGCGAGACGCGTACCGTGTTCACTCTCGACAACCTGACGCTCGACGGGCTGATCGGCGCATTTTCCGGGCTGCTGCTCAAACGGGAAGAGGAACTCAAAGAAGAAGAGGTACGCGAGATCCCGCGTGATTCCTTTACCGTCGAACAAAAGATCCAATTCGTGCTCGAATGCCTTGAAGAGGAAAAGGAAGTTCAGTTTGAACAACTGTTTACAAAAGATTTTACAAAGTCGGAGATCGTCACGACATTTCAGGCGATCCTGGAACTGCTCAAATATCAGTTCCTGCGCGTAAAACAGGACCAGACATTCGGAGCGATCACCATAGCGCTCAATCCGGACAGAGATGAGGAGGCAGGACTTGGAACAATTGACGAATACGATTGAGGCGATCCTCTTCGCCTCCGGAAAGGGCGTTCCCGTCGCAGATATCGCCGACAAGCTGAACATTACGGAAGGGGAAGTCAAAAAGGCGCTCAAACAATTAAAGGAACGCTACGGCGAAGACGGCGGGATCGTTCTGCTCGAATTCAACAAAAAAGCGCAGCTTGGCTCCAACCCGAAGTACAAAGACGGCGTTGCCGCTGTGCTCAATCCCATCCGCGAAAAAGAACTTACGCGCACCATTTTAGAAACCGCTGCAATCGTTGCCTACAAACAGCCCATCACGCGCACGGAGATCGAACTTCTGCGCGGGTTGAACAGCGATTACGCCGTCAATGCGCTTCTGGAGCTCAAACTCATCTATCCGTGCGGCAGAAAGGATGCCGTCGGCAGACCCGTTCTGTTTGCGACAACGGATGAATTTTTGAAGCGTTTCAAGCTCAATTCCTTGGAAGATTTGCCCGACTACGAAACTTTGATGGCGGCGATCACACGTTCCGACGAAGATCACGATACATACCTCTACGCGCGCGACGAACTGCACGAAGAGGGCGCCGCCCCTGCGGAGGAGCCGGACAAGCCCGCCCAAAAGCCGCAGGAGAAGAAAGAGGAGAGCGACTACGAGATCCCGGACTTTTTGAAGGGGCTCGACGACGCCGACATCGTCAAGATCGACTGAATCTCATAATTTTCCAAAATCCGCCCATAATACGGTCATGGGCGGATTTTTTGTATATTCGTTCTTTTTCGGAGCGCTGCTTCTGCTGTTTCCCGTGTTCGCCGATGCAGACGTATATCTTGACGTACAGCAAAACCGCGGCTGGTTTTCTGTTTCACTCTATCACAAGCTGCGCCTGGCGGGCGGATATGCGGAACTGCGGCGCGAGGGGGTCGTCTTTCATCTCTCCGAAAAAAAAGCGATCGTGCTGCCCTATAACGAGCTGTCCGGCACCCGCAAAAAATTTGAAGTGACCAAGGGATTTCAGCTTGTGCGTTTTCATCAGGTACTTGAATCGGGCGGCGCACAGAACGCCGAAACAGCGCTGTTCGGCGCACTGCTGTTCGCGGCGGGCGGTGCGCTCTATGCGTTTTGCAGGGAACGCGGCGGAGCGCTGTCCGTGGAAAACAGAGTGCTTCTGCATGATGCGCCCTGTCTGAAATGCAGTCTGCGCGTCTGCGCACTGATGAACGGGCTCGTACTGCTCATCGCGCTTACAAAAAAAGCATTGGAGGGATTTTTGACATGGATAAGAAAAAGAAGATCGACAGTCTCCTCGAAAAGACTGCGGAAAAAATTACGGGCATCGTCGATGTGAATACCGTCATCGGCAAGCCCGTTCATACGGCAAGCGGCGCGCAGGTCATCCCGTTCACCAAGGTGACGATGGGATACCTTACAGGCGGGGGCGAATACGGTGACGTCAAAAAAATCGACGACGGGGAATGCCTGCCGTTTGCGGGCGGCGCGGGGACGGTCGTCAATGTCAAGCCTGCAGGGTTTCTCATTGACGACGGAAAGGAGTGCCGCGTCGTGCGCATCACGGACGATGCCTTGGACGGGCTTATCGAAAAGGCGGCAGACTTGTTCGGAAAATTGGCAAGGAAGGAGGACGATGCGTAATAACTTCCTGCGGGTATGCCTTTCAGTTGCATTCCTGCTTGTATTTCTCTTGCCGAACGCGCAGCGCGGTATGGATGCCGCGGCATATTCCGCCCGTGCAGAGTGCGTTCTGGAAGTGTCCTCGCGGCGGATCCTGCACGAAAAAAATGCGGCAACGCCGCTCCCGAATGCTAGCACGACAAAGGTGCTGACCGCCATCCTTATCATTGACGACTGCGATCTTACGGAAGAAGTGACCATCCCAGCACAAGCCGCCGGAACGGAAGGATCGAGCATCTATTTGAAGGCGGGAGACGTCTATACCGCAGAGGAACTCCTATACGGACTGATGCTGCGCTCCGGGAACGATGCGGCGGTGGCGCTGGCACTGCACCACAGCGGCAGCATCGAGGCATTCGCGCAGGCGATGAACGAAAAAGCCGCCATGCTGGGCGCACGGGACAGCTTGTTCGTCAACCCGCACGGCTTGCCCGACAAGCGCCACAAAACGACGGCATGCGACCTTGCGCTCATTGCGGCGTATGCCATGCAGAACGAGACCTTCCGCACCATTGTTTCCACAAAATATTATGCGGCGCGTGGATGGCAGAACAAAAACAAAATGCTCTTTTCCTACGAAGGCGCAAACGGCGTCAAAACGGGATTCACGACGGATGCGGGAAGGTGCCTCGTAACGAGTGCAGAGCGGGGTGACATGTCGCTCGTCTCCGTCGTTCTCAACGCACCCGAGATGTACGAACATACGGCGCAGCTCCTGAACACGGCGTTCGGAACATATCGCATGGCGACGCTCACCGACCGCGCAATGCTTCCGGACGGTGTCGTGGCGCGGGAAGCGTTCCGTTATCCGCTCCGCAAGGGGGAGGAGGCGCTGGTGCACACGGAAGTGCACCTTCTCGACCCGCTTCCGCAGGAACAGGGCGCAATCGCGGGATTTGAAGAAATTTTTCTTGAAAACAACTTGCTTTTTTCACAGAATTTGTATATCATGGAAGAAAACCGATCAACGGGAAGACTTTTATGCGAATCAACAAATTTCTGGCTGAGCAAGGCATCGGCTCTCGCCGCACCTGCGACGGGATCGTCGCTGCGGGCAGAGTGACGATCAACGGAAAAACCGCCGTGGCGGGCGACGATGTGACGGGGGAGGACGTCGTTATGCTGGACGGCAAAACGCTCTCTCACAAGGTCAAATATGAATATTATCTCCTCAACAAGCCGAAAGGGTACCTTTGCACCGTTTCGGACGACAAAGGGAGAAAGACCGTTATGGACTTGCTGCCTGCGGGCGCGGGGAGGGTGTTTCCCGTCGGCAGGCTGGACTATGATACCGAGGGGATGCTTTTGCTTACCAACGACGGCGACCTTGCCTATCGCCTGACCGCGCCGCAAAATGAGATCGCCAAGACCTATCTTGTGCGCGTGGAGGGGGCGGTGTCCGACATCCAGCTCAACCGACTGCGCGCCGGCGTGGAGATCGAACGTGGCGTCGTGACAAAAAAATGCAGGGTGACCGTCACGGAAACCAATAAAAAATATACAAAGCTGCGCGTCGTCCTTACCGAAGGAAAGAACCGGGAGATCCGGAAAATGTTTGAAGCGGTCGGAAAACAGGTCGTTTTTTTGAAGCGGGTGAAGATCGGGGAACTGACGCTGACGGGGCTTGACCGCGGCGCAATGCGGCGCCTTTCGCAAGAAGAAGTGTTTTACCTGAAAAACTTATAAAAAGGACCCCCGAGGGGGTCCTTTTCAATGATGGTTATATTCAACGGAAAGAGCGCAGCAGTCCCACGACTTTGCCCAAAATGGTCACTTCGTCCAACACATAATCGGAGAGTTCCTTGTTTTCCGGATGCAAAATAAACTTTCCGTTTTTGCGATAAAATCGCTTGACCGTCGCGCCTTCTTCAATGCCGTCGTCAAACATGGCAACAACAATATCGCCGTTATTTGCCGTCTCCTGTTTTCGGACGACGATTTTGTCGCCGTCATAGATTCCCGCATCGATCATGCTGCTTCCTTTGACCGTGAGCAGAAACAGATCTTCCCCCGAAAATTCCGCGGTAGGGAGCGTATAATATCCTTCATAATTTTCCGTTGCCAGAATGGGGGTACCTGCCGTAACGGTACCGATGAGCGGAACGCGCACCGTCCCCGTATTGGCAAGCGCAACGGCACGCTTTTTTCCCGCCGTCTTTTGCAGAAGCCCCATCGCTTTGAGGCGGTTGACGTAATCATACGCCGTTGCCGTCGATTTGATGTTGAGCTCCGCACAGATATCGCGCACGGTGGGGGGGAATCCGTTCTCATCCGTGTAGCGGTCGATAAAGGCAAGTACAACATCAAGTTTGCGTTTGTCCAGCATGATATATCACTCCTTATATGATTAGTATAGCACAGAACGGAACGGTTTGCAACAGTTTGCAAACATTTGTTCTAAATAATTTTCAGAAATTTGCGAAAAGCGGTTGCTTTTTTCCCTCGGAAGGGATATACTTACGCTATGGAAAAAAAGATGTGTGTTCTTGATGAAGAAAAGGAGTGCGACGGCTGCCTCGAATGCGAGGTATGTGACCTCGATCCGAACAAGATCTGCGACAATTGCGGGAAATGCCTCGACATCAAAGAATTTGCTTCCATCCGCATCGAGAAAGTGTATGCGGATCCTGCGGAATATGAACGCGACAGAAAGAAGGGGACGCGCTGAGCGTCCCCCTTATTCTTTCGGAAAGTCTTCGAATTTTGCGGCATGTTCCCTGGGAATGACCGCCTCGATGTGCGCTCCGCCGTCATCATAGCGCACGCTGCGCTCCGTAACGAGCGGTCTGAGCGCGGCATATTTCGCCGCAGCGGGATAAGGTACATACAGCCGCACGGCGACGAACCGCTCTTCGAGGGCGTCAAAAATGGTTTGTTTCAGAACATCCAGCCCCTGCCCGCACTTTGAGGAAACACAGACCGCATCCCGCGGGAGGCGCACTCCCGCGGGAACGGTATCGCATTTGTTCATCACAAGAATGGTGGGCGCGGAAAAGTCCATCCCGCGCAGGGTTTCGAGCGTGGTATTGCGCTGCATTTCGTAATCGCCTCCCGCGTCGCATACAATGAGCGCAAGATCGCATGTGAGCGCGCTTTCCAGCGTGGAACGAAATGCTTCAATGAGATGATGGGGCAGATCGCGCAAAAAACCGACGGTATCCGTCAGCAGAAAATCCATGCCGTCGATGGTAAGTTTGCGGGAAGTCGGATCGAGCGTCGCAAACAGGGCGTCTTTTGTCAGGACATCTGCCCCTGTCAAGGCGTTCAGAAGGGTGGATTTTCCCGTATTCGTATAGCCGACGAGCGCGACCGTGCGCACGCCGTCTTTTTTTCTGCGCGACGTTTGCAGTCCGCGCCGCTTTTTTGCCGCGGCAAGTTTTTCTTCCAGAGAACGCATCCTGGAACGAATGTGACGCCTGTCCGTCTCCAGCTGTGTTTCTCCCGGTCCGCGCGTGCCGATCCCGCCGCCAAGACGGGAAAGGGCGCCGCCCTTGCCTTTGAGCCGCGGATAAAGATAGCGAAGCTGTGCAAGCTCTACCTGCAATTTTCCCTCGCTGCTTTCGGCACGCAATGCAAAAATATCAAGGATGAGCGTCGTCCTGTCGATGACCTTTTTTCCGCCGAGCGCTTCGGACAGGTTGACCGTCTGCGCAGGGGAGAGCTCGCCGTTGAACAGTACGGTGACATCCAGCCCGGCAAGCAGGGCGGCAAGTTCCGCGATCTTCCCTGCGCCGAGATAGGTGGCAGGATCGATCTCGCGCACACGGACACGGCTCGTGCCCGCATAACGCGCACCCGCGCTTTCGATCAGCGCAACGGCTTCCTCCTGCAGAACGTCTTCCGCGCCGCGCGCATACGGATGGATGATATAGACATTTTCTGCGTTCACGCATCGTCCTCCGGCTTATGCAGTCTGACCGCCTCCGCAACGGAACGGCGGTGGTCTTCCGTGATGGCGGCATAATGCTTCCGTGTTGTATTCACATCGCGGTGTCCGAGCACGTCGGCAACGATGTAAATGTCGCCTGTCTCGCGGTAGAGCGCCGTGCCATAAGTGGAACGCAGTTTATGCGGCGTGATTTTTTTGAGCGGTGTGACGATCTTTGCATACTTTTTGACCAGATTTTCCACCGCCCGCACGGAAATCCGTTTGTATTGCAGGGAGAGAAAGAGGGCATGTTCCTCCGGCGGAATGCGCGGGTCGTTTTCCTTTTGCGCAAGATAAGCGCCGAGCGCATCGCCGACTTCTTCGGAAAAATACAGGATCGCCTTGTTTCCGCCCTTGCGCGTCACGACAAAGGAATGATTGGTAAAGTCAATGCTCTCGTTATTGAGCCCGACAAGTTCGGAAATACGGATGCCTGTTCCCAAAAAGAGCGTCAAGATCGCACTGTCGCGTACCTTCGTCTTTTCATGGTAACCGCTTGCGTGCGGAGACAGTCCGTCACCGTACTCTGCCGTATCCAGAAGGGAGGAGACCTCGTTGCCTTCCAGACGGACGATCTCTTTTTCGTGCAATTTCGGCGTTGCGACCTTTGCCGTCTGATTGACCTCGATCAGCCCCTTGTTGAAAAAATACTTGAACATGGAGCGGACGGTGGAAAGTTTGCGCGCCTTGGCGCGCTCATCGCACGAAAGACGCTTGTCGGCATAACGATAGTTGGAGAGGTAACTCAGAAAAATTTCAATATCGGTATCCGTTACCTGTTCCAGATCGCTGAGCGTGATCTCGCCGACCGGCTTGCCGCGATACTTTTTCCGCGCAAGGAAATCAAAAAAGATGCGCAGATCGTAGACATAATTCAGGCGCGTCAGCACGCTCGTCCGCGTTTCGATCCCGCGCAAAAAATCCTCGCAGAATGGGGGAAGCTCGTCGAGCAGGGAATCGATCCTGTCAAGGTTCTTGAAATTGCGTTCCTGATAATAATCGTCGCCAAATTTCTTCATAACATCAGTATAGCATGCAAATTGCCAAAAGTCAATTTTACGAATAGTTCATAGGGGAAAAACACAAAAAATAAAATGGGGCATGTGCAGCGAGGGTTACCCGACAAGCAGCGCACGATGCTACGCCGAAAAAAACCACTCAAAAAAACCATTGCGGCGGCGAAAATGATGCAAGGGGTAGTGATATAACTATTCGCAAAATGCAGCTTTTACGAATAGTATTGCACAAAATGCATCCAAAACAACAGATATTACATCCAAATACCCATTCAATATCTTTTTTGAACTTTCCGCTGAGATACGTTTTTTGATGGCACGCCATCGATCACGCAAAAAAATAATGAGAAAAAGACGACGTTGTCCCGCCGTCTTTTGACGTATACCGACCTTTCATGAAAATACTATGTCTGACATACTATTTGATTTTTGTGAAAATTCCGAAGGATTTTGCCTCGCATTTCCGCCGATCCGTAAACCGCGTTCCCGATAAATGTTCGTAAAAAGTCCCGTTTACGCGAATGGTATATTCCTCATGGGAATTATTCACCCATACATAGACATTTCCGCGCGCGGCGCGGCGCATATAGACAAGGCAGCCGTCGTCGGCAAACACTTCGTCATATTCTCCGTCATAAAATGCATCGGAAAACCGCTTTCGGAGCGCACCGAGCTTTTGATAAAATGCAAGCAATTCTTCGTCCGTGTGCAGCCAATCAAAGCAGCGACGGCAGAACGGATCCTGATAGCCCTCCATGGCATTTTCGTCCCCATAGTAGATGCAGGGAACGCCGGGAAGCGTAAATTGCAGCACCGCTGCCATCATAACCTTGCGTTTTGCCGCTGCCTTTTCGCGCTCGGTCAGGAACGTGACCGCCATCTCATCCTTATTGGCGCATTGTTTTCCGCCAAAAACAGTGAGGATTCGCTGCGTATCGTGTGTGCCGAGAATATTCATGAGCACATCGATCGTCTCTTTCGGATAGTTGTCCATCAGCATGAACAACGTCTCCCGCAGCTGCGACGTCTTTCCCGTCTGCACATAACCGATGATCGCGTCTTTCAGCGGATAGTTCATCACGCTGTCCAGCTCGGCTCCCTGCAGGTAGCGTCTGCGCTCGCTGTATGCGATCTTGTTGGAGGCGTCCTCCCACACTTCCCCGATGATGACCGCGTCGCTGCTCGCGCTCTTCACGGTCATGCGCAGCTTTTCGAGAAAGAAATCGGGAAGCTCATCGGCAACATCCAACCGATAGCCGCCGATGCCGCACGCCAGCCAATGCCTGAGAACGCCGTCCTCGCCAAAAATAAAGTCCTGATAGGATGCAGAGCGTTCGTTCACGGCGGGCAGTGTGTCGATCCCCCACCAGCTGTCATAAACATGCGGGAACTTACTGAAATGATACCACTCAAAATATGGTGACGTGACCGACTGATAGGCGCCGACGCTGTCATAGGTCGCATATTTGTTGAAATAGCGGCTGTCCGATCCGGTATGGTTGAGCACCGCATCGAGGAGAATGCGTATCCCGCGCTTGCCTGCTTCCGCAGTTAATTTCCGCAGATGCTCTTCCGTTCCGAGCAGGCTGTCGATCTTCATATAATCGCCCGTATCGTAACGATGGTTGGAATATGCCTCGAAAATTGGATTGAGATAGAGAACGGTCACACCGAGTGCGGAAAGATAGTCCAATTTTTCGATGATCCCGGCAAGGTTTCCGCCGAAAAAATCATTGTTGAGGACCTTTCCCTCTCCGTTCGGCCGATAAGACGGAATGCCGCCCCAATCATCGCGCAGCACTTTGTCCTCCCGGATAGGAAAGTCCCCCGCCTTGTAAAAGCGGTCCGGAAAGATCTGATACATCACGCCGCCCTTCATCCAATCCGGGGTATGATACTCCTTTGCAAAGACGGTGAGCTGCCATGCGGCAAGGCTCGCCTGCGGAACAAATATCCCGTTCCGGAGGCTTCCTCTGCCGAAAAATTCATCACCGATACGAAAATAATAGAAGAACAGACCTGTTTCGTGAAAACGGAGCGTAATGAAAAATCCGTCTGCCGTCCTGTTCATGGAAAGCGGTGTGCGTTCCTTGCCGTCCTGCCAGAAAACAAAACGCGCATCGAGGTCGTGCGGCATTTCACCGCCGCCGTTCCAAAACAGACGAAAGGTCACACGGCAGCCGCACGGAACGGCGCCCATGCGGCTCTTGCAGGCTTTGTCGAGTGGGTTAAAATAAAATTGCATAGATTCTTCCCGCGCACAGGTCCGTGCGCCCCGCTTACTTGTTGAGTTGCTTTAAGTTCCAGATGTTCTTTGCATAGTCGCGGATCGCCCTGTCTGCCGAAAAATATCCCGCGGCGGCAATGTTCATGAGCGATTTTTTGTTCCAGGACGGTTTATCGGTCTTATAGAGCGTATTGACCTTCTGCTGGATGTTACGGTAGGATTCATAGTCGGCAAGACACATATAAGGATCCGCAACGGGCGCATTGCGCAAAAGATAATTGGCAATGTCCGCAAAGGATGTTCCGTTAAATCCGACAATGAGTGATTCAATGATCTTGCGCATTTCTGCGTCCTGATTGTAGTAGGCGCTGGAATTGTATCCCCCCGCCCAAATTTCATCCACTTCGTCCGCTTTCAGCCCGAAGATGAAGATATTCTCTTCGCCGACGCGCTCCGCCATTTCGACGTTCGCGCCGTCCAGCGTGCCCACCGTGAGCGCGCCGTTGATCATGAACTTCATGTTCCCCGTTCCGGATGCTTCCTTTCCTGCAAGAGAAATCTGTTCGGAAATTTCGCTTGCAGGCATCAGCGCTTCGGACATCGTCACATTATAGTTTTCCATATAGACGACATTGAGTTTTTCGCGGATCTTCGGGTGCTTTTTGATGTCTTCGGACAGGAAGCAGATGAGCTTGATGATCATCTTCGCCATTTCATAACCCGCAGCTGCCTTGGCGCCGAAGATGTACGTCTTTGGCTGAACGTCGCGGTCCGGGTCCTCTTTGAGCGCATTGTACTCCGCGATGATATGCAGCGCATTGAGCAACTGACGCTTATACTCATGCATGCGCTTGACCTGGACGTCAAAAAGCGTATCGGGGTCGAGATCGACGCCCTGATGCTTTTTGGCGAGCTGCGCAAATTGGCGCTTTTTGATCGCCTTGATCTCGCCGAGGCGCTGCAAAACGCTCGTGTCATCGGCAAACTTCCTGAGTTCTTCAAGTTTCTCCGCGTGTTTATCGTAGCCGTCCCCGATGCAGTCTGTAATGAGCGCGCAAAGCTCCGGATTGGACTGATTGAGCCAGCGCCTGTGCGCGATTCCGTTCGTCACGTTCCCGAACTTGTCGGGCGTGTAATCGTAGAAGTCGCGGAAAATGCTCTCCTTGATGATATTGCTGTGCAGTTCGGAGACGCCGTTCACGCTGTGCGTTCCCATGACGCACAGGTTTGCCATACGGACGGTATTGTTTGCGAGGATCGCCATACGGGAAATCTTCGCCCAATCCCCCGGATAACGCTGCCAGAGGTCTTCGCAGAAACGGCGGTTGATCTCTTTGAGAATGGCGTAAATGCGCGGCACTCTGCGGGCGATGAGGTCCTCCGCCCACGTTTCAAGTGCTTCCGCAAGCACGGTATGGTTGGTATAGGCGCAAGTCGAAGTGGTGATGTTCCATGCAACTTCCCAGCTGAAATAGTTCTCATCGACCAGAATGCGCATGAGTTCGGGGATCGCAAGCGCCGGATGCGTATCGTTGATGTGGATCGCCGCCATCTGCGGAAGCAGGGCAAGCGACCCGTAACGGCGTTTGTGGTCGGAAACGATGCATTGCAGCGAGGCGGAAACGAGAAAATACTGTTGCTGCAAGCGCAAAGACTTACCTTCATAATGATTGTCCGAAGGATACAGCACCTTGGAAATGAGCTGCGCTTCGGTATCTTCCCGCATGACTTCCGCATAATTGCCCTGCGAAAAGAGCTGCATGTCGAATTTTTGCACGGCGCGCGCGCGCCACAGACGGAGCGTGCTCACCGAATCGGAATCCTTGCCGGAGACCATCATATCGTATGCAACGGCTTCCACTTCCCGCGCGTTGCGGTATACGGTCTCCATGCCGTGATCCGTCCACTGTTCTTCGAGCGTTCCGTCAAACCGGACAATAAACCGCTTGTCGGCGCGCTGAATGAGCCAGCACTCCCCTCCCGGCAGCCAGACGTCGGGAAGTTCGATCTGCCAGCCGTCTACGATCTTCTGTTTGAACAAACCGTACTGATAGCAGATGGAAAAGCCCATCGCGGGATAGTTCTGCGTGGCAAGCCCGTCCAAAAAACAGGCTGCAAGGCGGCCGAGCCCGCCGTTGCCGAGCCCCGCATCCGGCTCTTCTTCATACAGGTCTTCAAGCGTCAGCTTGAAACTTTTGAGTGCGCTTGAAAGTGCATCGTAAATGCCGAGGTTGTAGACGCTGTTTTTGAGCGACCGTCCCATCAGAAATTCCATGCAAAGATAATATACGCGCTTCGCCTTGGCGTTTTTGGTGCGCAGGTGAAATTTCTGATGCTTTTCCGCCATGATGTCCCTGACGCTCATGACGACCGCCCTGTAGATCTGTTCGCGCGTTGCCTCCTGCGGAATGACGCCGAAGTAACGCGACAGTTTGCCCGTGATGAGGCGCTGCGCCTCCTGCTCGGTCAACTTGTTCATTGGATGTAGCTCTCCCAAAAAATTTGATCGAAAGTATACTGTTTGTATTCCGATCCAAGCGGCACACAAAATGGAGGGGCAAGAAGTCAAGGACCCTTCTGCCCCTCCCTCTCTTATGCCGTGATCGGACGATGCGGCAAGCCTATTTCAGCATGCCGAGATAAAGCCCCACATAGTACTTTGCAGACGTCGCCCATGAGAAGTCCGTCAGCATTGCCTTCTTCTGTAACGCCTTCCATGCCTCCTTGTCGCGGTAGACGCCGAGCGCCTCGTTGATGACATAGAGCATATCGTAGGCGTTGTAGTCATGGAACGTAAAACCGTTCCCGCCAGCGCCGTAAGGCTGGATGCTGTCACGCAAACCGCCCGTCTCGCGCACGATGGCGACGGTTCCGTAGCGGGACGCGATCATCTGTGAAAGACCGCACGGCTCGCTCTTGGATGGCATGAGGAACAAATCCGCGCCCGAATAGATCTTGCGGGAAAGATCGGAGTTGAAGGAGATAATGGAGACCACTTTCCCCTGATAGCGGCGCGCAAGATCGCTGAAATAATTTTCATAGGCAGAATCGCCCGTTCCGAGCAGGATGAACTGCACATCCTGACGAAGCACCTGCTCGATGACCTCCCGAACAAGATCGAGCCCTTTATGCGCGACAAGACGGGTGATCATGGCAATGACGGGCGTATCGGGTTTGACGGGCAGATTGAGCATCCGCTGCAATTCTTCTTTGCAGACCGCCTTTCCGGCTATGTCCTCCGCATCGTAATTGGCGAACAGCGATTTGTCCTTTTTGGGATCGTAATAATCGGTATCGATGCCGTTCAGGATGCCGCAGAGTTTGAATTCGTTCCTGCGGATGATGGGATCGAGCCCGTGCGCATAGTAAGGGTCTTTGATCTCCCCCGCGTATGTCGGACTGACCGTCGAGAAGCGCTCGCTGCATTCGATCGCCCCCTTCATGAGGTTGATGCAGCGGTCGTATTCGACGAGGTAGCGATAGCGGTTGGAGATCCCGAACAGGTCTTCGAGAATGTCGAGGGAATATTTTCCCTGATATTCGATGTTGTGAATGGTAAAGACGGAGCGAATGAACTGATATTCGGGGCGGAAACAGTAGATGGTTTTCAGATACAGTGCCGCCAGCGCCGCCTGCCAATCATGGCAGTGCAGGATGTCCGGATAAAAGTTGAGGAAGGACAAAATTTCCATCACGCTGCGGCAGAAGAAGGCGAAGCGCTCGCCGTCATCATAGTATCCGTAGCATCCCGGACGCTTGAAATAATATTCGTTGTCGACGAAATAGAACTTCACGTTGTCCTTTTCGTACTCAAAGATGCCGCAGTACTGATTGCGCCAGGAGAGCGGGACAAAGATATTGCCAATAAAACGGAAATCCTTCCTGTACTCCTTTTTGATGTCCTGATAGAGCGGGATGATGACACGCACGTCATAGGCGTCATCCTTTGCGATCGCCTTGGAAAGCGAACCGATGACCTCCGCCAACCCCCCCGTCGCAATGAAGGGCGCAGCCTCCGAAGCAACGAACAGAATCTTTTTCTTGGGCTGCACCTGCACTTCGGGTTCGGGTGCAGAAGCAGAAGCGGGCTCCGCTCCGGGAACAACTTCCACGGGCGGTTTCTTTTCCGCCTCTTTGAGAACGGGCGCCTTCTTCACCGTCGTGCTCTTTTTTGCCGTACTTTTGGTTGCTGCCATAAGCTGACCTCCTTATCATTCCCCTTTTTTTCGTTGTTTACGCATCCCGCCGCCTCAGAGCATTCTGCCCTTGGCGATGAAATACGGCAGTTCCGCACAGCCCGCAAGGTGACGCCTGTCGCGCACGACGACGTTCTTATCCGTGATGACGCAGTCAAGCTGCACCCCGGAACCGATGACGGAATCCTGCATGATGATGGAATTTCTGACGACGCTCCCCTTTCCGATCTTGACGCCGCGGAAAAGGATACAGTTCTCCACCGTCCCCTCGATCTCGCAACCGTCGGAAATGAGCGAATTTTTCACCTGCGCGCCGTCTGCATATTTGCTGGGCGCCGAATCGCGCACCTTTGTATAAATGTCGCGTGCGCCGAACAGCTCATCGCGGACATCCTTTTCCAACAGTTCCATACTGTGCTGGTAGTATTTGGACAGCGAATCGACGCCTGCATAGTATCCTTTGAAACCATAGCCGTAAATTTTCAGCGTATCGACGTTTTTGCTCAGGATGTCCTTGCCGAAACTCGAAAGCCCGCGCGTGACGGCATCCTGAATGATGTTGGTGAGAAATTCACGGTTTAAGACCATGACATTGATGTATACGTTGTTCTTCGCCTTTGCCTTGATGCGGGGATTGATCTTCAATCCCGTAACGCGGGCATCCTCGTCCATCGACATGGTCATGTAATATCCGGAATCGACGGGACCCTCCTCTTCATGATAGACCATCGTGATATCGGCGCCCTTTTGTTCGTGCCATGCAAGGATGTCGGCAAAGTCGATGCGGGCGATGCCGTCGCAATCGGAAATGACGACATAGTCCTCATTTCTGTGATTGAGGAAGCCCGTGATGCCCTTGAGCGCCTCCAAACGATTGGAATAGGGCGCGTCCGTTTCATCCGAATAGGGCGGGAGCAAAATGATCCCGCCGTCCTTTCTGGCGAGGTCCCAATCCTTGCCGCTGCCGAGATGGTCAAGAAGCGACTGATAATTATATTTCGTGACGACCCCCACCGTATCGATCCCCGCATTCACCATGTTGGAGAGCGAGAAGTCGATGAGGCGGTAGCGTCCGCCGTAGGGAATGGACGCCATCGTCCTGTGGCGGGACAGCTCCGGAATATTTTCATCGTGCACGTTGGAAAAAATAACGCCGACTGCGGAATTTGCCATTGTCTTATTCCCCCTTGTAATCCTTATCGAGTATCTGACCGCCTGCGACCTTTGCGCCCGCGCCGATCCGGATGTTGCGTCCGAGTACGGCGATCCCCGCACCCGCTTCTTTATCTTCGCCGACGGCGGCGCCCTCTTCGATGACGGTGTTTTCATCGACGATAGAGTAGCAGACCGTCGCCCCTTTCCTGACAACGGAACCCGCCATCAGCACGCTGTCGATGACGCGCGCGCCCTCTTCAATGACGACGTTGCTCGAAAGAACGGAATTGATGACCGTCCCGCCGATCTCGCAGCCGAGCGAAATGAGCGAATTGCCCAACAGAGCATGTTCTCCGATGTATTCGGGCGGAGCGAGCGGGTTGCGCGAGTGAATCTTCCAATCGGGATCGTTGACATCGAAATTGGGCTCTTCGCCGAGCAGATCCATGTTCGCCTCCCACAGAGAGGAAATGGTGCCGACATCCTTCCAATACCCTTGGAACCGATAGGAGAACATTTTCTCGCCTGCATTGAGCATGGCGGGAAGGACGTCCTTTCCGAAATCCTTGCTCGACGCAGGATTTTCGTCGTCCTCTTTTAAGTACTTGAAGAGCTTGCTCGCCGTAAAGATGTAAATGCCCATGGAGGCAAGATTGCTCTTGGGCTGCTTGGGCTTTTCCTCAAACTGATAAATGGAGCCATCCGCATTGGTGTTGAGAATGCCGAAACGCGAAGCCTCTTTCAGGGGCACCTCGATGGCGGCGATGGTGCAATCCGCACCCGTTGCCTTGTGCGCTTTGAGCATGGCGGCATAATCCATCTTGTAGATGTGGTCGCCCGACAGAATGAGCACATAATCGGGATTGTACTTCTGCATGAACGCCATATTCTGATAGATGGCGTTTGCCGTACCTTCAAACCACGAGGACTTTTTCTTCGCCTGATAGGGCGAAAGGATATGCACGCCGCCGAACGAGCGATCGAGGTCCCACGGCTGACCGTTTCCGATGTACTCATTGAGTTCGAGCGGTTCGTATTGGGTGAGCACCCCCACCGTATCGATCCCCGAATTGATGCAGTTGGAGAGCGGGAAATCGATGATGCGATACTTTCCGCCGAACGCGACTGCGGGTTTTGCAATGTTGTTGGTGAGCGCGTAGAGACGGCTCCCCTGCCCGCCCGCCAGCAGCATTGCAACACATTCTTTCTTTCTTTGCATAATGACCCCCTATCGTATAGTCCGTATTTTATTTCTTCGGCGCATTTGCCGCAGATGCCGCTCTTGCAGATGTTACAGACCGCGCCTTTTCCGGCGCTTCCGCCTCGCGCACAAGGTAGAGACATGTGAGCTTCGGCATATCGATGACAACGGAATATTGTTTGCCGTGACTCGGCTTTTTGACTGCAGCGAATACGCGTTTGGTCAGTTTTCCGTCGCCGCCGTACTTCTTGTCGTCGCTGTTGAAAACAACTTTATATTTTCCGCGCTGCGGGACGCCTAAGCGGTACGAAGGCATATCCGCGCCCGCAAAGCATGCAACGGCAACGATCTCGTTCCCCTGTCTGTCCCTGCGGATAAATGCGACGGTGTTCTTATCCGCATCGTCCGGCGCCAACCATTCGAACCCGTCCCACGAATCTTCGACTTCATAGAGCGGCGCGTTGGAACGGTAAAAGGCGTTGAGCTCTTTCACCATGACGGCGAGCTTGCCGTGCAGTTCATAGGTATCGCGCAGGAAGAATTCCAAGCCCTCGTGATAGTCCCATTCCTTGAACTGTCCGAACTCATATCCCATAAAGTTGAGTTTCTTTCCGGGATGCGCCATCATATAGCCGAGGAAGGAGCGCACGCCTGCGAACTTCTCCTCGTATGTTCCGGGCATCTTGTTGATGAGCGAACATTTTCCGTGCACCACCTCGTCATGCGAGATGGGCAGGACATAATTCTCCGAGAAGGCGTACATCATGGAGAACGTGAGTTTGCTGTGATTGTAGCTCCTGAAATAAGGATTGAGGCACAAATAGGAAAGCATGTCGTTCATCCAGCCCATGTTCCATTTGAAGTTGAACCCCAATCCGCCGACCGAGCCCGGCTTGGTGACAAGTCCCCATGCCGTCGATTCTTCGGCGATCATCAATGCGTGCGGATAGCGCAGGAAAACCGCCTCATTGAGCTTCCGCAGGAAAGCGATGGCTTCCAGGTTCTTGTTCTCGCCGTAGATGTTTGGTACCCATTCGCCGGGACGCTTGTCATAATCGAGATAGAGCATGGACGCGACGGCGTCGACGCGCAGTCCGTCTACATGATACTTGTCAAAGAAGAAGCAGGCATCCGAAATGAGGAAGGAAAGCACTTCGTTCCGTCCGTAATCGAAACGGCGAGTTCCCCAGCTCTTGTGCTCCATCCTGTCCCACTGGCTGCTCTCATAGAGCGGCTGTCCGTCAAATTCATACAGCCCGTGTGCATCTTTGGGGAAATGTGCGGGCACCCAATCGAGGATGACGCCGATCCCCTCCGCATGGAAGGCATCGACGAGCGCCATAAAGTCCTTGGGCGTCCCCATGCGGGACGTGACGGCATAGTATCCCGTCACCTGATACCCCCACGAACCCTCAAACGGAAACTCGGTAACGGGCATGAATTCGACATGCGTATAGCCCATTTCTTTCACATATGGAACGAGTTCACGCGCAAGGTCCCGATAGGAATAAAAATTCCCGTCTGCATGGCGTTTCCATGAAAGGAGGTTGACTTCATAGATATTCATCGGCGATGCGAAAATATTCCGCTTGCCGATCTGTTCGAAGTATGCTTTGTCCTGCCATTCATAGCCATCCAGATCGTAGAGCTTGGACGCCGTTGCGGGCGGCGTTTCGGTGTGGAACCCGACGGGGTCCGCTTTCAGGAGCTGCCTGCCGTCCGCCGATGTGACGCAGTACTTATAGGTGTCGTATTGTTTAAGTCCGGGGATAAAGAGTTCGAAGCTCTCCCCGTCCACCATGCGCTCCATGATGTTGCTTTCGGCATTCCAATCGTTGAAATCCCCCACAACGGAGACGCAGCGCGCGTGCGGCGCCCACACGCGGAAGACATATCCGCTCTGCCCGCCGCGCTCTTCCTTGTGCGCGCCGAACAGTTCATAGATGCGGTCGTTCTTGCCGTGATGGTAGAGATAGAGCGGGAAATCCGTCAGCCGTTCCTGCTGCGTCGCTTCTGCCCTTTCATTCTCGCGCTTCTTCTGCATGTCCACTCCTTCCGAAACAGGTCGTCCCCCGTATTTTGGCGCAAAACGGCAGATATCGCCTTGCACTGTTCTTATTATACTATATTTTGCGGCGGGTTTCAATACCCAATTTGCAATTTTTAGCGTTTTTTTGCAAAAAATTTTTTGCGGAAGGCATATTTCGGCGCGAAAAGAAGTCCCCTCGGCGGCAGCCGAGGGGAAAATCGTTTACTTCGTCTCGCTGTATTTGTCTTCCTTGTTCCATGCGTACAGCTCGCGCAGCTCTTCGCCGACCTTTTCCAGCATGTGCGCAGCCTCTTTTTCGCGGCAGGCATTGAAGTGCGCCCTTCCGCCGCTCTTGTTCTCGGAGATCCACTTGGAGGCGAACGTCCCGTCCTGGATCTCGGCGAGCACCTTCTTCATCTCCTTCTTGGTCTCGTCGGTGATAAGGCGCTTTCCCGTCTCGTAATCGCCAAACTCCGCCGTATCGGAAATGGAATAGCGCATCTTTTTGAATCCGCCGTTATAGATCAGATCAACGATGAGCTTCATCTCGTGAATGCATTCGAAATACGCGTTGCGGGGATCGTAGCCGGCTTCGACGAGCGTCTCGAAGCCCGCCTTCATGAGCGCCGTCACGCCGCCGCACAGAACAGCTTGCTCCCCGAAGAGGTCGGTTTCCGTTTCGCACTTGAAGGTCGTTTCGAGGACGCCTGCGCGCGCACCGCCGATGCCGAGCGCATAAGCGAGCGCCACATCCATCGTATCGCCCGAAGGATCCTGATAGACGGCAACGAGATCGGGAACGCCGTGCCCTTCGACATACTCGCTGCGCACCGTGTGACCGGGTCCCTTGGGCGCGATCATGAACACGTTGACGTTCGCGGGCGGAACGATCTGTTTGAAGTGGATGTTGAAGCCATGCGCAAAGGCAAGGTATTTGCCCTCTGTAAGAACGGGCGCGACATTCTCTTTATAGATATCCGCCATCTTTTCGTCGGGCGTAAGCATCATGATGATGTCCGCTTTTTCCGCCGCTTCTTTGACGGGGTAGACCTTGAAACCCGCCTTTTCCGCGATGGGCCACGTTCTGCCGCCCTTGTTGAGACCGATAATGACATTGACGCCGCTGTCTTTCAGGTTGAGCGCATGCGCGTGTCCCTGGCTGCCGAAGCCGATGACGGCGACCGTCTTATTTTTGAGACGCTTCAAATCGCAGTCCGCCTCGTGGAAGATGCGCGCTTCCTGCGTTTCCGGATCGTAGATCTTATGTGCCATGACGATGTTCCTCCGTAAACTTTGCTTTTTCATAATTATACGCCTGACGCCCCGCTTCCGTCAAGCGTTCGGCAGTATTTTTTCGGCAAAATCCCCGCAAAATCCCCGATTGCCGCTTTCGGTTTCACCGATAATGCCCGTAAGCCCCCGCAGCGGTTGCATTTTCCGCGCATATATGCTATGATAATGCAAAACATGACGGAGCCATTGCAATGTCCGAGCTGCACTCTATGAAAATCTTATACGGTCTCCTCTCCGATCCGCTCATTGCTGCGCTTGCGGCCGGTAACGAAACGGAATTTTTGCGCCGCTGCTACCGATGCGGTGCAGAAGAACGCGTAGCGGCGTATCTGTTCGATGCCGTCAGGTGCGACGATAACGCCTTTTCCCGCACCTGTGCGGCTGGAAAAACGCCTTCCGCGCTTGTCCGGAAGGCATTTTCGGAGGACGTTGACTGCATCGCAGACGCCCTGACGCGGCTTCCGGAAGGCTGCCGCGCGGGAAAGACGCCCGCCCTGTTTGCAGGCAACGGCAAAACATGTGCCGCACGGCTCAAACGCTATTATGCGGAACACGGATGCGGCATCTACCTTGCACATACGGCGTTCCGTTATGCGCAAGGCGGGTTGCAGCCCATCCTGACCCCTTCCGCCGTGACCTTGTCCGATCTCAAAGGATATACGGAAGAAAAGACTGCCGTCCGCGACAATTTTGAAAATTTTGTGCGCGGGCTGCCCTATTCGGACATGCTGCTCTACGGCGACCGCGGGACAGGAAAATCTTCCACCGTCCACGCAATGGTCAACCTGTTTGCGGAACGCAAACTCCGCCTTGTGGAGATCGACAAGGAGAACATCCTCTCCCTGCCCGCCCTGCGCGCCGCGCTTGCGCCCCTTCCCATGAAATTTGTCGTGTTCATCGACGATTTCTCCCTGCGTGAGGACGACGACCGCGTCTCCACGTTAAAGGCAGCTCTGCAGGGAAGCATGGAGGGACACGCGGGGAACGTGATGATCGTGGCGACCAGCAACCGCCGCCATATCGTGGAGGAAAGTTTTGAGACGCGCCGCAACAGCGTCCATGCGGGAGACAGTGAAGAGGAACTGCTATCCCTTTCCGACCGCTTCGGCATCACCGTCCTCTTTGCATCGACGGGGAAGAAGGAGTATCTCGCCATCGTAAACGCGCTCGCAGACGATCTCGGCATCCGCACGGACAAAGAGACGCTCGGCATGCTTGCGGAACGCTGGGCGCTCGAACGGGGAGGCCGCTCTCCCCGCCGCGCAAGGCAGTTCGCCGATTACGTCTATGCCTGCGAACAAAAAGGCGCACCCGTCACCTTCTGATCATGCGCCGTCCAACATGCCGCGGACAATGCCGTCGATATCCCCTGCGCCGAGCACAAGAATGAGGTCCCCCTCCTGACACATTTGCACAAGACGCCGCCTGAGATCGGGCGGCGTCTGTACATACAGCGCCTCGGGAATGCGGCTGACGAGCGCGGGAGCACTCCCCTCAAACGCAAAGGGTTCGCGCGCGGCATACGTCCTGTAAATGACGGGCGACTCCGCACGCTTCAAGACGCGCACGAAATCCGTCATCAGATCGCGCGTGCGTGTATAGGTATGCGGCTGAAAGACGACGCGCACCGTTCCGTCGCACAGCCCCTCCGCCGTGGAGAGTGCGGCGGCGATCTCTGCGGGATGATGGGCATAGTCGCAGACGACGGGGACGCCGGCAAGCGTTCCGACCCGCTCAAATCTGCGCTTTACTCCGCGGAACGCGGTAAGCCCCGCCGCGATCTGCTGTGCGGAGACGCCCGCAAGCCGTGCAGCGCAGTATGCGGCAAGCGCATTCAGGACCTGGACCCTGCCGAGCACCCGCAGCTTGACGCGTACCGTCGGAATGCCGCGTTCGGTCACGGTGAAACTGTACCGCTCCCCGTCCGCACAAAGGCGCAGGGCACGCACGTCGCCTGCATGCAAGCCGAACGAAAGCGTGTGGGGAATGGCGACGGCATGTTCATCGTCTGCATTCACGACGGCATATTTTGCAGATGCGGCAAACTGCCGGTATGCGTCCAGAAGTTCTTCCGCGTTCTTATAACAGTCGGTATGATCGAGGTCGGTATTGAGCACGACCGCGACTTCGCCGTGCAGCGTTAAAAAGCTGCGCCGGAATTCACACGCCTCCGTCAGAAAATATCCGTCGCCTGCCGCGCGATAATTGCCGAAATCCGAATCTTCCCCGCCGATATGACAGGTGACGGGCAAGCCGGCGCCGAACAGAACGTGCGCGAGCATGCAGGTCGCCGACGTCTTGCCGTGACACCCCGCAACAGCCAGCACGCGCGGATAGGTCTCTGCGATCAGTCCCAAAAGCTGTGCCCGCGTCAGAATGCGTTTCCCCTGTGCGCGTGCCCGTTCAAGCAAATCCGCATGCCTGTCGATCGCCTCCGTATAGACAACGATCCCTTCACGCACAGGCTCCGCCTCCTCACCTATGGCGACGGGGATATTTCTCGCGCACAGCATGCGGGTGAATGCGCCCGCACGCGCATCGCAGCCGCGGACAGGCACTCCGCGGTCATGCAAAAGACAGGCAAGCGCGCTCATGCTGACGCCGCCGATGCCGACAAAATACACACCCTGCGCACGGGCTTCCGAAAAGAAAGGCATACCGCATCGTATGCAAACGCCGTCCGAACGGGTGCACATAGCGTATGTTTTCAAAATAAATTGATAAAATTTGGAAAAACCTCTTGCAAAGCGTCCTGTTTTGTGATAAGATAGTGAACACAACAGGGGGGTAATTTTTTTTCAGGGGGAAACGCACATGAAAATCGATGATGTACGCATCCGAGAGATCCGCAATCCGGAGAGCAAATTGAAGGCAGTGGTATCGCTGACCATTGACAACTGTTTCGTGGTGCACGACATCAAAATATTCGAGCGCGACGACGGTTTTACGATCGCCATGCCCAGCCGCAAGACTGCGGACGGAAAATATAAAGACATTGCCCATCCGCTCAACTCCGAAACGCGGCAGATGTTTCAGGAGATCGTCCTTTCCGCATACGATCGCTTTTTGGCGGAAAACGACGGCGCAGAACAAGCGGCGGCGGAAGCCTGACGCGCCGCGATCTGATACGGATATGAAAAAGCGCACCCGTCGGGTGCGCTTTTTGCTTGCTTTCTTGTCTCAGGACACGGGCACGACATTGACTGCACGCAACTTGCCGCTGTCCTTGGGATCGGGCTCGGTCTCGAATGTGACCTTCTGCCCTTCCTTCAACGTGCGGAAGCCCTCTGTCTGGATCGCAGAGAAATGGACGAACACGTCGTCGCCGCCCTCATCGTTTGCGATGAAGCCATATCCCTTTCCGTCGTTGAACCACTTTACAGTTCCGTTCATATAGTTACCTCCTGTCGGCGCGCTGTCACAACGAACGCACCGAAGCGTCACGAGTCATTACTTATCCACGCCATAAAATATTATACTCTCCTGCGGCGCGCTTGTCAAGACCCCTTCGGGAAATATTTGCTTATTTTTTCAAATAGTTTTCAAGAAGCAGCGCATTGACGGACACAAACTCGGAAAGTTCTTCCGGCTTTAAGGGCCGATAGTTCATCAGCGCAAGATAATAGACCTGCATCGCCGCCTTGGAACGTGCCTCTTCCGGCGCATCTTTGAGCACCTGCACCGCGCCGTTTGCCGTGTTCACGACGAGCGTGATGTCGGCAGGAGATTCTCCCATGCCGTAGAAGGTGTGCATCTCGCTCAGACGGCGGGCAAATTCCGAAACGTTGACGATGGCGGGGACGTTCGCGTCCTTGAGCTTTTCCGTCCGGACGCTCACATGCTTGCCTTCCAGCACCTTTTCAAAGACCCCTTTCAGGTCCGCATCCTCTGCTCCGTCCTCTTTGAGCGCGCCGTCCACATCGGCGTCAATGCGCAAAAAGCGCACGCGGGCGTGGTTTTTATATTCAAGGAAACTCAAAAAATGCGGGTCGATATAGGTATCGCAGTAGATGGCATCCAATCCTGCATCTTTGAACATTTTGATGTACTGCGCCTGTTTGTTTTCATCGGAAACATAATAGACTGCCTGCGGCTCCTTTCCGTTCTTGGCGTCCTCTTCGGAAACTGCTTCTCCGTAGAAGGAACTGACAGGACGTAATTCGCCCGCAAGGTTCTTATAGATGATGATGTCTTCCACGCGCTTGTAGAACGCTTCATCTTTCAGGCAGCCGAATTTGACAAAGTTGGCAAGATCGCCCCAGCAGCTTTCATAGCGCGGCTTATCGTTTTTGTAAAGTTCAATGAGCTTGTCTGCCACTTTCTTGGTGATGTGCGCCGCGATCTTTTGCACCTGTCTGTCGTTTTGCAGGAAAGAACGCGACACGTTGAGCGGAATGTCCGGGCAGTCGATGACGCCGTTCAGAAGCATCAGAAACTCCGGAATGACTTCCTTGATGTTGTCTGCAATATACACCTGATTGCAGTACAGCTTAACCTTCCCCCGTTCCAGCTCCACCTGCTTCTTTACCTTGGGGAAATAGAGAATGCCCTTTAAGCGGAAGGGATACTCCATATTGAGATGGATCCAGAAGAGCGGCTCGTTGAAATCGGAGAACGTCTCGCGGTAGAATGTCTTGTATTCCTCGTCCGTGCATTCCTTGGGCTGCTTCAAGTAGAGCGGATGCGTCGTGTTGACGGGTTTATCGTCTTTGCCCGTCGGATCGAGATAAATTTCGTAGGGCATGAACGAACAGTATTTGTGCAGCAGTTCACGGATCCTGGCGGATTTCAGGAACTCTTTTTCATCCGCCGCAATGTGCATTACGATCTTCGTCCCGCGCGCTTCCCTGTCGCAGTCTCCGATCGTGTACGTCGAATTGCCGTCCGACGCCCAATGCACGCCCTTGGCGTCCGCCCGATAAGACTTCGTAAAGATCTCGATGCTCTCCGAAACCATATAGGCGGAATAAAAACCGAGCCCGAAATGCCCGATGATGCCGTCGCCGCCCGCTTTTTCATATTTATCGACGAAGTCGGCGGCGCCGGAGAAGGCGATCTGCGTGATGTACTTTTCGACCTCTTCCTCCGTCATGCCGATGCCGTTGTCCTCTACGGTCAGCGTTCCCGCCTTGGCATCCGTCGTGACGGTGACTTTGTAATGCTCTTCTGCGGCAGTCTCGCCGAGGTCGCTGAGCTTTTTATGCTTTGTGATGGCATCCTGCGCGTTGGCAACGATCTCGCGCAAAAAGATATCCTTTTCCGAATACAGCCACTTCTTGATGATGGGCATCATGTTTTCGCTTGCGATGCGGATATTACCCTGCTTTTCCATTGTAATGCTCCTTATTCTTGCAATATTCATAGCATATATAAACAAAAAAACCCGCTTTTAAGCGGGTTTTTTGCACATTTATAAGATTTATTTGGTTTCGTCGCTGCCGAGCAGATCGGCAATGGACGCGCCGCCGAAACCGCCTTCGCTCCATTCCCTGTATTCCGCTTCGTCGGCATAGTCACTTGCCGTGCGGCGGCTGCCTTTGTTGCGGTTGCGAGGACGCTTTTCGCGCACTTCTTCTTCGTCGCGCTCGGCATGCTCATCCCAAGGACGGGGCTGCAGCGCCTTGATGGAAAGCGTGATCTTATGCGCTTCGGGATCGAAAGCCAGCACCTTTGCATCCACTTCCTGCCCGATGGTCAGCGCAGACGTGGGATTTTCCAGCCACTCATGCGTGATCTGAGAGACATGAACAAGCCCGTCGATCCCCTTTTCAAGTTCAACAAACGCGCCGAACGGGACGATGCGGACGACCTTGCCGTGAACGATGTCACCCTCGGCATAGCGCTCTGCCGCGGTGTCCCAAGGACGGGGCTGCAACTGCTTGTAGCCGATGGAGACCTTCTTGTTCTCACGGTCGATCTTGAGAACTTTGAACTGATAGCGCTTGCCGATCTCAAGAACGTCCGTCACTTCCTTGACGCCCGTCCAGGACAGATCGGAGATGTGCGCCAGGCAATCGAACCCGTTGACGGAGACGAACGCACCGAACGAGGTGACGCGCTCCACCTTGCCTTCGACGACGTCGCCCACCTGAATGGAATCAAAGAACGCCGCTTCACGCTCCGCCTTTGCGGCATCGCGCGCAGCCTTCTCTGCTTCAAGGATGACGCGCTGAGAAGCAATGATCTCCTTCCGTCTTTCGCGGCGGATCTCCAGCATTTTGAGGCGCAGTTTTTTACCGACCATCTTGTCGAGTTCGCGCACATAGCCGGAACGGATCTCGCGGGCAGGCACAAACACGGAATAGGTGCCGAGTTCCGACGTAAGACCGCCCTTGTTGAACCCGGTGCAGACAACGCTGAACTCCTTTCCTTCCTCGATATCTTTGAGGAGCGCCTCCTCCTCTTTGATCTTGCGGACTTGCTTTTCGGAAAGTTTGACGGGCGCCTTTGCATCGACGACCATCACGTCCATATTCTCCCCGATCTTTGCCGCATACGCTTCACGGCTGTATTCGTCGCAGTCCAGCTCCGCTTTTTCAATGAGGATGTCCGCCTTCCCGGACCCGGACACATAGATGCCCTCATCCGTCGCGGAGACGATCTTCACGGTCAGGAGCTGACCTCTTTTATAATGTGCGCTCTTGTCCATTTCCGCCATGGCGGCTGCCATTGCGGACGTTTCTGCGGGAGCCTCCGGTGCGGACGCCTCTTCCGTCTGCCCGGAAACAGCTTCGGCTGCGGTCTCGGCAGCTGCCTCAGCCGCCTCCGGTGCGGGTGCAGTCTCGGCAACCGGCGTTGCCTGTTCCTCTGCGACGGGGACCGTCTCCTCGGAGACCTGCGTCTCCACCTGTACTTCCGCGTTGTTTTCTGCCATCTTTTTGAGAACCTCCGAGGTCTGCCAATCGGGAGTGCTCGCTCCCGCTACAATGCCGACCCTTTTACAAAATTTAACTTTTTCGTAGTCGAACGCTTCCGCATTTCCGAGCCGGTATACCCTGCCGCAGAACTGCTCCGCGATCTCCGCAAGCTTGTTGGTATTGCTGCTGTTCAGTCCGCCGATGACGAGCATCGCGTCCGATTCCCGCGCAAGGCGCGCAACAGCTCTCTGCCTGCTTACAGTAGTATAACAAATTGTCTTGAAAATCTCAACTGTTTTTGGACATACTTTTTGAAGATTTTCTGCGATTTTCGAAAATCTTTGCACGGAAAAGGTGGTTTGCGAGAGCAGCGCGACGTCTTTTCCCGCAAGCGGCGAAAAATCTTCCTCTTCGGAAGCGACGACGTAAACCTCTCCGCAAGCCCAGCCGACCAGTCCCGCCACTTCCGGATGCTCCGCAAGCCCCGCGATCACCACCGTCTTCCCCGCCGCAGACGCGCGTTCGACGATGCGCTGCGCCTTGCGCACGAAGGCACAGGTGCAGTCGATGACATGAAGGTGTTTGCGCGCACACCGTTCATACACCGCCTTTGCCGCGCCGTGGGAGCGGATGAGCAGCGTTGCCCCGTCCGGAACATCTTCGGGCTGCTGCACCGTTTCCACCCCGCGCGCACAAATGCGCCGCGTAACGTCCTCATTGTGAATGAGTTCTCCGAGCACATAGGTGTTTTCCGGGGGGACGCTCATCGCCGTCTCCACCGCTTTGCGCACGCCCGTACAGAATCCGCAGTTTGCCGCGACCGTGACCTTCATTCCGCCCTCTTCCTCTTCTTCTGCGCCCGCTCTGCCCTGAATTCATCCCGCAGGCGATAAAACCGTGCGACGATCTCCTCGGTGGCATGTTCATAATCTTCCTGCAAAAGTTTTTTGCCGTAATATCCGTCCAACTCGAAGGGCTCCCCGACGACGACGTGCGTCATCCGGAAGGGTTTGGGGCGGTTGCAGATGACGACGGGAACGACGGGCGTTTTGGTTTTGATCGCCAGCATCGCAGCCCCGCTGTGGAAGGGCAGGAACGTTTCGTCCGAAACCTTGTTCCGCGTGCCCTCCGGGAACACGGCAAGTTTCTCCCCGTTTTTCAACACCTTCATCGAATCCATGACCGAGCGCACATCGGAACCGTCGCGCATGGCGCCGATAACGCCCAGCCTGCGGGCAAAATACCCCACCACGGGCGCATGCAGAACAGGCTCTTTGGCAAGGAAGTGGATGCCTTCCCACGTCGTATGCGCAGTGAAAAACACATCGAACAGGCTGTAATGATTTCCTACATAGAGAACGGGACCCGTTCCCACCTTTTTATGTCCGTGCAGACGGAAGGGAAAGATCAGCCAATGAATGGGATACAGCAGCACGCGCAGCACATTCATGAGAGGCATGGAGTGCCTGCCCTTTGTGTCTGCGGGAAAGAGCAGGCGGCGCTGTTTTTCATGCCTTTGTAACTTTTTTTGGCGCCGTTTTTCTTGTTTTTGCTGCTTGGCGAGCCGCTTTTTTTGCTGCGCCTCGGTCAATTCTCCCTTCATTCAGATCTTCTCCTGCATCTTACGTTTGACGACGCCGAGCACTTCTTCCACCGTCAGATCGGACGTATCGATGAGCAACGCGTCCTCCGCCTGTCTGAGCGGCGCAAATTCCCGCGTCGAATCCTGCTTGTCCCGCGCGGCGATCTCCTCGGTGAGCGATTGCAGGTCCACCTTTTCGCCGCGGGCGATCAGTTCGTCATAGCGGCGCTTCGCGCGCACCGCAGGGGAAGCGGTCAGGAAAAATTTGAAATCGGCATCGGGCAGAACAAACGTCCCGATATCTCTGCCGTCCAGAACGCAGGGCATCTTCCCCGCGATCTCGCGCTGCTTTTCCACCATTTTCATCCGCACGCTCGCATGGCGGGAAATGGAGGACGCCGCCATCGTCACTTCGGAGGTCCGCAAAAGCGGCGTCACGTCTTCATCGCCGAGCATCGTATGCTGCACTCCGTCCCGATAGAGAACGGAGAGCGGAAGATCGCGCATCAGATCGCACACCTGCGCTTCGTCATCGATGTCGGTACCCGCCCGCAGTGCCGCAAGCGCACAGGCGCGGTACATCGCCCCCGTATCGAGGTAGAGAATGTGCAGATCGTTCGCAAGCATCTTGGCGATCGTCGATTTTCCGCTGCCGGCAGGACCGTCGATGGCAATGTTGTATTTTTGCGCAAGATCCTTGCGGAGCACGCGCGCCCCGCGCAGATAAACATGATGCGGCTCGACGTTCCGTTCGACAAAGAGCATGACGCGGATACAGAGCGCAAGCCCGCCTTCGATATCCGGCTCCTGCGCAGAAAAGAGCGAACAGCTTGCAAAGCCTGCCTCACGCGCCGCCTTTGCGGGATAATAAGAATGAATATCCGAGGTGCTCGAAAAGACGATGCTCAAAACCTCATCGCGTTTGAGCGCGTTGCGGCTCTCGATCTGCTCAAGCAATTCCGCCACCGCCGAACGGATATTCTCCGGCGTGTCCTGCACGATCGTCGTTGCCCCGCGAATCACTGTCATGAAATAGTTCTCCTTTGTTAAATATCATATCCCTTTTCCGGAAAAAGTCAACATCCTTGGGGGAATATCCAATAATATGTCTGACATAATACTATGTAAACATTGAATTTTATGCATTTATTCCCGCAAGATAGCCCGTGGAAAAGGCAATTTGCAAATTGAATCCGCCCGTATACGCATCGCAATCGAGCACTTCTCCGCAAAAGAAAACCCCCTTTACGAGTTTGCTTTGCATGGTAGCGGGGTCGATCCCGCGCAAATCCACTCCGCCCGAGGTAACGACCGCCTCCGAAAAGCCGCGCAGTGCGACAGGCGTCAGCGAAAAGCATTTGAGCGCGGACAGCAGTCTGCGGCGCTCTTCCCGCGTGACTTCATTGGCACGGCGCACGGCGGAAAGCCGCGCCGCGCGCAGAACAAGTTCTGTCACCCCCGCAGGCAGCAGTCCCCGCATGACATTCTTCATCTGCTCGTTCCCGCGCTCCGCAAATTCGCGGAGGAGCCGTTCATCGAGCACGCGTTCCGCAAGCGCAGGTTTGTAATCAAGCGTGAGCGCAATTTCCGCAAGCGGCAGACGATTGATGCGAGCAGAGAGCGTGAGAACGAGCGGACCGCTGATCCCGTAATGCGTATACAGCAGCTCCCCCATTTCCGAAAATAGCGCCTTACCGCCGCGCTTTGCGGTGAGCACGACATTCCTGAGCGATACTCCCTGCGCGGCGCGCACATCCTCCGCCGTCTCGACTCCGACCAGCGAAGGCAGCGGAGGTACCAACGCATGCCCTGCCGCTTCCGCAAAACGGTACCCGTCCCCCGTAGACCCCGTCGACGGATAGGACAGTCCGCCTGTCGCAACAATGACTGCGTCGCACGCGATCCGTTCGCCGTTTGCCGTAACAAAGCGCACTTCATTTCCATCCGTCCCGATATCGGTCACCGTCTCATGCAGCCGGATGGATACGCCTGCCCGCAGACAGGCGTGTTCCAGCGCTTTGGTGACATCGCTCGCATGATCGGAAACGGGAAAGACGCGATTGCCGCGTTCCACTTTGAGCGCAAGCCCCTGCGCTTCGAAAAACGCCATCGTTTCCGCAGCGGGAAAACGATATGCGGCACGCGTCAGGAATTTTCCGCCCCGCACAACGTTCGCCAAAAAATCCGCAGGGGAACAATCGTTGGTCAGATTGCAGCGCCCTTTTCCCGTGATATACAGTTTTTTCCCGAGCTTTTCATTCTTTTCGAGCAGCGTTACGCGCTTTCCCTGCGATGCGGCGGCATATGCAGCCATCAGTCCGGAGGCGCCTCCGCCGACAATAACGACATGTTTCATTCCTTTCCGCCCCCTTCCTTGTGCGGCACATCCCCCTCTTTTTTTACCCCTTTTCCGACAAGATTGCCGTCCGCATCGACGATCTCAACCGTAAACTCATCGCTTGCGGGAGGACGCTTCACCTGCACGGCACGATGAAATATGCGGTCGAACCAGGCGAGAATGGCATCCGACTTCTTGTACAAAACGATAAACAAGATGATGACGAGCACGCCGAACGCGCACCAGACGAGCAGCCCCCACAATGTCGTGAACGGGATATAAGCGAACAGATAGCTCGTCGCAAAGATGGCAAGCACGCGCGAAACGGCAATGACGACCAGGAAAAAGACAAACGACATGGACGACAGCCCCGCCACAAAGCACAGCACGTCATCCGGGAAGACGGGCAGCAGGAACATCGCGGACAGGAACAATTTATCCTTGCCTTTGATGCGTCCGAGCCACTTATCGAGCGTCTGCTGCCCGACGATCCACGCCACAACGCGGTAGCCCGCATATCTGCCGACGAGAAATGCAACGACAGAACCGATCATGATGCCGATCAGACTGTAAACACTGCCGAGCAGCGGCCCGAACAGCGCGCTGCCCGCAGCGACGGTCACCGTGCTCGGAATTGGCAGCAGCACGACCTGCGCAAATTGCAGCACAATGAAGAGCACGCTCATCCAATTCCCGGAGCGTTCCAGATATGCTTCGAACTGCTTTTCATCCTGCAATACATCGATAAAGCCCGTTTCAAACAGCGCATAAGCGATCGCTGCGGCAAAAACGAGCAGAAGATAGGCTATGATGCAAAAACGATAGATGGTCTGTTTGCCGAGGAAGTACGTAATATAATCAACGGACAGCAGAACGGCATTTACCACGGTCCCGCCCGTCAGGGCAAGAAAGTAGAGCGTATCCGTCCACTTGCCACGGAACGTGGATACGGCAAGCACAAACAGCGCCTGAAAGAGCGCCGCCGTCAGCGCAAGACAGATGATATGCGCAATGTCGCCCCTGCGGGCATGCCGTTTTCTTCCCATACGTTTCCTGTTCCGTTTCCGTCCGTGATATTCTATTATATCCTGCACGCCCGTGAATTAGTCGCACATTGCGCGGATGGCGGCGCGGGCAAGTTCATCGCAGCGGTTATTGAGTTCGTTGTCCGCATGCCCTTTGACCTTATGAAACGTCACGCGGTGCATCCTTGTCAGCGCCAACAGCGCCTGCCAGAGATCCGCATTGAGAACGGGCTTTTTGTCCGCCTTTTTCCAGCCGCTCCGCTCCCAACCTCCGACCCAATCTTCCGAAAAAGCATTGACGGTATAGGCGGAATCACTGTAAATATCCACTGCGCACGCCTCTTTGAGCGCGCGAAGCCCCATGATGACGGCAGTCAGCTCCATGCGGTTGTTCGTCGTCTCCCGCTCTCCCCCCGAAAGTTCCCTGCGGTGCGCGCCGTACAGGAGCACGACGCCCCACCCGCCCGGCCCGGGATTGCCGGAACACGCGCCGTCCGTGTAGAGCGTGACGTGCTTCATCGGGAAAGTTCCTTCGCGCGGCGCGCCGCCGCGTCCACGGCATGCAGAACGCTCTGTTCAAAGCCTTCCGCACGGAACACATCAAGCGCGGCGACTGTCGTGCCGCCCTTGGAGGAAACGGCGGCTATGAGTTCATCCAACGACTTCCCGGAAGTGCGCGCCATCTTCAGCCCGCCCTCCATCGTCTGAAACGCAAGCGTCTGCGCCTGCTCACGGGAAAGCCCCTGTTCCTCGCCCGCCGCGATGAGTGCGCGCAGGAAGAGATAGATGTATGCAGGTCCGCTGCCCGAAAGCGCGGTCACGGCATCCAACTCGGTCTCCGACGTTTCGATGACGTCACCCACCGAAAAAAAGAGCCCGAGCACAAAGCGGCGCGCATCCTCCTCCAATTCGGAGGCGTCCACCGCCGTCATTCCCGCTCCCACGCTGCACGGCAGGTTCGGCATGACGCGCGCGATCGTTGCGGCGCCCGTCGCACTGCGGATGCTCGACTTGGTCTTTCCCGCCATGATGCTGATCACGGGCGGGAATGTTTCCCCGCGCAGTGCTTCCGCCACTGCGGGAAAGGTCTGCGGCTTGACGGCAAGCAGAACATAATCGCAGCCCACGGCGTCGCGGTTCTCGGACGAGACGACGATCCCCGCCTCTGAAAATGCTTTGCGCCGTTCCTCGGACGGCTCACACACGAGAACGTCCTCCGCCGACAGGACGCCTTTTGCAAGCGCACCGCGCAGGATGGCATTCGCCATGAAACCACCGCCGATCACGCCGAGGACATGATGTCTTTTCATAAGAAAAACTCCTTTTTTTGTGTTTACCGCAGGAAAATTCTTGACGAAACAAGAAGAATACGGTATAATATCCCTTGTCACAGGGGAGTGGCTCAACGGTAGAGTAGCGGTCTCCAAAACCGTAGGTTGCGTGTTCGAATCGCGTCTCCCCTGCCATGGAATCCCGACCACAAGATATTGTGGTCGGGAACTTCTTTACTCTATCTATTTTAACGAATATGGCGGAAAATGTCAATCCAATCGCATGGCAATTTTCCGATTCCGACATCGGTAAAACGCGCGGAAATGTCAAAGGGGGAAACCAGCATGATCATCAATACAGGGATCCGGACCGATATCATCAACCACTATTCCGAATGGCTCTTCAACCGTTTCCGCGAAGGGTATGTCTATACGCGCAACCCGCTCTTTCCGAACCGCGTGAATTCCTATGTGCTCCATCCGGACAAAGTGGATGCCGTGCTGTTTTGTTCCAAAAATTATGCGCCCGCCCTTTCCCGCCTGCATGAGATCACCGATCGGTATCACACCTATTTCCATTATACGATCACGGCATACGGCGCAGACATCGAACCCAACATCCCGCCCATCCTGGAACGCATCCGCACGCTGACGGAGCTGAGCAAGCTTGTGGGAAGAGAGCGGATCATGTGGCGGTTCACGCCCATCTTTGAAACAGACCGCTATCCCGCCCAACGCATCCTCAATACCTTTGACATGCTTGCCGAACGGCTCGCACCGCATGTCAGCGGATGCGTATTCGGATTTATTGAGCCCTTTTTCTCTCTGCGCAAGCGCCTTCCGGATGTCTATCCGCTCAACAACGAACGAAAACTCTACTTTGCCGAACGCCTTGCGGCGATCGCCGCAAAACATGCTCTCCCCTTACAGACATGCAGGACGCGCAATACTTACGAACAATTCGGCATCGCGCGCAAGGGCTGTTATACGCTCGACGCCATCGGCGAAGCGAACGGCTGCCGCTTCCGCAATATCCGCCATACGGGGATCGACCGGGACTGCTTGTGTATCGCCAGCAGGGACATCGGATGGTACGACAGCTGCCCCAACCTCTGCCGTTACTGCAATGCCAATCATTCCCATACGGCGGTGATGGAAAACGTGCGGCGTCACGACGCCGCCTCCCCGCTGCTGATCGGTACGCTGCAAGAAAACGACGAATTTACCGAAGGCATCCAGACAAGCTATCTGTGCGACGAACGCCAGCTCTCCATTTTCGATCTGTAACGCTGCGGGACGCAAAAAATGCGTCCCGCAGCGTTATTTTGTGAACATGGCAAGGTAAAACCCTTCATACAATGCGTCCGGACAAATGCATACCGTTTCCGCAGAAGACGGCAGACGCACGGTCTGCACGGGGAGCTCCACCGCAACGGGCTTCGCGCCGAGCCGGACTGCGTGTTCCGCGATCCGGTCGTTCTCGTCGGGGAGCACGGAACAGGTGGAATAGAGCAGCAAGCCCCCTTTTTTCAGCAACTTCAATGCCTTCCCGATGAGCTTTTTCTGCAACGCGGTACACTTGGCAAGATATCCGTCCGAATAGCGCACGGGCGAAGCAGGCGAAATGGTCCCCGTTCCCGTACAGGGAGCATCCAGCAAGATCTTATCAAATTTCAGCGCATCGTCGAGCACAAGCGCATCCGTTTTCATGGCGTTGACGCGCGTAGCCCCCTGCCGCGCAAGATTGAATTTCAAGCGTTCATACCGCACGGCATCCCGTTCGCAGGCGGTAATGAGCGCCTTCCCTCCCGAAAGAGAAAAGAGCTGCGTCGTCTTGCCGCCGGGTGCCGCCGTCATGTCAAGGATATTTTCCCCCGCCTGCGGACGCAGAACAACGGGCGGAAGCATGGAGGAAAGGCTTTGCAGATAGATTTCCCCCCGTTCATAAAAGGGGGTCGCCCGCAGCGCATCCTCCCGCACGTTTTCCGCAATGAATGCATCGCCATACCAATCGCAAAGGCGGATACGGATCCCGCATTCCTCCATGCCTTGCGCAACGCGTTCCGCCGTCGTCTTATGGGAATTGACGCGGAACGTCACGGGACGTATGGCACAAAAGCCCGCCTCGATCGACGCAAAAAGCTCCCCGAACGCACTTTTCAGGCGCGCGGAGAGCGATTCGGGTATCCCGTTCATTCGATCGTGGCGATCCATTCCTTGATTTCCGCAGGAGCCGTCAGCTGAACGCCGTTTTCAAACTTGACATTGAGCACGGGCGCGACCTGCGCTCCGCGCATCGCCTTTCTGAGATCGCTCGGCGTGTGACCAAGCTCTCCCTCGTTGGTCGCAAACGGAAAGACCTGCTTCCCCTTCCACTTGACGGTGGACATGAACTTCTTGACGGCAGGCGCATAGCTGCTCCACCAAACGGGCGTGCCGAGAATGATGGTATCATATTTTGCGGCATCGTAAGGAAGCGCCGTCAGCTGCGGCATGTAACCGCTCTTGACCTCTTTTTGTCCGAGGCTCAGCAAGACATCGTAATCATCGGGATACGCTTTCACGGTGCGCAGTTCCATAAGATCCGCACGCAATGCACGCGCGATGCGCCTTGCCACTGCACGGGTATTCCCGCTCAACGAATAGTATACGACCAGCTTTTTCATCTTCCGCCTCCCGCTCTGATATGTTTATTATAACACAAACAAATTTATTTGTAAAGTGTGAATAAAAAAATGCCGCATAAAAAACGGCATTTTTTATATCAATTTTAATAAAATGTTGCAAGTTCCTGCTCCGGCGGCGCGCAAAACGCAATTTCGGAAGCGCTAAGGACGGGTCCCTTCTGTCCGTAAATCTTGTGATAACGAAGATCGATGCGCGCGGTAAGCATCACCCAATCCCGCGTTTTGAAGGCAAGTTCCGACTTGTGCAAACAAACAAGCCCGCTGTAAGCAATGTCCGCCTCGCAACATGTCATGACGTGCCTCCCGACGACAAGCGTCCCCTGCGGCATGCTCTTGTCAACGGCGACCATCCCTTTGAAGTGGACCGTCTTCCCGCGATACTTGTCCGGCTCTTCCACGAGGTCCCGATAGAAAAAGGCATAGTCCCTGTCGGCGATCTCGATGATCGGCGCGTCAATGTCATAGGGAAGCGGATCGACGATCTCATCATATTCCGCCTTGCCGCCCAGATATTCATACACGATGTCGGGGCGACGCGTCATGCCGCGGATGATCTTGTGGAATGCCGCCTTGGAATCCTCGCCGCGAAAGCGGTTGAATACCACCATATCGGCGTACTGCACCTTGTCAAAGACGAGCTGGCGCATATTTTTGTTATAGGAAAGGAACGTAGTCGCATCAAAGAAGGTCATCACCTGCGCGATCGCCCATCCTTCGGGCATGGCATCGAAGAACGACTGCAATTCCCACATTCCGTTGTATTCTACGACGATGCGTTCTGCGGAATATTTTCTGACGAGAGAGGCAAGGTTCGCCTCGGTCATGTCCCGAAGTTCCAGATGCTCTACCGCATAGGAGGGATTGGCAAACCTATGATAGTCGTATTCCTCCTCCCCCTCTTCAAAGACGAGGAGCAGGGTGTGTTCGCCCGAATCGAAGCGCGCGTCCTCGAGCGTCTCCTGAATAAATTTCGTCTTGCCCGATTCGAGAAATCCGAGAAAGAGATAGACGGGAATCTCCTGCGCCATATCTCACCCCAAAAAGAGCGCTTGAAGTTTCTTTTCGTCAAGCTTGCAGCCGATGACGCACAGTCTGCCCGTCACACAAGGCGCACCCGTGCGGATGTCCGGTTCGTCGGGGACATAGTCGAAATACAGCCATTCCTTCCCGCCGTCCACGATCCCCTTGGCGCGCAGGATCTGACCGTATTCCCCCGACGCAAGTGCCGAAAGTATCCCGTCGAGCACCTCTTTCGTAAAGACCTTGCCCGTCTCCGTACCCCAGCTCGTGAACACTTCATCGGCGTGGTGATGCCCTTCGCAATGTTCATGGTTGTGATGGCAGCACTCGCCGTGTTCATGTTCGTGGTGATGACATTCGCCCTCGTGATCGTGATGATGGCAGCCTTCATGCTCATGTTCGTGATGATGGCAGTGCCCGTGTTCGTGCGCCTCCTCGGCGAGCTTTTTGAGCTCCGCCTCCAGCGTATCTTTTCGCTCGATGGCGGCAAGCAGTTCCTTCCCGGAGAGCATGTTCCAATCGGTCGTGACGATGGTCGCCGCAGTATGTTCTTTGAGCAGCGCGACCGCCTCTGCGACCTTTGCGGCATTCCCCGTATGCGAAAGCACGATGCAGCCCGCATTCTCCACCTGATCGAGGAAAAACTCGCCGAAATTTTTAAGATACATCCTGCACTTATTGGCATCCACGACGGTGCAGAAGGCGTTGAGCTGCGCCCCCTCTACGCCCGCGCTCTGTACGGCGCGGATGACGTCGGACAGCTTTCCGACGCCGGAAGGCTCGATCACGATGCGTTCGGGCGAATACTGTTCCGCAACCACTTTGAGTGCCTTTGCAAAGTCACCCACCAACGTGCAGCAGATGCAGCCCGAATTCATCTCGGTGATGCGGATCCCTGCATCCTGCAAAAATCCGCCGTCCACGCCGATCTCGCCGAATTCATTTTCAATGAGAACGATCTGTTCGCCCTTGTACACTTCGCGGATGAGCTTTTTGATGAGCGTCGTCTTGCCCGCCCCCAAAAAGCCTGAAAAAATATCGATCTTGATCATACCTGCCTCGACTGATAGATACCCTTTATGGGGCTTGTCAAAATGCCCAATTGCCATCTTTGAAGATGGCGACGCGTTCGCCCTTTGCCGTCACACCCGTGATAGAGAGGTCCTTGCTGCCGATCATGAAATCGACGTGGATCATACTGTCGTTGATGCCGTGTTCTTTGAGCTGCTCGTTGGTCATCGTTTCATAACCGCGCACACAGTTCCCAAAGCCCCGTCCGAGCGCAAGATGGCAGCTCGCGTTCTCATCAAAGAGGGTGTTATAGAACAGGATGCCCTGGTTGTTGATAGGGGAGTCGTAGGCAATGAGCGCGCATTCGCCGAGCATCGCGGCGCCCTCGTCCATCGAAACCATCTTTTCGAGCAGTGCCTGGTTTTTCTCCGCCTTCACCTCGATGACCCTGCCGTTTTCAAAGCGGACGGAGAAGTTCTCGATGAGCTGCCCCTGATAGGAGAGCGGTTTGGTGGCATAGACGATGCCTTCCGCATCCCCCGCGCGCGGCGTGGTGAATATCTCCTCGGAGGGAATATTGGGATTATAATAGCGCCCTTTCAGATCGCTCTCGCCCCCGCCCATGAAGTCGGCATCGGGCAGCAGCCCCACGCGCAGGTCGGTTCCGTTGGACGCCTTGTATTCGAGCGAAACAAGACCGAGACGGTTGAGGTAGTCACACCGCTTGGCAAGTTCATCGTTGTGACGCGCCCACTCGCGCACGGGGTCTGCTCCGTCCGCACGGGACGCTTTTAAGATGGCGTCCCACAGCGCCTCGACCGCACGGTTGACCTGCAAACCGGGGAACACCTTCTTTGCCCACGCTTTCCCGGGAACGGCGGCAATGCACCAAGGGTATTTATTTTCCATCTCGTCCCGATACGGCTTGACGATCTTCATCCTGCCGACGGTGACGGCACGCATCTTCTCCTGATCGACACCCGCAAGCCCGTCCGGATCCTCCGAAATGATATGCAGCATGGAGGGAAGCTCTTTGACGTACAATTTCCAGCGTTCCTCTTCCCACTGCGGAACGGCGGAGAGCACGCCCTCCTTTTCATATTTATATTTGAGTTTCGTCAGCGGCTGATGCGACCACTCCACCGTCACCTTTCCGGCGCCCGCACGATAGAGTTCCTCCACGACCCACTCGACAAACTCCGGCTGATCGAGCCCCGCGTTGACGATGACCCACTGCCCGCGCTTGACGTTGAGCCCCGTCTTTGCAAGCAATTTTGCATACCGCTTTAACTGCAATTTATTCATGATATCCTCCGAATTTTTCGATCGTTCCCTATTATTATACCGCATTCGCGTGCAACCGTCAAACATGCGGCATGAAAAATGCGGGAAAATTTCCCGCATGGATGATACTATGTTAGATATAGTACTATGTTCCCGCTCTCTAAACTGCGTTTCACATCGATCACGCGCTGGTTGGAGGACCCACGGAACACAAGGCGGATGTCCTTTAACTCCTCGATAAACCGCCCGTCCACCAACACATCCAACAGCGATATGAACTCTTTTGTGACTTCGCAGTTCGCCTGCTCCTCTTCGATACCGCCGTCCGCGTAGGTATAACCCGTATAGCACCAGATCGTTTTTTCGGGCAGGCAGGCACGCACTTTTCTGACGAACGGCAGCAGCGCACGCTGGTTTTCGGGTTCCATCGGATCCCCGCCGAGCAGCGTCAGTCCCGTAATATACGACGGCGCGAGCGCCGCAAGCAGTTCCTGCTGCGTCTCCTCGGTAAACGGCTTGCCGTATGCGAAGTCCCACGTCACCTTATTGAAGCAGTTCTTGCAATGCCGCCTGCAACCGGAAACGAAGAGGGAGACGCGAACCCCCTCTCCGTTGGCAATATCCGTCTTTTTGATCTCTGCGTAATTCATTACAAATGCAGGACCCTGTCCCTGATCTCCTGCGTTCTGCCCTGATTCCAGAATTGCGTTCCGATATATCCGCAGGTCCGGCGTGCAACGTTCATCTTGGTCTGATCGCGGTTATGGCAGTGCGGGCACTCCCACACGAGCTTTCCGTCCTCATCTTCCACGATCTGAATCTCCCCGTCGTAGCCGCAAACCTGGCAGTAATCACTCTTGGTGTTGAGCTCCGCATACATGATATTGTCGTAAATATACTGCATAACGGCGAGCACTGCGGGGATGTTGTTCTGCATGTTGGGCACTTCCACATAGGAAATCGCGCCGCCCGGAGAAAGCTGCTGGAACTCGCTTTCGAATTTGAGCTTGGTGAAAGCGTCGATGGGTTCCGAGACGTGAACGTGATAGCTGTTGGTGATATAGTTTTTGTCCGTAACGCCCGGAATGACCCCGAACCGCTTTTGCAGGCACTTGGCAAACTTATATGTCGTGCTCTCCAAAGGCGTGCCGTACAGCGAGAAATCGATGTTCTCCTTCGCTTTCCACTCCTTGCACTTGTCGTTCATGTGCTGCATCACGGCAAGCGCGAACGGCTTTGCTTCGTCGTCCGTGTGGCTCTTGCCCGTCATATACTTGACGCATTCATAGAGCCCCGCATACCCCAACGAAATGGTGGAATATCCGCCGTAGAGGAGCTTGTCGATGGTCTCGCCCTTTTTCAGACGCGCAAGCGCGCCGTACTGCCAAAGGATGGGCGCGGCATCCGAAATCGTGCCCTTTAAGCGGTTGTGGCGGAACATGAGCGCACGGTAACACAGCTCCAAACGCTCGTCGAAAATCTTCCAGAACCTGCCCTCGTCCCCGCCCGAAGAGAGCGCGACATCCACAAGGTTGATGGTCACGACGCCCTGATTGAATCTGCCGTAATACTTCGGTTTCCCGTTCTCGTCGACATAAGGCGTCAAAAAGCTGCGGCAGCCCATACAGGTATAGCAGTGCCCTTCCCCGTTCTTGTCGATCTTGTATTTGAGCATCATTTTTTCGGAGATGTAATCGGGCACCATGCGTTTTGCCGTGCACTTCGCCGCAAGCTGCGTCAGGTACCAATATTTGCTCCCCTCACGGATATTGTCCTCCTCCAAGACATAGATGAGTTTGGGGAAGGCAGGCGTCACCCACACGCCGGACTCGTTCTTGACGCCGCGAATGCGCTGATTGAGCGTCTCCTCGATGATGAGCGCAAGATCGGCGCGTTCCCGTTCGCTGCGCGCTTCGCCGAGGTACATGAACACCGTCACGAAGGGCGCCTGTCCGTTGGTCGTAAGCAGCGTGACGACCTGATATTGAATGGTCTGGATGCCCTTTGCGATCTCGGCTTTTAGGCGCTTTTCCGCGATCTTTGCGATCTTTTTTTCGTCCGTGATGCCGAGGTCTTTCAGCTCGTCCGCGACGTCGGCACGAATCTTCTGACGGCTGACGTCCACAAAGGGCGCCAGATGCGTCAGGGAAATGCTCTGCCCGCCGTACTGATTGGAAGCGACCTGCGCGATGATCTGCGTTGCGATATTGCACGCCGTGGAAAAGGAATGCGGCTTCTCGATGAATGTCCCCGAAATGACCGTTCCGTTTTGCAGCATGTCTTCCAGGTTGACAAGATCGCAGTTGTGCATGTGCTGCGCGAAATAATCCGCGTCATGGAAATGGATGAGCCCCTCGTCGTGCGCCTCCACGATCTCCGGAGAAAGCAGGATGCGGCGTGTCAGGTCTTTGGAGACTTCACCCGCCATATAGTCGCGCTGAACGGAATTGACCGTCGGATTCTTATTGGAATTCTCCTGTTTGACTTCCTCGTTGTTGCACTCGATGAGCGTAAGGATCTGCGCATCCGTCGTGTTCGCTTTGCGCACGAGCGCGCGGGAGTAGCGGTAGGTAATGTATTTGCGTGCAACGGCAAACGCCTTCTGATCCATGATCTGATTTTCGACAAAGTCCTGGACCTCTTCGACGTTGACGGCGCGGTTAAGGTCCCCGGCAAGCGCCGTGACCTTTTTGCAGATGAGCGCGATCTGATCTTCCGACAGCCTGTTGTCCTCGCTCACCTCGTTGTTTGCCTTACGGATGGCGTTCTCGATCTTGCTGACGTCGAACGCAACCTCTGCACCGTTCCGCTTGATGATCTTCATAGCTATCTCCCGCCTTTCATGTTCGTTCCCCGAAGGGTGTAAAAAGCGTTCCCCCGCTTGAGGGAACGCTATCATCATACACCATATCTTGGGATTTGTCAAGGGTTTCGCACTATATTTTGATAAAATATTTTTTATTGACCACAATATCTTGTGGTGCGTGCGCTTTTTGTCGGATTTCGCCGTGAAACAAAAAGGCGCAGTCATTTCACGGAAGACGCCCTCGCCTCAGAGCAGCGATACCCCGTTGATGACGAGGGAAAAACGGCAACCGAGGAACTCTGCAGCCTTTCTGGAAAGCTGCATGCGCCCGAAATAAATCTCGAAATAGTCCATGACGGAACAAATCTGCGTATCGATCTCGATGTGCAGCGCAATGACCTTGCCGTCCTCCTCCACCTGCACGAACGAACGCTCTGCGGCAAGATTGACGCGGTCATGGATGTTTGCGTTGAATACATCGCGGATGTCGTTTTTTACGCGGCTTTTATGGACATCCGCCTTATCCGCAATGATGAGCGCCGACGAGACATCGGAAACGGGCTGCCCGTACTGTTCATCATGATTTCCGATCGCCATCATGATCTCTGCCGCGTCGGTCGCCTGCATTCCGAGACGGCTGAGGATCTTGTAGGCGAGGATGGCGCCCGACTGTGCATGATCTTTACGGTTGATGCAGTTGCCGATGTCGTGCAGATATCCCGCGATCTCCGCAAGGCGGATGCGGTCCTCCCCCTTTCCGAGCGCACGCAGAATTTCACCCGACCACTTGCTGACAATGCCCGCGTGTCGGCGGGAATGCTCGGTAAATCCAAGCGCCTCGATCTGCTTTTCGGACATCTCCATGATCGCCTCGACTTCACTGTCGCGGCGAAGGGTGGCAAGATCGAGCATCAGTGAAACTCCGTAACGTTCAGGCTTGCATAAATTTCTTCATACTTTGCCCGCGTGAAGGAGATGGTATCGAACGTGGTGACCGTTGCCGTACCCGCTGCGACGCCTGCGCGCAGGATATCGGGAAGATCGGCGCCCTTTTGCAGCATCGTTGCCGCGGCAGCGACCATCCCGTCCCCCGCGCCGACCGTGGAATTGACGGCAACGTTGATGCTCTTACAATAGTAATTCTTTGTGCCGTTGGTGATAACGGCACCGTCCTTGCCGAGGGACAGGAGCACGGTCTTTGCGCCGCGGTCCAGCAGTTCGCGGCACCCTGCCAACATGTCGTCCTTGTCCTTGAACTCTCTGCCGAGCGTCTCCTCCAGCTCTTCCAGATTGGGCTTGACGAGATCGATGCCGGCTTCCAGCGCGGCAAACAACTTTGCGCCCTCGGTATCCGCAATGCGCAGGGAATGCGGATCGACGGTGCGGAATATTTCACGGTAATAGGCGGTATCCACCCCGCGGGGCAGCCCGCCCGAAATGACGGTGACGTCCGAACGCGCAGAAAATCCGCGGATCATCTGCAAAAGTTCGCCGAGCTTTTCGGGCGCGACCTGACCGCCGACGTCGTTGATCTCGGTGAGCATGGACTTCTTGTCAATGCACTTGTAGTTTTCGCGCACCCTGCCGCTGTTCCAAACGAACGCAAACGGGACCCCTTCCTTGTCAAGCGCGCGTTCGAACATCGCGCCGTTCTCGTTGTACATGAAGCCCGTCGCATACGCATCGCCGCCCAGCCGCGCGACCCCGATCGCCACGTTCAGTGCCTTACCCGTAAAGGAAAGCGTCTTGCTCTTGACGATATTGACCTTTCCGACATTGAGCTGATCGAGTTCGATAGTCACGTCCACGCTCGGACTCATGCAGACCGTAAGGATCATAGCTGCAAAATTCCTCCCCTGTCATTGCCTACGTTGAGGGCGGCAGCGCCGCACAGTGTTATTATAGGATACTTTTTCTGAAATATCAAGAGCGGGCAGGAAAAAATTTGCAGAAAAAACGCTCTTTTCAAAACGGCAGATCACATGGAGATCATCTGCAAGGTCTCGTAGAGTTCATAGTTGAACTTTTTCTTCATGGAGACTGCCTCGATGATGTCCATGTCGATGATCTCGTTCTTGCGGATGCCGACGACGCGGTTGCCGATGCCGTCTTTTAAGAGGCGCACCGCCTTGTTGCCGAACTGCGCCGCGAGCATTCTGTCCGCCATGGAGGGCGAGCCCCCCCTCTGAACATGCCCGATGCAGGTGGAGCGCACGGAATACGTCGTCACTTCCTGCAATTCGCGCGCAAATTTTTCGGCGCTCGTCACGCCCTCTGCCACAATAATGATGTTGGAGTGCTTGCCGTTCGCACGGGAACGGTTGATGCGCATGACGATATCGTCAAGATTGTAGGAAATTTCGGGAACGACGATAATTTCCGCCCCCGAAGCGATGCCCGCATAGAGCGCGATGTCGCCGCAATGCCGCCCCATCACCTCCACAACGGAAATGCGTTCGTGCGAATTCATCGTATCCCGCAGCTTGTTGATGATCTCAAGGCAGGTATTCACCGCCGTGTCGAATCCGAGCGTATAGTCGGTGTACTCCAGATCGTTGTCGATGGTCCCCGGAATACCGATGGTGGGAATGCCGTATCCCTCCGTCAGCGCCTTTGCCCCGCGGAACGATCCGTCGCCGCCGATGACGACGAGCCCTTCGATGCCGTGGCGCTCCAGCGTGGAGACCGCCTGTTTCTGCCCGTCCACCGTAAGCATTTCCAGACACCTTGCCGTTCTGAGCTTGGTGCCGCCGCGCTGAACGATGTCCGAAACCGAACGCATCTCCAGAGGCATCATCTTGTCTTCGATGAGACCCGCGTATCCGCGCTCGATGCCATAGACTTCCATGCCGAAATAGATCGCTGTGCGCACGACAGCGCGGATCGCCGCGTTCATGCCGGGTGCATCGCCGCCGCTCGTCAAAAGTCCGATCCTCTTCATGTCTGCCTCCTGTTCATCTCAAGATGTAAATATCATTCCGAAATAGTATAGCAAATTATTTGCGAAAAGGAAACTTATTTGCATGCCCTTTCCGAGAAAACTTTCGGGAAGAAGGGTAAATTCATGCGCCGGTTCCCGTCAGATGAGCTTGACGCACGCCGCGGGAAGAAAGCTGCGCAGCTCCGCCGTCAGCGCACGGGAGAGATGCACGGAAAATTCATACCGTTTTCCGCCGTGCAGGATCTTCGTCCGCACTTCCCCCGGGTACGCCTCGATGGTCTCCCGCAGTTCCGCAAAGTCGTCGTCCGTGAGCGCGCGCGCATCCAGCCAAAGCACCTGTTCCGCTGCGGGCCGCTCCGCTTCCGCCGCCGCTTCCTGCGCCTCCGGCGGAATAAATTCCGTAAGGTCATCGAGAATGATGCAGGGAAGTTTTTCCGCAGGAGTGTCGATCTTGCCCGCAAGGCGCACCACGCCGTCGTGCCGGAGATATGGCTTGATCTTTTCATAAATCCGCGGGAAGGCGACGCATTCCACGCTGCCGTACAGGTCTTCCACCGTGACGAACGCCATCACCGTGCCGCTGCGCGTGTTGATCTTGCGCACGGCGGCGACGATGCCGCCCATGGTGACCTGGTCGCCCGATCGGAACTGCTGATAGGTCCTGTCCCCCGTCTCCTCATCCTCTTCGAAGTCGGCAAGCATGCCCGTGTGGAAATTGCAGTCGGTAAAATAGGCGGCGTATGCGCCGAACGGATGTCCGCTGACATAGACGCCGAGCACGGACTTTTCTTTGGAGAGCAGCTCCGCCGTGCTCCATTCGGGAACGTCCGGCAGGACAACTTCGGGAGCAGCCTCCTCGATGATGTCCCCGAAGAGGGACATCTGCGCGCTCGACTTCTGTTTGTCGATGGCGGCAAGACGACGCATGAGCTCCTCATAGACGGCGTGATACTGCGCGCGCTTTCCCCCCATCGAATCGAATGCGCCGCCGAAAATGAGGCTTTCCACCATCTTCTTGTTGACGAAGCGGATGCACCGCATGAGAAAATCGGAAAAGTCCTTGAATTTTCCGTGCTGTTCACGTTCCTCGATGACCTTTTCCATCGCCCCGATCCCGACGCCGCGCAGCGCGCACAGCCCGAAGCGCAGCCCCTTCCCCTGCACGGAGAAATAGGCGCGCGACTCGTTGACGTCGGGCGGATAGATGGCAATGTTTTTCTCCTTCATGTAGACGACGTACTTGGCAATCTCGTCGATCTTGTCGATGCGGTTGTTGAGTACGCCCGCCAAAAACTCACGCGGGTAATACTTTTTGAGGTACGCCGTCTGATATGTGACGACGGCATACGCCGCCGCATGCGATTTGTTGAAGGCGTAGGACGCAAAACTTTCCATCTGCGCAAACAGTTCCGCGCTCACATCGGGCGGAATGCCGCGCGAAATACAGCCGGGGATGTTGCCGCCCTTGTCGATGTCGCCGTAGATGAATTTATCCTTCTGCGCCATCAGCTCGGAGCGGTGTTTCTTTGCCATGGCGCGGCGGACGAGGTCTGCCTGTCCCAGAGAATATCCCGCAAGGTTCTGGAATATCTGCATGACCTGCTCCTGATAGATGAACACGCCGTAAGTCTTTTCGATGATGGGTTTCAGAAGCGGCGTCAGGTATGTGATCTTCTCCGGTTCGGCGCGGTTTTTGAGGTAGTTCGGGATGAAATCCATGGGACCGGGACGGTAAAGAGAGATCCCCGCGATGAGGTCTTCAAGGCAGTTGGGCTGCAACTGCTTCATGAAGCGTTTCATCCCCCCTTGTTCCAGCTGGAACACGGCGTCCGTATCCCCTTCGGAGATGAGCTGATAGGCGCCGGGATCGTCGCACGCCTGATCGAAGACGATATCCTTCCCCGTATCCTCTTTGATGTAATCGAGCGTCTTCTTGATGTCGGTCAACGTGGTGAGCGCCAGAAAGTCCATCTTGAGCATGCCGATGGACTCCACCTCTTTCATGTCGAACTGCGTCGTGATGTCCTCGCCGTTTCTCGAAAGCGGCACGTTGTCGGCGATCTTTTTGCGGCAGATGACGACGCCCGCGGCGTGCATGGAGGTGTTGCGCGGCATCCCTTCGAGTTTTAAGCCCATGTCGATGACGCGTTTCAAAGTCTCGTCCGCCTCGTAAATCTCCACAAATTCGGGATTGCGCTTCGCCTCCTGGTCGGCGAGCTTTTTGACCGCCTCGTCGTGCTTATCGGGATCGTTTTGCGTTTCCGCGACTTTTTTTCTGCAATTTTCGATATTCAGCCCCAACAGCTCTCGGATGGTGGATTTGCCGTCCATGAGCTTTGTGACGCGGTCGGTATCCGAATAGGGAACGCTCATGACGCGCCCGACATCCTTGATGACGGCACGCGAAGCAAGCGTTCCGAACGTCACGATCTGCGCCACGTTTTCGGGATGATAGCGGCGGCGCACATATTCGATGGTCTCCCCTCTTCTCTCCGTACAAAAGTCGACGTCAAAATCCGGCATGGAGACACGGTCGGGATTGAGGAACCGCTCGAAGAGCAGGTCATAACGCAGCGGATCGACATTGGTGATCCCGATGGCATAAGCAACAATGCTCCCCACGCCCGAACCGCGCCCCGGTCCCACGGGGATGCCGTGGTTGCGCGACCAATTGATATAGTCCCAGACGATCAGGAAATAGTCGGCAAATCCCATCTTGATGATGATGCCGAGTTCATATTCGGCGCGCTGCATAATCTCGTCCGTGACGGGATCGTAGCGCTTGGGAAGCCCCTCCATCGTGAGCCTGCGCAAAAATTCGGGAGAAGGCGTGCCGTCATCCGCCGTATAGAGCGGGATGAGCGACTTATCGTAGATGGGAGAACCGTCCTCTTTGAGATTGAAGGGCGTATCGGTGTCCGAGACTTTGTTTGCGATGACGCGCGTATTGGAAATGGCTTCGGGGATGTTCGGAAAGAGCGCCGCCATCTCATCACCCGATTTCATATAAAATTCGTGCGTCTGCATCTTCATGCGGGAGGGGTCGTCCAGCGTGCGCTTGGTCTGGATGCACATGAGAACGTCCTGCATCTCCCAATCCTCTTTATGAAGATAGTGAACGTCGTTGGTGGCAACGAGCCCGATATCCGTTTCACGCGCGAGCCGCACGAGAAGGGGCAGAATGCGCTTTTGCTCGGGAATACCGTGATCCTGGATCTCGATGTAAAAATCCTCGCCGAACGTCGCTTTCATCTCAAGCGCGAACGCCTTCGCCTTCTCGTATTCCCCCGCCAGGAGAAGACGCGGGATGCGTCCCGCAAGACAGGCGGAAAGGCAGATGACGCCCTCCGTGTGCTCTTTCAGAACGGTGTAATCGATGCGCGGACGGTAATAATAGCCATCCACGAAGGCGAGCGAGTCGAGCTGCACGAGGTTGACATATCCCGCCTTGCTCTTGGCAAGCAGGATGAGATGGTCGGCATGCTGGTCGATGCGTTCGCGGTAGTCGTCCACCACATAAAATTCACAGCCGATGATGGCTTTGATCTTGTTTTTTTTGCACTTTTCGGCAAATTTGAGGGAGGCATACATATTGCCGTGGTCGGTCACGGCGACGGTATCGATCCCGTTCTCTTTGCAGTGACGGACGAGTTCGTCCACTTTCACCGCGCCGTCCAGAAGGCTGTATTCGGTATGCAGATGAAGATGTACGAAATCCGTCATTGGTGTATTTCTCCGTAAAGCTGCATGAGTTTCCGCATGCGATGATTGAGCCCTCCCTTGCTGACGCCGAGCAGCGCCGCAAGTTCGGAAAGGGAAAGCGTGGGATGCGCAAGCCGCGCCATCGCGGTTTCGCGCAGTTGTTCCGGCTGCGCCTGCAGCGCGCCGCACGCCTGCAAATAGTGCAGAGCCAACGTCTGACGGGCGGAAGCCGTTGCCGCCTTGTCGGCGTTACCCGCCATACAGTTCTGGATGCGGTTCTCTTGGTTGCTTTGTTCCCGCGCGGCAGAGACGGCGTCGAGTTTTTTCAACGCATTCTCAGCTCCCAAAACGGACAGAACGTCAGAGATCGCCTCGCGGCTCTTGACGTAAGCCACATAGGTTTCGCCCCGCATGACGACCTTCCCGTACAATTCGAACGAAGCGAGCAGCTCGCAGAATTCCTCGGCGCGCGCACCGTCAAAGAACACGCATTCAAGATGGTATCCCGTGGACGCACCGTCATGCGGGAGCGTACAGCTGCCGCCGCCGAGAAAGGCGGCGCGCAGATAGCAAAGCGCCTGTTCCCCCGCAAGATTCCCGTGAACGGAGCGCGCCATGCCGAGAATGCGTTCCGCCCCCTCCCCCGTGCAGGAAATGGTGAGCTTGTCCCGCATGCGTTTGGGATCGCGCACCGCCTCGCGGATCTCCGGCTGCACGCCGAAGCGCTCCGCAAGGCGCACGAAATATGCGGCGACACGCTCGTTTTCGCTGACGACCTCAAACCCGTCACGGGTGCGGGAAGCGCCCGTGGAAAGCAGCGCCGCAAGCGCGGCGGCAGCCCCCTCGCGGGAGACGGGCGGGCGGGCAAGCAGATCCCGTTTTATCTCATTGGTGAAATTTTTCAAGAAAATCTCCTTACAGGTGCGCTTTTCGCCATGCGGCGAGGCGGAAATCGGGCAGTCTGCCGTCAATGTTGTCGATGCGGTCGAGCGGGATGCCGACCCGTGCGATCTGTTCTTCCGCACGTTTGGCATCGCCGATGCGGTCAATGGAATGCGCATCCGAATTGATCACGAAGCGCACGCCCGTCGCCGCGACTGCGGCAAGCTCTTCGTCGGTCAAATGGTCTTTTTTGGAACTGAGTTCGATATAAGTTCCATAATCGCGGCAGCACTTGGCGACTTCCACGGGGTCGGCAAAACATCCGTAATTGAGATGCGCGACAATGTCGACGGGATATTTACGGACGGCATTGACAAAGGCAGCCGTCGTCCTGCGAACGAGACCTTTGGAAGGTTTGATCTTCAAGCTGCTCCGCATCCAGCTCCACAGCCCCAGCGCGTTGTCTGCAAGCGTGCGGTAGCGGACAAAGACGTGAATGCCCACAACGAACAGCTCGAACTGCTCATAATCTTTTTCCGTGAGATCGCACAGCCCCGATTCCCCGCGCAGGTTGCTTTCCAGACCGAGCAGGGCGCGGATGCCCGTTTCGCGCTCCGCCGCACGCAGTTCTGCAACATAGCGGGAAAGCTCCCTGCGTTTCAGACCGAACGCGACATGCGAGAAACCATGTTCCGTACAGCCGATCTCGGCAAGACCCAACTCCTTGGCGCGGCGGAAATTCTCCTCAAACGTATTTTTTCCGTCCGAATAGACGGTATGCGTATGGTAATCTGCTGTCAGCTTCATGATGTATTCTCTTTTGCGATGTTGGTATCAGGGCAGGCGGCGGATCTCCTCGCGCAGGGCGACCCCCGTCCTGTTCAAAACTTCCCGACGGACAAATTCAATGAGCGCGGCGACGTCGGAAGAAGTTCCGCCGTCATTGATAATAAAATTGGCATGCAGCGGGGATACATACGCGCCGCCCCGCCTTGCGCCTTTGAGTCCGCACCGCTCGATCAGCTCCCCCGCAAAGGCGAACGGAGGATTGACGAAGGTGCAGCCCATGCTCCTGCCCTTGGGCAAGCCGCGGCGACGACGGCGAAAACGGCAGCTTTCGCGGGCAATGTCCTGCGGGTGCGCGGTTTTTCCGCGCAGCCTGACCCCCAGCACGGCGATCCCGGACAAAAAGATGCTGTCCTTTTCCCGAAAGACACAGTCCCTGTTGCCAAGCACGCGCACGGTATCTCCTTCCGCGCACAGAACGCTCAGCACGATGTCGGAAAAGTGCAGCTCCCGCACGCCCGCATTCATTGCAGTTCCTCCGCCCGCCGTCATGGGGATCCCCGAAAAGGGAGAAAACCCGCCGATGCCGTGCGCCTGCGCAAAGGAGAGCAGCCTGCCGCCCGTCACGCCTGCACCCGCAAACACATCCGTTTCCGCCGCTTGCAGGAAGCTCAGTGCGCAAAATCGGACGACGACGCCTTCAAAATGTCCGTCCTGCGGCAGAACGTTTGCGCCCGCGCCCAAAAAACAATGCGGGATGCGTTCGCGTTTGAGAAATCCGAGCAGTGCCGCACACTCCTCAACGCAGGCGGGGCTCGCCGCAACGGCGGCGGTCCCCCCGCAGCCGATCGACGTATGCCTCGCAAACGGAAAATCCCGTTCACACGCAAGGTTCGGAAATGTTCCGCGCAGATGCGTAAAAAGCTCCATGTTCGGTTCTCCTCATATTCTACCATATTCCGAGGCATATTTCAAATGCTTTTGAAAAAATTCTGCGGAATTTTTTCCGCGTTGCCTGCCCGCACCGCCTGCGCCGCAGCCGAATACGTCTGCGCATCCGCAAAAGGATCGGATGTCAGCCCCGAAGCCCCCGCCGCAGGCAGCATTCCGATGTCATCGAGAGCAGACTGCACGGAGTCCGACAAAAGCATCCCGACAAAGCGCATGCAGGCTTCATAGCGCTCTTCGGAAAATACGCAGACGTATTGCAGCAGATCGCAATATGCGGGCAGCGGACGCATTGCGACATTGACGCCGCGCGCTGCGAACCGTGCGCTGTCCCGCTGTGTTCCGAGGAGATAGCGGTACTTCCCGCCGAGGAAATCGAGATAGGCGGAGAGCGCCTCTTCCTCCGCGCCTGCGATCTCCGCAAAGTACGCCGCCGCACAGGCAAGATTGCGCCCGCCGACGGAGACGACCGTCTCCCCCGCCCCTTCAAAGTCATCGGTCAGGGAGAAGAGGCGGTATTCGCCGCGGCACCACGGAAGCGCGGCGCTGACGCCCGCGAACTGCCGTCCGAGCGGAAGACAGCGCTCCTTGGGGACATGCAGCCCTGTTCCGAAGGACAAAATATCCGGAAGCTCCCCCGCGTCGAGCGCCGCCTGCGCCCCCTCCGGCGTATAAGAAAGTACCCTGTAAAAGGTCGTGCCGTCCTCCGCAAGCCGTGCCGCACGCTGCAAAAATGCCGTGCGCGACCCCTTCCCGCCTTCAAAGGTGTCCACGTTCCAGACCCGGACGATGCAGACGGGCGACGGGGACGTTTCGGCGGAAACGGGATAGAACAGCGTTCCCGCAACGACGGCGGCAAGCACAAGGAACGGCAGCGCCCGCCAAAGCACACGAACGAACTTCTTCATCTCTTTATCCTATGCCCGAACGCGCGGCGGCATGCCCCCGCAAATGGCTGCGGGAGAGGACGGCTGCCCTCTCCCGCTTGTCCCCCCGCACGCACGGCGCCCGACGGGACATCTATCTGAAAAGCGCCGAAGCGCTTGCAATCCTTAGTGTGGCGTGTCCGAGAGAAAGTATACAAAAAAGAGGGAGTTCTTCTCCCCCTTTTTTTGCATTCCTCAGCGCTTGCGGAAGCTGTCGCAGCAGGTGCAATGCTCGCAGTCGCAGGTATTGCCCACATGAATGGTGGTGAGCTCGCAGTGCATGCCGTCACGATTGAATTTGCAATCGGTCACGCCGCAGGAGACGCCGCTGTTCATCTCGTTCATACGCATTCCCTCCTTTTCATGCACAAGTATGCGCAAACTTGCGAAAATTATCGCAATCCCATTGACAAACCGTGGCATAGCCTGTACAATAAAGACAGACCATCATCAAGGAGGCAAACGCCAATGAAAGTCATCCTCAAAGCGGATGTGAAAGGAAGCGGCAAAAAGGGAGATCTTCTCGAAGTATCGGACGGTTATGCAAAAAATTTCCTCCTGAAAAAGGGACTCGCCGAAGCCGCGACCGCAAGCGGCATCAACGAAATATCCCAGCGCAGGACGGCAGACGCCTTCCATAAAGCGGAGAACGAAAAGGCACTCCGCGCCCTCGCCAAAGAACTTGACGGAAAGCAAGTCACCGTCGCCATCCGTGCGGGCGAGAACGGAAAAGTGTTCGGTTCGGTGACGACGCTGCAAGTCGCCTCCGCCCTCGCGGAACTCGGCTATGAGATCGACAAAAAGAAAATCTCCTTCAAAGACGCCGTTAAAACGCTCGGCGCGTTCGATGCGGAAGTGCGGCTGATGGAAGGCGTCATTGCCAAGATCGTCGTCAACGTCGTTCCGCTCACCTGATGCTTACAGACAAACAAAGCGCCCGCATGATGCGGGCGCTTTGCTATGTAAAACACACTTATTTTTCGTAACCGTTCGGATTGTTCTTCTGCCAATTCCACTGATCGCGGCACATATCTTCAAGGTTATAGCACGCCTTCCAGCCAAGCTCCTTTTCCGCCTTTGCGCTCGATGCGTAGCAGGCGGGAACATCCCCCGCGCGGCGGGGCAGGATCTCGTAGGGAAGTTTTTTCCCGCATGCCTTTTCAAAGGCGTGGATCATGTCGAGCACGCTGTAACCCGTACCCGTGCCGAGATTATAGATGTGCACGCCCGGTGTTTTGAGCGATCTGATCGCCGCAACGTGTCCGCGCGCCAGATCGACGACATGAATGTAATCGCGCACGCCCGTCCCGTCCGGCGTCGGATAATCGTTGCCGAACACTCCGATGCGCTTCAATTTTCCGCTTGCGACCTGCGCGACGTAGGGCATCAGGTTGTTGGGAATGCCCTTCGGGTCTTCTCCGATGCGTCCGGAGGCGTGCGCCCCCACGGGATTGAAGTAACGCAGCAGCGCAATGTTCCATGTGTTGTCGGCATGGAAGAGGTCTTTGAGCATGCGTTCCTGCATGAGTTTGGTCGTGCCGTAAGGATTGGTCGTGGAAAGGCGGCAGTCTTCGTCAAGGGGAAGCCGCTCCGGATCGCCGTACACCGTCGCAGAAGAGGAGAACACGAAATTCTTCACATGAAACTTCTGCATGGTCTCCAACAGAACAAGGGTGGAAATGAGGTTGTTGTCATAATACATGACGGGTTTTGCAACACTCTCCCCTACCGCTTTGAGCCCTGCGAAATGAATGACCCAATCGATCTTGTGCTTCGTAAAGATCTGCTCAAGTTTTTCCCTGTCGCGCACATCGTAGGGATAGAACGTCAGCTCCTTCCCCGTGATCTCTTTCACGCGGCGAAGGCTCTCTTCGCTCGAATTGCTCAGATTGTCCACCACGACGGTCTCATATCCCGCATTGAGGAGTTCCACCACCGTATGCGAGCCGATATAGCCCGCGCCGCCCGTTACCAGAACTGTCATAACCAACCTCCCGTCATTGAAATTTCAAACATAGCATACACCGCATTCACCAGAAAGGCAAGCACATTGTTGTCGCCTTTTGGACATTTATTGACTTTTATACGTTGACCTCGCCTTTGGCGCCGAGAAGCGCCTTGTGCCGTTCGAGAATGGGGTCGATCTCTGCGGCAATGAACTCCTCCGTCTGCTGCGGCGCCCGCCCGACGAACTTTTTCGCGTCGAGGATCTCACCGAGGCGATCGTGCACCGCGCGGAAGGCGTCGTCCTTGCGGATGCGCGCCAAAAGATCGTTTTCGCCGCCCGCCTCTTTGACGTTCCTGCCCGCTTCCATGGAGAGCACGCGGATCTTTTCATGCAATTCCTGGCGGTTCCCCCCCGCCTTCACGCACTCCATCATGATATTTTCCGTCGCCATGAAGGGAAGCTCCGACGCAATGTGTTTGGCGATCACCTTCTCATAGACGACGAGCCCGTCCGTCACGTTCATATAGATGTTGAGAACGGCATCCACCGTCAGGAACGCCTGCGCATTGACGATGCGCCGGTTGGCAGAATCGTCGAGGGTGCGCTCGAACCACTGCGTAGACGCGGTGACGGCGCTGTTCATGGGAAGGGAAAGCATGTAACGGCAGAGCGAACCCATTCGCTCACAGCGCATGGGATTGCGCTTGTACGCCATGGCGGACGAGCCGATCTGCGACTTCTCAAACGGCTCCTCCACTTCCTTCATGTTTTGCAGGATACGGATATCGTTTGAGAACTTGTAAGCGCTTTGTGCGATCTGCGACAAAACGCACAGAACATTGTAGTCGAATTTTCTGGGATAGGTCTGCCCCGTCACGCCGTACACCCTGTCGTAGCCGAGCTTTCGGACAACGCGCCGCTCCAATTCCTTGACCTTGTCCGCATCGCCGTCGAAGAGGTCCAAAAAACTCGCCTGCGTGCCCGTCGTCCCCTTCACGCCGCGCAGGCGGAAGTGAGCATACAATGCCATGAGATTTTCATAGTCGAGCATCAGATCCTGCAGCCAGAGCGTGGCGCGCTTTCCGACCGTCGTGAGCTGCGCGGGCTGCAGATGCGTAAATCCCAGCGTGGGCAGATCCTTATAGCGAAGCGCAAATTTTTTCAGCTTCTCCATCACGTTGACAAGTTTTTTGAGGAGAATATCCAACCCGTCCTTCATGATAATGAGTTCGGAATTGCAGTCGACGAAACAACTCGTCGCGCCGAGATGGATGATGGGCGCCGCTTCCGGAGCGGCATCGCCGAACGCCTTGACGTGTGCCATGACGTCGTGGCGCACTTCACGCTCATACTGTTCCGCGCGGGCATGATCGATGTCGTCGGCATGCGCCTTCATCGCGGCGATCTGCTCCTTCGTAACGGGCAGCCCCAGCTCCATTTCCGATTCGGCAAGCGCGATCCACAGCTTTCTCCAAAGCCGGAAACGCTTCTCGTCCCCGAAGTTTTCCTGCATTTCACGGCTCGCATACCGCGTGTTCAGGGGGTTTTCGTATAATACTTTGTCTGACATAGTACTCTCCTAAATGCGTTCAGGTTCAGGATATTCGACGCCGAACGTTTCCGCCGACACCTTTTTCATGCGCTGTTCTTTCAGGGGCTTATCACGAAAATCGGTGGGCGTTTGCGCAATGGCGTCCACGACATCCATCCCCTCAACGACCTTTCCGAAAGCGGCATACTGTCCGTCGAGATAATCGGCATCCGCATGCATGACAAAAAACTGCGAACCCGCCGAATCGGGATGCTGCGCACGCGCCATCGACAAAACGCCCCGAAGGTGTTTCAAAGGATTGTTGACGCCGTTCCCGGAGAACTCCCCTTTGATGTGATAGCCGGGACCGCCCGTCCCCACCCCCTGCGGGTCGCCGCCCTGGATCATGAACCCCGCGATGACGCGGTGAAAGATGACGCCGTCGTAAAATCCTTTCTGGACGAGCGAAAGGAAGTTGTTCACCGTATTGGGCGCAGCTGCGGGATAGAGTTCCGCTTTGAACGTCTTGCCGTCCGCCATTTCAAACGTAACGATCGGGTTGTTCGACATTGTTTTCTCCTGTATCTTACAGATCTTCGTATTTTTCCAGCCTCGTTCCCGCTTCTTTGAAGAGTTTTAACGAGAACTCATCGGGATACCCCTCTTTATATACGACGCGCGCAATGCCCGCATTGATGATCATTTTCGCGCATATCACGCAGGGCTGATGCGTACAGTAGAGCGTTGCCCCGCCGACGTTGATGCCGTAACGCGCCGCCTGGATGATGGCGTTCTGCTCCGCATGCGCCGCATAGCACAGTTCCGCACGCGTACCGGAAGGGATGCCGAGCTTTTCCCGAAGGCATTCGCCCCGTTCCGCACAGGAGGCGATGCCCGCCGGCGCGCCGTTGTACCCCGTCGTCATGACGCGCTTATCCCGCACGATGACGGCGCCCACATGCCGCCTCAGACAGCTTGACCATCCGGCGACCTGCTCGGTAAGCTCCATGAACCGCTGATCCCATTTCTCCATGTTCCATTACCTCTTCCATGACATTATACACAAATTTGTCCGCACTGTCAACGAACAAAAATCAATTGCGAAAAAAAGCGGCAGATTTTTCAAAAAAACAGGAAAAAAGTGTTTGACCCCTCCCTCTGCGCGGTTATAATATATGCGAACGAAAATTCATTCGGAGGTCAATATGAACATCAAACCCTTGTTCGATAAGGTAGTCGTCGAAGCGGTTACCGTCGAAGAGAAGACAAAGAGCGGATTCATCCTCCCCTCTTCCGCACAGGAAAAACCGCAGACGTGCATCGTCGTTGCCGTAGGACCCGGCGGCGTTGTGGACGGGAAGGACGTCAAGATGCAGGTCAAAGTCGGAGACAAAGTGCTCTGCTCCAAATATGCAGGCACCGACTTCAAGGTGGACGGCAAGGAATTCACCATCATCAAGCAGAGCGACATCCTCGCCATCGTGGAATAACACGACTCATAAAATAAATTTTTAAGGAAGGTAATGTATCATGGCAAAACAGATCAAATACGGTGACGATGCAAGAAAGGCGCTCGAAGCGGGCGTCAACACCCTTGCCGATACGGTCAAGATCACGCTGGGTCCCAAGGGCAGGAACGTGGTGCTCGACAAAAAATACGGTGCCCCCCTCATCACCAACGACGGCGTGACCATCGCAAAGGAGATCGAACTTCCCGATCCCTTCGAAAACATGGGCGCCCAGCTCGTGAAGGAAGTTTCCACCAAGACCAACGACGTTGCGGGCGACGGTACGACGACGGCAGTGCTGCTTGCACAGGCGATCATCCGCGAAGGGCTGAAAAATCTTGCCGCAGGCGCCAACCCCATCATTCTGAGAAAGGGAATCGAAAAGGCAGTCGAGGCAGCCGTCGGTCAGATCCGCTCCATCTCCAAAAAGGTGGACAGCAAGAAAGCGATCTCGCAGGTCGCATCCATCTCCGCAGGCGACGAGACGGTCGGCGAACTCATTGCAAAGGCAATGGAGATCGTCGGGAAGGACGGCGTCATCACCGTGGAAGAGGGAAAATCCATGACGACGGAGCTCACCACCGTCGAGGGCATGCAGTTCGACAGAGGCTACGCCTCCGCTTACATGGTCACGAATACCGATAAGATGGAAGCCGTGCTCGATTCCCCCTACATCCTCATCACCGACAAGAAGATTTCCAACCTGCAGGAGATCCTGCCCGTCGTCGAGCCCCTCGCACAGCAGGGTGCAAGACTTCTGATCATTGCGGAGGACGTCGAAGGCGACGCGCTCGCAGCGCTCATCGTCAACAAATTGAAGGGTGTGTTCAACTGCGTTGCCGTCAAAGCCCCCGGCTTCGGCGACAGAAGAAAAGCAATGCTGGAAGACATCGCCGTTCTTACGGGCGGCACGGTCATCTCCTCCGATCTCGGATATGAGTTCAAGGACGTGACGACGGATATGCTCGGCAGGGCGAATCAGGTCAAAGTCGACAAGGACAACACCACCATCATCGACGGCGCAGGCGACAAAGACGCCATCAAAGCGCGCGTTGCCTCCATCAAAGCGCAGATCGAGGTCACGACTTCCGATTACGACAAGGAAAAACTGCAGGAGCGCCTTGCAAAACTTGCGGGCGGCGTTGCGGTCATCAATGTCGGCGCGGCGACCGAAGTGGAAATGAAGGAAAAGAAACTGCGCATTGACGACGCGCTCGCCGCAACGCGGGCAGCCGTGGAAGAAGGCGTCGTTCCCGGCGGCGGCAGCGCACTCCTCTCCTGCGTCCCCGTTCTCAAAAAGCTGGTCGCATCGCTTACGGGCGACGAAAAGACGGGCGCGTCCATCATCCTCAAAGCGTGCGAAGAGCCTGTCCGTCAGATCGCCGCAAACGCAGGCGTGGACGGCTCGGTGGTCGTCGACAAGATCCTTGCGAAGAAGTCGGCATCCTTCGGCTTCGACGCTCTGAAAAACGTCTACACCGATATGGTGGAAAGCGGCATTATTGACCCGACCAAGGTCACCCGTTCCGTTTTGCAGAACGCGGCGTCCGTCGCCTCCACGCTGCTGACGACGGAATCCGTCGTCACCGACATCCCCACCCCTCCCGCTCCCGCGGCTCCCGCAGGCGGCGACATGGGCGGCATGTACTGATTCGGAAAGCAAAAAACCTGCCGCAGGGCAGGTTTTTTGATAGGAAAAGAGGCGCACCGCAGTTGCGGTGCGCCTCTTTACATGGCTGCGTTATTTCTTTCCGAGCATCCTGCGGATGAAGAGCGGAAGTTTGTTTTCGCGGTCATCCTCTTCCGGCTCCGCCTGCGCGGGCGCGGGAGCAGACGGTTGAGCAGGCTGTGCAGGTTGTGCGGGCTGTGCGGGCGGAACGGGCTGCTGCGGCACATAACCCGCCTGCTGCTGACCGTAGCCGTAGAGCGGCTGCGCGGGCTGCTGCGGTTGCTGCGCATAAGGGCTGTAAGGCGTCTGCTGCGGCTGCGCAGGCTGTTGTGCGGGCGGTTCTGCGGCGGGCACGCTCAGCGGCGCGCCATAGACGGCGCCCTGCCTTGCCGCGCTCTGCGCCGCCTCCTCTCCCGAAGGGAAGCCCGTTGCAATGACGGTCACCTCTACTTCGTCCTGCACGTTCTCGTCCACGCAGGCGCCGAAAATGATATTTGCGGAATAATCCACGACACCGTGAATGAGCCCTGCCGCCTTGGTCACTTCATCGAGCGTCAGGTCGGGTCCTCCGACGATGTTCAGAATAACGCCCGTCGCCCCCTCGATGGTCGTTTCCAGCAAAGGAGAATTGACGGCGAGGCGGACGGCGTCGATGATGCGGTTCTCCCCTTTGGCAACGCCGACGCCCATGTGCGCGAGCCCCTTGTCTTTGAGCGTCGTTCTGACGTCTGCAAAGTCCAGATTGATGAGCGCGGGCGTCACGATAAGATCTGCGATCCCGCGGATGCCCTGCTTCAAGACCTCGTCCGCCACGCGAAGGGAATCCGTCATCGTAGCGTTCTTGGGAACGACTTCGCGGATCTTCTCGTTGGGGATGATGACGATGGTATCGACATATTTTCTCAGATTGTCGATGCCCTTGACGGCATTGTCCATCCTGCGCTTGCCTTCAAACTCGAAAGGCTTGGTGACGACGGCGACCGTTAAGATCTTTTTATCCTTGGCGATCTTGGCAATGACGGGCGCCGCACCCGTTCCCGTTCCTCCGCCCATGCCGGCGGTGATGAACAGAAGGTCCGTCCCCTCGATGGACGAGGCAAGGTCTTCCTTGCTCTCCTCCGCAGCCTCCCTGCCGATCTCGGGTTCCGCGCCCGCACCGAGCCCTTTGGTGCGTTGCGCGCCGATCTGGATCTTCTTGGGCGCCTTGTTGCACGCCAAAATCTGCGCATCCGTATTGACGGCGATATATTCCGCGCTTGCGATCCCCGCCTCGATCATGCGGTTGACGGCGTTGTTTCCCGCGCCGCCCACACCGACAACGGTGATCTTCGCTCTGCCGTTTGCGACAAAATCATTGGCGGAAGGCACCGCGGCGCGTTCCGTCCCATCCTCTCTGCCCACAAAGGGAACATTGTCGTTGAACATTTTCAGCCTCCGAATATCGATAAAAGTTTGTAAAGAAATCCGCTCCTGCGCCGATCGTCATAAGCGAGATCGACAAGTGCAATGCGCGATGACATCGCGGGTTTATTGTAATAGGGAAGGTCGGGCGCAAGCTGTTCACATACGCGGCTCACGCGTTTGGAAATATGTTCGAGCGCGCCGCGGATATCGCCGAGCCCTTCGCCCGTGACATACAGAGGCTTGTATTCCAGCTCTCTGTCCGAACACTCATCCAAAAAGCCGCCGATCGCTTCACAGATCGCATCCAGCCCCTCTTTGACCGCCTCGATGAGCTCGTCCGTATCAACATCGTAGGAGACGCCCTGCACGTTCACTTCCGTTCTGCCCGCATTGCTCCGCGCATACAGGTTCGCACGGGCGAGCAACGCAGCCGCAGCATCATACGGGATCGAAAACTTCCGCAGGAGCGCCGCAATGATCTGTCCCTTGCCGACAAAGTAGGTACGCTGCGCCAGCACGCCTCCGCCGAGCAACACGCAAAGCGATGAGGACATAAAGCCGATGTCGAGAAACAGTGCATATTCGTCGCGCGTCTCGGACGGGATGAGGTATGTCGCCATCGCATACTCCGCAGGGAGAAAACTGAGCCCGATTTTCATGCCGGAAAAAATGCGTTCCATCGTCGAAGCGAAATATTCGCTGCAATAGAAGTAAGACAACACGCCCGAAAGCGACGCCGAGGACAGACCAACGGGGTCGACGACGCGCCTGTCGTCCGAAGTCACATAGATCATGCTCGTGGCGCGGATACAGCGGTAGCCTTCGAGCGGCTCCCTGCCGCTTGCAAACAGCGCATCGACATCACGCCTTCCGATCGGGCGGCGCTTGGAAAAACCGATATGCTGTTCCCGCGGAATGACGCGCGTAAATGCGCCCGGAACGCCCACATAGATGTGGCGCAGACGCTCCCCGCAAATACGCTCGACGGCGGAAACGGCACGGAACACGGCATCGGTCAGCTTGTCCGTATCGAAAAAGGCACTCTCGTCGTATCCGTCGTGCGGTTCCGTCTTGCTCGCCTTGAACACAAAGGTGTTGTTTACCCCGCGCTCGCCGACGACGACGGTGACCTCCGAGGAACGCACGTCCAGCACCGCAACGCTCCTGCGGCTCATAGGCAATCCCCTTGTTTGGTATCGTTCGGTATTTCGCTTTCTACTATTATAACAACCGCAGCAATTCTTGTCAAGAAATCATACCCGTATTTTGCCGTTTCCCATAAAAAAGCGCGCCCGCAGGACGCGCTTTTTTCTCATGACGATCTTGTTTATACAGACGGCGCATCGGCGCTGTAATGCGCCTCGGCTTTCTCCGTCAGTGCGGAGATGACCGCCGTGATGCTTCCGCGCACGCGCTCTCCGTCCTGCAAAGAGAGATAGACCTCGGCAGCCGCAGCCGCCTTTTCCGCTGCCCGCACAGAGGGCTCGGAAATGACGATCTCGACGCCTTCCGTCGTGGCAATGCGGAAATTATCAAATTCCAGGCTTCCCGCCGTGCTCATGTCGTCGAGCGAGACGGACAGCAGATTGGCGCGCGGTTCGCCGAGTGCGGCACAGAACGCGCCATACATGTCGAGCAATTCCGCCGCATACCCTCCCGTAAGAAGTCCCTGTTCCGTTGAAAGCGAAAAACCGTCCCCGATAAGAACATACCCCGCCGCCGATGTGCTCGTTCCGATGCGGTACCCCTCCGTATCAAAGATGTCCCATGCGTCCCCTGCGGCAAGGGCGAATGCGGCACGGCGCTCCGTCACTTCCACGATCACGGATGCGGGATATTGCTTATCGATCGTGACGATCTTGAACCGCGGATATGCCGCCGCCGTTGCACGGACCTCGGAAAGATCGAGGAATGTAGTGCTTCTGCCGAGATACCCGTTCAGATCCTCCTTCATTTCCTGCGCGGCACGCTCCCCTTCCGTCGTATAGGTGACAAAGCGCGCGTCCACATAGGTCACCGTGAACACGGCATTGATCCCCGCCGCAATGACCGCGACGAGCAGCACAAAGGCGACGATGGTCGTCAGAACGGTTCTCTTGTTCATGCGTTTCTCCGTTTTTCAGATATGTACACGGCGGATATCCGCCCCAAGTCCTTTGAGTTTTGCGCGCAAGTCCGCATATCCCCTGTCGATATGGGACAAATCGAGCACCTCGGAAACCCCTTCCGCCCCTAGCGCCGCAATGACGAGCGCTGCACCGCCGCGCAGGTCGCCCGCCGTGACGCTTGCGCCGTGCAGTCTGCCGACGCCGCGCACAAATGCCGTGCGTCCCCTGACTTCGATATCCGCGCCCATCTTCTGCAATTCGGGAACGTATTTGAAACGCGTCTCAAACAAATTCTCCACGATGAGCGCGCATCCCGCGCAGGAAGCGTTGAGCGCCGTCGCCTGCGCCTGCAAGTCGGTGGGAAATCCCGGAAAGGGCATTGTTTCAATGCGGCGGTTGCATTTGAGCCTGCCACGACTCTCTATGGTTATTTTATCATTTTTCGCATGGATTTTGCAACCGTTTTCGCGCAATTTGTGCAACAGAAGGCGAATATTCTCCGGCGCGACGCCGACGACCTGCACTTCCCCTCCGCATGCCGCCGCCGCGAGAAGGAACGTCCCCGCCTCGATGCGGTCTTTCATGGGGCGGTAACTGACGCCGCGCAGCTCCTTGACGCCCTCGATCTCGATGACATCCGTTCCCGCACCCGACACCTTTGCCCCCATCGCATTGAGGAAATTTTGCAGATCGACGATCTCGGGCTCCTTTGCCGCCCCCGTCAGGACCGTTCGCCCCTCCGCTTTGACCGCCGCGAGCAAGATGTTTTCCGTTGCCCCGACGCTCGGAAAGTCCAGCAAGATCTCCGCACCGCACAGTTTGCCGCATTCGCAGAAGATGTACCCCTCCCGCTCGGAAATGCTCACGCCGAGGCGTTTGAGGGCGGAAAGGTGCAGGTCGATGGGACGCAGCCCGATGTCGCACCCGCCCGGATAGGCAATGAGCGCGCGTCCGAAACGGGAGAGCAGGGAGCCGAGCATAAAGACGGAGGACCTGAGTTCCTTTGTGAGGGAGGGCGGGATCTCGTGACAGCAGGCATCGGCGCTGTCGATTGTGACGTTTTCACCCGCAAAGCGGACATCCGCTCCGAGTTCGCGCAAGATCTGCGCCATACAGGCGACATCGGTAATGGCGGGCGTCTCGCGGATGGTGACGCGCTTCTCCGTCAGGATGGAGGCGGCAAACAGCGGCAGAACGGAATTTTTTGCCGATTGCAGCGCAACGCTGCCCGCAAGCCGCCTCCCTCCTTCAATAACGTATTTGTCCATAGGTTCGCTCCTAACGTATTTCAAAAGGCGGACGCACCGTCCGCTTCTCTACATTGTATGAAGTTTTTTGGTTGCGTGTGTCTGGACACCCCGTACACCACGCCCATGCCAGCCATCGTCACGATGAGCGACGTATTCCCCGCCGACACAAGCGGCAGCGGCAGTCCCGTGGGCGGGATGCACCCGCTGACGACGAGCGCATTGAGCGCGCACTGTACGGCAAACGCGAGTGTGATGCCGCCCGCAAGCAAATACCCGTAAAAATTACCGCAGCGCGCGGCAATGCGCAGTCCCCGCCAGATGATAAACCCGATGAGCGCAAACAGCAGCAAAACGCCGAAAAATCCCGTCTCTTCCGCAATGACGGAGAGAATGAAATCGCTCTCCGCAAAGGGAAGAAAGCGGTATTTCTGGCGGGAACGGAACAATCCGACGCCGAACAGGTTGCCGTTCGCAAGCCCGTAGAGGGATTGGATGAGCTGGTATCCCTCTTCCCGCGGGGACGCCCACGGATCCATGAACGCAGAGAGGCGCTGCAGGCGGTACGGCTCCGCAAGGATGAGCGCGGGAACGGCAAACAGGACGGGGATACAGATGACGGCGAGCGCCTTTTTCGAAATGCCCGCAAGAAAGAGCATGCCGAGCATGACGGCGCCCACGCACATCGTAACGGACATGTTGGGTTCCAGCATGATGAGCACGCAGATCCCAAGCCCCGCCCCCAGCACGGGCAAACAGCCTCTGAGCGTGCGCATGCGGGCGGGGTCTTTGGCAAAATATCCCGCCGTAAACAACACAAATCCGAGCTTGGCGATCTCCGAAGGCTGAATGGTGAATGACCCGACCCCGATCCAACGCGTGGCGCCGTAGTTGCTCTTGCCGAGTCCCGGGACAAAGACGAGCGCCAGAAGGACGACGGAAACAAGGAGGGCGGGCAGTCCCGTCCTCCGCAATTTTTCATAGGGAAGAAAGCTCACGCCGACGAGCGCCGCGCCGCCGAGCACAAACCCCGTAAGCTGTTTCCGGAAGAAAAACAGGCTGTCGCCGTATTGCACCTGAGCATTGTAACAGCTTGCCGAATATACGCACACGACGCCGTAAGCGGCAAGCAGCAGCACCGCGGCAAGAAAGAGTACGTCCCCCTTCCCTGTGCAGTACCTATTCGCTCTCCTCTTCACGCGTCTCCTCCCGTCCCGCCGCTTGCAGCGCGGCGCGCTCCGCGCGCAGTTCCTCCATGAGCTGCGCAAACCGTTCGCCCCGTTCTTCAAAATTTTTGAAGGCATCGAAACTTGCCGAAGCGGGACTCAACAGCACGTTCTGCCCCTTCTTTGCCGTATAAAACGCAACGCGCACGGCAAGGTCAAAGGAACGGCAGAGCGTCACGCGGGAATATTTTTCGCGCATGGCAGCATCGAGAAGGCGGAAGGCGTTCTCCCCGCACAGAACGGTTTGCACCACCCCCGTGCGGCGCAGCGCCGCAAACAACGGTTCATAGGAGTACCCTTTATCCTTTCCGCCGAGTATGAGCACGCTCTCCCCTTTGACGCTCTCTGCCGCCCCGATCGCCGCGTCGGGATTGGTCGCTTTGCTGTCGTCGATGAACGTCACGCCGTCCACTTCTCCGAGCGTCTGCAACCGGTGCTCGACCCCGCGGAAGGAGGCGAGCGCCGACGCCACGGCAGCGCTTTCCGCCCCCATCAGTTTGCAGGCGCAGACCGCCGCAAGCGCGTCCGCTTCATTGTGCTTTCCGCCGACGGGCAGCTCATCCGCGGAAAGAATGCGCTCTTCCCGCCACATGATGTCGCCGTCGCGGATGTACGCGCCGTCCGTCTTTCCCGCAAGCGAAAACCCGACGACGCGGGCGCGCGTCTTTTCCGAAAAGGCGCGCACGACGGGATCGTCCATGTTGAGCACGGCATATTCGCTCTCCGCGCTGTTTTTCAGGATGCGCGATTTTAAGTAGATGTAATTCTCCATCGTATAATGACGGTTGAGATGATCCTCGGCGATCCCCGTCACGACGGCGATGTGCGGGCGCAGGGAGACAAGCGTCTCCAACTGAAAGGAGGAAACTTCCATGACGGCGACGGCATCCGCGGTCAGTTCGGAAAGACAGGCGCAGACGGGACGCCCGACATTGCCGCATACGACGGCGCGCATGCCCGCTTCTTTGAGGATATGTCCGATCATGGAGACGGTCGTCGTCTTGCCGTTTGTCCCCGTCACGGCGATGACGGGACAGGGCAGCACCCGCGCGGCAAGCTCCGCCTCCCCCACGATCGCCTTTCTTGCCTTTTTGAAGGCAACAGGCAGCGGATGATCGATGGGAATTCCCGGACTCAATACGAGCACATCGCACTCCTCCGTTCCCGAAAACGCCTCTTCCTTGGTGAGAACGCGGCAGCCGCGCGCCGCAAGCCGCTCCGCCGCCGCGCGTACATGTTCATCGTCCACGTCGTCATAGAGATACACCGCCTTCGCATGCCGTTCCAGCAAGTACTCCGCGGCGGCGACGCCCGAACGCGACAGCCCCGCGACGAGAAAACGCTGCATGGGAAAATACATACCGTCCTCCTTGTTCCCTTTCGGAAATCAGGCAAACGGCATGAATAAGGTCGCGCCGAGAAGCGCCGTTGTCAACGCATACGCGTATGCGATCTTCGCCTCGGAATATCCCTTCTGCTGAAAATGATGATGAAGGGGCGCCATCCGGAAGATGCGTTTGCCTGTTTTTTTGTAATATATGACCTGAAGGATGACAGATATGCTTGAAAGTACAAACATGAGCCCCAAAACCGGAATGACGAGAGCGTTCCCCGAAAAGAGCGCGGCGGATGCGGCAAACCCGCCGAGGGACAGCGAGCCCGTGTCCCCCATAAAGAGCGCGGCGCGGTTGGTATTCAACAGCAAAAATCCGAGCAGCGCACCCGTCAGACACACACACATCAGCGAGAGCGGCGCGCCGCCCCCCTGCGCGGCGATGAGCGGCGCGAGCGCAAGAAAAAAGGCGGCGCACGTTCCGCCTGCAAGCCCGTCCAGCCCGTCCGTCAGGTTGACGCCATTGACGGTGGCAACAAAGACGAAGATGCCGAGCGGGAGCATCCACCAGCCGATGTCAAACGCATACCGCGTATACGGGATGCGCAGAACGGTGAGCCCGTCCGTACAGCAATAGACGGACGCGATAACGGCGACGCCCGCCTGAAATAAAATCTTCTGATAGGGTTTCAGACCGAGATTCTGCCCGCGGCGCTTTTTCAGAACGTCGTCCAAAAACCCGACGGCAAGATACCCGACGCCGACCGCAAGGGCGACATAGAAGGGCTTGTCCGCGCCGCGCGCGCACAAAAGAGCGGCAGCCGCCGCAGCGGGCACAAACGCAATCCCGCCCATCGTGGGAGTGCCCTCCTTTTGTGCATGTTCTTTGACATAGCAAAGAATATGCTGCCCGCCCATGCGCGCAAGCAGCGGGCGCAGCATCATACACAATAACAGCGAAAACGCAAACGAACACAATACGGCAATGAGATACAGGCGCATGGTCACTTCCCGGAAAGTTTTTCAATGACATCTTTGTCATTATAGTCGTATTTGATACCCATGATCTCCTGATACCGCTCTGCGCCCTTGCCCGCCACGAGCAGCACGTCCCCCTCTGCCAGCATGCCGACGGCATAGGCGATCGCGCGTTCCCGTTCCTCGATGACGACATACTCGCAAGAACTGCCCGAAAAACCGCGTTCGATAGCGGAAATGATGGCATACGGATCCTCGTACCGCGGATTATCCGACGTCAGAACGGTAAAATCGGCGAGCCGTGCGGCAACTTCCCCCATCTTCTCCCGTTTGCCCTTATCCCTGTCGCCGCCGCAGCCGAACAGTGCGACAAGCCGACCTGCACAATGTTCCCTGAGCGCCGAAAGCGATTTTTCCAACCCGTCGGGCGTGTGTGCAAAGTCCACGAAGATGTCCGCGCCGCGCACATTCGCCACGTGTTCCAACCGCCCCTCCACCCGTGTTCCCGCAATGCCGCGCGCAACGGCGTCGGCATCTGCCCCCAACCGCCGCGCGGCACACGCCGCGGCAAGCGCGTTGGACAGGTTGTGCCGTCCCGTCATGGGAATTGCCGCTTCGATGAGTTCGTCCTGTACGTTGAGGAGCGCTTTGCAGCCGCGCAGCGTGTCGCTTTCCACCAGCGCAAACGCTTCGGCGGGCGTTTCCAGACCGTATGTAATGTGCTCGCCGCACACCGTTTCCAGCCTGCGGCAAAAGCCATCGTCCGCATTCAGCACCGCGTAGGCGCATTTTTCCGGGAAAAACAGGCGTTCTTTGGCAGCCGCATACGCCTTCATATCGCCGAAGAAGTCGAGATGATCGCGCGTCAGGTTGGTGAATACGGAGACGTCATAAAAGACGGGAGCCTCCTTTCGGAGTGCAAGCGCGTGTGCGGAGACCTCCATGACGACCGCCTCGATACCCGCATTCACCATGTCCCGCAGCATGGAAAAGAGACAGACGGGATCGGGCGTCGTCAGCGTGGGAGGTACATGCACCCCCGCATAGGATGCGCCGAGCGTGCCGATGATGCCCGTCGGGATGCCCGCCTCGTTCAGGATGCGGTAGAGCATTGCCGCTGTGGTCGTTTTGCCGTTGGTCCCCGTGATGCCTGCCATTTTCAGGCTGCGCTCCGGATGCGCGTAAAATGCCGCCGCGATCCGCGCCATCGCCGCCCTGCCGTCCGCCGTGACGAGCTGCGCACATGAGACGGGCAGCCGATGTTCGCACACAACGGCGGAGGCGCCGCGCCGCACCGCCTCCGCCGCATAGGCATGCGCATCCGTCTTTGTTCCGCAAAAACAGAAAAAGAGGTCCCCTTCCCCCGCCACGCGGCTGTCCGTACAAAGCCCCGCCACTTCTGCGTCGCCGAGACGTTCCGCCTCCGAGAGTTCTGCTGCAAGTTCGGATAATTTCATTCATGCCTCCGACGGGGACAGGCGGAACAGCCCGATGATGCCCTCAAAAATTTCCTTGGCGCAGGGCGCGGCGACCGCGCTGCCGTAATACGCCCCCTGCGGTTCGTCCACGATGATGAGCGTCAGATATCTCGGGGCATCGGCGGGAAAATAACCGAGAAAGGAGGAGACATACTTCCCCTGCGCGATGTGCCCGTTTTCATATTTTTGCGCCGTGCCCGTCTTGCCTGCCACACGATAGCCCTCGATATATGCCTTTTTTCCGCTCCCGTCGCGCACAACGCCTTCCAGCATGCCGGAGAGCATCCAGGATGCCTCCTCGCTCACCGTCCGTCCGAGCAGCACGGACTGCGTTTCAAGGACGGGCGCGCCGTTCTTTTCCGCGACGGACTGCACGAGACGGGGCGCATAATAGTATCCGCCATTGACAGCGGCAGCGCCGGCACAGGCAAGCTGCAGCGGCGTGACCGCAATGGTCTGACCAAATCCGATGCGCGCAAAATCACAGTCGCGCAGCGTGCTTTCGGGAAGCAGCATGCCGATCGCCTCGCCCGAAAAGTCGATGCCCGTCGCCCTCCCGAAGCGGAAGGCGGCAAGATAATCGTAAAACGTCTCTTTTCCGAGGGAGAGCGCGATGTCCACAAAGCAGGGATTGCAGCTGTTGTTGAGCGCCTCGGCAAGCGTTTGACGGGAATGTTTTCCGTTTGCGTGATCGCTCCAACAACGGATGGTCGTCCCGTCCACCGTCCGCGTGCGGGAGGAGGAAAAGATGCGGTCGGGCGCATAGGCGTCGGAATTTCCGCGCAGATATTCTTCAATGTTGGCGGCGGCGGTGACGATCTTGAACGTGGACCCCGGCTCATATACATCGCTCACGAGGGCGTTGCGGGAGAGCGCGTTGAGTGCGGACAGATCGTCGCGCGGGATGTCGTTGAGATCGTAGGACGGCAGGTTGACCATCGCCAGAACGGAAAAGTCCGTGACGTCAAGCACGACGGCACGCGCAGCCTTGGCGGAATAGTCTTCCAGCGCGCGCCCCATCACCTCCTCGGCGAGTGCCTGGATGCGGTAATCGAGGGTAAGCCGCACATCCAGCCCGTCCGTTCCGGGGGAATATGCCGCCGTCGCACCGTCGAGGTCGACGCCGACAAGGTCGGTCTCATAGAGCACTTCCCCGCGTTCCCCCGCGAGATATTTGTCGTAATACTGTTCGATGCCCGTCGAACCCGCTCCGTCATAGGAGGTGAACCCAAGCACCTGACAGGCGAGCGCGCCATAGGGATAAAACCGCTTGTCGTCGCGCGCATAATAGACGCCCGCAATGTCCGCACCCTCGATGCGTTCCACCGCCTGTTTTTCCGCCCGCCGCATGAGCACGATCTCCGAACGGCTGCCGTCCGTCAGCTTTTCGAGCAATGCCTCGCGGGAGAGGGAAAGCGCATCGGCGAGCAGCGCCGCCGTCCCCTCCGCGTCCTCCACGGCATTGGCGCGCGCGTACACGCTGTATGCGGGAATGTTGCCCGCAAGCAGCTCCCCGTTCCTGTCATACAGATTGCCGCGGAGCGCCGAAACGGGGATCTCCCGCGTCCACTGATCCAGCGCGCGGACATGCAGTTCCTCCTCCCAGATGACCTGGATATAGAAGAACCGCATGAGAAAAAGGCAAAAAAGAAAGGCTATCGCCGCAATGACGGCAAATAACCTCTTTCGTAGAACAGACATGGAAAATTCCTTCTGTTTGATATGCAGTTTCCTCCGAAGGCTCAGTCGCCCATGACCATCCCGTTCGCCTCCGCCCACGCGTCGATGCGCTCGGGGGAACGGAGATATTCCAAATCTTCCTGCATCTGCGCATACTGCGTCTGCAAATCCCGCAGCTGCGCCTCTTTGACGGCAATCTCCGCATGGGAAGCGTTCAAGATGCCCGTGTTCACACAGATGAGTGCGATGATGAGCACGACTGCCGCCGCAATCGCGCACAGGATGAGTTTGGTTTTTAAGGAAAGCGCGGACAACAGTCCCTGCTTTTCGCTTTCCGCCGCCGTCTCCGTTCCGCGACGGAGCGTCTCCATCGTGCGGGGAGTGGGCATCGCATCCTCTTCGGAAGGCGCATACGCGGGCGCGGCGGGCATCTCCACAGGTGCAGGCGCGGGCATGACGGCGGGCGCGTTGAGATCGACGAGTTCGCCGTCCTTGATGGCAAGTCCTTCCCAAAGTCCGCCCTTTTTGACGGACGGGCAGGCAACATAATCCGCGATGCGGCGCGCAGGGTCCGCCGTATACGGCGCGGTCTGCGGCGCGGAAGGCGCCTGAACGGGCGCTGCGGCCGCCTGCATTGCGACGGGCGCGCGTTCAAGCGTTGCCGTGTACGCGGGAGCCGCGGCAAATGCGGGCGCAGAGAAAGGCTCCGCACGATGTGCGGACTGCATGCGGGATTCTCCCGCAGCCCACTCCTCTCCGTTATCGAAAAGCAGCTTGCGGTAATTTTCCGCGATCTTCTTCTTATGTTCCAGCGCACAGCGCGCGGACGTTTCATCCAAAAGGATCGTTGCCGTCTCAGCCATGTCTGTTCTCCTTATCAATGTATTCGCGCTGCCGCCTGTTCATGCACTCTTTCGGCGATCCGCAGCTTTGCGCTCGTACTGCGCGGGTTTTCACGTTGTTCTTCCGCAGAAGCCGTCAGCGGCTTTTTATTCACCAAAACGACTTCCCGCTTCTTCCCGCATACACATACGGGGAAACTCTTGGGACAGGTACATCCTTCACTCATGGAACGGAAGACGTTTTTCACGATCCTGTCTTCCAACGAATGGAAGGTCAGGATGCACGCCCTTCCGCCCGTTTTCAGTCGGCGCGTCAATCCCTCGATGCACTCTTTCAGCCCTGTCAACTCGCCGTTGACCTCAATGCGGATCGCCTGAAAGGTCTTGCGCGCGCAGGCATTGTAGCGATACTTTGCGGGAACGCTCTCCTCGATGACGGCGCGCAGCGCGCCGCAGGTAGCGATCTCTTTGTTTGCACGTTCGCGCACGATGTTCCTGACGATGGATTCCGCGAACGTCTCTTCGCCGTATTCGCGCAGGATGCGCACGAGCGCCTCCTCGGAATATCCGTTGACGACATCCTTCGCCGTAAGGGGTTCGCGGTCGTCCATGCGCATGTCGAGCGGAGCGTGATAGCTCATATAGGCAAAGCCCCTTTCGCGGGTGTCGATCTGATGAGATGAGATCCCCAAATCGAGCAGATACCCGTCAAGTTCCTCCACGCCCGCCTCCTCCAAGACCTGTGCAAAGTTCTTGAAATCGGTGCGGAAGAGCCAGAACCTGCCTGCAAACGGGGAAAGCCGCTCCTGCGTCTCACGGATGGCGTCTCCGTCCTTATCTGTGGCGATGAGACGCACCGCGGGATCGGAGGCGAGGATGGCGAAGGAATGTCCGCCGCCGCCCGCCGTGCCGTCGAAGTAAATGCCTCCCGCACGGATGCGCAACCCGTCAAGCACCTCCTCCACCATGATGGGGCGATGATAGCCGCTCATCTCACTGCTCCGCGTTCTTTTTATAAGCGACGGCGTTTGCCTGCTGAATGGTCATGCTGCCGACGGAAGCCTCGAATTTCTCCTGCGACCAGATTTCGACGTAATCCCCCATGCCGACGGTAACGACGTCCTTTTCAAGCCCCGCATATTCGCGGAAGGAGCGAGGGATCTGCGTGCGCCCCTGCGCGTCCTCCGTGACCTCCTCGATGGAGCAAAGGATCCTGCGCTTGGCGTTCATCATGGCGGGGTCGCCGGGGTTGACTTCGTCAAAGGAAGCGAGGCGTGCGCCGAGTACGGATTCCGGCATCACGGAAATGCAGGCAGGCGCATACTCGACGAAATACAGCTTCTCCTTTTCGGGGAAGGCATTCTTGTACTTCGCGGGAATGCGGATTCTGTTTTTGGTGTCCAGCTGATGGACGACCTTGCCGCTCAGCAGTTTCATCGCTACGTTTCCTTTTATATGTTACAGGCAACATTATACCACCACTTATGACCACTGTCAACCACCTTCGACTACTTTTTTTGCATTTTGGAAATTATTTTTAGTTTTTTGTAAAACAAATGTTCGTAAAATAGACCATTTTATTCACTTTGCGCCCGGAACCAAGGAAAATTATCCCCCCTTCTCCCTCTTTTTTATACTTTTTTATAAAACATTTGTTCGGATTATGCGCGGGACGCAGGTGGTCATCTATCCCAAATTCTCCCAATCCTCTCTCCTTTTCCAGCACATGAACAAGGCGGTGCGCCGTGCCCGTGCTCCCGTCGTAGACGCGCGCCCCGTAAAAAGCGGCGATTTCCCGCGCAAAAAAGCTGTAATGCGTGCAGCCGAGCACCACGCCGTCGAAGCTGCCCGCAGGCAGGTGGTCGGAAATGGTCAGCGGTTCCCCGCGCGCGAAATGCCGCTCGATCGCCCCCGCAAGGCGCGGCAGAGCGCACACGGTGAAACGGCAGGCGGGAAAGCGCCGCAGCAGCGTTTGCAGGCGGCAGCTCTGCGCGGTGCAGGGCGTGGCGAGCACAAGGATGCGCCCTCCGGCGCGGGCGGCGGGCGCAACGGCGGGTTCCATGCCGATGACGGGAAAGAGAAACCGGCTGCGCAGGTCTGCGGCACAGACTGCCGTCGCCGTGTTGCAGGCAAGCACGGCAGCATCCACGCCGAGGCGGGCAAACGTGCAAAAAGCGGTGCGCACAAAACGGACGATCTGCGCGGACGGCCGCTGCCCGTAGGGAGCGTGTGCATTATCGCCGTAATAAAAAAAGCGTGTGCCCGGCAGAAGGCGTCTGCATGCGGCAAGCACGTTGAGCCCGCCGACGCCGCTGTCGAAGACCCCCACCCGCTTCCCCGCGCCCGCCGGCAAACCATGTTGCATTTCATCGGAAACTTTTTGCAAATTTTCTCACTTCCCCCATGAAAAACAGTTTACAAGCGTTTTATTTTATGCTAAAATAGCAAAGGTTATCAAGAGAAAAGACATTTCAAGGAGTAATATCGTGCCCAATATCAAATCTGCGAAGAAGCGCGTGCTGGTTACCGAGAAAAAGACGAAAGAGAACAAGATGATCAAGTCCGCGCTGAAGACGACCATCAAGAAGTTCCTTGCGGCTGTGGCTGCCGGCGACAAAGAGACGGCGAACGCGCTCTATCCCGAAACGGTATCGGCAATCGATTCTGCTGCGAGCAAGGGCGTTCTGCACAAGAACAACGCCGCCAACAAAAAAGCGAAGCTGGCGAAAAAGCTCGCCGCGATCTCCGCATAACCGCTGTTTGTTCATGCGCCCGTTCCCCTTTGGGAGCGGGCTTTTTTTATGCAAAAAATCTTCCCGCAATTTACAAAACCCCCCTTTAAACAGTTGACATTCTTTTCCGTTTATATTATCATATCCGTCGTTGGTTTATTTTTATTAAACTTTACGTTTAATTTTGCGAGAGTTCCGTAAAACATGACGAAAAGTTTAGTATCACAAGACAAAAGGAGTTTTTTATGCAGCTCGGCAGAAAAATCCGAGACCTCAGACAGCAGTACAATCTGACGCAGGGAGAGCTTGCGGACCGATGCGAACTGACAAAGGGATATATCTCTCAGCTCGAAAACGATCTTACAAGCCCCTCTATCGCAACGCTTGCAGACATCCTCAACGCCCTCGGAAGCAACCTTTCCGACTTCTTCCGCGAAAACAGCGAAGAAAAGATCGTCTTCACGCAGGAAGAATACATCGAGAAGCAGGCGGACGGCATGCTCTGGAATTGGGTCATCCCCAATGCGCAAAAAAATATGATGGAGCCCGTTCTCGTCGAACTCGACGCGGGCGCCGCCGCCCCCGTCGACTTCCCGCATGACGGCGAGGAATTCGGCTTCGTCCTGGAAGGCCGCATCGCCATCGTCGTGGGCGGAAAGGCACATGTCGCCAGGAAGGGTGAAAGTTTTTATTACACCGCCAACCGCGAACACCGCATCCTCAACAAAGGTAAGGGAAAGGCAAAGTTTTTGTGGGTCTCTACCCCGCCCAACTTTTAGAAAACGATAACGTTATATATGGAAGGAAGCACTATGGCAGAACACATCATTGAACTTCAAAACGTCACCAAGTATTACGATGACAACCTCGTTCTCGAAAACGTCAGTTTCTATGTGAACAAGGGAGAATTCATCACCTTTCTCGGCCCGTCCGGCTGCGGCAAGACGACGACGCTCAGGATGATTGCGGGATTCGACCTCCCCACGAGCGGGAAGATTTTGCTGAGCGGGAAGGACATTTCCCTCCTTCCGCCCAACAGGCGCCCCGTCAATACGGTGTTCCAGCGCTATGCGCTCTTCCCCCATCTCAACGTGTTTGAAAACGTCGCCTTCGGATTGAAGTGCAAGCGCGTTCTCAACACCTATCAAAACGACGAAGGCAAGGAATACACCAAAAAAGAGCGGCTTTCCAAGCGCGAGATCCGCGAAAAAGTCGAAAAGGCACTCGAACTCGTCGACCTCGAAGGTTTTGAAAAGCGCTCCATCGCCACCCTCTCCGGCGGGCAGCAGCAGCGCGTCGCCATTGCGCGCGCCATCGTGAACGAACCGCAGATCCTGCTCCTGGATGAGCCGCTCGGCGCGCTCGACCTCAAGATGCGCAAGGAGATGCAGATCGAACTCAAAGAGATGCATAAGCGCCTCGGCATCACGTTCATCTATGTCACGCACGACCAGGAGGAGGCGCTCACCATGTCGGACACCATCGTCGTCATGGCGGACGGCGTCGTCCAGCAGATCGGCACCCCCACCGACATCTATAATGAACCCGCCAACACCTTTGTTGCAGATTTCATCGGCGAGAGCAATATTTTCAACGGAACGGTAGTCGGCGACAAAAAAGTCCGCTTCTGCGGAAAAATTTTCAACTGCGTGGACGATTTTGAGCGCAATGAACCCGTAGACGTCGTCGTCCGCCCCGAGGACGTCCTGATGTGCGACGCCGACAACGGCATGCTCAAAGGAAAGGTCATTTCCGTGGTGTTCAAGGGCATCCACTACGAGATCACCGTGCAGGTCGGCAAATACGAAGTCGTCGTCCAGAGCACGGAGTCGCGCGCGGAAGGCGACGTCATCGGCATGAACATCGCCCCCGACGGCATCCACCTCATGAAGCCCAAGTACACCACCAACATCTTCGACGGCGTCATCACCAAACGCAACACGGTGGAATTTGCGGACGGCGAATTTGAGTGCGACGTTACGCAGCTCTATCCCGGCAGCCATATCGATGAGGAAGAATATCTCGTGACCGCCGCAGGAGAAAAGCTCGATCTGACGGGAACAGAGGTCAAAGTGGAGATCGGGCTGTCCGACATCGCCATCAGCGACGACGAAAACGCAGGCGGCACGACGGGGCACATCATCTCCATCATCTATAAGGGTGACCATTACCGCCTGATCGTCCGGACGGAAGGCGAGGACGAGGAGGACTTTGTGTTCGCAACGGACGATTTGTGGAACGAAAACGACCGCGTCTCCGTCATCGTCCCCAAGGAAAAGATCAAACTTACCTTAAAGCATGCGGAGGACAAAAAGAAATGAGGCTGCGCTTTTCGAGAAAGCTCTTGGGCGTCCCCTACGCCGTCTTTCTCATCTTCTTCGTCATCATCCCCATGCTGGTCATTCTCTTTTACGCCTTTACGGACAAAGAAATGCACCTCTCGTTCGGGAATTTCATCCAATTCTTTTCCGACCACACCAAGCTCTCGACCATCGTCTATTCGCTCGTCATCGCGCTCATCACGACGGCGGTATGCCTTGCGATCGCCTATCCCGTCGCCTATATTCTGGCGCGCAGCAAAATGAAGAAAAAGTTTGTGCTGCTCCTGCTGTTCGTCACGCCGATGTGGATCAACTTCGTCCTGCGCATCAACGCCATCCGCGAGCTGCTGAGCTGGGTGGGGCTGCTGGGGGAAGCCAACTACTTCAATACCATCTTCGGCATGGTCTATGATTTTCTGCCCTTTATGATCCTGCCCCTCTACACGACGATGCTGAAAATCGACGAAAGCCTGTATGAGGCGAGCGCCGACCTCGGCGCAGGGTGGCTGACCACCTTTTCGCGCGTCACGCTCCCCCTCTCCATGCCCGGCATCGCAAGCGGCATTACGATGGTATTCCTGCCCTCCATGACCAACTATGTCGTCTCCGACATGCTGGGCAACTCCAAGGTCACCATCATCGGGAAATTTATCTACGAATACTTCGGCACCAATTGGCACATGGGCTCGATGGTCGCGCTCATCCTGCTCATCGTCGTGTTCCTTTCCACCTGGCTGACGGGCGGGTTCAAAGAAGATGAAACAGTAAGGGGGGCAAACCTGTGAACAGAAAAGCCATTCTCATCAAATGCCTGAAAGCCTTCTTTATCGGGCTCGTTCTCCTTTTTCTGTATGCGCCCATCCTGCTGCTCGCCGTGTACAGCTTCATCGACACCGATGTTATCGGAACGTCCGGCGCGTTCACCTTCGACCACTACCGCGACCTGTTCACCGATTCTCAGGTGATGACGATGATCGGGAACACCCTGGGGCTCGCCTTTGCTTCCGCAGCGCTCTCCACCGTTTTGGGAACGATGGGCGCGCTCGGCATGTATTATTGCAAAAAGCGCGTAAAGACCGCCATGGGCGCCGTCAACCGCATCCCCATCATCAATGCGGAGATCGTCACGGCGCTGGCGCTTGCCATCACCTTTGTGGCGTTCGGTCTGCCCAAATCGTACTTTACCCTGCTCATGGGACACATGGTCATCTGCACACCCTTTGTGGTGCTCTCCGTCATGCCGAAACTCAAACAGATGGATAACTCCCTGTATGAGGCGGCGCTCGACCTGGGCGCATCGCCTGCAAAGGCGCTCTTCAAAGTGGTGCTCCCGCAGATCATTCCCGGCGTCATTTCCGGATTCATGCTCGCCATCACGCTCTCCCTCGACGATTATATCGTCACCGTCTACACCCGCCCCTCCGGATTCGACACCATCTCCACTTACGTCTTCAATGCCACCATCCGCGGAAACGCGCATACCGCCGAGACGCTCTCCTCCTTCTGGGCGCTGACGACCATCATCTTCCTTGTCATTCTCATCATCGTCATTGCAGCCAACCTTACCGGCAGGAAGAAAAAGGAGGTGCTCAAATGAAGGCGGGTTCCAAAAAACGCATCGCCTCGTTGTTCCTTGCTTCCGTCGCCCTGCTGCCGACGCTGCTCTTTACGGCAGGCTGCTCGGGCGAGAAAGTCACCGTTCTGCGCGTGTTCAATTGGGAAGAGTATATCGATGAAGGCGGAGAAGGGTCCTATCAGTACGACTATGAAGTCAATGAGGACGGTTCCGCGCCGCCCATCATCGAGGACTTCGAGGTCTGGTACGAAGAGACCTACCACACCCCCATCCGTGTGGAATATTCCACGTTCGGCACGAATGAGGACATGTATAACCAATTGCAGCTCGGAGACACCTACGACCTTCTGTGCCCCTCCGAATACATGATCATGAAGCTGGCGGCGGAAGGATATTTGCAGCCATACGGCAAGGAGTTCTTCGACCCCTCCGTCGAGGAAAATTACTATATCCGCAACGTTTCGCCCTACATCAAAAACATGTTCGAGAGCAACCGCATCAACAAGGCGGACGCTTCGAACAACGCAACGTGGGCAGACTATGCGGCGGGATATATGTGGGGCGTGACGGGGTTCACCTATAACCCCGAATATGTGGACGAGGCGGAGCTGAAAGAACTCGGCTGGGACATCATGACGGACGCCGCCTATCGGAACAAGGTCACGACCAAGGACAACGTGCGCGACTCCTATTTTGTGGCGCTCGCCATCCTCTACCGCGATGAGATCGAGGCGCTTGACCCCGCCGCGCCCGACTACGGGACAAAGCTCGCCGAGATCATGAACAGAACGGACGAAGAGACCATTCAAAAAGTCGAAGCCGTCATGCACGAGATGGATGAAAACATCTACGGCTATGAAACGGACACGGGCAAAGCCGACATCGTCAGCGGCAGGATCTGGCTCAACTTTGCATGGAGCGGCGACGCAGTGTACGCCATGGACCTTGCGGAGGCAGGCGAGGACGAGGACGGCAACGAGACGGCGAGCACGCTTTTGAACTTCTTCATTCCCGAAGAGTGCGCAAACCTCTGGTTTGACGGCTGGGTGATGCCGAAAGGCGCCAACCGTCAGGCGGCGCAGGCGTTCGTCAACTTCATATCCCGCCCCGACAACGCCGTCCGCAATATGTACTACATCGGCTATTCGGGCGTCATTGCGGGCGAAGAGGTCCTTTCCTATGTGAAGGATTGCTATGAAGTCGACCCCGAAGAATATGAGAACGCGGAGGACGTCACCTCTTACGATCTCTCCTACTTCTTCGGCGATACGGTGGAAGCAGACAGCGCCGTTTTCTATGCCGACGTCGAACAGGCAGAAAAGCGGCAGCTCCATGCTCACTATCCCACTTTGGAAGTGACCGCGCGCTGCGCCGTGATGGACTACTACGGCGAGGAGGCAAACGAAGCCATCAACGAATTATGGTCGCGCATCAAGAGCGAGACGCTGGACACCTGGGCGATCGTCGTCATCTGCGTCGGGCTTGTTCTTGCGGTCACCGTCGTTCTCCTCATCATATACGGCGGGAAGATCGATTTCTTTCGCCTTCCGCCCAAAAAGGGATACCGCCGCATCCGCAGCGAATCCTGTAAACCATGACAAAAACCCGCCGTCGGCGGGTTTTTTGATTGCGGTCCTTACAGCAAAATGCAGATGACGCCGCCCTTGCCTTCGTTGACGATCTTGGTGACGGTGCGGCGCATCTTTTTTTGCGCCGTTTCCCCCATGGAACGGTTTTTGACGGCAAGTTCTTCGCCAAGCATCTCCTTCAGCGACCGACCGAACATATTGGTCCCCCACGCGCGCTGCGGGTCCTCTTCGAGATGTTCCGAAAGCTGCTTGACAAATGCAGCGCTCTGTTCTTCCGTTCCGAGCGCGGGGCGCACTTCCCCGCGCACATCCACGCGGATGATGTGATAGCTCGGCGCGTCGGCGCGCAGGCTGACGTTCACCCTGCCGCCGCGCTTGACGAGCGCGGGTTCCGCAAGGTGCATTTCGTCTTCTTCTGGCGCGACGATGCCGTAACCGCATTCTTTGGCTTCCGAAAACGCCTGCGACAACCGGTCGGAAAGTTTTTTGGCGGAGGAAAGCCCGATGCAGTAGCGCATGAGCGCCAGATCGTCGGCGATCTCCTCGCCGCATGCCTCGCCGAGCACCGAATAAAAGATCCCCTCCTTTGCCCGCACGCTGCAATGCACGCACCCCGTGGCGGCGTCCATCTGCAATTCGGAAGGCGGCAGCAGGCGGGCGCTGTCCGGATACAGAGTATCGAGCAATGCGCAGTCGCTCATCTTTTGCAGCTTGGGCGCAACGGCGCGCACGCCGCCGAGCACTTCGGAAATGAGCGGACTGTCCGCATCGAGCACGCGCATCCAATCGGGCAGATCGATGTCCACACACGCGACGGGGAACTCATAGAGCACGCGTTCCAGAACGGACGCCAGCTGTTGCGCGTCCGCCTCCTCCACGTTCATGGCGATCACGGGAGCGCCGTATTTTTCTTCCAGCGCGGCACGAAGGGCTTCCGCCGAGGCGGGTTCGCGGCAGTTGAGAAGAATGACATAGGGCTTTCCGAGGGCGTGCAGCTGTGCCTGTGCCTGTTCCTCCGCCCCTTCATAGGCGGAACGCGCAAGGTCCGTGACGCTGCCATCCGTCGTCACGAGAATGCCGATCGTCGAATGGTCGCAGATAACGCGCCGCGTGCCGTCCTCTGCCGCCTGCCCGAAGGGTACGCCTTCCTCGCTCCAAGGCGTCCTGACAAGGCGCGGTTCGCCGTTTTCTTCAAACCCCGACGCGCCGTCGACGGGAAATCCGACGCAGTCGATGAGCCGCACGCGCGCAACGGCGTCCTTGACTTTGAGTTCCGCCGCTTCCTCGGGGACGAATTTGGGCTCCGTTGTCATGACCGTCTTCCCGCTTGCCGCCTGAGGAAGTTCATCCGTATAGCGCTTTTTCTTTGCGCCCGTCACCTGCGGGAGCACAAGCTCCTGCATGAACTTTCTGATGAAGGTGGATTTGCCCGTTCTGACGGGTCCGACGACGCCGATATAGATATCTCCCCCCGTCCGCGTTGCAATATCCTCATATACACCGAATGATCTCATACGCACCCAGCCCTCCGCGAAAATGCTTTGCTGAATTACTGTATGAAATGCCGCGCAGAAATATGACAAAGGCGGCGCATATCCTTACGACATGCACCGCCCGTATTCCGCTAACTTGCGTTATTCCGCCGCAGAACCTGCCGCGGAATCTGTTTCCGCGTCCGCCGCAGGATCGGACGCAGCGACCACTGCCGTATCCGACGGGATCTTCGGCGCCGCTTTTCCGTCAGGCTCCTTCAGCGCAAGATACAAATTTGCCTGCGCCGCATAATGATAAGGCGTCACATAGAGCATCAGCGCTCCGAGCGTGAGAAGACACAGAATCCACCAGCCGAGGAAACTGAGTTCAAAGCCGACGATCTTCCAGAAATGCCCCTTCGCCAGCTTCATGGAACGCCGGATGCATTCCCAACCGGAAAGATCGACTTCGTCGTTCATGACATAGTATGTAAAATACATTTTGACACTCATGACGACCACATACACGATGATCGCTACGATAAACACAAAGGTGATCAGCCCCGCCGCACTTGCACCCGCAGACCCGTTTTGAAGCAGCGGGATTACCAGCAGTGTCTCAATGAAAGTCAACACGCCGACAGGCAGCGCGATGATCGCAAATTGAATGAGCGTCGCCACAAGCGCGCGCATGAATTGGCGGAACCCGCGATAGGTGGAATCGATCCCCTTCCGCTCGTGTTTTGCGACGTCGATAAAGTATGCGACATAACAGCATTGCACCGCACCTGCCGTCACCAGCAACCCGACGAATAATCCGACCGTCAAAGAACCGACCAGGACGAGATTGAGCAGGATCATTGTCAGAATGGCGAATCCATAGCCGTTTTTCATGTCTGCTTTGGCTTTCCGTTTGATGTCTCCGTTTGTCATTGATTACTCCTTTTTACATTTATTATGCTCCTATTATACTCCCCCCCCCGATTATTTGTCAACTGCATGAACACTGTTTTACAAATTTTTACAAAAAAATATGAACGCCTTGTCGGAAAAAGACATGTGCGCGAAACCATGCTTCTCCGTTCTTTGATGGGACAGAAAAACGCGGGCATCCGTCTTCAGACGGATGCCCGCGCAAGCGGTTTTCGGACTTATTCGAGTTCGAATGCGCCCGTATAGAGCTGATAGTACTTGCCCTTCTGCTCGATGAGCTGATCGTGCGTGCCGCGCTCGATGATGCGCCCGTGCTCTAACACCATGATGACGTTGGAGTTGCGCACCGTGGAGAGCCTGTGCGCGATAACGAACACCGTTCTGCCCTCCATGAGTTTATCCATACCGTGCTGGACGATGGCTTCCGTGCGGGTATCGATGGAAGACGTCGCTTCGTCGAGGATCATGACGGGCGGGTCGGCGACCGCCGCGCGCGCGATGGAGAGAAGCTGGCGCTGCCCCTGCGAAAGATTGGCGCCGTTCTGATAGAGCATCGTGTTGTAGCCTTCGGGAAGGCGGGTGATGAAATCGTCCGCACCGACGAGCTTTGCCGCCGCGATGCACTCTTCATCCGTCGCATCCAGCTTTCCGTAACGGATGTTGCCCATGACGGTATCCGTGAACAGGTTGGTATCCTGCAAGACCATGCCGAGCGAACGGCGCAGTTCACCCTTTTTGATCTTGTTGATGTTGATGCCGTCGTAGCGAATCTTGCCGTCCGCAATGTCATAAAAGCGTGTCAACAGGTTGGTGATGGTCGTCTTGCCCGCGCCCGTCGCACCGACGAACGCCACCTTCTGACCGGGCTTTGCGTACAAACTGATGTCATGCAGCACGATCTTTTCGGGGACATAGCCGAAATCCACGTTAAAGAGACGCACATCGCCTTCGAGACGGGTATACGTTACGGAACCGTCCGCATGATGAGGGTGTTTCCACGCCCACATGCCCGTGCGTTCTTTGCATTCGACGAGCTGACCGTTCTCCTCTTTTGCATTGACAAGAGTGACATACCCTTCATCTGCTTCGGGTTTTTCGTCGATGAGCCCGATGATGCGCTGCGCGCCCGCAAGGCCCATGACAACGGAGTTGACCTGGTTGGACACCTGCCCGATGTTGTTGGAGAACTGCCGCGTCGTCTGCAAAAAGGCAACGATGAGTCCGGGATAGAACAGCGCGCTGTCCAATCCGCCCGCCGCAACGCCGATCCCGACGTTCTGCACCTGATTGAGCGCAAACACTGCGCCCAACAGCGCCACGACGACATACATGACATTGCCGACGTTGGCAATGATGGGCATGAGCATATTGGCATATCTGTTCGCCCTGTCGGACATGGCGAAGTGCGTACCGTTGACCTGATCGAAATCCGCCTTTGCCTCCTCTTCATGGCAGAACACCTTGATGACCTTCTGCCCCTGCATCATCTCTTCGACGAAGCCCTCCGTACGCGCGATCGCCTTCTGCGTGGCAAGGAAGAATTTGCTTGCGCCACCGCCCACCAGCTTGGTGACAAAGACGATGGCGATGATGCCGAGGAGGACGATGAGCGTCAGATACACGCTGAAATAGAGCATGATCCCCAACAGGGTGAGACACATGATGACGGAGATCATGAGCTGCGGGATACTTTGAGCGATCATCTGGCGGAGGGTATCGATATCGTTCGTGTAATAGCTCATGATATCGCCGTGGTTGTGCGTATCGAAGTAGCGGATGGGCAGGTCCTGCATACCGTTGAACATCTGCTCGCGCATGTTCCGCAGATACCCCTGCGTGACGATCGCCATCAGCTGGTTATACACGGCGCCCGCCACGAGCGAAACGACGTACATGCCGATGAGCACGCCCATGATGCGCGCGACATCGGGCGCGACCTGCGCCCATGTGAGGATGCTGCCGGGATGTGCGGGATTGTTCGGATTGATCGCGTCGCCGAGGAGCGTATAGAGTTGCTCCATGAAGAGCGCAGGCACGGAGGAGATCGCCGCATTGACGATGATACATACCAGCGCGATGGGCAGCATCACGGGATAGTAATGGAACAGCGACTTCAAAAGGCGCTTGACGATCCCCTTTTGCAGAGGCGGATGCTTGGGCATGCGTTTTTCATTCTTTTTCATTGCCGTCACCCCCTTGCGTTTCTTCGCCGTCCGCATCGTCCGACTTGCCCTTGACCTGCGATTCATACACTTCGGCATAAATCTTGTTGCTCTTCAACAGTTCCTCATGCGTACCGATGCCGTTGATCCTGCCGCCGTCCAGAACGATGATGCGGTCGGCATCCTCCACAGAAGAAATGCGCTGCGCGATGATGATCTTGGTCGTTGTGGGAATGAACTCGCGGAACCCCTTGCGGATGAGTGCGTCCGTGTGCGTATCGACCGCCGACGTGGAGTCGTCGAGAATGAGCACCTTGGGATTTTTGAGGAGCGCACGCGCAATGCAGAGCCGCTGCTTCTGCCCGCCGGAGACGTTGGTGCCGCCCTGTTCGATGTAAGTATCGTACCCTTCGGGGAAGGAACGGATGAAATCATCCGCCTGCGCCAGCTTGCACGCCGCGATCATCTGCTCATCCGTCGCCTCTTTGTTGCCCCAGCGGAGGTTATCCTTGATGGTGCCGGAAAAGAGCACGTTCTTTTGCAGCACGACGGCGACCTGATTGCGCAGCGTTTCGAGGTCGTATTCCTTCACGTCATGCCCGCCCACCTTTACGCAGCCTTCGGTCACGTCGTAGAGGCGGGAGATAAGATTGACGAGCGACGTCTTGGAGGAACCCGTCCCGCCGATGATGCCGATGGTCTCGCCCGACTTAATGTGCAGATCGATGCCCTCCAACACGTTCTTTTCCGCATTGGAGGCATACTTGAAGGCGACATTCTCAAAATCGATGGAGCCGTCCGCCACTTCATACACGGGATTTTCCGGATTGGCGAGCGTGCTCTTTTCGTTGAGGATCTCGCAGATACGGCGCGCCGATTCCATCGACATGACGATCATGGCAAACACCATGGAGAACATCATGAGCGAGGACAAAATCTGCATACCATAGACAATGAGCTGGGAGACTTCGCCCGTCGTGACCACGCCCGCGGAATCCATGATGACATAGGCGCCGATGTAGAGCACCGCACAGATAACGCCGTAGAAGCAGAACTGCATGATGGGCGTGTTCCATGCCAAAAGGCGTTCCGCCTTGGTGAACTCCTTGCAGAGCGCGCCCGACGTCTTTCCGAACTTTTGCTTTTCGTAGTCCTCGCGGACATACGATTTGACGACGCGGATGCTGTTGATGTTCTCCTGCACAGATTCGTTCATGTCGTCATATTTGGGAAACAGCCGCTTGAACATCGGCAGCGCGCGCATCATGATGAGCATGAGTGCTATGACGAGCACGGGAATGACGGCAAGGAAGATCCACGCGAGATTTCCGCCCAGCACGAACGCCATGACCGCCGCAAAGATGATCATGACGGGACAGCGGACGGCAATCCGAACGATCATCATATACGCCATCTGCACGTTCCACACGTCCGTCGTCATACGCGTGACGAGCGAGGGCGTGGAGTACTTGTCGATGTTCTCGAAGGAGAACGTCTGAATGTTGTAAAACATATCCTTACGGACATTCTTTGCAAACCCCGCCGAAGCGCGCGAGCAGAACGCGCCCGCAAGCGCACCCGTCGCAAGGGATGCAAGCGCCATTGCGATCAGGATCCCGCCGTACATCCAGACCTGCCCCATGTCGATCGCCGTTGGCACATTCTGATCGATCACGTTGATGAGCTGCGCGATGATAAACGGAATGAGACATTCGAGGACCACTTCGACCGTGACGAAGATGGGTGATAGGATGGATGCCGTCTTATATTCGCGGATACATTTTGAAAGTGTTTTCAGCAAAGACTGACCTCCTAAAAAAGTTTTCCGAAAGGACCTTTTTTGTCACGCGCACACGCACGTACAAAAGAAAAGGACGTCAAAATTTTCTCCATTTCAACGTCCTTTCATCTTAGCATTTTTTTGTCGGATTGTCAACAAGCAAACGACCCGTTTTTTTGCTTTCACACAAAAATCATTTTTGCGCCGCCTTCATTCCTGATCGAGCAATTCCTGCATGAATGCGACGATGTCCTTCCTGCCTTCCCGGATATAGCGGATGGCGCTCGACGGATGACGGTTATAGACGCCCGTCAAAAGATAAGGAAGGTCATACCCCCACACCGCGCCCTGCGCTTTGAGCGCCTGCATGTATCCCGCTTCGAGGAAGCGCAGGATATGAATGAGCTTGTACTTGGGATTTTTCAGAAACGCAAGCAGCAATTCAAGCGCACAGTTGCCCGCGCCGCGCCCCATGCCGTCCACCGTGGCATCGAGATAGTTGACCCCCATCGCCGTGCACTCGATGGTATTGGCAAAGGCGAGGTTCTGGTTGTTGTGCGCGTGGATGCCGATCTCCTTGCCGTACTTTTCCCCCGCTTCCAGATATTTTGCCGCAAGCACGCGCATCTCTTCGGGGTAAACGGAACCGTAGCTGTCCACGATATAGATGGCGCGGACGGGGCTTTTGCCGAGCATTTCAAGCGCGAGGGAGACTTCTTTTTCCGTCTCGCGGGAGATCGCCATGATGTTGACGGTCGTCTCGTAGCCCTGCTTTTCGCAATATTCGATCATTTCGACGGCGGCGGGAATGGTGTTGATGTACGTCGCAATACGGTACATGTCGAACGGACTGTCCGCCTTCTTACAGATATCGCGCGAAAAATTGCAGCGCCCGACGTCCGCCATGCACGAGAGCTTCATCCCCGTCTTGTTCTCGCCGAGCACGTTGAAGACATCTGCCTCGCGGCAGAATTTCCACTTCCCGAATTTTTCCCTGTCAAAAATATCGGCGTCCGCCTTGTAGCCGAGTTCCATATAATCGACGCCTGCCGCCGCATTCGCCGTAAAGAGCGCGCGGACGAAATCATCCGAAAACTGAAAATCGTTGACAAGCCCGCCGTCGCGCAGCGTGGCATCGAGCACGCGGATCCCCGGACGGAAAGAAAGCAGCGTTCCCGTCTCTTCTCGTTTGGTCATGACGCCCTCACTTGTTGTGCCTGCGCACGAGTTCGGTGCACAGATCGGAGAGCGAAACGCCCTTTTCCTCCATGAGCACCAGAAGATGATAGGCAAGGTCGGAGAGCTCATGCACCAGCTCTGCCTTGTCCTCGTTCTTGGCGGCAATGACCGTCTCTACCGCCTCTTCGCCCATCTTTTTGGCGATCTTATCCACGCCGCGGCTGTAAAGATAGGCGGTGTAGGAGCCCTCGACGGGATGCTGCTTTCTGTCCTTGACGATGCGCGCAAGCTCGCCGAGGAAGGTGAGCCCCGCCCTGTCGCCCTTTTTGACTTCCTCGAAGAAGCAGCTCCGCGCCCCCGTATGGCAGGCGACGCCCGTCTGCTCCACTTGCAGAAGCAGGCAATCCCCGTCGCAGTCAAAGGAAGCCGCGATGACCTTCTGAACGTGTCCGCTCGTCTCGCCTTTCTTCCACAGTTTCTGCCGCGAACGGCTGTAATAGTGCGCATAGCCCGTTTCCAACGTCTTTGCGAGCGCTTCGGCGTTCATATACGCCTGCATGAGCACTTCGCCCGTTTCGTAGTCCTGTGCGATGGCACAGATGAGCCCGTTTGCATCGAATTTGACGTTTTCCATATCAATATCCCTCCCTGCGGACGGAAACGCCCCGTTCCGCAAGATAATTTTTCAAGTCCCGCATGTTGATGATGCCGAAGTGGAACAAGGAAGCGGCAAGTGCTGCGTCCGCTTTTCCCTCCGTCAAGACGTCGTAAAAATCTCCCATCTTTCCCGCGCCGCCCGATGCGATGACGGGAACGTTCACCGCTTCCGCCGCAAGGCGGGTAAGCTCCAGGTCGAATCCTTCCTTGGTTCCGTCGCGGTCCATGCTGGTAAGCAGCACTTCCCCCGCGCCGCGCTCCACGCCCTCATGGATCCATGCGACGGCGTCCAGCCCCGTGTTCACCCTGCCGCCGTTGAGATAGACGTCGTATCTGCCAAGTTCGTTGCGCTTGGCGTCCACCGCAAGCACTACGCACTGTCTGCCGAACTTCATGGCAGCCTCCGTAATGAGCGTCGGATCCTTGATGGCTGCGGAGTTGACGGCGATCTTGTCCGCCCCGCAGGAGAGCATCCTGCGGAAGTCCTCTACGCTGCGGATGCCGCCCCCCACCGTGAGGGGAAGGAACACCTGCTCGGACGCCCGAGCGATGACTTCCCACATGGGCGTTTCGCCGCGATAGCTTGCCGTGATGTCCAAAAAGACGATCTCGTCCGCGCCGAACGCATTGTAAAGTTTGGCAGTCTCAACGGGATCGCCCGCGTCCGTCAGACCGACAAAGTTGACCCCCTTGACGACGCGTCCGTCCTTCAAATCCAGACATGGTATGATCCTTTTCCGTATCATTGCATCTCCCCGATCGCCGCGGCGAGGTCGATCGTGCCCGTATAGATCGCCCGCCCGAGAATGGCGCCGTATACGCCTTTTGCTTTGAGCGCGCGCAGATCGTCGATGCTGCGGATGCCGCCTGAGGCAATGATATTGAGCCCCGTCTCCCCCATTTTGACGGTGTCCGTCAGGTTGACGCCGACGAGCGCGCCGTCCCGCCCGATGTCGGTAAACACGGCATCCGTCAGTCCCAGCGCCTTCGCTTCGCAGCCGAATTCAAAGGCATCTTTATCGGAGACCTGCGTCCATCCGCGCACGGCGAGCCTGCCCGACGCGGCGTCGATCCCCGCAACGATCTTCGCATGATACTTTTCCGCCGCTTCATACAAGATCTCCGGCTGCTCAACGCAGACCGTTCCGAGTACGACGCGGTCCGTGCCCGCACGGAAGCGCCGCCGGATGTCTTCCATGGAACGCAGCCCGCCGCCCGACTGCACGGGCAGCCCCAGCCCCGCGATACGTTCGAGCGTCTTTTCAAATCCGCTCGCTTCGCCGAATGCGCCGGAAAGGTCCACGACGTGCAGGATCCGCGCACCCGCATCCGCCCAGCGGCGGGCGCAGTCCACGGGATCGCCGTAGTCGGTGACCTCTCCGCGTTTGCCGTGCAGAAGGCGCACGGCTCTGCCGTTCAGGATATCGATGGCGGGATATAAGATCATGTCAGAACCTCATAAAGTTGCGCAGGAGCTGCAGCCCCGCCGCCCCGCTCTTTTCGGGGTGGAACTGCACGCCGAACACGTTCCCGCGCGCAACGGCGGAAGCGAACGTGCAGAAGTATTCCGTCTTTCCGATGACATACTCCGCCGCGGCGTCCGCATAATAGCTGTGTACAAAATAAAACTGCGTGCCGTCCGCAATGCCGGTGAAGAGCGGAGACGACATGCCCTCCACGCCGTTCCAGCCCATGTGCGGGACCTTGCCGCGCGTGAATCGCGTGACGCGCCCCGGAATGAGCGCAAGCCCCGCGTGGCGCCCCTCTTCTTCGCTCTCCGCAAGCAAGAACTGCATGCCGAGGCAGATGCCAAGGACGGGCGTGCCGTCCGCCGCGCGGCGCAGGACCTCGTCTTTCAATCCCGATGCGCGCAGGTTTTCCATCCCTGCGGCAAAGCTGCCGACGCCGGGAAGGATGAGCTTTTCGCACCCGTTCAGGACCGTCCTGTCGGAAGTCACCGCCGCCGTGCCGCCCAGAAATTCAATGGCTTTCTGCACGGAACGCAGATTGCCCATGCCGTAATCGATGATGCCGATCATTCGAGCATCCCCTTGGAGGAAGGAACGGCGTCGGAGACGATTTTCACTGCGTCACGCAGGCAGAGCGCCAACGCCTTAAAAAGCGCCTCCGCCATGTGATGACGGTTGCCCGCACGCAGGATGTGCGCATAGATGTTGCAACCCGCATGCGCGGAAAATGCGCGCAGAAACTCCTCGACGAGCTCCATGTCAAACTCCCCCACCTTTCCGCAGAGCGCATCCTCAAAGAGGAGCGCACTCCTTCCGCCGAAGTCCACGGCGACCTGCGCCGCCGTGTCGTCCATGGGCACGAGCCTGTCCGCAAAACGGGCAATGCCGCGCTTGTCACCGAGCGCCGTTTTTACGCAGCTGCCCAGGGCAATGCCCACATCCTCCACGGTGTGGTGCGCGTCCACTTGCAGATCCCCCTTGCAGGAGAGCGAGACGTCCATGCGGGAGTGCACGGTAAGCAGTTCCAGCATGTGGTCGAAAAACCCGACGCCCGTGAAAATGTCCGCCTTCCCCGTTCCGTCGAGAGAAAGGGTGAGAGTGATGTCCGTCTCTTTGGTCGTCCGCCGTGTCGTTGCCGTTCTCATCTGTTCTCCTTTTGCATGCGGACGGCAACTGCGTTCGCATGCGCGTCGAGTTGTTCGCTGCGGGCAAGCCGCATGATATCCGCAGCATCCTCGCGGAGCGCCTCCTTCGTATAGGAAATGACGCTCATCTTGCGGGTAAACACGTCCTCATTGAGCACCTGGAAAAATTTGGCGCTGCCCGACGTGGGCAGAATGTGATCGGGTCCCGCAAAGTAATCGCCGACGGGTTCGGGCGTATAGCCCCCCATGAACACCGCACCCGCGTGTCTGATCTGCGGCAGCAGAGCCTCGGGATCGCGCGTGTACAGTTCGAGATGCTCCGGCGCGACGGCATTGACAAGTTCCGCCGCTTCCTCCAAAGAATGCACGACGATGATCCCGCCCGAAGAGGCAAGCGACGTTTCCGCGATCGCGCGCCGTCCGAGCGCCGCAAGCTGCGTTTTGACTTCCGACGCCGTCTTTTCGGCAAGAACACGGCTCGTGGTGACGACGATGGCGCGCGCGAGGACGTCGTGTTCCGCCTGTGAAAGCATGTCCGCCGCCACATAGACGGGATCCGCCGTTTCGTCGGCAACGATCATGATCTCGCTCGGACCCGCAAGCATATCGATCCCCACATCACCGTACACTTCCTTTTTGGCAAGGGTGACATAGATATTGCCGGGACCCGCGATGACGTCCACCTTTTTGACGGATTGCGTTCCGTAAGCGAGCGCGGCGACCGCCTGTGCGCCGCCCATCTTATAAATTTCACGGACACCGCATTCGCGCGCGGCGACCAACGTGAGAGGCGCGACGACGCCGTTCTTTGCGGGCGTGGCGAGCACGATGCGCTCCACCCCCGCCGCCCGTGCGGGCAGCACCCCCATCAGAACGGAAGAGGAAAGCGGCGCCGTGCCGCCGGGGGCATAAATCCCCGCCGACGCGACCGGGCGCACGACGTACCCCGTCGTTCTGCCGTCTTCCGTGACAACGTTATCCTTCCGCCCCGCACGCGAATGATAGGCAAAAATGTTCCTGACCGCCCGTTTGAGGCTTTCGAGAAGTTCGGGAGAAACCGCTTCATACGCTGCGGCGATCTCCTCCTCCGAGACGCGGAAATTGTCTGCGGTCAGCTCGGTCGCATCGAACTTCCTCTCACAGTCGAACACGGCGGCATCGCCCCGTTTGCGCACATCCGCAAGGATGGCACGGACGGCGGCGAGCTCCTTTTCCCGTTCCGCAAAGGCGCGCTCCAAAAGCGGCGCGCAGTCCTTTTTTTCGTAAATTTTCACGTTCATGATACGATCTCCCGCAGCCTGCCGATAAGAGGGAGCAGCTGCCCCGCCTTGGTCTTCAAGCTGACTTTGTTGGCGACAAGCCGCGCCGTGATGCCCGTAAACACTTCTTCGAGCACGACGAGCCCGTTGGCTTTCAAGGTGGAACCCGTCTGCACGACGTCGAAGATGACGTCCGCCAGCCCCGTGACGGGCGCCAGCTCGATGGAGCCGTGCAGAGGAATGATCTCGATCTCCTCCCTGTCCGCAAACACCCGCCGCGCCGTGTTGACATACTTGGTCGCAACACGCAGATGGGGATTGGTGAGAACATCCCTGCGCGCGGGATAGCCCGCAATGCACAGGCTGCATTCCCCCATCTTCAGATCCAGCATTTCATAGAGATCGCGCCCCTCCTCGATGAGGGTATCTTTCCCGACGATGCCCAGGTCGGCAACGCCCGCCTCCACATAGGCGGGAACGTCGGCGGGTTTGACAAGGAAAAAGCGGTATTGCCCGTCTTTGCTGGAAAGAACGAGCTTGCGCGTATCCTCCTGCAAGACGGCGGTGTCCACCCCGCATTCGGCGAGCAGCTGCGCCGACTTTTCCGCCAACCTGCCCTTGGGAAGTGCAAAAGCGATCATAGGCGTCTCACCCCCTTCTTGGTGACGAGGAGCTTCTGCGCGGCTGCCGTGTCCGCGACCGCCCCCGCGCCGTACCCTGCCGCCAGCGTCACACGCTTCCCCTCGGCAATGAGTTGTTTGCACAGTGCGTCCGCCGCGCCCTCCGCGCCCTCTTCGCAGGCGACAGCGACGTCGGGTACCGGTTCGGGCGGGAATTTCCCCTGCCGTTCCAGCGCGACGAGCACGCGTTTCAAGCCGATGGCGAATCCCACGGCGGGAATGTGCCTGCCGAAATCGTCGGCAAGACCGTCATATCTGCCGCCGCTCAGAACGGGCGCGCCCACTTCCTTGACAAGCCCCGAAAAGACGATGCCGGAATAGTAGGAAAGGCTCTTCCCCGTGCCGAAATCAAAGCAAACGTTCCGCTCGTATCCCATATCGGTGAGGATGCGGCTGACATGTTCGAGATGCGAGACGGCGGCAAGCGCATGGGCGTTCTGCGTGAGCGCCTTCGCCCGCGCAAACACCTCCGCACCGCCGAACAGGGAAGGCAGCGCCCGCACCGCGGCAAGCGTCTCTTCCCGCGCGCCCGCGTTCTTCAAAAGCCGTTCGGCGTTCAGCCCGTCCTTGGCGTTCAGCGAGGCGCGCACCTCTTCCGTCTGCGCAGCGTCCAGCCCGCACTCCTCCAACAGCCCCTTCATGTAGCCGACGTGTCCGACATCCGCAATGCAGTCGGTCAGCCCTACGGCGCGCATGCAGTCGATGGCGAACGCGATGGTCTGCGCGTCCGAAAAAGCGCCCTCTTCGCCGAGACGCTCCACGCCCGCCTGCATGATCTCGCGGCTGCGGACACCGCCCGCATCCTGCGCAGCATCCCATTTTTCAAGAAAATAATAGAGTTGCGCCGCGCCCGCTTCCAGCTTGGTGGCGGCAATGCGGGAGATGGAAAGCGTCGCATCCGGGCGCAATACCAGCAGCCTTCCGTCGCGGTCGGTGAACTTGAACATCCGCTCCTGCGGAAGCGCGCTGCGGATGCCCGCATAGGTATCGTAATACTCGACCGCCGCAGAGATCACGGGCGAATAGCCGCGCGCTTCGAATGCGCGCGTGAGCTGTTCGCGGACGGTTCCCAGCACGCGGCATTCGCGCGGAAGAGTGTCCTGTACGCCCGTCGGCAGTTTTTTCAAAGTCATATCGTGCTCCATTGGTTGCGTTCGCCCTTATTATACCATTCCGGCATGAAAAAAGTCAATAAAATCATGCCCCATAATCGGCTGCAACGTCACTGTATCACTGTTTGCCGCAAATTCTTTTGTTCATCAAAGGCGCCCGCCCTCTCCCTTGGCAACGGGAACGGCACAGCATTTCCCGCGGCGCGCCGCCCGCAGGGCAAGAAAAAACGGACAGCGGCGCTGTCCGTTTTCGATCCCGCAATCAAATGAGTCCCAACAGGCTGTTGTACGTCTCCGGGAAGAACAGGAAGACGACACACAGCGCAATGAGCGCACAGAAGATCAGGAAGAAGAGAAGATTGCGCTTGACCATTGCTTCCAGCCCGACAACGGCGGCAATGATGAACGCGCCGTATTGCCAGATGATCTTGAATGCGTTATACAGCCAATCTACCTTGCTGATGAACGGCGCCTGCACGTCGATCAAAAGCAGCACGAAAACAAGGATGTAGACCACTGCAAGGATCTCGCCGATAATGTCGAACACTTTTTCCATCGTTTGCTTCCAGCCATCGTTTCTGCCCATGATTTCACCTCCGAATCGTGTATCCATTATACTCTCTGCAAAAGCGGCTGTCAAGACTTCTTTGGAAAATTATGTCACGGTTTTTCGAAGTACGCCCCTTCGCGCAGCAACCGCAGCAGCTCTTCGGCACAGAACAGGAGCATGAACGCCCCGGCGGTCATCAACGCGGCATCCACCGATGGAAATATGAGAACAAAATTGTGCAGGATGAGCAGCAGTCCCGTGACGGCATACCCCGCTGCAAGGACGAAACGCAGAACGCATATTAAAATATGACCGCGTGCCGCCAACGCCGCGAAGATTTCCGCCGCTGCCGCAAGCAGCAAGAACACGCCAAGACCGAGCGCAAGCACGCTGCGGGTGAAGTTCGTGCAGGAGATGAGCGCCCACAGCCCGACGGAGACCTGCACGACGCCCGCAAGCATCCGCGCGGCGTGCATGGGCTGACCGAAAAAGAACGCCGCGGCGCAGACGAGCCCGGAGACAAGAAGCAGCGCGCCCGATGCGGCGGCAAACGCCGTCCGCGGCATGAGCGGCTGCACGAAGAACAATATGCACGCGACAGCCGTCAGCGCCAACGGGACCAGCGTTCCCCAGCGCAGCACGCGCCGAGGCGGTTTGCGATCGGTTTCCGTACTCACAGACTGAATGCCTCCAATTCCCTCACGCGCTGATGGTCGATGACATAGATGAGATTGACAAGCTCGTCGTCCCCGAAGGAGCTGTTCCGCCCATCTTCATACTCCGCATCGATATGCGCCTTCATGGCGACGACGAGCGGATCGTGTTTGTCCACCTTGTGCTCTTCGGGAAGTTTGTAGTAATCGTTGATCCAGAAGGCGATGCCTGCAAGCCCGCTCGTCTTGTTGACGGAGACACGCGCGGGGCGGTTCAAAATCTTTGCCGTATCGAAGATGTTGTAAATTTCCTCGTCCTTCAAAAGCCCGTCCGCATGGATGCCCGCGCGCGTGGAATTGAAGGCGCGTCCTACAAAGGGCGTTTTGGGCGGAATGTTATAACCGATCTCCCGTTCGAAGTAGTCGGCGATCTCCGTGATGGCGGTAAAGTCCATGCCGTCCATTGTCCCGCGGAAGGAGGCATACTCCATCGCCATTGCTTCGAGCGGGCAGTTCCCCGTTCGCTCGCCGATGCCCAACAGCGAACAGTTGACGGCGGAGGCGCCGTACAGCCATGCGGTGGAGGCGTTGTTCACCGCCTTATAAAAGTCGTTGTGACCGTGCCACTCCAAGAGCGCATGCGGCACGCCCGCATAATGATGAAGCCCGTAGACGATGCCCTGCACGCTCCTCGGAAGCGACGTTCCGGGGAAAGAGACGCCGAAGCCCATCGTGTCGCACATCCTGATTTTGACGGGAATGCCGCTCTCTTCGGAAAGGCGCATGAGTTCGGCGGCAAACGGCACGACAAAGCCGTAAAAACTTGCGCGCGTGATGTCCTCGAAGTGGCAGCGCGGACGGATGCCGTAGGAGAGCGCGCTCTTGACGATGCCGAGGTACTGATCGAGCGCCTGCCTGCGCGTCAGGTGCATCTTCTTGAAGATGTGATAGTCCGAACAGCTCACGAGGATGCCCGTTTCGGCGACGTTCGCCTCCTTCACGAGCTCGAAATCCTTTGCGTTCGCACGGATCCATGTGGTGATCTCGGGGAATTTCAGCCCGGTATCCTGGCAGGCCCTGAGCGCCTCTTTATCCTTTTTGGAATAAATGAAGAACTCCGACTGTCTGACAAGCCCCTTGGGTCCGCCGAGACGCGCCATGAGCTTATACAGATCGACGATCTGTTTGACCGTGAAGGGAGAGGTGGACTGCTGCCCGTCGCGGAACGTGGTGTCCGTCATCCAGATCTCATCGGGCATGTTGATGGGGACGTGGCGGTTGTTGAATGCGATCTTCGGGATACTCTCATAGTCGAACATCTCGCGGAAGAGTTCGGGTTCCGTCACATCCTGCAATTCATAGTGATAGATGGTGTCTTCCAGCAAATTGGACTTGTTGTTGTAATAGATCATAGCCTGCTCCGTTGCATAATCATACGTCAGAATAGCGGTATTTTATCATATTTATGCACTTTTGTCAACTTTTGCAGGGCACTCCTGCATGATTGCATGCAAACCGTACTCCGCAAATATCGCATTGCCGCAATGAATCAAGCCGCATATCCGAAAGAAGGAAGCCCTTGCGGACTTCCCTCTTCCGAAGATTTATGGAGATTGTTGTGTAGGCTTGTTTTATCGGTCCGGCTTCCGCTTTGCGGAGGAGGCAGCGGAGCAGCCCGCGCACCCGGAGCAGTTCCCGCAGCCGCAGTCGCACCCCGTTTTGCCCTGTTTTTTGCGGACGATCGCAGAAACGATGACACCGAGCACCACGAGGCAGGCGGCAATGATAATGAGGATCTCGTACCACTGCATGGCTATTTCTCCTCTGTCTCCGCCTGTGCGGTCCCCTCACGGCTGCCCGTTCCGAGCGGGTGTTTTTTGTTCCACACGACGATGCCCGCAACGGCTGCCGCGATGAGCGCGACGAAGATGAACGACGTCCACCACCATTCCCCGATGAGATAGATCATCATGGAAACAGCGTATGATGTGCACAGCCAGAATAGAAGCGTCCACTTAAATTTTCCCTTGGGAAGTTCCGCCTTTGCCGTGGCGCACGCCGCAAAGCAGGGAATGGTGAGCATATTGAAGGCGATGAAGGCAATGAGCGCAGGAACGCCGATGCCCGTTCCCTGCACCATGGTGACGACCTCTTCCACGCCGTCCTCCGTGGAGATGACCGCGCCGACGATGGCGGCGGCAAGCGTGCCGAAGGTGGCGATGACGTTCTCCTTGGCGACCAGCCCCGTGATGGCGGCGACGGCGAACACCCAGCCGAATTCCCCGAGCTGCGAGCCGAAGCCGAGCGGCGTAAACAGCGGCTGAATAAGCATGCCGATGGAGCCTAAAATGCTCTCGCTCATGCGCAGGTTGTCACCGTCCTCGTTGATGAGGAACTCCCAGCCCCAATTGAAGGAGGAGAAGAACCAGATGACGATGGTCGAGGCGAGAATGATGGTGAACGCCTTCTTGACATAGTGCTTGGTCTTATCCCACAGGTGGATCATGAGGGAAGAAAAGCGCGGCGTGTGGTAGGCGGGAAGTTCCATGATGAAGGGCGGAACTTCACCGCGCATGGTGGTCGAGCGCATCAGAATGACGGTGACGATCGCCGTGCAGATGCCCAGAAGATACATGCACATCGTGATGACGTCCGCGTTCCCCACCCCCGCCAAGGCGACGATGGCGCCCGCGACTGCCGTTAAAATGGGCAGTTTTGCGCCGCAGGAGAAGAACGGGATGACGCGGACGGTGGCGGTGCGCTCCTTTTCGTCCGCAAGGGTGCGGGTGTTGATCATGGCAGGCAAGGAGCACCCGAACCCCATGACCATGGGCATGAACGCCCTGCCCGAGAGCCCGAAACGGCGGAAGATCCTGTCGAGGATGAAGGCAATGCGCGCCATGTACCCCGAATCTTCCAGAATGGAGAAGAACAGGAACAGCGTGAGGATCTGCGGGATAAAGCCGAGCACTGCAAACACGCCGCCCAGGACGCCGTCAATGACGAAGCTGCCCACCCACGGCGCGGCGTTTGCGCACGCCATGTCCGCAAGCACGTTGATCCATTCCAGCACCCAATTCAGAAGGTTTGTCAGGATGACGCCCGGGGAGAACACCGCACCGTCGTAAAAGCACGCGAGCAGCGTGACGGCGCCGTTCTCCATGTCCATGCCCAGCTCTTCGAGCGAGGGCAGCCCTCCCGCCATCGCGGAGATGTACAAAAAGTCCTCCGAGAAGGTGAGATGGAAGATGGCGAACAAAATGACGATGAAGATGGGGATGCCCCAAACCCTGTGCGTTAAGACCTTATCCGCCTTATCGCTTTTCGTGAGGCGCTCTTCCCCCTTCCCCTTGCGGGTATACGCGGTGGAATAGTTGGCGGAGATATACTTATAGCGCGCATCCGCGACGACGGCCTCGAGATCGCTGCCGAACGTATCGTCCTTGAACGTCGCCTTGAACTCCTCCACCATCCGGACAAGTTCGGGGTGCATCTTCGTCTCGATCTCATCCATTTCCGAAAGTTTGACGGCATGGAAGAGGGGCGCGCCCACGTTCTGTGCCTTCAATGCGATGCTCACGTCCCGCACAAGATGCGCAATGGGCGAATCTTTGAGCACCGTCACCCCTTCACGCGGGGTCTTGGAGACGGCGATCGCTCTGTCCATGAGTTCCTTGATGCCCGTTCCCTTGAGCGCCGAAATGGCGACGACGGGGATCCCTATCTTCTGTTCAAGAAGTTTTGCGTCGATGACGTCCCCTGCCTTTTCCACCTCGTCCATCATGTTGAGTGCGATGACCATGGGGACGTCGATCTCCATGATCTGCGTCGTTAAGTAGAGGTTGCGTTCCAGATTGGTCGCATCCACGATGTTGATGACGCAGGCGGGATGCTCTTCGAGAATGAAATTGCGGGAGACGACTTCCTCCGGCGTATAGGGCGAGAGCGAATAGATGCCCGGAAGATCGACGATCGTGACGGGTTCCGCGCCCTTTTTGTAGGTGCCCGTCTTTTTATCGACGGTGACGCCGGGCCAATTCCCGACATACGCCGTAGAACCCGTCAGAAGGTTGAAAAGCGTTGTCTTGCCGCAGTTGGGGTTGCCCGCCAAAGCAAACTGTTTCACTTCTCCACCTCCATCATGACACACGCCGCTTCCGACTTTCTGAGCGTCAGTTCATACCCGCGCAGGGTCACCTCAATGGGATCGCCCAAAGGCGCCTTCTTGCGCATCACGACCTCTGCGCCGGGCGTGACGCCCATATCAAAGAGGCGGCGGCGAATGCGCCCTTCCCCCACGACGGAGACGATAACTCCCTTTTCGCCGGGAACGAAGTCTTCAAGAGTCTTGTTCATTGACAATATGTACCTCCGTTTGGCTGTCTGCCAGCCATATCAAGCAACATAGATGTGCGCCGCCACATTACTGTCGAGCGCAAGGCGCCCTTCCTTGACGCGGCACACCGTGCTCCCCCCTGCCGAGGAGAGCACCGTCACCGTCGCGTCCACCAAAAGCCCTAAATTTGCAAGATGCTTTTTGGTCTTTTCGTCCGCGACGATCTTCACGATCCGCACCTCCCTTCCGGGCGGCGCCAGAATGAGCGGCATGTTTCATCTCCTTTCCGCCGCGCTTCCGCGACGGTGTTCGCCATTGCGAACACATCTTCTGAAATTTGTTCGCCTCGACGAACTGAATTCCCGAAGAAAAGTTCGCGGGAGCGAACATAACGGATCAATATCAGTTCGCTCTTGCGAACTATCTGTATTTTATCATCAAAAAACCGCCGTGTCAACTGTTTGACGGGCGGTTTCAAAAATTTTTTCGGAATGTTTTTGCGGACTGCGCATTACTGCGCCGCCCGCAGTGCGGCGTCGCGGAAGAAGGCAAAGACCTCCGCCTCGGTGTCAAAACAGGCGATGAAGCGCTCGTCCCCCATGGCGGGGGCAAGCGCCGCGTCCACCATACCGTGTTCTGCCATGTGCGCGCCGTAGCGGGCGAGCAGTTCGTCGCGGGACAATGCGTAATTTCTGTTCAGGCGCCTGCCCGCGTAGGCGCAGAACCTGTGCTGTCCCGCCGACGGACGGGGCGCGTTTCCCGCGATCATATCCGCCCAGCGCGCATAGACGTCCGTTGCGTTCGCATAGTTCATCATATCGGGAGAGCATCCGCCCGAAGGACGCATGTTCACCTCGAGCGCGCAATAGTCTCCCGCCTTTCCGAGAGGGCAATCCGCGTTCAGCCGGAAAAACTCAAAATGGATGAAACGGCTCCTGACCCCGAAGCTCTTGACGGCTGCCCGCCCCATCTTCCGCAGCGCCGCGGGGAGTTCCTTCACGATATAGAAAAAGCTCTCCTGCTGTTCGTTGACGACGTCCATGAGGGAGTGCGGCGTCACGTTTCCCGTTTCAAAGACGGGCGTTCCGTTCTCGTCCACGATGGCGTCGTAGGAACAGATGGTGCCGTCCACGAATTCCTCCATGATGTATCCCGCGTGCGGGCGCGCGAGGAAGGCTTCAAGCTCTGCGGCGGAAGAGACGGGATATGTGGCGTTCGCCCCCACGCCGTTGTCCGGTTTGACGATGGCGCGCCCGACTTCCCGCAAAAAGGCGCGGCAGACGGCGGGGTCGTCCGTCATGCACCAGCGCGCAACGGGAATGCCTGCGGCGCGGTAGCATTCCTTCATGCGCGATTTATATTTGACGGACGGCATATCTGCGGAACGGAACCCGCTTGCGATGTTGAAATCGTCCCGAAGGCGTGCGTCCCGTTCCAGCCAATATTCGTTGTTGCTCTCGATCCAATCGGGTTTGCCGTATTTGAAGGCAAAGTAGGCGACGGCGCCGTATACCTCATGATAGTGTTCGAGCGAGGAAACATAATAATATTCGTCGAGAACGCGGCGCAGCTGCTCGGAAAGATGATCGTAAGGACAGTCTCCCACGCCGAGCACGCGCATCCCGCGGCCGCGCAGCGCGGCGCAGAAACGCCAATAATTTTCCGGGAAATTGGGCGAAATGAAAATAAAGTTCTTCATAAGGAGGTCCCCGCGACAGGTTTTTTTCGCATAAAATTATACCGCAAGCGAAAACAGCTGTCAATAAAACCGCGCGGGGAAGGCGGGAAAACATGAAACTTTCCTTGACATTGTCATAGGAAAGTATTATAATGATGGTATCTTTCTTTACGAACATCCACAACGGAGAAAAGATATGATCGAGATCAAAGAAGTTTCCACGCGCGCACAGCGCAAGACATTCGTCAATTTTCCGCTGAAACTCTACAAGGGAAATCCGTACTTTGTTCCCCCGCTCTATGCCGACGAAATGCAGCTGTTCCGCAAGAATTATCATTATTACGAAACATGCGAAGCCGTCTATTACCTCGCCTACCGCGACGGGACCGTAGTCGGGCGCATCTCAGGCATCCTGCAAAAGACTTCGAATGAAAAATGGGGACAAAAGCGCGTGCGCTTTACGCGCTTTGACTGCATTGACGACAAAGAGGTCGCCGCCGCGCTCTTCGGCGCCGTTGAAGATTGGGCGCGCAGCAAGGGCATGGAAGAAGTGGTCGGTCCCCTCGGCTTTTCCGACCTCGAACGCGAAGGATTGCTCATCGAAGGGTTCGACGAGCTTTCCACCTTCGAGGAGCAATACAACTATCCCTACTATCAGGCGCTCATCGAAGGGCTCGGCTATGAAAAAGAAGTGGATTGGCTGGAACACAAGCTCTATGCGCCGGCGCAGCCCGATCCCCGCATCAAGGAACTGCGCGAAAAGCTCATCCAACGCTACGACCTGCACATGAGCGACGCCAAAACCACGCGTGCATTCATCAAAAAATACAAAGACCGCTTCTTTGAGATGTACGACGCGACATACGATCAGATCTACCAGGCCGTCCCGTTCACGGAGACGATGAAGAAGCAGCTCATCAAGAACTTCCGCCTCATCATCAACATCAAGTATGTGGCGCTGCTGCTCGATAAGGACGAAAACCCGGTTTGTTTCGGACTGTGCTTCCCTTCCATCGCAAAAGCGGTGCAAAAGTCAAACGGACACCTGACGCCGCTCACCGTCCTGCGCATCCTCAAAGCCGTGCAAAAGCCCGAAGTGATCGATCTCGCGCTTGTCGGCGTGCTGCCCAACTACCGCGGCATCAGCATCGTGATGGTCGACGAACTTTTGCGCATGCTTACGAGCGGAACGGCGCAGCATCTGGAGACGCTTTTGAATCTTGAGGACAATTACAACATCCATAACCTTTGGAAGAACTTTGAATCCGTGCAGCACAAACGCAGAAGAAGCTATGTGAAAAAAGTATAAATCCCGGCACGGGTATGGTTTTTAAGCCGAAGGCGGCGTTGTGACAACGCCGCCTTCGGCTTTTTTAACAGAGAATGCGCTCCTCGCCTGCGGCGAGTAAAAAAGCGCTTCGCCCTCAACGCAGCTCCGCTTTGAATTTTTCGAGGATCTTTCCTTCGATGCGCGAGATCTGTACCTGCGATACCCCGATGCGGCGCGCCACCTCGCTCTGTGTCAGATCGCGGAAAAAGCGCAGAACAACGATCTTGCGCTCCCGTTCCGAGAGCTTTTCGATGGCTTCCTTTAAGATGAGTTTTTCCAAAATCACTTCGTGATCCTCTGCGGCGGGGAGCCGATCGGCAAGCGTCGTCCCTTTCTCGTCCTTGTAGTCCCCCTGTTCATAGATGGAAACGGGCATGCGCGCGGAGCCGAGCGTAAAAACCGCTTCACTCTCGTCCATGCCGAACTTTTCCGCAAGCTCCTTTACGGTGGGCTGTTCGCCCCGCTCCGCCACACATTGCTCGATGAAGAGGTTCATCTCGCGCGCCGTCTTTTTCATGAGGCGGGAGACCTTGATGCTGCCGTCGTCCCGCAAAAAACGCTTGATCTCCCCCGCGATCATGGGGACGGCATACGTCGAAAAGCGCACGCCGAATGATTCGTCGAAACCGGCGATCGCCTTCAAAAATCCCATACAGGCGAGCTGATACAGATCGTCATATTCCACGCCCTTGCCGAGATAGCGCTTCAGGATGCTCTTCAAAAGCGATGTATTGTTGGAGAGCAGCGTTTCCTTTGCCGCCTGTTCCCCCGCCTTGGCGCGGCGGATGAGCGCAAGGGTGACGTTTTCATCGAGCATCGCCTTCCGCCTTCGCGCCAAACTGCTTGCTCATGCGCACCGTCGTCCCCTTCCCCTTCTCGGACTGCACGGAAAAATCGCTCATGAACGTCTGCATGATGGTGAACCCCATACCGGAACGCTCCTCTTCCGGAAGGGAAGTGTAGAAAGGCGTGAGCGCCTTGGAGATGTCATCGATCCCGCTTCCGCTGTCCGAAATTTCGATATGTAGCCACGCGCCCTCCGTTTTGCACGCAAGCGTGACCCAGCCTTCGCCGCCGCGATAGCCGTGCACGATGCAGTTTGTGACCGCCTCCGAAACGGCGGTCTTGACGTCGGAGAGCTCGGAAAGCGTAGGCGAAAGCGGCAGCGCGAACGCCGCGACAACATTGCGCGCAAAGACCTCGTTCTCCGAACGGGATAAAAATTTCAGTTGCATTTCATTCATAAACGTTCTCTCCCCACGGGCATGTTCCGTTACAGCTTCGGCATGATGGAATACAGCCCGCTCAGCTGTAAAATTTTATCTGCGCCCGCATTGGGTTCCTCCACAAACATCCCCATGCCGTAACGCTTCAAACGCTTGTACCGCCCGATGAGAAACCCGATCCCCGTCGAATCCATGAACTTGACGCCCGCAAGATTGAAAACCGCGCGCGAAAGCCCCGCATTGCTGTCAATCAGCCCGTCCGCTTCCGCCCGCGCCGCGGCAACGCTGTGTTCGTCAAGCTCCCCCGTAAGATAGATATAGAGACTGTCGCCTCTTCGCGCCGACTGCGTCCGCATACCCTTCCTCCGCCGTTCTGCGATACCGCATATTATAACGGCACGACGGGCGGGACATTTGTAAAACAATGTCGCTTTTGCGCGGATACGGTCGGGAATGCCATGCGCCGCGCCGTTATATGCAAAAGCAGCCCCGAAAGCGAGGCGCCCATGGCGGGCGCGTCCTTTCGGGGCTGCTTTTTTGAAATTGTCGGGCGGTTTTTCTTACGCCTGTGCGGACTGCACCGCCGCCTGCATCTTGTCAAAGCAGGCGAGCATTTCGTCCACCAGACGGAACTGCGTATGCGCACGGTCCAGATTGTGCCCCGCGCGGTGCGTCTTGAAGTAGGTGTCCCCTTCGAGGTAGTCCGTCAGGAACCGCATCCCGCATTCATACGTCATCAGCACCGCGCCCCACGGCAACAATTCTTTTTCCCTTGCCGTGATGCCGTTCCCCACCGCTGAGAGATACCCGTCGAGATACGCCTCATACAGTCCGAACACAAAATGCACCTTACGAAGATCGGGCTCATCCTCCGCCGCCGAGTTGCAGCCGAAACGGATGCTGTCCCCGAAGTCATAACAAAGGCTCCCCGGCATGACGGTATCCAGGTCGATGACCGCAAGCGCTTTCCCCGTGGCATTGTCCAGCATGACGTTGTTGAGCTTGGTGTCGTTGTGCGTCACCCGCAGCGGGATCTCCTTCCTTTCGATCGCGTCCACGATCTTCCCGCACAGCTCCTTGTGCGCCCTCACCCATCCGATCTCGTCCTGTACGTCCTTCGCCCTGCCGCACACATCCTTTTGTACCGCGCCTTCAAAATTTGCATACCGAACCTTTGTATTGTGGAAGTCCGGCAGCACTTCATACAGCTGCGAGGCGTCGAAGTCCGCCAAAAGATTGGCGAAGCTCCCGAACGCCACCGCGCT